>CALQLO010000025.1 GCA_943331445.1 Akkermansia muciniphila
ATGCCTTGGGTAGGGCGGGCTCTCCGAGCCCGCCGTTGGGCCGATCGAGATACGAACCTCGCATGGCGAACGGACGGCTCGGAGAGCCGTCCCTACCAGCGAAGGCGGAGCCTTCGAGGGGAGCGTGGGCACGGTGACATGGGGACAAGGGGCGTAAACGAGGACCTGAGGACACGAGGGCTAAATTGGCTGGGGAACTATCCTCTGAGCTTCGTCATCGACTCTGTCATCCGTCATCTGCCATCAGCCCTCCACGCAGTCCATTGACTCCCCCTTTTCCTTCCTTCAGAAACTCCCCATGCGAAATACCCCGGCGCTCATTCTGTCGTTCTTGCTGCTCGTCGTCGCCACGTGCGTCTCTACGGCCCGCGACCTGACCTTCTACCTGATCTCGGACGTCCACGTCGGGACGATCTATAAACAAAGTGAGCCGGTGTTCACGGCCGAGGAATATAATCTGAATGTCGTCCGCACCCTTGATGTGCTGGCCACCTTGCCTGGTCGCCCGTGGCCGACCCAAGGGCCGCTGGCGGAGGCGATGAAGGGGCGGGGGCCGGTGCCTGCGCCCTTGGCGATGATTGTCGCCGGAGATTTGACCGAGACCGGGTCACCAGCGCAGTGGAAAATTTTTGACACACTATTTCCTTGGCAGGGCGAGGCGCCGAAGCGCTTCCCGGTTATCGCTGTAGCGGGTAATCATGATGGTGGCTCAAAGACCGGCATCATTCGCCAGGGATTGCGTGACCGTAACGCCGCGATGCTCAAGGCGGGTATGGTCACCAAGGTTTCGGAGGACGGTCTCCATTGTGCCTGGGTCTGGCAGGGGGTGCATTTTATCAACGTCAACAACTACGCCGGCGATGTCGTGAAGGCCGATGCCAAGCCCGGTTCGATGTGGGATCCGGAAAAGAGCCTGACCTTCCTCAAGGAATACTTAGCGACCCTGAAGGCGTCGTTGGCACCTGTTATCATCGTCCAACACCTCGATTTCAGTGATCGGAGTACTTGGTGGGACCAGGATCGTCGCAAGGCATTCTACGAGGTCATCAAGGATGCCAATATCGTCGCCCTCTTGCACGGGCATACACACGCCATCACTAAGCTAACCTTCCCTGAGGATAAGGATTACGCCGCCTTTGGGAATGGCGGCCCGCGTTTCGATTGTTTTTCGGCCGGTGCTTTCAAGCGTGAAGGCGTCACCAAGGGCCAGCCTTTCCCGGGTCCACGCAATCCTTGTGAGTGCTATGTGTTTCGCCTGACAGATGAGACCTTTTCGGCCGGCCATTTTACCGCTGGTCCTGAGGGGTGGAACTCTGGACCCAAAAGCGAGAACCTCACCGTGGTGAAACCGATTCGGAGAGGGAACTGAGGCCGAGGCAGGTTGATGAGAGGGAGTGTGCGCCTCTTCGATACCTCGGGTAGGGCGGGGCTCTCCGAGCCCGCCGTTGACCCGATCGAGGTGCGCATCTCCGTCCGCGAACGGACGGCTCGGAGAGCCGTCCCTACCAGCGAAGGCGGAGCCTTCGAGGGGAGACGTGGGCACGGTGACATGGGGACAAGGGGCGTAAACGAGGACCTGAGGACACGAGGGCCGGAGGGGGCAATTAAGGTAGGGCGGGGCTCTCCGAGCCCGCCGTTGACCCGATCGACATCCGCATCTCCGTCCGCGAACGGACGGCTGAGGACAGCCGTCCCTACCTGGAGACAAGAGGCAGGGGCAAGGGCAGCACGCGGTGCTGCCCCTACCTCGGCTTCGCTTCTTGCAGTTTGGTCGACTTCCAGATCTTGCCTTTGCCATCAACGAGCATGACGGCGAGGCCTTCGCTTTCGGCGAGCTTCTGGGCGGCCTCCCAGCCGGAAGCGATCATCATGGTGGAGCGCCCATCGGCGCCGAAGCAGCGAGGGTAATAGGTGCAGGCCATCTCCACCGTGGGGTCGACGGGGTAGCCAGTCTTGGGGTTGAGGATGTGCGACACGGGTTTACCCGCAGCGAGTTTGCGGGCCCGGTAGAGTCCCGAGGTACTCAGGGCTTCATCGCGCAGTGAGACCGTCATCAGGGTGCGCCGCGGATTGAGCGGGTCTTCGATGCCGATGCGCCAAGAGCCGCTATTGCCCGCGAGAAACTCACCGCCCACTTCGATGAGGAAATCTTCCTCGTCGTGGTCTCGCAGGATGCGGGCCGCATGATCCGCCGCCAAGCCCTGGAGGACCGACCCGAGATCGATGGTCACGCCGGGGTGCGCTTTGCGCAGGGTCAACTCTGCCTTATCTAGCGTGAGTTTTTCCCAGCCGACTTTTTCCAGCGCGCTTTTAATCTGCTCGGGAGTCGGATCTGGTCGCTTGCTGCCCGCTGGGCCGTAACCCCAGAGGTCCGTGAGGGGTGCGACCGTCACATCATAGGCGCCGTGGGAGGATCGGCTGAGGCCGAGGCAGTATTCCATCACCTCGGCGAACTCTGGGGTGATACTGAAGGGCTGAGTGGATTCGAGGCGATTGAAGGCGGTGGTGATGGAGGATTCACGCCAATGGGAGAGTGTGAACTCGAGGCGATTGATCTCGGCCTCGATTTCCTTCTTCAGCGTCGGGGCGTCGCTCGAGCTGCCGCGCACCTTGATGGTCCAGGTGGTCCCGAAGGCGGTGCCATGGAGTTCGGTGACGGCCCGACCGGCGAATTCACGCGGGGCGAAATCCCGATTTTCGGCGGGCACCAGCAAGGCGAGGCCCGTGCCGACGATGAGCAACCCCGCGGCCCAGGTATCGCGACGGGCCCAGCCGTCCGTCTGGCTCGTCGAGCGGACAAAGCGGAGCAGGGCGCCGGTGGGGCATCCATATTTACAATAAGCCTGCGGGATGAAGACCGACGCGATGAGGCCGACGATGGCGAGGATGAGCGGGATGGTCACCGCGGCACCGAGCACCCAAGCGTCGAACGGTTCGGTCTGGCCGGCGCTCCAGCGCGGCCACGCCAGGGCGGCCAGGAAGGCGCCGCCCAGGAGGATGGCGGGAAGTTTACCCAGCCAGGCGTGGAAGCGGCCTGAGACGGGTAGGTGAAGGCGTTTGAAGCCACCGAGGAGCTCCTGGGCCGCCCCGTGGGGGCAAGCATGGTGGCAGTAAAGCTGCCGGCGGGAGGACCACGGTACAATCAGGGCGATGGCCCCGAGGAGAAGGAGGGCGGGCGCTTGACTCCAGGGCAGGCCGTGACGGCTCCAGCCGACGAAGAGGGAGAGTGAGAGCAATTGGCCGAGCCAGAGCCCGAGGCCGAGGACCAGGAGGATTTGCCAGGCTCGGCGCAACTTCGGTTGGCCGTGCAGTGGGGTGAACGTCATCAGCCCGGCGCCGAGGACGAAGAACCAAATCGCCGCGGTTTTGGCTTGGGCGGTGCGGTTTGGTCCGGCGAGCGACTGGCCTTTATAATCATCGGCGAAGCGGGCCTTCATCCCGGCTTCGATGCCGTGGCTCGTGAACGTCGCGCCCGCGACGCCGTCGAGGCCCGGCTTACTCAAATCACGCTTCGCCCATGCGCGGGTGTCCCATTTCGTCAGCTCCTTGAGGAAGACTTCCTCTTCGGGGATCCGGCTAACGTATTCGGCGGTGTCGTAACTCGAACGAATGGAAACTTTGCGCAATTTCAACCGGTCGAGTTCGACGCTGATCAAGGTTTCGGTCGGGCCTTTGTAGCCAACGACGTCGTCCGCCACGGGGGAGGTGCGGACGACATAGCCGAGCGAGGAGTGATTGGCGCCGTGAACAAGATTCCAGCCGAGGCGCGGGACGTTGGGTTCGAAACTCGTGGCGTCGGGGAAGCCGGCATCCTTGATTTCCTGCAGGGATAGCGGCGTCGGGAAACGGAGGGAAACGTACGAGCCGGAGAGCCTTTTTTGGATGGACTCCGCGATGGCTTGCGCCGTGAGCGTCGAGCCCGCGAAGCCCTCGATTTTTGGTGAGGCTTCTGAGCCGGGTTTCCAACCCTTGAGCGATTTCTCGAATTCGCGGTTATCGCGGAGGGTATCGACATGCTCCGGGGTGTCGTCGCTCGCCAGGATGCGGGTGCCGACGATGCGCTCCTGATTATCGAGCGCCACCAGCACATTGCTTGGGCCAGAGTAGCCAATGATGGCATCGGCATCCGGAGCGGTTGTGAGGAGACGCCCCAAGTGATTGCCATAGACATCCTCGACGATGAGCGTGCGGCCCGTGCCTGACTTCAGGCGCTTGGCAGTTGGGAAAAAAGCTTTGGCATCCTGGACGCTCAGGCGCGTCAGTGCTGACTCCGAGGGCGGCGTGGTCCGTTGGAGTAAGAGCGCGGCCAGCAGGAGGGCCAGCAGGCGCCAGCCTTTGACGAACCAGCCGCTGAGACTCGGTCGAGCCATCCGTTACTTGACGGGCACGATTTGCACCGCGTCTGCCTGGACGCCGCCGTTAACGCCCGCGGCACTCAGGATCACTGCAGCGGCGCCGGGATGGAAAGTGAACACGCCGAGGCTGTGGGCGAGTTCCTTGGTCGCGGATTTCTGGTCGAGCTTGAAAGTGATGGCCGCCTGGTCTTCGCGCATGAGCGTGCACGGGGTGTTGCTGGCGCGGCTCGGGTGCCCTTGCCAGTAGACAAAGACTTCATATTTACCTTCGGCCGGAATCACAAAATCGAAGCGGGCTTCATTGTCGCCCTTGCCGGCATACTGGTAGCCCGAGCCGAGGTGCTCTAGGTTGCTGCCCACCGTCCATTTGCCTTTGAGTTTGGCGGCGGTATCGTCGACGACGAGGCCGGGCAGTTTGGCCAATTCAGCTTTCTCTTCGGCGGAGAGCCCCGCCACGGTCCCCGGTTTGAGTAAATCGCGGTTCATGGCCGCGACTGGGAGGGCTTTGTAATCGGCGATGGAGGTGTCGAGGACGAGCTCGCCCTTGAGTTCGGTGCGCCGCATCCGGCCGGGCTGTTCCATGAGCTGGATCAGCGCCGGCAGATGCTGTTGGTAGACGCCGCGTGGATCGGTGTTTTCGCGCACGGCGAGGTAGGCCGCCTTGCCGACAACTTCGCCCATCATCCCGATGGTGCGCATCACGCGGATGGTGCCGAGGGCCTCGTGGGTGACGGAGATGTGCCGTCCGGCCATGAATAAGTTATCGATGTTCTTCGAGTAAAGGAGTCGGTAGGGGAGGGGGTAGCCGTTGCGTCGGTCGACCGCGGCTTCACGTTTCCCATCGGGTCCGGCGTGGCCGAACTGGGCGCGCGAGATGAAGGGGTTATCGGGGAACTTGGCGGCGTATTGCTCGCGTGGGTAGTGGAGGTCGATGTCCCAAGTCGTGGGCACGCAGCCGTCAGCAAAATCCTTCTTCGCGAGCAGGTCATCCTTGGTCAGTACCATATCGCCGGTCAGCAGGCGGGATTCGCGCGGGCCGCCCACGTGCGAGGCCCACTTGAGTTCGGCCGCGGCGTATTTTTCTTTATCAGGTCCCGCCTTGAGGGCGCTGAAGGCGCCGTAGATCGCGCGGAAATTCCAGTCGCGGATATATTCGAGGCCGTTGATCGGATCTTGGTCGAAGCCAGATTCCCAGAACCATTCGGCCTTCATGAACGGTTTGTCGTCGATCTTGGCTTTCGACTTCATGAGCGGCGGGAAATCGCCGACTTGCAGCGGGAGCGCCCATGGCGTGGGGGACCAGGCCGCGGGCTGGGCCTCATCTTGGTAGAACCACATGTTGGACATACCCATGCGGCCGGTTTTTTCCTGGGTGAACTCCGCGCCCGCGTAGGCACCGATCCAGCCATGACCGGTGGTGTCGGCGACAAACTTCGCGCGGAATTCCTTCTGGCGGCCTGTTTTGACATCAATCGCCAGCACCGAGGCGATGCGGTGGCCGGACATTTTTACGCCCGTCGCGAAGTGTCCGAGAAAGAGGGAGATATTCTTCTCATTGCGCACGACCTTTGCCTTGAGGTCGTCGCCAAACGAATCGGCGCGACCGGGGCTATCTGGGGCGCGATCGCCGATCTCTTCGATAATTTCGCCGAGGTGAGGGTATTTGCCGCGAGTCGTGCCACCCATGGCCCAAACGCCGATTTCGGAGCTGCCATTGCCGCCGAGCACGAAACGGTCTTGGATGAAAGCGACTTTGAGGGATTGGCGGGCGGCGGAAAGCGCAGCGCCCAGGCCGCCGTAACCTCCGCCGACGACGACGAGATCAAAATCTCCGGCGACTTCTGGGCCCTGCGGGTTGAGCTGTTGCTGGCGAAAAGCGGTGAGGGCGGCGCCTTCGGGGGGCGTGAAGGTGGGATCTTTGCTGAGCAGAATCGCATCGACGCGACCTTCGAAGCCCGTGAGGTCATGCAGGGCAAGTTTGGCCTGGCCGGCGGGGAGGGTGACTTTACCGGCGAGTTGCCAATGCCATTCGGCTCCTTCGGTGCCGAGCTCGGTCGGGAGAAGTTGGCTGTTGATCGCGAGTTGGAATCGACCTGGGGTGCCGGGCGCGTTCCAGTGGGCGACCCAATCCTTGGTGCGAGCCCACACGCGGTATTCACCGGCTTCGGCGACGGTGATAGTCCCTTGCGCATCAGCGACCGGGCGACCGAGCCCGTGGGCGAGCAGGTAAGGTGAACCCACAATGTTGGTGAAAGCGGTGTCGAGTTTCCAGCCGCCGTGGGAGGCGAGGGATTCCGCTTCCACGAAGAGCGGGGCGGGGCTGGGTTGGGCCTGCCCGGAGACGGCCATAAATAGGGACAATCCGAGGACGGAGAGCACGCGGGGGGTCATGGCTGAATAGAAGACGGCAGGGCGAGGGAGTTCCAGCCAGATTCGTGGGGTGGGGGGAGGGGCGTAAACGAGGACCTGAGGACACGAGGGCCGGAGGGGGCAATTAAGGTAGGTCGTGCTCTGCCTCCTCGATGCCTTGGGTAGGGCGGGTTGTCCCCAACCCGCCGTTGAGCGGATCGAGGATAGGATCTCTCACGACGAACGTTGACCCGATCGAGAATAGGAACTCGTAGGCGTGCGCACATCTCTCGGCGAACGGACGGCTGAGGACAGCCGTCCCTACCAGGAGGCAGAGCCTTCGAGGGGATACGCGGGCACGGTGACATGGGGGCAAGGGGCGCAACCGAGGACCTGAGGACACGAGGGCTGGAGAAAAGTTGAGCACCAACCGCTATCACCTGTATTGGGTAGGGCGGGTTGTCCCCAACCCGCCGTTGAGCGGATCGAGGATAGGATCTCGTAGGGGTGCGCACATCTCTCGGCGAACGGACGGCTGAGGACAGCCGTCCCTACCTAGAGGTAGCGATGTGCTGCGGATGAGCTGGGGCGCTCAATCCACCTTAAGCCATCGCCAATCTTGCTTCCGGCCAGCGCTCAGTTTCAGATAAGCCATGCGCTGCTGCTTCCCCTGGATGGTTTTGATGGCGTTGGCTGCGGCCACGGTCGCCGTGGCTGCGGATTTTCCCTCGGCCGGTCTGCAGGTCGACCTGGATGCCCGCAAGGGTGTGACGACTGATGACCAAGGTCGGGTGACAAGCTGGAAGAATCAGGTCGGCGGCGAAGCCACGCGTGATTTTGTCGGCCAACCTAAAGGCCGCCCAGATGCGACCTCTGGTCTCCCGACGGTCGTGAAAGGGCCAACGGCTTCCATCGCTTTCCGCCAGCAGGAATTACTCTGCCATGATGAAGCGGCCTTTGATGGATTGATTCGCGGAGAGGGCTGCACGTGGATTGCTTACATCAAGGTGTATCCGCAGCGCGTGGGCCTGAAGGATGTAAATTCATTCTTCGGCAACTTGCGTAACGGCCAGAAATATGAGGGCATTTGGGGCTGTCTGGACGATGATAATACGGTCTGGTGGGGTGCACGCAATGGCCTGACCTTCGGTCGTTTCGACGTGAATAATCCCAAGGTTAGCGGGCCGAAACTTGAGGAAGGCCGCACCCATTTTCTAGCGGGGCGACTTGGCGCGGGTCAGGGCGAAGTCCCAATTGAATTATTCGTCAACAGCCTCAAGCCCTGCGCTACGGCGCGTTTCCCGGTGAACCCCAAGGCCGATGCATCGAAACTTTCCATTGGTCAGGAACGCGATGCGATCCAGCATCCTGGGAAGGAATCCTTCGATGGAGAAATGATCCGTTTTATGCTCTGGAATCGGCCACTCAGCGATGCCGAGCTCAAGGCCGTGTTTGAGGCGGGGAAGTAGATTAGGGGTAGGGGTAGGGGTAGGGTTCTTTGTTCTTGGTTCTTGGGGCTTTGTTCTTGGGTAGGGTAGGATTGAGGTAGGGCGGGTTGTCTCCTCGATGTCTTGAGGTAGGGCGGGTTGTCCCCAACCCGCCGTTGACCGGATTGAGAATAGGAACTCGTAGGCGTGCGCACGTCTGTCCGCGAACGGACGGCTGAGGACAGCCGTCCCTACCAGCGAAGGCGGAGCCTTCGAGGGGACACGTGGGCACGGTGACATGGGGGCAAGGGGCGTAAACGAGGACCTGAGGACACGAGGGCCAGAGGGAGGCAATCAAGGTAGGGCGGGTTGTCTCCAACCCGCCGTTGACCCGATCGAGAATAGGAACTCGCCCGAGGTGCGCACGTCTGTCCGCGAACGGACGGCTGAGGACAGCCGTCCCTACCCTTAATCGATTTAGCCCACTACGCAGTCCTCTTATTCTACCGTCTCACTTCTTCTTGGCGTTTTGCTGGAACTGCTGGAGGCGCTGCTTCATGCGCTCTTCGGCGGCGTCGAGGACTTTGTCCACGGCGTCTTCGGTTAGATCGTTGTCGGCGGCGAGCAGGGCGGCCTTGGTCGCTTTCCGGAGGTCGAACGCGGCATCTTCAAATTTTGCGCGCATGTTCTTCTTCTCGTCGTCCGAGGCGTATTCAGACTCCTTGCGTAACTCCATCTGCTTAGCGCGCGCGGCTTTCACGCCTTCATCTTGGAACGACTTAAAGAAGGCCGCCTTGCATTTGTTGAGCTGCTCGGGCGTCACGCCATCGATTTCCTCGGGCAGGAAATTGCCGCCCGTGCGGCCGCCAAACTTCGAGTTCGTGGATTTGCGAGGGGTCTCTTCGGAAGGGTTGGCGACGACGGCGAGCTTGGGGCTCTTCCCAGGCGCTTCTTTATCTCCGGCGGGAGCGACGGCCGCGCTCTTATCAGCAGCTCCTGGGCGCATCACCGTGAGGTAATACGTGGAAGCGGAGCCGATGGCGGCAGCGAGGAGCAGGGAGAGGAACTGTTTCATAGGAGCGGGGTGTAGGTAAAATTATTTCTTGGCCGCCTTCTGGGCGCCAGCCTTGCGGCGGGCTTCCATGGCATCGAGAATGGTCTCGAGGGTGTCTTTAGAAAGCGTGGGTGCGGCCTGTAAAAACGCGGCGAGATGGGCTTTCCGGAGGTCGCCGAGGGCCGCTTCAAACTCATTCCGCATACCTTTCTTCTCATCGGCGGAGGCATATTCATTCCGTTTCTTCAGCTCGCTGATGCTGGCCATGGCCGCGACGACGGCGGGATCTTGGCGAACCTTAGCGGCGGCCGCGCGGAACTTCGCCATGTCTTCCTTCGAAACCCCGTCGACATCGGCGAGCATGGCCTTCGCCTGATTGGCGTTCGCGGTGGCCTTATCTTTTTTGCCTTCAGGTTTGGCGTCGCCCTTCGGTGCATCGGCCTTGGCAATTTCGGTCTTGGGTTTGGCGTCCTCGGCCGCCTTGCGTTCTTCGGCCATTTTCTGAGCCGCCTTCTGGGCGGCGGCTTGGCCGGCCTGACGGCGCTCTTCTTCAATGGCGTTCAAGACGGCCATCACCGTTTCCTTCGTGAGGCTAGGATCTTGTTTTTGAGCGGCCGCCAGGGTGGCGTTGCGGAGATCGTCGACGGCCTTGTCGAAGTCTTCTTTGAGGTCTTTCTGCTCGTTGCTCCCTTTGGCAAATTTCCGGCGATCGTTGAGGGTCGCAAGTCGCTTGCGGGCGGCGACGATGGTCTCGTCCATGTACGTGGCCCCCAGGGCGACCTTGAGCTTGGCTAAATCAGCGGCTTCGACGCCGGCCACTGATTCCGGAAACGGGGCCTTGCCTCCGCGGGCTTTTTTCGGCGCGGGGGTATCGGCACCATCGGCCGCGAGGCCGGTCAGGGCGAGCAAGGAGGCCAGGAGAAAGAGGGCAGGGCGCATGGTTAAGAAACACCGGAAGTGGGGAAAGGTTCAGGCGAGGGCTGAATCGATGGCAGATGACTGAATCGATGGCAGAATTGAGGACTGAACGGATGAATCATGCCACCTGAAAAGGTTCCCCGCCAATCATCCGGTCTCCGGTTTCCCTCTGAGCCCTAGCCCTGACTCTGTCTTTCAATCGATTCAGTCCTCTGTCATCGATTCTGCCATCCGTTCCACCCTCCCCAAACAAAAGACCCCGGCGAACCGGGGTCTTGTTCAGGCCTGTAATCCGAAGATTACTTGGCTTCAGGCTTCTTGCCTTCGCCCTTCTTGTCGCCCTTGCCCTTGCCCTTACCGCGGGCTTCTTCGAGGGCCTTGAGGACGCTGTCGAGGGAGGCGTCAGCCTTGAGGATGGCGGCCTTGCGGGCTTCCATCAGAGCCTTGCGGGCGTCGGCGTCCTTCGGGTCAGCCTTCATCTTTTCTTCAGCGGCTTTGACGGCCGGGTCTTCCTTGGCCTTTTCGGAGGCAGCGAGGAACTTCTTCCAGTCGTCTTCGGAGACGGCTTCAGGCTTCTGCGGGCCTTTCTTACCGGGCTTCTTGCCTTCGCCCTTAGGGGCGTCGCCCTTCGGGGCGTCGGGCTTCGGGGCATCGGCAGCGATGAGTCCGGCCGAGGAGATCAGGGCCAGGAGGAATGCGAGTTTGAGTTTCATGTGTGGGAGGGTGGTTCACAGAATGAAACCCCGTTGAGCGGCCAAGGTTTCAAAATCAGGATTAAATCTTATGACACTGACTGGGAATGACTTACGGCTAAGGCGATGCATATATTAATGTTATGAATCCCTTGGTTTTACACATCCCGCACGATTCCACGGCAATCCCCCCAGAAGCCGCCGCCGACTTCATGCTCCCTGCCGACGCGCTTCACCAAGAGCTGCTTTGGCTGACGGATTGGCACACGGCGGATCTTTATGCTGCCTCCGTCGCTCCGACGGATCTCGTGCGAGCCGAGGTCTCGCGGCTCGTCGTCGACGTCGAGCGCTTTTCTGACGATCGCGACGAGCCTTGCGCCAAGGTCGGTATGGGCGCGACGTATGTGCGGACGTGTGCAGGCCAGCCGCTCCGTGTGTTGAGTGCGGAACGCCGCGCCGTGTTGCTCGACCGCTATTACTGGCCGCACCATCGTCGGCTCGACGAAGCGGCGGCTTCGCGCCTCGCCCGCTTCGGCCGTTGTGTGATTCTGGATGCACATTCTTTCCCCACGGGGCAGTTGCCGACGCAGGTCGATTTCTCCGCGCCACCGGAGATCGGGATTGGCACGCAAGCGGGGCATACATCACCGGAGCTCCTAGCCCTAGCCGAAGGTTTCTTCCACGGTCACGGTTTCACCGTTGGAGTGAACGTGCCGTTCAGTGGCACGATGGTGCCAAACCGCTTTTTTGGTCAAGACCCCCGCGTCCAGTCGATCATGATCGAGGTGCGCCGCGATCTGTATATGCACGAGGCGACGGGCGAGAAGCACGCGGGCTTCGCGGCCATGCAACGTTTACTGACAGAATTTCGCCTGCGGGCGGAGGAGTTTGCGACCAGTGGCCAATGCTCTGCATGGCTCCCTAGGGCTTACTGAAAGACCGGAGCGGGGGGCGGTGGTGCCGGCGCGGCCGGCGCGGCGGGGGCTGGCCCGGTTTGAGGGGTGCCCAGGGTGCCACCGATAACGCTGACGTTCGGCACGTTGTTGGGGGCCGGTACTTGATTCATGCTCTGGCGCAGGAGGGCGAGGCCCTTTTCACGGAGCGTGCTGAGCTCTTCCATGATGGCGGGCTTGCGGTCATCGCCGGCGGCACGGTATTCGGCTTCTAGTTCGCGGGAGCGGGCGAAGCTGGCACGGAAATCCTCGTTCTGCATGGCCGCGGAAAAAGCCGCCCCAATTTTCTGGCGGTCACCGCCGGCCATGTCTTCGACGATTTTGCGACCGTCGCTGCGCCAGTTGGCGAATTTCGCATCGAGTTCAGCCACGGGGGCGGATTGTTTCACGAGATCCTTTTCCTCCACGCCAGTGCCAATATTCTCGTTCTTGGTCAGGTGGAGCGACTTGGCTGTGCGGGCGGAACCTTTCTCGAGGTTAAGGTTGTTGGCGGCGGAGCTGCCGTTGTTGCGAGCGGTGCCGCGGCCAGCGGCGGCCCCGACGGGGGCTTTGAAGTAAAGGTAGGCTGCCACCGGGACGGCCACGAGGCAGAGGAGGGCGAGGAAGCGTTTCATGGGTTCAAGGTATGACTAATATAACTCCCGGGGGAAGCGGAAGTTCCCGGAAAGATACGTTCGGGAGCCCGTCCGCGGGGCTCGGCAGGGGGTTTCCTGCTCAGCGGAAGAAAATCAGCCGCCACCAGGTGCGGGAAAATGGCAGCGAGAGGTGTTCCAGTCGGGAGGCCAAGAAGGCGGCGGCAATCTCCTCGTCCGGATGTCGCTCCAGGCCTGCGGGGTTTCTGCACAAGGCCGCTTATCGTCCTGCTAGCGGAGGAACCTCGGTTCAGGTCTTCCGCGGGCAGCGATTTCTAATTCATCCGGCGACAACGGGGAAAGGCGGAAGGGCAAGGGCGCATCGAGGTACTTTTCTAAGATGATCACACTTTCCGCTCTGCCTTTGATGAGGTCAGCCATGATGACCGCCTTGCGGTCGGGGGCGGCGGTGGGGTATTCGCGAGTCAGGTTCTCCTCCTGAGCCCGTAAGGCCCGATATCTTTCCGTCTGCATGGCGGCGTTGAAGGAGGCCGCTACTTTGTGCCTCGCCTCGTCATAGGTCTCTGAACTGCGCCAAGCTATATCCCAACGCACGCCATTGATTCCAGCTATCCATTCCTTGAAGCTGAGGTCTAACTGATACTCCGAAGGCTGTAGCCTGATGAGAACCTTATCGTCCAGGACGGGAACGACGTTTTTCCGTTCATCAAGTCTCAGGGCGTTGGCGCTGCGGGGAGGCTTTGTCAGCTGTGGTGCGGTACCATTGACGGGGCTACTGGCGCTGCTCATCTCTGGTGTGAGGTGAGCATCGGTCAGTAGTAGGGAGAGCAATGCTCCAGCGATAAGCAATATAAGCAGGAGGCCGAGTGACCGACGAATCATCGTTTTGGATTTTGGCTCCCGTCTCTGTGAGGAGAAGTCTAAAAGAGTAAGGTCTTTCGCTCAGGAAAACAGCAGCCGCAGCCACGTTTTTGAATACGGCAGGGCCATGTGGTCCAGACGCGCGGCCAGGAAGGCGGCGTCGACTTCCTCGTCGGGGTGCCCGTCGAGCAGCTTCGCCCCGTCGAGTTCACGGCGTCCGCGCCGGGCGGCGTCCTGGACCTGCGCGTGCTTGAGGAGATGTCCGATGGCGATGCCGATTGCGACGAGGGCGAAACCAATCAGCGCCCACGGACGACCTTTGCCGGCGATGACGGTGAGGGGGAGTAGGATCGGCCAGGCGTTCCCCCAGAGGATCATGAATGAATCCCAAGACGCGAGTCCACCGAGCTTGCGGTCGCGATGCTGCAGGGCATGACCCGCGAGGCGCCCCGCGCGCGCGACGTCGAAGAGCCGCTTGCCGGAGTAGACGCCGCTGGAGAGTTTGATGGCTGGTTCGAAGGCCGAATAAAAATCCGTCACGGCGATGGTGCTCTCATCGACGTCGACCTGCGGGACCTCGCCGCGCAGGAGTACGATCCGGGCGGCCTGCGCACCGGTCACGCCGCGTACGAGGAGGATTCGGCCGTACTTCTTTTCTAGGCTCCGCACGCGCTGCCACGCCGCCCATGGCAGCCCCAAGGCGAAGATACCGGCCAGGCAGAAAAGCAGGAGGAGCTTGAATTCTGGGTTCATGGCGTGGTCTGACCCTGCCGATTTACGGGCCCCCATCAAGGTCTACCTAGTAGTTCCCGCTGAAGGGCGATAAGCGGGGGTGGATTCTTGTCGGGTTAGTCGAGGCTTCGTTGACCAGCCCCGTCGGCTCGGATTGAGTACGGTCATCATGAACCCCGACCTCGTCAGAAATTACCTGACCAGCCTGCAGGATCGCCTTTGCGCGACTCTTGAGGAAGTCGACGGGCAGGCTCGCTTCATCACGGACGAGTGGAAGCGCGCCGAAGGCGGCGGCGGCCGGACGCGCGTCCTCGCCGGCGGTACGGTGATTGAAAAGGGCGGGGTGGCTTTCTCGGATGTCCGCGGCCACGCCTTACCTCCATCCGCCACCATCGCCCGGCCCGATCTCGCGGGCAAAGGCTTCCGCGCCATGGGCGTCTCGGTGGTCCAGCATCCGCTCAACCCTTATTGTCCGACGTCGCATATGAACGTGCGCTTCTTCTGCACCGATGGTCCTGATCCGGTCTGGTGGTTTGGCGGCGGGTTCGATCTGACGCCTTATTACGGCTTCGATCAGGATGCAGTCTCCTGGCACCGTGCGGCCGAGCAGGCCACGGGCGCCCACTACGCGAAGTTCAAGAATTGGTGCGACGACTACTTTCTGCTGAAGCACCGCCAGGAACAACGCGGGGTCGGCGGGGTATTCTTCGATGACTTCACTGAGGGCGGCTTCGAGTCGGCCTTTGCGATGATGCAGAAGGTGGGCGATGCCTTCGGTCCGGCCTACGCCGAGATCCTGCGCCGCCGCAAGGACACCCCCTATGGCGAGCGCGAGCGCAATTGGCAGGAAGTCCGCCGCGGCCGTTACGTCGAATTCAACCTCGTCTTCGACCGTGGCACCATCTTCGGGCTGCAGTCTGGCGGCCGGACAGAATCGATCTTGATGTCCCTCCCGCCCCGCGTGCAGTGGCACTACGGACACCAGCCCGTCGCCGGCTCCCTGGAAGAACGTCTGCTCTCGCATTATCTGAAACCTCAGGATTGGCTGAAGGGGTCCTGATGAACTCCCGCGACCGCTTCCTCGCCGCCCTCCGCCGCCAGCCCCATGACCGGGCACCGGTCTGGATTATGCGTCAGGCCGGCCGTTACCTGCCGGAATACCGCGCCCTCAAGGCGAAATCGGACTTCGTCACGATGGTCCGCACCCCCGAACTCGCGGTCGAGGTCACGCTCCAGCCGCTCCGCCGTTTCCCGCAGCTCGATGCAGCCATTCTTTTCTCGGACATCCTGGTGATCCCCGAGGCCCTCGGCGTCGGCTATCGTTTCCGCGACGAAGGCGGTATCGCCATGGAGCGAGCGCTCGCTTCGCCCGCGGATGTCGCGACATTGAAACTCGAAGGCGCCGCCGACCGGCTGCAATACGTTTACGACGCACTCGCCATTCTGCGCAAGGAGCTCGGGCTGAATAAAACGTTACTCGGTTTCGCTGGCTCGCCCTGGACGCTCGCCTGTTACCTTGTCGAAGGTGGCGGCTCGGAAGATTTCCCCAAGACGAAGGCGCTGCTCAAGGCGGACCCTAAGATGATGCATCGCATTCTTGAGATCCTGACCGACGCCGTCGCGCAGTATCTCACCCGCCAGTTTGCCGCCGGTGCCGATGCGATCCAGATTTTCGATAGCTGGGCCGGGGCGCTGAGCGGTGCCGATTACGAAGAGTTCTCGTTGCGCTACATCCGGGCGGTCTTGGAACGCCTGCCAGCCGGTGCCCCCGTGATTCTTTACGCCAAGGGCAAGTCCCCTCAGGCCGCTGCGCTCGCCCAGACGGGCGTGCCGTGTCTCGGCGTCGATTGGACCATGCCGCTCTCGCAGGTGCGCCAGCTGGCCGGTCGGCCGATCTGCCTGCAAGGGAATCTGGACCCCGAATTTATGACGGGTGAGCCCGCTGCCGCCGCCGCCGCGACCCAGGCGGTGCTGGCCGATAACGCCGGTGACCTTGGGCATATCTTTAATCTTGGCCACGGCATCACGCCGCAGGCCCGGATTGAGACCTTCCAGGCCGTCGTCGACACCTTGGTTGCCTCTGGCGTTTGACATCGACCGCCGTCCCGCCTCTTTTGCTCCCATGTCCCGCAAAGGTATCCTGCTGTTGAATCTTGGTTCGCCGAAGAGCACTTCCGTGCCCGATGTGCGGAACTATCTGCGGGAATTCCTGAACGACGACCGTGTCATCGATTATCCGGCCCCGCTGCGCTGGCTGCTGCTGGAAGGCATCATCCTCCGCACCCGCCCGAAGAAGAGCGCCGCCGCCTACGCCAGCGTCTGGACCCCGGAGGGTTCGCCCTTGGTGGTCACGACGGACAAGCTGCGCGCCAAGCTGGAGAAGGCCACGGGCCTGCCGGTGATTATGGGCATGCGTTATGGTACGCCGTCTTGCGCCGAAGCGGTGGAGAAGGTGATCGCCGCCGGCATCGACGACCTGTTCGTGATGCCCCAGTATCCGCACTACGCGATGTCTTCGTATGAGACTGTCGTCGTCAAGGTGCAGGAAGAACTCAAGCGTCTCGCGCCCGGCGTGAAGTACCATGTCCTGCAGCCTTTCTATAACGACCCAGCTTACATCGACGCCTTGGTCGAATCCGCCCAGCCTTGGCTGAGTAAGCCTTTCGATAAGCTCCTCTTCTCTTACCACGGCTTGCCGGAACGCCATCTACGCAAGGGTGACCCTTCAAAGGCCCATTGCATGAAGATGAAGGATTGCTGCTCCCATTACAGCCCCTGCCAGGCGACTTGCTACCGCCACCAGTGCGTCGAGATGACGCGCCTGTTCGTCGCGGCCGCCGGACTCAAGGAATCGCAATACGAACTTTCCTTCCAATCCCGTCTGGCGGGTGAGCCGTGGGTTTCGCCTTTCACCGATAAGCGCCTGGAGGCCCTGCCCAAAGAAGGTACCAAGAACCTCTTGGTTATGTGCCCCGCCTTTACGTCCGATTGCCTTGAGACCCTCGAGGAAATTCGCGAAGAAGGTAAAGAGACGTTCGTGCATGCCGGCGGCGAAACCTTCTCGCAGATTCCTTGCCTCAATGATTCGGATATCTACGTGAAGTATCTCGTGAACCGCGTGAATCAGTGGAAGCCGGATCATCGCTGAGGGTAGGGCGGCCATTGCCATGGCCGCCGTTCGCCAAGCGAGGTTCGACTCTCCGTCGGGTTAACGGCGGGCACGCAGAGCCCGCCCTACCTAAAGACATCGCTGCCAATCATCCGGTCTCCGGTTTCCCTTTGCTTGCTGGTATTTCTAACCGCCAACCGCCAACCGCTAATACCCATTATGGGTAGGGCGGCCATTGCCATGGCCGCCGTTCGCCGAGCGAGGTTCGACTCTCCGTCGGGTTAACGGCGGGCACGCAGAGCCCGCCCTACCTAAAGACATGGCTGGGGAGTCGTTTCAGGTGGCAGGAAATCTGCCCTCTGTCATCCGTCATCAATCCAGCCCTCGACGTTTCCCAACCGCCCACCGCCAACCGCTATCCGCTACCACCTTTTATCTCAAAACAACCTCGCGATGGGTTTGCCGCCGTCGGTCATTGGGACGGGCCGGGCGCCGGCCATAAGGTCGCGCGTCGTATCGATACCGAGTGCCGCCAGGATCGTCGCATGAAAATCGGGAATGCTCACGGGGTTCTCGACGACTTTTTTGGAGAGATCATCCGTGGTGCCATAAGCGCCACAATGCTTCAGGCCGCCGCCGGCCAGGACCATGGAGAAGGCGGTGCCTTGGTGGCCACGGCCACCATTGCCATCGAAATCCGCTGGACGACCGAATTCGGTGCCCACGACGACGAGGGTTTTATCAAGTAAGCCGTGGGCTTTTAAGTCGGCGAGCAGGCCCGCGAGGGCGTTGTCGAGCTCGCGGATGAGGGTGTGTTGGTTATCGATGCCGTGATTATGGACATCCCAGCCGGTGCCGTTGATGAAATTAAGATTATGCGAAACCTCCACGAAGCGGACGCCGCCTTGGATGAGCCGGCGGGCGGTCAAACAACGCTGGCCGAACTCGCCGCCATAGGAGGCGCGCAGGTCGGCGGACTCTTGCGTCAGATCGAAGTGCTTCATGAACGACGGGCCAGCGAGGCGGAAGGCCTCGCGCTGGGCTTCAGCGTATTCGGAAAGGCTCGAGTCGGGTTGGTTGGGTGAAAGGGCGCCGAGGAGCTCGCGGCGGCGGGCATCACGCTCATCCGTGACGCCTTCTGGGCGGGTGAAGCCGTTGGGCCCCGTCTGGGTGTCGACGAGGTAGATGTAGCCATCCTTGATGCCGAGGAAACCCGGGCCGCGGCTGACGTTTGGGTAGCCGATAAGCATGTAGGCTGGCACGGTGGGGTCGGCGGCACCGCGACGGTGGGCGACAATGGAGCCGATGGAAGGGTAGACCGCGTTACCGCTGATCATGCGACCAGTATGGACAAGATTTGTCGCAAAGGCATGTTCGTCGATGACCTTATGATTCACGGAACGGACCGCGGTCACGTGCTCCATGAGTTTGGCCGTACGGGGCAGGTGCTCGGCGATGCGCACACCCGCGACGGCGGTTTCGATGGAAGGGTAGAGCGAGCCAGCTTTCTTCTTCGCGGCCTTATTGTCGCCCAGCGCCTTTGGATCGAAGGTATCAATCTGCCCCATGCCGCCACCGAGCCAGATGAAGATGCAGTGCTCAGCTTTGCCTTGAGGCGTCGAGAGGGTGGACGCGGCGTTAAGCTGGGCCGCGAACGGCGCCAGTCCGAGGGCAGAGATGAAAGAGCGGCGGTCCATGGGGTTTAGGGAGTGAAAAGGAATTCAGGTGAATTGACCAGTGCCCAGACGGCATCCTCCGCCCGCAGACGCCAAGCGGCGTTGAGGCGACGGGTAGCGGGATCGCCTTGGCGGGAATCCGCCTCTTGTTGATGGCGAATCACCGAGGCCTCTGCATCCAGATGGTTGGACCAAGACACGTAGTAAGGCGGCCGGGTTGGGCGGGGCAGCGGCTTCAAGTCGGGAACATTCAGGCGCTCGTCGAACCCTGGCGTCACTTGGCGGCTATATTTTACTTTTTCTTCCGGGGTCGGGTGGCGCGTCAGGAGGCGGAGGAAAAGCGCCTCGACGAATTCATCAGGCGTACGGGCGCTCACGGCGAGTGGGGTGACGCCGTGATCCTCGCTGAGGCGGGTGAGCCAGGTGCCCATCGTGCCGTTGCTGAGGATGGCTGGCTGCAAGGAGTTGGCGGCACTTTCCCGGTCGGTGATCGGTTCTGGCCGACTGGCGCGCCAGCCGAAGGCCGCGAGGACATCGCAGACGGCTTGGATGCGGGGCAAGGCGAGCGCCGGTCGATCGCGCTCATTTGAGGTCGAGGTGAGCATCCACGCGCGGCGCGGTTGTCCGAGATTCTGCGAGTTATCTTGTTCGCGGTTATTATCAATATCGAGGCTGGCCTCCTCGGTCCGGAATTTTTTGCCGGTCGCGGCGAACGCAGCGTCCACGACTTGCTCGGCACTGAGTCGGCGGGGGGCGGGCGAAGCGTAGAGTGGGCTCGTGGCCTTGAGGGTGGAGTCCGTGGCGCGTTGATAGGCGGCCGAGTTCAGGATCAGGCGCTGGAGTTGGCGGCTATCGTAGCCGCTGCGCACCAACTCGCGACCGAGCCAGCGAAGAAGCTCGGGGTGGGTGTGGCGCGAGCGTTCCCAATCCCACGGCTGCTCGACGAGTCCGCGGCCCATGAGGCGGGCCCAGAGGCGATTGGCCATCACTTGCGCGAAGCGCTCGTTCTGCGGAATCGTCACGAGGGTCGCGAGCTGGTCGCGGGTGTCACGCGGGTCGAAGGCCAGTTTGTCGGCGAGCGAGGCGTCGACTAATTCCGGGAAGGGCCATTGCGCTGCGACAGTGGTGCCAGGCTCCAGGGTGACTTCAATGAGGGGCTTGCGGCCCCCTTCACGGAGTTTGGCCAAGGAGACGCTGCTGGTCGCCGGTACCTTGACGGATTTCGTCTCGAGCATCGCCGCGAGCGCGAAGACTTGAATCTGCTTGGAGGTATGGGCCGGCGAATCGTGGCACCGCGCACACTTAGTTTCGATCCCGAGGAAAGCGGTGGAAACAATGGTAGCCTTGGCGGCCATGGGTACATCGTTTTGCGAAGCGATACCGAAGCCAGCCGGACCGCCATCCCGCTTGCTCCCCTTGAGGCGCAAGAGTTCGGTGACCATCAGGTCGAGCGGTTTATTATCGAGGATGGATTCGTGAATCCACCAGCGGAACGGGCCGGTGTTATTCAGCGTGGGATTGAGGATGTTGGGGTTCTCGGCGAGGACGTCCTGCCAGTAGCCCACCCAGTGGTCGGCGGCCCGCGGGTCGGCAAGCAGGCGGTCGATGGTCTTCGCTCTTTTATCTGCGGAGGGGTCAGTGACGAAGGCATTGATTTCTTCCGGCGATGGCACGAGGCCGATGGTGTCGAGCGTGACGCGGCGCAGGAAGGCCAGGTCGGTAGTCGGGGCCGTGATCTTCGTGGAGGAGGGGCGGAATTCCGGCCAGACTGCGCCTTGTTGAATCCATGTTTTCACCAAAGCCACTTCGGCGGCGGTGAGACGGTTGCCCTTGGGCGGCATCGCTTCATCGGGGTTATCGGAAGTGACGCGCGTGATGAGTGGGCTCTTCGCGGGCTGGCCGGCGACGATGGCAGCACCGTCTGACTTGCCGCCCTTGAGTGCGCCGGCGAGGGTGTCGAGGTGGAGTTTGCCTTTGGCTTTTCCGCCTTGGTGGCATTCAAGGCAGTTCGTTTCAAGGATCGGATAAATCTTGGCGTAGAAATCGACGCCGCCAGCGGGGGTGGCCTTCGCCTGTTGGGTGTAGTCGGCGAGTTTGGCGCCGATGAAGGCGTCAATCGTGTTACCTGCAGGAAAGCGCGCATCCAGCGCTGGCGTGGGGACGTCGGGGGTGGCGGCGAGCCAGGCCTTGGCGTTGTCGCGTCGCTTCTGCCAGTAAGCACCTTGGGCGGCCCGGAGGGCAGCGCGCTTGGCGGCATCCAGGGCCCCGAGGCGAACTTCCTCTTGGGCGGCGTAGGCTTCCCAGCCCGCGTCGTTATAGGCGGGCATCTGTCTCCCCGGGGAGAGTAGCTTCCAGTCTTGGCTGCCATCGAGGGAGATGGCGGCGACCGTTTCGCCGAGTTCGGCGCGTCGTCGCGAGCCCTTGGTGTTGATCACATAACCGGAAACCGTCTCGAGGATGATTTGCTGCTCTCCTCCACTGCAGGTGAATTCACATGATGCCTCGCGGTCCCCTGGGAGTAAGAAACGAAAGTCTGGCCCGAGGTTCAGGAACTTCGCCTGCTGTTCCTTGACGGGTTTATTGTCGCTGCCTCCTGGTGGGAAGGGGGTGCTCAGCGCCAGCTTTCCGTTGACGAATAAAGCAGCCGCACCTTGGCCGCGCAGGAGGAGGCGATGCTTGCCGGCGGGGAGATTGATCTTCGCGAGGGCGCGCAGGAAAAAGGGATTACCGCGATCATCCCGGACACCTGTGTCGGTATATTTATGGGTCGTGCGCGCTAAGCCGAAAGCGGGTGCCTCGTAGGTTTCCGTGGCCTTGAGGGTCTCTGCCGGCCAGAGGTTGGTGACCGGATGCCAGTCTTCGCAGATCTCCAGTCGGATTAAGCCACTGGGTACCGCGTTCCAATCCACCTTCGGGGCGAGGCGGTTCACCGGCAGCGCTTTCAATTCTTTCTTTGGGGCGCTGCTGGCCACATCATTGCCCGCGTTGGGGTTGGCAGGGGCGGCGGTCTGCGCGGAAAGCGTCAGCCCGAGGGTGAGGGCGAGAAGTCGGCAAAGCGAAAGGGGCATGGACAATAAAGGGGACACCTTAGGCTGGGCTGGGGTTCCGTGCTAGGGGTTCTCTTTCATGCGGCGGACGGTCGGGTGGGTCAACCTTAACGCCCGCCGCCGTGCGGGATTGCCTGCCGCCGAGGGGAGGCCAATCTGCGGTGACTGTCATGCCCTCGACTGCCCGCCGCCTCGCTGGTTTTACTGAATCCGTCATCCGCGGGATGACGCGTCTGGCCAACCAGCATGGGGCGATCAACCTCTCGCAAGGTTTCCCCGATTTTGATCCGCCGGAGGAACTACTGGCGGCCTTGGAGCGAGCCACCCGCGGGCCGCATCACCAATACGCCGTCACCTGGGGAGCGCCAAGGTTTCGCAAGGCGCTCGCGGCGAAGATCAATCGCTTCAGTGGCCTCGCGATTGACCCGGATCAGCACCTCGTGGTCACCTGCGGGAGCACGGAGGCCATGATGGTTGCGATGATGACGGCCTGTAATCCGGGCGACAAGGTCATCGTCTTCTCCCCGTTCTACGAGAACTACGCCGCCGACGCCATTCTCTCGGGCGCCGAGCCGATCTACGTCCCGCTGCGCGCGCCGGATTTCCAATTCGACCCCGACGAGCTCGCGAAGGCCTTCGCCCAAAAGCCCAAGGCGATCATCGTCTGTAATCCCTCGAATCCCTGCGGCAAGGTTTTCACCCGCGACGAGCTCCTGGCGATCTTGCGGCTGGCCGAGGAGCATGACGCGTTCGTCATCACCGACGAACCTTACGAACACATCGTCTACGCGCCGAATACGCACGTGCACTTCGCCGCGCTGCCGGGAGCTTTCGAACGCACCATCACCTGTAACTCGCTTTCAAAGACTTATTCGATCACCGGCTGGCGGCTGGGCTATGTGCAGGCTGCCCCGCAGGTCATCGCCCAAGCCCGCAAAGTGCACGACTTCTTGACCGTGGGCGCCGCCGCCCCGTTGCAGGAGGCTGCCGTGGCGGGCTTGGAATTGCCGGATTCCTATTATGCCGGCCTCGGCCAGCTCTACGCCGCCAAGCGGACGCTGTTCACTTCGATCCTCGCGCAGACTGGCTTAAAATTTACTGAGCCGCAGGGCGCTTATTATTCGCTACTCGATATCTCGCCGCTCGGTTTCAAGACCGATACCGAGGCCGCCGAATGGATGATCAAGGAAATCGGCGTGGCCGGTGTGCCGGGCTCATCGTTCTTCCGCGAGCCTGAGCATCGCTATATCCGTTTCCACTTCGCTAAGAAGGAGGAGACGTTGAGGGCCGCCGGGGAGAAGTTGGGACGGATCAAAGGGTAGGTGTCAGCGGTTGGCGGTTAGCGGCTGGCGGTTGGGGACAATGCCGAGAGTATCGAGTATGGAGTATCGAGTATCGGGGGAGTGCATGCATTGGGATAGGGGCAGCGTGGATGGTTGAATCGATGACAGATGACGGATGACAGTGGCAAAATGGGAGGACTGAATTGAGGGCTGCGTTGAGGACTGCGTGGAGGACTGAATGGAACTACGCATGGCACGGTCTTTGGGTAGGGCTGACCACCCTTGGTCAGCCGCGGTTGAGCGAGGGCGCTCAACCCTGCCGAAGG
>CALQLO010000026.1 GCA_943331445.1 Akkermansia muciniphila
CCCCTACCTACACCCCTACCCCTGGCGGCCGCATTTGACCGTATTTGAAGGTCAAAAGCCGGCCGCCCGAGGAACATTCCCCTTGGCAGGGTGTTGAAAGAGCGACAGGTTTTGCCTCTCCCCGTCTAGACCATGCCTTTGCATGGCCTCCCCCTTTTTACCAAACCACCGAACTATGCGCAAGCTGCTCACCCTCCTGCTGACCCTGACTACCGTCGCGTCGGCCTCCGCCCAAACCCTTAAGCTGGAGAATGGCGATAACATCGCCGTCATCGGCAGCGGTCTTGCCGACCGTCAACAACACCACGGCAACTTCGAGGCCCTGATCCACCAGAGTTTCCCCGAGCAGCAGCTCGTGATCCGCAACTTCGGCTTCTCTGGTGACGAAGTCTACGCGAGCCTCGGCCTCGCCGGCGACAAGACCGCCCTCAAGCCTCACCGCTCGGACGAAGTCCCGACCCTCGACTACTTCCTCAACATGGCGCCTGGTGACAAGACCGAGATGGTCGGCAAGACCAGCGTCACCTACCACGCCGGCACCCACTTCCACGCCAACGTGGTGTTCGCTTACTGGGGTTTCAATGAATCCTTCAAAGGCGAAGCCGGCCTGCCGGACTTCAAGGTCGCCCTCGATAAATTCCTGAAAGTCACGCTCGCCGCCGATTTCGGCAAGGGCAAGCCCCGCGTCGTGCTCTTCTCCCCCCTCGCGCACGAAGACCTCAAGTCGGCGAACTTCGACGCCAACATCGTCGCCAATAATAATAAGAACCTCGGCCTCTATACCGCTGCCATGGCTGAAGTCGCCAAGGCTAACGGCGTCCAGTTCGTGGACCTCTTCGCTCCCTCGAAGCAGCTTTTCGCCGCCGCCGCCCAGCCGCTCACGATCAACGGCATCCACCTCACCGCCGCCGGTGACGCCGCCCTCGCTCCCGTGCAGTTCCAGGCCGTCTTCGGCAAGGGTGCTCCGGCCATCAACGCCAACGTGCTCGCCAACGTGCTCGAGAAGAACACCCAGTGGCACCACCGCTACCGCACGGTAGACCAGTTCAACATCTACGGTCAGCGCTCCCGCATTAAATATGAAGGCGTCGACAACGCCACCGTGCTCGGCCGCGAACTCGCTAACCGCGATATCAAGACGGCCAATCACGACAAGGGCATCTGGGCCTCCGCTCAGGGCAAAGCCACTGAAGTGAAGCATGAGAACCTGCTCGAGCCCGTAGCCGTGCCCCCCAACCGTAAGGAGCCCGTCCCCTATGCGGGCGGCTCTGCGCAGACCGACCACCTGATGGTGCCGGAAGGTTGCAAGATCGAGTTCATCGCCGACGAAACCACCATCCCGGCGCTGATTAATCCAGTGCAGATGAACTTCGACGCTAAGGGACGCCTCTGGATCGCCGCCTGGCCGAACTACCCCGAAACCTCTCCGACCACGAAGGACTTCGATAAACTCCTCGTCCTCGACCTCGACCCCAAGACTGGCAAGGTCGCCAAGTCGCACGTCTTCCTCGACGGCCTCAACTGCCCGACCGGCTTCCAGTTCTACAAAGACGGCGTAATCCTCATCCAGTCTCCGGACATCTGGTTCGTTCGCGATTCCTCGGGTAAGATGGAGAAAGCCGATACCCGCGAGCGCCTGCTCACTGGCATGGATGCCGCTGACTCGCACCACGAGACGAACTCCATCTGCTATGAACCAGGAGGTGCGATGTACTTCTCCGACGGCGTCTTCCACCGCACGCAGGTCGAGACCTTCAACGGGCCGATCCGCAACACCAACGGCGCCATCTACCGTTTCGAACCCCAGACCAGCAAGTTCTACCGCCACGTCCCTTACGGCTTCGCCAACCCGCACGGTCGCGTCTTCGACTACTGGGGCAACGACATCATCACGGACGCCACCGGTAACTCGAATTACTTCGGCCCAGGCTTCTCTGGCTACCTTGACTCTGGCTCGCACGGCGGCTTCCCGCAGTTCTGGAAGCGCCCTTCCCGCCCTTGCCCCGGCACCGCCATCCTCAGCAGCCGTCACTTCCCTGACGACTGGCAGGGCACGTTCCTCAACACGAACGTGATTTCCATCCAGGGTATCTTCCGCGCGAAGATCACCGAAGATGGCGCCGGCATCAAAGGTGAGACCATTGAGCCTAACCTGATCAGCACCGACCTCACCAAGACCCCGAACTTCCGTCCGTCTGGCGTCGCCGTCGCTCCCGATGGTTCGCTCTACGTCATGGACTGGTCCCAGATGCTCATCGGTCACCTCCAACACCACCTGCGTGACCCGAATCGCGACCACCAGCACGGCCGCCTCTACCGCATCACCTATCCGGGCCGTCCGTTGCTAACGCCTAAGAAGATTGATGGCGAATCCATCGAGAACCTCCTCGCACTCCTCACCGAGCACGAAGACAACGTCCGCCAGCGCGCCAAGGTCGAGCTGCACAAGCACGACTCCGCCCAGGTCATCGCCGCCACCCAGAAGTGGCTGAAGCAGTTCGACCCAAAGAAGGTCGAAGATGCTCACCACATCCTCGAAGGCCTCTGGGTTCACCAGTGGCACAACGCGGTCAACCTTGACCTCATCAAGACCGTCCTCGCCTCGCCCGCCCACCAGGCTCGTGCCCAGGCCGTGCGTGTCATCTGCTACCAGAAGGACCGCATCCCCGATGCGATCAGCTACATCGAAGCCGCGATCAAGGACCCGCACCCACGCGTCCAGCTTGAAGCCGTCCGGGCGCTAAGCTTCTTCAATGGTGCCGACACCACCCGCGCCATCGCCGCGGCCATCACCCTCAAGGGTAACAAGGACCAGTATATCTCCTACTGTCTGCGCGAGACCATGAAGCAGCTCTCTTCCCTTCCTGAGGGTAAAGGCTTCGACATGAAGCAGGTCGCCGATCCGAAGGAAACTTCCTACGGCCCGACCAACAAGAAGCTCACCGACGCTGAGAAGAAGCTCTACAACCTCGGTAAGGAAGTCTACTTCCGCGAAGCCCATTGCGTCACCTGCCACCAGCCTGACGGCAAGGGTGCCGACATGCCGGCCGAGAAGGGCAAGCCCACCCGTGGCGCCTACCCGGCCCTCGCTCGCGAAACCGGCTACCCCGCCAGCGCCTGGCTCGAAGGCAGCCCTGACCGCGTCATCAAGATGGTCCTCAACGGCCTCTACGGCAAGATGACCCACAATGGTAAGGAATACGGCGACATCACCAGCGGACAGCCCGTGATGACCGGCCTCGGCCAGCTCCTCAAGGATGAGGAAGTCGCGGCGGTGCTCACCTACGTCCGCCAGTCGTTCGGCAATAACCTGCCGCCCGTCCAGACTGCCGAAGTGAAGAAAGTCCGCGCCTCTATCGCTGGTAAGAACAACCAGATGTTTACGGTCGAGGAAATCCTCAAGGAACACCCGCTAGGCGAAACCGCCGGCAAGAAGAAGTAATTCTTCGGAAATCCTCCCCACAAAGGGCGTGCCGTTGGGCACGCCCTTTTTGTGCCTGTCAATAAGTCAGGCCAATCTGACGTTCGGTCCGCTTGCCTCTGGCGCGACTTCAGCAAAAGTAAACCTATGAGACCCGCCCTGTGGAAGGCCGTCGCCGAACACCTCAAGAAGACCGAACCAGCCTATCGCCTCACCGCGCGGGACGACTTCAACGCGCGCGTCGTGCTGAAAGGATCCACCGCCCTGATCCGCGCTTTCTACCAGCCGCGCGAAGGCGACGTCGCCGGCGAAGCCACCGTCTACCTCACGCTCGACGGGCAATCTGAGATCGGAGCCATCGCTGCTTTTCTCTCCGACCAGAAGCGCTACGCCAAGAAGTTGCCCGCCGCCCTACACTTCTCCCAAGAGCTTTCGCAACGTAAGCCCGAGGGCCTGGGCGAGGCCCGCCTGACCTTCAAGGCCGGGGTGGTTTCATGGCATGACGATAACCTCATCAAACGCCTTTCCGTCTTCTACGCCGACAGCGTGCACGCACTGTTTCAGTTGCACGCCGAGTTGATGACTGCCGAGGGGGAGTGAGCGATCGCGAAGCGACTGGGGAGGGTTGAATGGCAGAATCGATGGCTGATGGCAGATGACGGAGTCCAGGGCTGAATGGATGATGACAGTCGAAGGCCTTCATTTTTCGGACCTATCTCTACTCAGACCTCAACGTAGTCCTCAATTCAGCCCTCTATCCAGTCCTCAACACCGTCCTCCGCTTGCCTCCGGCCCGCGGGTCCTCCATTTCTCGTTCATGCGCCTCGCCCTCCTCGCCTCGCTCCTCTGCCTTAACCTTGCCGCCGCCGAGTTCACGCTCTCGCCCGACGTTAAAGCGAAGCCACTGGCTAAGCACTTTGAACAGACGGGCCTGCCCTACGCCTTGGACTACCTGGCTTACGTGCCCGCGTCCTACGAGAAGGATACCGCCAAGAAGTGGCCACTCGTGATTTTCATGCACGGCTCAGGCGAGCGCGGAGATCAACTCAACCTCGTCCGCAAGAACGGACTGCCCTTCGAACTCGATCGCCGGGGCGACACGCCGTACATCATGATTGCGCCGCAGTGCCCGGCCAAAGCGAACTGGAACGTGCAGGTCCTCGAGGCCCTCCTGACCGATCTACTCAAGCGCTACCGCGTCGACGAGAAACGGGTCGTGGTCACGGGGCTCAGCCTCGGTGGCTACGGTAGCTGGGCCTGGTCTTGCGAACACCCCGAGCGTTTCGCCGGTGTGATTCCCGTGTGCGGCGGCATTGACCCCGCAAAGACCGTCACGCTGAAAGGCATGCCGATCTGGGCGTTCCACGGCGACAAGGACAAGGCCGTGCCATTTGAACGCGGCCAGGCCGCCGCCGAAGCCGCCAAGAAGAACGGCGCCGATGTTAAATTTACCGTCTATCCCGGCGTGGGCCATAACTCCTGGGAGAAAGCGTATGCCGAACCGGAACTCGAAGCCTGGATCTTAGCGCGCGTTCGGAAGTAACCGAGGTAGGGACGCGACGGCGAAGCGTCCTCCCCGCGGACAGAAGCAACTTAGGACAGCACGTGGTACTGTCCCTACCTCAAGACACGGCGGCCATGGCGACGGCCACCCTGCCTTAGCAGGCATGCACACCCCATGTCCCCATGCCCCCGTGCCCACTTGCCCCCTTAATTCCACCCTTCCCTTTTGCCCCAACCGGGGCTTAAAAAGACCCCTTCCCTTTACCGTCCATGACCTCCGCCCAAGTCCGCCAATCCTTCCTCGATTTCTTTAAATCGAAGCAGCACTCGATCGTGCAGTCATCGAGCCTGATGCCGGACTCCCCGAATCTGCTCTTCACGAACGCCGGCATGAACCAGTTCGTGCCCATTTTTCTCGGTCAGACGAAGTGCCCCTATACCCCTGGCCGCGCCGCCGACACCCAGAAGTGCATCCGGGCCGGCGGGAAGCATAACGACCTCGAGGATGTCGGCCTAGACACCTATCACCACACGTTCTTCGAGATGCTGGGCAACTGGTCCTTTGGCGATTACTTCAAGCGCGAGGCCATCGATTACGCTTGGGAGCTGATCACCGAAGTCTGGAAGTTCCCCAAGCACCGCTTGTACGCCACGGTCTACCGCCCCGACAAAGCTAAGGGCGACCCCTCCGAGTTTGACCAAGAAGCCTGGGATGTCTGGGCCGAGAAGTTCACCGCTGCCGGCCTCGATCCCGCCGTCCACATCGTGAACGGTAATAAGAAAGATAATTTCTGGATGATGGGCGAGACCGGCCCCTGCGGCCCTTGCACCGAACTCCACGTCGACCTCACGCCCGAAGGCGACACCAAGGGCACGCTCGTCAACGGCAGCGACGCCCGCTGCATGGAAATCTGGAACCTCGTCTTCATCCAGTTCAACGCCAACCCCGACGGCACCTTCTCGCCACTCCCAGCCCGCCACGTGGACACCGGCATGGGCTTCGAACGCGTCGCGGGCATCATGCAGTGCACGAAGAACTTCAAGGATTTCTCCGGCATTATCTCCAATTACGAAAGCGACGTCTTCGCACCGATTTTCCGTCGCCTCGAGGAATTGTCCGGTAAGAAATACGGCTCCACCCTACCCGTCGCTGGCTCCACCGGCGATACGGCCCAGGAGAAAGATGACGTGGCCTTCCGCGTCATCGCCGATCACATCCGCACACTCTCGTTCGCCATCGCCGACGGCATCCAGCCTGGCAATTCGGACCGCAACTACGTCCTCCGTCGCATTCTGCGCCGCGCCGTGCGCTACGGCCGCACGCTCGGCCTAAAGAACGGCTTCTTCCACCAACTCGTCGGCGTACTCGCCGAGACGATGGGCGATGTCTTCCCCGAAATCCGCACCCGCCGCTCGGTGGTGGCCGACGTGATTCGTAACGAAGAGGAATCCTTTAACCGCACCCTCGATAAGGGCATCGCGCTCTTCGAGGACGAAGCGAATAAGCTCAAGGCAGGCGGCGCCATCTCGGGCGCCATCGCGTTCCGCCTCTATGACGAGCAGGGCTTCCCGCTCGACCTCACGCAGTTAATGGCCCGCGAACGTGGCCTGACGGTCGATGGCGCCGGCTTTGAAAAGCTGATGGAAGAACAGCGTGCCCGTGCTCGCGCCGCCCAGAAGAAGGAAATCATCACCCTTTCCGACATCGGCTCCGAACACCCGACGGCGTTCGTTGGCTACGACACCCTCCAGGTCAAAGCCAAGGTCGCGCAAATCGCCAAGATTAAGGAACGCTCCGCTGTCATCCTCGATCAATCGCCCTGCTACGCCGAGATGGGCGGCCAGGTCGGCGACACGGCGATGATTACGCTCGGCGGCCGCCAATGGAATGTCACCGACACCCAGAAGTCTGGCCAGACCTGGCTGCATTTCCTCGATGGTGAAGATGCTCCGGAAACCGGCGCGACGATTGAGATCGCCGTCAATCAAGCCCGCCGCGACGCCATCCAGCGCCACCACACGGTCACCCACATCCTCCATTGGGCCCTGCACGAAGTCGTGTCTAAGGAAGCCTCGCAGAAAGGCTCCGCCGTCGATCCTTCCAAACTCACCTTCGACTTTAATGGCGCGGCGCTCACCCCCGGCCAGCTCGCCGACATCGAACGCGTGGTGAATGAACGCATCCTCGCCAATGAAGCCGTGACGTGGAGCGAAGTCGCCTACGCCTCCGTCAAAGGCCGCCCGGATATCATGCAGTTCTTCGGCGATAAGTACGGCGACTCCGTACGCGTCGTGCAGGTCGGCGGTAAGGCTGCCTCCCTTAACGGCTGGTCAATGGAACTCTGCGCCGGCACGCACGTCCGCCACACGGGCGAAATCGGCCTCTTCCGCATCGTCGGCGAAAACGCCATCGCTGCAGGGGTTCGCCGCATCGAAGCCGTCGCGGGGCTCGCCTCTTATGAAAGGGCGAAGTCTGAAGCCGAGTTACTGAAGACGCTCGCCTCCTCGACCAACACGCCGGTCGCGGATCTCGCCAAGCGCCTCGAACAGATCATGGAGCAAAGCTCCGCGCTCGAGAAGAAACTCAAAGTCTTCCGCGATAAGGAATCCTCCCAGGTCGCCGACGCCCTCGCCGCCAAGGCCAGCGACCGTGCTGGCTTGAAGTACGTCATCGCCCAAGTCAGCGCCGAAACACCGAATGATCTGCGTGACCTCGGTGCCAAAGTAGCCGGCAAGGTCGGTCCGTCCGCCGTCGTCGTCCTCGCCGCCGTCTTCGGCGACAAGGTCTCCCTCGTGGCCAACTGCGGTCCGGACGCCGTCAAGGCGGGCAAGGCCGCTGGTAAGATCGTCACCGACGCCTGTGGCAAGTTGGGCGGCAAAGGTGGCGGCAAGCCCGATGCCGCGATGGGCGGCGGCACCGACGTCTCCAAAGTCGCCGAAGCCTTGGGTAGTGTTGCTTAAGAGAGGTAGGGGCGCGACTGCGGCGCGTCCGTGGCTGGACGGATACCGAAAGCCGAACCAGACTGCCCGGAGGTTGAACGTACCGGAGTGAACGGACGCGCCGCAGTCGCGCCCCTACCCATCCCAATTAAACCCTGCCCTATCTTTCTTTATCATTCCTGCTGCATCGTCCATCCTGACCTCACTCTCTCCCATGCGCCTCCTCGCCTTGCTCCTCCTCGCCCTCGCGACGATTTCTGCCAACGCCCAAAGCGACACCGCACCGCGCGTCGGCAGGAACTACGGCAACACCCCGAAGCACCACGTGCGCATGCAGGTCGACGCCGATCATCTCGCTCTGCCAGTTGCGGTCACGATCAAGGGCAAGGACCGTGCCGCAGTGGACGCTCGCATCGAGGGAATCCGCACCGAACTCGAGAAACGCTTCAAGGATCAGCCCGGCTGGGAGCTCCGCGAAATCTCGACCGAGTTCGCCCACGCCGAAGCAAAAACCTACGCCTCCCGCGCAGGCAACGGCAGCAAACTCTTCGGGGACGATGACGCCGATAAGGGCGACGTGACCTACGTGGCTAATGCGCGCTGGGAACTCCATACCGAGGCCGACAAAGGCCTCAAGGGCGTCGAGATCCTCCGCACCAAGGCCGCTGATCTCGTGAAGGCGAAGAACGACGACGAGAAGCAGGTGGTCGGTAATCCGGAGTACGTGTTGACCAATCCTCACGACTACCGCAACGAGCTGCTCGATCAGATCAAAAATGATTTCGAAGAAGCCAAGAAGCACCTCCCCGAAGGCCAGTGGACCCTGGAGATCACCGGCCTCGCCCAGACCGTCGACGTCATCGCCCTCGGCGGTAAGCGTTTCGAGGTCAGCCTCGCCTATCGGATGGCTTTCGTCACGCCGAAGCCTGAAAAGGCCACGAAATAAGGCTTTTTGAGGTCGGATGCCCCGGCTTGTCCTTGCCCTTCCCTGAAGGCCGCCTAGTCGTCATTCATGGCTATCCGCCGCCTCACGCTCGTCGTCAACCGCACCAAGCCCGGGGTGGATGATATCGTGCACGCGGTGCAGGAAGCCGCCCAGAAAGCTGGCGTGACCCTCACCGTCGCGGACGGCTGGCCCGTCAGCCGCGAAACCCTCAAGGGTGCGGATGCTTGTGGCGTGGTCGGTGGCGACGGCACCTTCCTCGGCGTGGCTGAAGCGGCCGCCCTCGAAGGCGTGCCCCTCTTTGGCATCAATCGCGGCAAACTTGGATTTCTCGCGGCCTATCCCAGCGAAGACGTCAGCGCCTCGATTCAATCCATTCTCTCGGGAGATTTCCGCGTCGAAAAACGCGCCCTCTTGGAAATCCGTTTTGCTGACGGCAGTTTCGCCCTCGCGCTGAATGACCTCGTCATCAAGACGCGCGACGTTTTCCGCATGGGGCGATTCTCGGTCCTGGCCGACGGTGCGCGAGTCAATGAATACCGAGCCGACGGCCTGATTCTCGCCACGCCCACCGGCACCTCGGCCTACAGCCTGGCCGCGGGCGGCCCGCTCGTCGACCCGGCGGCCTCCGTGATCGCCCTCACGCCCATCTGCGCCCACACGCTCTCGAATCGTTCCGTGATTTTTGATGGCGAGACCGAACTCCAGATCCGGAGTGAAGACAGCGCGCTACTCGGCCTCTCGGTCGATGGTCGCGAGACCCTCGAGGCACAAGGCCGACTCCCCATCGTCATCCGTACCGCCAAGGTCCAGCTCGCCCTCCTGCGTCCGAAATCGCTCACCCATTTCGACGTCCTCCGCAGTAAGCTCAAGTGGTCGTAAACGAGGGGGCAAGCTGGCACGGGGGCACGGTGACACGGGGAAATAGCTCATCATGCAGCCTTAGGTAGGATTGAGCGCCCCTCGCTCAACCGTGGCTGACCAAGGCTGGTCAGCCCTACCCAAGACAGCCTACTAACCCTTCCCCGTTACTCGTGCCCGTGCCCACGTGCCCCCTCGAGGGCGAGGCCAAGAGGTCGCCCAAGCGACCCTTGACCTCGCCCTCGCAGTCCCCTTTATCGCCCATTCGATGCTGACGATTGCCAATATTTCCAAGTCCTACGGACCCCGTACCTTGTTCGCGGAGGTCTCGCTGAATATTGCCCGGACGGACCGGCTCGGACTCGTCGGTGCCAACGGCGCGGGCAAATCGACCCTTTTCAACATCATCCTCGGCAAGGACAACCCAGACGAAGGGCTGATCGAGTGGGAACGCGGCGCAAACTTCGGCTTCCTCCCTCAGGAAAGCGCCCCGGCCGGCGATGAGACCATCCTGCAAATCGCCACCAGCGGCGGCAAGCTCGAGCCCGAGAACGATGACGATTGGGATATCGACTACACCCTCGAACCCCGCGCCAAGAAAATCCTCGCCGGACTCGGCTTCCGCGAAGGCGATGCCGACAAACTGGCCAAGACCTTCTCCGGCGGCTGGGTCATGCGCGCGCACCTCGCCCGCTTGCTCGTCAGCGAACCGACACTCCTGTTGCTCGACGAACCGACCAATCACCTCGACTTAGAAGCCCTACTCTGGTTCCAGGATTACCTGACGCGCTACCCCGGAGGCCTCGTCGTCATCTCGCACGATCGTGCCTTCCTGAATGCGCTCTGCACCGGCACCATCGAACTGCGCGGCCAACGTCTGCACTGCTACAACGGCAACTACGATGACTTCATTCTCGAACGGGTGGCCCGCAAGGATCGCCAACAGGCGATGTTCAAGAACCAGCAGCGCGAAATCGCCCACCTCCAGACCTTCGTCGACCGCTTCGGCGCCAAGGCCTCCATGGCTTCCCGCGCAAAATCCAAAGAGAAACAAATCGCCCGCTTAGAAGAGGTCGCCATCGACGAGCCCGAAGACGATTTAAAGAAGATTCAGTTCCGCTTCCCGCAGCCGCCGCGCTCTGGCCTCAAGGTCATGAAGCTTGAACACGTCCAGCAGTCGTACGGCGAGCATGTCGTCTATAAAGACCTTAATTTTGAGTGCGAACGCGGTCAGCGCACGGTGCTGGTTGGCCCGAACGGAGCCGGTAAATCAACCCTCCTCAAGATTCTCGCCGGCGTCATCCCGATCAACGGCGGCGTCCGCGAAGAAGGCGGCAATGTCATCACTGGCTACTTTGCACAGAACCGCGTTGACAACCTCAACCCCAAGTTGACGGTCCTTGAGAACGTCATGGAACTCCGCACCACGGAAAACGGCCTGACCGAACAGCAAGCCCGCGGGATGCTTGGGACGTTTCTTTTCCGGAAGGACGACGTAAATAAGAAAGTCTCCGTGCTCTCGGGGGGTGAGAAATCACGCCTCGCGCTGGTGAAGTTGATGATCAATCCGCCGAACTTCCTGCTGATGGATGAGCCGACCACGCACCTCGATATCATGTCGATTGATGCGTTGATTGCCGCCCTGAAGAACTACGAAGGCACGCTCTTCTTCGTCAGCCACGACGTGCACTTCATCCGCGAAATCGCCAAGACCGTATTGCACGTGCATTCCGGACGCCTGACGCCGTATTCCGGCGACTACGCCTACTACCTCGAAAAATCCAAGTCTGGCAACGAGCGCGCCGCCCTCACCGCTGGCTTCACCGATGCTCGACCGAAGCAGGATGAATCCCCTAAGGCCGAAAAGCCCAAGGCCCCCGCCAAGCCCTCCGCTGCCGATATCCGGAAACTGAAAGCCGATGTCACGAAGTGTGAACAGCAGGTCTCGGAACTGGAAGCCAAGCAGGCGCAGATCACCGCTGAACTTGCCGACCCGGCCACTTACACCGGTGGCGTGAACCTCCCCCAATTAAACGCCCGCCTCCGCGATACAATCAACGCCCTCCAGGCCGCCTCGGCCCAGTGGGAATTGGCCGCGCAGAAGTTGAGCGAGGCAGAAGGCGCGTAAGCGCTGGTAATAGCGGTCAGCGGCTGGCGGTTAGGCAGAAAGCAACCTTACTGAAGAGCCAGCCCCCCCTGTTTTGATTGGTTTTATCTGAACCTATCCGCCAACCGCTAACCGCCAACCGCAGGGACTTGGTTTGTCGCCATTCCTTTCTGGCACTCGGGGAACCCTTCCCTTACACCCCTGTCCATACCTATACCCCCCATGCGTTCCCTCACCCGACTCCTCAGCGCGCTGTGCCTCCTCGCACTCGCCGTACCCTCCGCCTTCGGCCACGGTGCCGGCGAAGAAATGGCCAAGTCTGCCAATGCCTTCCTCGGCTCCCTGACGGCCGAGCAAAAAGCCAAGGCCACCTTTGAATTCGACGGCGCCGAACGCACCCACTGGATCTTCGTCCCGGCCGTGCGCCTCGGCTTGCCGATTAAGGAAATGAATCCCGGCCAGCGCCACTTCGCCCAGGCCCTCCTCTCCGTCTCCCTGAGCCAGCGCGGCCACATGAAGGTCGAATCCGTCATGGCCCTCGAATACCTCCTCTTCCTCATCGAAGAAGGTAAAGGTGCTAACAAGCGCGATGCTGAAAACTACTTCGTGTCGATCTTCGGTAAGCCTGACGCGCATGGCACCTGGGGCTTCCGCTGGGAAGGCCACCACTGCTCGCAGAACTTCACCATCGTCGACGGCGTCCTCGTCGGCTCCACGCCCTCCTTCCTCGGCACCAATCCTGGCCAGGTGAAGTCCGACACCACGCACGTCGGTGACACGATGCCCGGCCTCGTCGGCTTCGAACTCCTCGACCAGGAAGATGCGCTCGGCCGCGAACTCGCCAAGTCCCTCACCGCTGACCAGAGCAAGGCCGCCTTCTTCCCTGGCAAAACCCCGCAGGACGTCATCACCGGTAACAAGCCGAAGGCTGACGGCATCATTAAGCACAAGGGTGTCGCCTTCTCCGAACTGACCGCTGACCAGAAGAAACTGGCTGGTAAGATCATCGCTGAATACGTCGGCCGCGCTCGCTCGGACTTCGCCATCAATGAAATGGCCGCCATCAGCAAGATGCCGGAAGACCAGCTCTTCTTCGGCTACAACGGCGGCACCGAAGCCGGCCAGGCCCACTACTACAGCATCCAGGGCCCGACCTTCCTCCTCGAGTTCGCCAACTTCCAGAACGGCGCGAACCACGTCCACGCTTCCTGGCGCGACCTGAAGAAGGACTTCGGTTACAGCCCGCTCGCCGAGCACGCCAAGGATCACAAGTAAGCCTGAACTCAGGCTGCTGACGAAACCCCGGGCCACCGGGGTTTTTGTTTACAGAGATAAGCGGCTAGCGGTTGGTGGCTAGCGGTAAGGGTAAAACTGCAACGGAGGCAGAAGGTTCGCATGGGTTCGAATGACTTTCAGGTCCCAGGTCTCCACCATCGGATATCTGGTCCATGTGTCCCGGTACAAGTCCAGGGGCTGGATCCCGAACCTGATCGACGGTACCTGCCGCCTGAAGCCCGAGATCCGAAAATATCCAACCGCTTACCGCCAACCGCTTACCGCTAAAACCTTACTTCACCATCTTCTTCCAGCCCTCCATGGTCTCCTTGAGGAGTTCCTTGGAATCCATCTTGATGCCGAAACCCTGGAAGCCGAACGGGCCGCGATAACCCGCGCGACGGGCTTTCGTGACCAGCGAGGCGACATCATACGAACCGCGTCCCAGCGGCTGAATAAGTTTATCCCAACCGAGTTTCTGCGTGTCGCCCGTGTCAGCGCCGTTGATCGTCATAAAGTTTAGACGAGGCAGCGCCTCCTTGATCAACGGCAACGGGTCGCGCTCGGATCCTTCGACTTTCAGCCAGTGGCAGAGATTGAACGTCACCCCGAGGGCCTTGTCGTCGACCTTCTCCGCGACGCGCACGCAGACTTCAAACTGCTCGGCCCAGAAACCCGTGTGCGGGTAGAGCGAAATCTTCACGCCCTTGGGCTTTGCGTAGGCCAACAGTTGGCGGAGCTGGGGTACCACAATCGTATCTCCGTATTCTGGGGGCAATTTGATGCCCATCGGGAAGTCGACCTTGTTGATGCCCAGCCAAAGCACCGAGCCACCCGCCGCAGCCAAGTCATCGACGGCCTTCTTAAGATCCGCCGACATGGCCGTCTGCGCATAAGAAAAATTCGTGACGTGGTAGCCGTTAAAGAGCACGAGCTTCTGGGCGCCCAAGGCCGCGGCATAAGCCTTCGCCGACGACGGCGTACCGCCCAATCCCGCGTAGCCGAGGTCGGCGAGCACTTGCGCACAATCTGCCGGCGGGAGTTTCGCCGCGGTATCCATCGCGAAGAACGGCGGCGCGTCCGCCGCAAGGGCGGCCGTCGCAGCGAAAATAAGGGCGAAAAGTTTGTGCATAAAAAGTCAGCGAATCGTGACGCCGCGGGCGGCGAGCTCTTGGAGAAATTCCTGTGGTGAGGTCGGGCTGATCAAGAAATTTTTGAAAGCACCGGTGCGACGGCGAAGGAGCAAGAGGCGCTTAGGGTCTAGGGTATTGGTCCAATGCTCGTTCCAGAAAACCCAATCATGGGCGGCCCACTCGATGTCGCTGAGCGCAACCTTACGCGCCACATAGCCGTAAAAGCGGACCTGCACATGGGTTGCATCGATCGTGAAAGACATGCTCCAGAAAATCGCGTGAATCAGGAACGCCGGGATGGCCAAGGCGATGATCAGGGGCAGGAAGTGCAGGAACATCTCCATTTGAAGGGAAAAGATAGGGCTAATCGGCCGGGCTTAAACCCAAAACCAAGCCCACGCTGGACAGCCCCGCCTTGGGCGGGTTGCCTATTCCCATGGCCCGCGAGACGAAGCACCTGAACACGAACGCCCTTTGGGCCGACGTGGGCGTACGCACCCTCCGCCGACTGGGCCTGACGCACGTCGTGATTTCACCTGGCTCGCGCTCAACCCCGCTCGCCCACGCCTTCGCCGAAAGTGCCGGACTGCACATCACCGTCGCCCTCGACGAACGTTCGGCCGGCTTCATCGCCCTCGGGCTCGCCAAGGCCACGGATCGCCCCGCCGCCCTGCTCTGCACCTCTGGTACCGCCGCCGCCAATTACCTGCCCGCCGTCGTCGAAGCCCGACTTTCGGCCACGCCGTTGCTCGTCCTGACCGCGGACCGCCCGCCCGAGCTGCGCGAGTGCCACTCTGGTCAGACGATTACGCAGAATGGCCTCTACGGCGGCTATCCCGTCTGGGCGGCCGAAGCCGCCGTGCCTACGACCGACCTCTCCCTGCTCCGCCACTGGCGCCAGCTCTTGGTTGACGCTTGGCAGCGCGCGCAAGGCCCTCTCGCTGGGCCCACGCACCTCAATCTGCCTTTCCGCGACCCTCTGGCGCCCTCCGACGCTGAAAAGGGCTTCAAGGCGCCCAAGGGCCTGGATCTCGAGACGTTTACGGCCGTCCCGCCGTGCGGCATTGTCCGCCCTACCCTCACTCCCGCCACGGTGGCCAGCCTGCTGCCCAAGACGGAACGCGGCGTCATCGTGGTCGGCCCGCATGCCTTTGAAGATCGCGACGAAAGCGCGGCGGCCCTCCGCGAACTTTCCCAACTGACCGGTTGGCCGATTCTTGCGGACGGGGCGGGCACACTTCGCGGCGACCTTGCCGGAGATGCTTCGCTCGTCTCTGGCTACGACCTCATCCTACGCGGTGCTAAGTCGGCGCGCACGTTGCGTCCACAGGCCGCGGTATTTGTCGGCCCGCTCCCGACCAGCAAGGCGCTCCGCGCTTGGCTGAAGGAAGGCGACATCACCGTCATCCAGATTGGCCGCGCCGGCGAGAACACCGACCCGACCCATTCACGCTGGAGCCGCCTCGATGGACAGCTCGTGCCCTCGGGCGACAAGGTTTCGTCGAAAGCCTCCGCTTACGCCAAGGCTTGGCAGACGGCCCAGAAAGCCGCCGCCAAGAAACTGACGCGCATCGTGAACGTCGACTGGGCCTTTGAAGGACGCGTCGTGTCGCTGCTTGATGAAGCCCTCGGCCCAGATGATCGCCTCTTCGTCGGCAGCAGCATGCCGATTCGTGACCTCGAGTGGTTCTACCATCCGCCCGGCCCGGGCCCCGAGATCCTCACCAACCGCGGCGCCAACGGTATCGACGGGACCGTCTCGACCGCGCTTGGTGCGTCGCTCGACGGCAAGCGCACGGTGCTACTCTGCGGAGACCTCACCTTCCTGCACGACAGCAACGCACTGCTCGCTGCCTACGGCCATCGCGGCGACCTCACCGTGCTCGTGATCAACAACCAAGGCGGCGGCATCTTCAATCACCTCGCCGTCGCGAAGAGCGCGCGCTTCGAACAGCTCTGGGGCACGCCCCAGGCGGCCGACCTCGGTAAACTCTGTGCTGCGCACAAGGTACGCCATGACCTCGCCGCCGGCTGGAACGACCTGCGCCGACTCCTCGAAGTGCGCGGCAAAGGCGTCCGCGTCATCGAATTCCGGACCGATCGCGAAGCCGACGCCGCCTGGCGCCAGAAGTCCTTCCGCTAAATTAGGCGGCAAATTTGTATGGGGTCAGACGGCGCCACTCGGGATTGGTTCGGGCCACATCTTTAGGGGATTAAGCCGTAATGGGTTAAATATGGCCCGCTTAGGGCCATAATATTATTAACAGTAAGTTGTATTCATATCTTGACATTCAACTGTCTGTTATGCTATTGTATCTCCATCAGCCGCCTACCGAGCGGTGCAGAACTCCGCCCAGAGCGCGGACTCTTCACCCCTCACGCAACGGCAGCGCTCCTTGAAAGTTGAGTTAGTTTTTCGTCGTCCCTGGGTCACTTGACCCGGGACCTCAAGGGGCCGGTAACGGCACCTTTTGTTACCAGGTACCGCCCTGGTTCATCAATGCGGTCCACGAACCTAGCACCCTCGTGGCCCCCCTTTCCAAAATTATGAAAAACCAAAAAAACGTGGAGGTGTTAGACGATGAATAAGCAGAGAGTGAAGGAGCTGCGCCGGCTCCGTAATCAGGCGTTCACCGAGGTCCTGCACTGGGATGCCCAGTTCGACCTCGCGAAGGCGGATGCCATCTCCGCCGAGCGCCGTCTCGGCAAATTCCTAGCCGGACTGAACGCGCTCGAGAACCTCTGGCGCCGCATCGATGCCGAAGACTTCATCGCGGCGCACCGCCAGCGCATCGCCGCAGCCTACGCGCGCAAGGACGAGGCTTGGCGGATGCTGGTGAAAGCCAAGGAGCAGGAAGCCGCCATCTATGCGATCCACGCCAAGGAACGTCTGGATGACCTCATGTTCCTATGGGAAATGCATCGGCGCAGATGGAAACTATACGGGCCGCATAGTTCATAGTTCAAACGCCGGCCCGGGGGATGAATTACCAGAGGTGACTGGTCCAACAAACACCCGATCGGCGAATCGTTACTTCGCCCGTGCCTAGGCCGCGACGGATTAAGCCAGTGAGGTTGGGGCAATCATCTCGGGGCCCTCTGATTGCTAACGTCATCACCAACCATGATGCGATAATAGGCTGCAAAGGATCATGCCATGGGGCGATCCCTGGAGCCTAAGCAGTCCGATTAACTCGCAAGCCGTGCCAGCTGATCAAGCCACGGGACCGAAAGCACGTCACCTTTTCACCAAATAACACCATGAGTAAACTCGAACGGATCACCTCCGCAAAGGTGTACCAGGCAGTCCGCAAGGCCATGCCGAAGCCGACCCGGGCTTTTCCGCTCTAGGGTCGTGTTCAAAGCCTCCAGCCGCAAGGTCTGGAAGCAGGAACTCGAGTGAGTCCCTGAACACCCTGAACCTTGTCGGGCCGCCGGCGACGGCGCCCTTTTTACTTTAGAGCACGGGCCGGAGTTTAGAAACTCCCGCCGAACACGACAGCAAGCCACCTATGAAATTGCCCTGGTTAATGGGCGCTCAGACGCAAAATAGGGAGTAAAATCCTGAATGGAGTTTGGTGGTTATGCCAATGAGGCCTCCGGTACGCCGAAGGTGTCCAGGTGCAAACCTGGGCACGGCCCGTGCTCCCCTTTCATTTCCACGCGCCGAGTAACGCCGCCCCCAGAAAGCCGACACCTGGGAGGCGCCGGCCAACGGCCACTTTCCTCCCATGAATAAAAACATAAGTAAACTCTCACACATCCAACAGATAGCCCATCATGAATACGTCTCGGCTGTTAGCTTGCATCGGACCTGTTCTGAATTGTACCAACAAATGCGGGCCGGAAACAGGACGGCCACGAGCCGACTGGTGGAAGAAGCTTACTCAACCTCTTTCCACTTAGCTTGGCGTGCCTTGGACCGGGCGAAGAGAAAGGGCCTCAAGTATGCTGAAGGATTCAGATTCCCGGGCGCGACTGTGTTAGTAAGCTGGACTAATCGAGCTTCTCGGCGCTCTCGAGCTGATGTGAAAAGGTCGAAACGGGTTGGCGAAAGCTGACCTGTCTCCGGGTAAAGCCCGGACTGATGAGACCAATCTCACCTACAAATCACTTTAGAGTACGGGCCTGAGCTTAACGGCTCACGCAGAGCATGAAGCAAGGCATCCTGTTAAGCCGTCCGGACAGGACGGTTCCCTGCGGGGAGCTTGGTGCTGCGCTCGTGTTTTGTGATCCGGCCCGTGCTCTCCCTTTTATGAACCCACGATATCAAGGACTCTACCGTATGCTTCAGCGAGGCATGCGCGGCAACGACAGCAACACGGTGCTCTGCTACAAAGACATCGTCGCAACGGAACTACGACAAGCCGGCTACAGGGTGAGCCGTGATACCAGCTGGGTTAAGCTCAGCCAAGCGCTGCGGAACTTCGCGCCAGGATGCGATGCACCCGATCCTCGCCGCCCGCAGCCCGTCATTTGCGAAGCCGACAGGCACATCATCGCCTGCATGTCCGGGCAGGCCAAGGGCACCTGCATGGCGGAGATGATTCACCTGCATGGCGTCACGTTCCGCCGGCTGCGTGACCTTGGATACTTGGAGATCCATGCCCGGAGTACCCCCCAGACGCTGGCCACGACCTTGAGGTCATGCCTGCTGGGCTCGGTCGCAGGCGAGACCCAAGACGACGATGTCACGGCTTTCCGGTCTTACATCCTCACGACCCTGGCGAAGGACGCCAAGGGCGGCCGCAAGGCCCGGAAGGAAACGGAGCCAGACCCGAGGGGCGACGAACACCGGCAGGAGGCCAAGCGCATGCTGGCCAGGATCGGCGTAGCCGAGGCCGAGACGGCGACGGCTCGCCGTCTGCGCAATCTGTTCTACCACCACTTCCCGTCCTACATGTGGTCCATCGACTGCCCGCCTGACATGATCGACGACGACATAATCTGGCCGTGGACGCTCCGGAAGGACAAGGACACTTGGAAGGCGTAGTCTCCAGTCGCTAAACTAACTCAACCTACGGGCAACTGCCACCGACCTAGAAATAGGCCTTCAGGAATTCGGCTTCAGTCGCGGTCAGCGGCGTGTCGCCGGTGGCCATGGCCTGGGATTTCGGGAAGCGCTGGTGCTCCGCCGGTAGCACGCGGAAGCCATGGCGTTCGTAGATGGCCGGCTTAATCTCAGAGAAAAGCAGGAAACGCGTATCGAGCTGGGCGAAGCGATGCAGCTCCATCACGGCACGCAGCAGTAGCGAGGCATAGCCCTTGCCACGCTGATCAGGCGAAGTCGCCACGGACGCCAGGCCGACGAGGCTTTCGCGAAAGCGCAGGACATTCAATGCAGAGACGGGCTGACTGGACACATCCTCGAGCAGGTACCGGGTACCGCGGTGGTGGTTCGGGTCGCTATCCTTATCGGCGCAGTATTGGTCAAAGGTCTTCCCATGCTTCCACGCGTCATAACCGAACGCCAAAACCGTGCGCAGGTCTTCGGGCTGCACGAGACGCAGACGGCCGACGGGTGTGAAACGCTGACGTCCGTCTTCGATCACGCCTTCGAACATCGGTTGCAGGCGGACCCACGTGCGCGCCGCCGGATTATCATACAGGCAGCGATAGACCACCTGCGGTGAGAGGTCCTCGGAATGCGCGGCGACCCCGAGCCGGAGGTAGTGGTTGCCTTTGTAGTGGCGATAGAGGGTCCAGGCCATAGCTACACAGGGGACATGGTGACACGGGGACACGCTGGCAAGGCTGTTGAGCCAAACCCCTTGTCACCTTGCCCACGTGCCCACATGGCCCTGGGCGGACAACGTCCGCCCCTCACTTCGCCGGGCCCCAGTGCTTCGTAAAAGGATGCAGGATGAAGAGCGGCTTGCCGACGACGTCCTCGGCAGGCACTTCACCCCAACCGCGCGAGTCGTAGCTATTCGAAGAGTTATCGCCCATCGCGAAATAATGCCCGGCCTTAACCGTGTATTCCTGCTGCAGGGGAATTGCATAACGATCGCCGCCCGCTTCAGGGAAATAACCGAAGTAACCCTGGTCCATCGCCCGTCGGCTGTTGAGCACCATGGGCTCGGGCGAAGTGACAACTTTGCCGTCGACGAAAAGCTCGCCCTTCTCACCTACGCGGAGCTTCTGGCCGGGTACGCCCGCAAGGCGCTTCACGTAATAGTTCTGCGACGGTTGACCGTATTGGTCATTTAATCCCGGGATGTTATTCGTCCGGAAGACAATCGTATCACCGCGAGCCGGGTCGACAAAGTTGTAGGACATCCGATCGACGAAGAGCATGTCGCCCGTGAGAATATCAAAATTGAAGAGCGTCTTCCCAGCGACCGCTGGGCGGGGCACAACCAAGACGGGACCGAACGGCCCGCTCTTGATGCGATCTTCACGCTTCGCACGGGCAAAAACCGCCTGCCAGCGATCATGGTCCTGGCGCGGTAGGGCAAGCTTGGCTTCCTCGGGGAAGAAGGTGCGCAGGAGCACCGCTTCGAAACCGAAGTCTGCGGGCACGACAATCGACTGCATCGCGGCCCCCACCTGGATGTCATAACGGTCCGCGGGGCTCTTCCAGATACCGGTACCGAAAAGACCACCATCCTCGACGCGCGAGCGCGGTCGGAGCATATATTCGACCTGACCGCGCTCACCGCGCGACATGCCAATGGGTAAAGCAATCTCGCCCGAGGATTCTGCGGGAATGACGTAGGTCCAGGTCCACTGGAGTTTTTCGAGCAGGCGTACCGGCAAACTCGGCTCCTCGCCATCCGGGGAACGCACTTCGGCGGTCATCCCGTTATAGGTCGGCCACATGGAGTTCGTGGGAATCTTGAAAGGCTGCAGGAAAAAGCTGCGGATCGAACCGGCCACGATGGCGGCCATGACCACCATCTCCGTGAAATCGGTCGTGGAGGTGACGGGATAAATTTTCCCGCCATTACGGATAAGCACCTCATGCAGGCGATTCAAGTGCACCTCGACCTGCGTAAGCTCCATTTGGCGATTCCGGCCCGCGAGTCGGACATGCTCGGCCAATTCCAATTGCTCATTAAGGGCGGCCTTGGCCAAGACGTCGCCACGATACAGGTGCACCTTCTCCGAGGCCTCAAGCAAGGCGTTCCCGATTTTGCGGAGTTTGCGGCGTTGATAGAAAGACATAGCGGGGACGCTCTGAAGTTAGCGCCCACCCCGCCGAGGGAAAGCCCGAATTAGGGCTTAGCCTTCGTTCTTGAGAATCTTGATGAAAGCTTCCTGCGGGATGTCGACCTTGCCGATCTGCTTCATGCGCTTCTTGCCCTCCTTCTGCTTATCGAGCAGCTTGCGCTTACGGGAGATGTCACCGCCATAGCACTTGGCCGTCACGTCCTTGCCGACCGAACCGATGGTCTCGCGGGCGATGACCTTGGAGCCGACGGCAGCCTGGATGGCGATTTTGAAGAGCTGACGTGGGAGGAGCTCCTTGAGCCGCTCGCAAAGATTACGGCCACGGCCTTCAGCCTTGGAAGCGTGGACAATCGAGGAGAAGGCATCGACCGGCTCTTCGTTGACGCGGATGTCCATCTTCACGAGGTCCGACGTGACGTATTCGCCCAACTCGTAATCCATCGAGCCGTAACCACGGGTGATGGACTTCATGCGGTCATTGAAATCGACGAGGATCTCGTTGAGCGGCAGGAGGCAGACGAGCACGACGCGGTCGCCGTCGATGGTCTCGGTGCGTTCGCAGATACCACGCTTTTCTTGGACGAGCGTGAGCATGTCACCGATCGACGTGCCCGGGATATGGATGTGGGCACGGATCGTCGGCTCCTCGATATGCTCAATGGCGGACGGATCCGGCATGGCTACGGGATTGTCGAGGATGTGCTCCACGCCGTCGGTGGTGTAGACCTTATAAACGACGGACGGGTAGGTCGAAAGGATGTCGAGGTCGTACTCGCGGCGGAGGCGCTCCTGGACGATTTCCATATGCAGCAGACCGAGGAAGCCGCAGCGGAAACCGAAGCCCAGCGCGGTCGAGCTCTCCGCCGTGTAAGTCAACGAAGAGTCATTGATCGCGAGCTTGGACAGCGAGGTCTTCAGCTTTTCATAATCGGCCGTATCGAGCGGGTAGATGCCGCTGAAGACCATCGGGCGGACCTCCTTGAAACCCGGGACGGGCTCCTTGGCCGGGTCATTGGCGAGCGTGATGGTGTCACCGACCTTCACGTCAGCGACTTCGCGGATATTGATGACGATGTAGCCGACGCAGCCGGGACCGAGTTCGTCTTGAGGCTTCATCTTCGGGGCGAAGATGCCGACCTCCTTAATGACAGAGCGGACGCCGTTGTACATCAGCTCGATCGTCTGACCGGCCTTGAAAGTACCCGAGAAGACGCGGACGTAACTGATGACGCCCTTATAGGAGTCGAAGAGGGAATCAAAGACCAGCGCGCGGTGCTGAGGATAATCAGCCCAGCGGGGCGGCGGGACGCGTTTGATAATCGCGGCAAAAATCTCGTCGATGCCGATACCAGATTTACCGGAGGCCAGCACGGCATCCTGGGCAGGAATCGTCAAAATATCTTCGACCTGACGGCGGGCTTCTTCCGGGCGGGCGCTGGGGAGATCGACCTTATTGATGACTGGGACGATTTCGAGGCCCTGATTCATCGCGAGGGTGGCGTTGGCGACCGTCTGGGCTTCCACGCCCTGGGACGCGTCGATCAGGAGGACCGCGCCTTCGCAGGCGGCGAGGGAACGGGAGACTTCGTAGGCGAAGTCCACGTGACCCGGGGTGTCGATGAGATTGAGAATATACTGCTTACCGTCCGGTGCGGTGAAGTTCATCGTCACCGGGTGGCACTTGATCGTGATGCCCTTCTCGCGCTCGAGGTCCATCGCGTCGAGGAGCTGCTCCTTCATCTGGCGCTTCTCGATCGTCTTCGTGTGCTCGAGCAGGCGGTCGGAAAGGGTCGTCTTGCCGTGGTCGACGTGCGCGATGATGCAGAAGTTGCGGATGTGGTCTAAGGACACGGTAAAGAGGGAAAGGGCTTAATAGGACTGCGGACGGGGCGCTTGTCCAGCGTTAGCCCCCGCCCGAAGGGG
>CALQLO010000027.1 GCA_943331445.1 Akkermansia muciniphila
CGGCCTTATAGGGTACCGGGGCGAAAGCCGAGCCCTTGTGAGCGCCGTCGCAGAAGGGCTGCGTCTTGCTGTGGCCGCATGAGCACCAGTAGTAGGTCTTGCCGGCTTCGACGAGCACGGGGAGAGGAGATTTCTGGGGGATGTGGGGGGTGGACATGAGAGGAGAGTATGGAGTTTGAAGTATCGAGTATAGGGGAAAGCAGGAAAATCTTACGCGAGGTCGAAGAGGAGGGCTTCGACCGGGCCGGCGGATTTGAAGGTAAACGTGCCAGCGTCTTCCGATTTGACCGCATCGCCGGGCGAAAGTTTCAGCCCTTCGATCTCAACTTCGCCCGCAATGAGTTGAAACCAGAGTCCCCTGCCCTCGGCGAGATGGTGCGAGGTCGTGCCTGCCGCCTGGGTCTTCACCCGATACACATCGGCGTCTTGGCTAATGTGGGCAGAGCCATCGCGACCATCGCGGGAGATGATCAAGACCTTGGGTGCAGCCAGCTGCTCGGCCGTCGGCGTCCATTCGGCGTAGCGCGGCTTAAGATTAGCCCGGTCCGGCATGATCCATATTTGAATTAAATGGAGCCGCTCGGTCTGCGAAGGATTGACCTCACTGTGCTTCACGCCACTCCCGGCGCTCATCACTTGAATCTGCCCGGGCAAGAGCTGGGCGTGATTGCCCAGACTATCCTTATGCTCGATGGCCCCCTCGAGGACATACGTGAAAATTTCCATATCCTTATGGCCGTGCGTCGGGAACCCCATGCCCGGCGCAACCAAGTCCTGATTGATGACGCGAAGGGACCGGAAGGCCATGTGGGCTGGGTCATAGTAATCCGCGAAGCTGAAGCTATGTCGGGCGACCAACCAGCCGTGGTCAGCAAAACCGCGGTCAGCGGAACGTCTTACCGTGAGGTGCATCCCCGTTAACTTGGGCCGAAATGCGCCGAAGTCCATCACCCCTCGCCCTTTTCTCGTCGGAATTTGTTTGAAAACACCCCCGCCGATTGGTCTATACTCAATGCTCGTGTCGGGCAGTGGCTCAATCTGGTAGAGCGCTGCTTTCGGGTAGCAGAGGCTGAGAGTTCAAATCTCTCCTGCCCGACCAATTTAAAGACCCCGGGGATGTTTCGACGTCCCCGGGGTCTCCTGCTTGGGGATTGAATGGAGCGCCGGACCCCGTCTACTCGGCCCATGCGAATCGCAGGCCTCCTGCTGGCAGCCGTCTCCGGATGGCTCCTCTGCTCCTGCGCCAACCCGACGCCTGACCGTCCACTCGTCTTGGCGCACGTGATGCCCTGGTTCGAAAGCAAGCCGGTCAGCGGTCGGTGGGGCTGGCACTGGACCATGGACAAGACCGACCCCGACAAAGGAGCGCTGGCCACGCACGACCGGCCCTTGCTCGGGCCCTACGACTCGGGCGACCCGGCAATCGTCGCGACCCAGGTAGCCCTCATGAAGGCCGCGGGCATCGACGGGGCGATCATCGACTGGAACGGACCCGACGGCTTCGCCGATTACGCGATGATTCATCGGAACACGACTTTGCTCATCGCCGAACTCAAGAAGGCGGGACTGAAGTTCGCGCTCTGCGTCGAAGACAACCCCGGCCATCGCTTCATGAAGGAAGGGCGGCTCACCCGGGCGCAGGCCACCGCGAAAGTCGCCGCCTCGTTCGCATGGGCCGACAAGCATTGGCTCACCGATCCGGCGTATGTCCGCCTAGCCAACCGCCCGCTGCTGATGCTCTTCGGTCCGCAATACCTCGAGGAAGCCGAATGGTCAGCCATCCGCGCGAACTTGAAGCAAAACCCGCTCACCTTCGCCCTACCCCACCTCAGCCGCCGACCCGGTGTCGACGGCGCCTTCGCATGGGTGCCCGTCAGCGAAGGAAAAACGGTCACGCGTGAAACCTGGACCGCCGAGCATGCGGCGCTTTACGCCGGCGAGCAGAAAACCGGCCGACCCTTCGTCGCCGTGGCCTTCCCGGGCTATCGCGACTTCTATGCGCAAGCCGGCGCAGGTAAGAGTTACGGATCGATCGATTATCGCGAAGGCCAGACCTTCGCCGAGTCCTTCGACCAAGCGATGAAATCGGGATCGCCCATCGTGCAGATCGCGACGTGGAACGACTACGGCGAAGGTACCGGTATCGAGCCCACCATCGAGCGAGGCACCCGTGACCTCGAAGTCATCATGCGCCGCCTCCGCCCCGACGCCGATCAGGCGGAACTCCGACGGATCCTGGATGCGGTTAAAAAGTAATCGGCGTACCAGATGCAGCTATGTCGTGACGCGGTCCCGACCCTACCCAAGCAATCTGGCTATACTCCATACTCAATACTCCATACTCTAGTTCCTAAGATGCTCCGCCTCTTCGCCCTACTCCTCAGCGTCGCCACCGCATTAGCGGCGCCGTTACTCGACCGTACCCCAGGCGTCGTCTCGTACACTTTCCGTAATGAGTTCAAGGCCGACATGCCGGGCACCTTCGACAAGGTAAAAGGTTTCGGCATCACGGATATCGAGATGTCGAATCTCTTCGGCCAAGAGCCGGCCAAGATCCGCGCCTTCATGGATGCCCGCGGCATCCACTGCTCCTCTTACGGCGCCCCTTACAACGACGTGCTCAAGAAGACCGATGAAGTCGCCGCCGTCGCCAAGACCCTCGGCGCCCAATATGTCCGTGTCTCTTTGCCGTCCGGTAAGAAGCCATTCGATAAGGCTGAAGCTACCCAACGCGTCGCCGAGATGAACGCCATGGGCCAACAGCTCCGCGAAAAGCACGGCCTCGCCTTTGTGCTCCATAACCACGGCATGGAATTCGTCGCTGATGGCCAAGGCACGCTGTACGACTTCATCCTCGAACAGACGCACCCCCAAGACGTGAGCTTCGAACTCGACGTACTCTGGGCCTACCTACCCGGCGCGGATCCCGCCGCGCTCTTCGCGAAATACGGTGCCCGCATCCCGCTCATGCACGTCAAGGACGTCCGCAAGGGGCTACCACGCACCTGGGGCCATAAATATGACTCGGATAACGACGTCACCCTCGGCACCGGCCAGCTCGACCAGGTCGCCATCTTTGTCGCCGCCAAGAAAGCCGGAGTTAAGCATTTCTACCTAGAAGACGAGAGTTCCCACTCGCTGGTGCAGGTTCCGCTGTCCATTGCCTACCTGAAGTCCGACCGCTAAAGGCTGCTCGGGCGGAAAAGGACGACCTTACAGCCGAATTAGTCACGAGGTTGGGGTTGAAATCCCCGAAAAGGCGGTCTCCTTTAAATCCCAGCTGACGGAACTCCCCTGCTCCGTCGCCTGTCCCATTCCCCATGCCCCCCAAGGCCATTCTTTTGCTCGGCGTCCTGCTGGCCGCCGCCTCCCTTTCCGCCCGCACGGCGGACGGTAAACTCGAGTTCAGTAAGGACATCCGTCCCATCCTGTCCGAGAACTGCATCGCCTGCCACGGGCCCGACGAAAAAGCGCGAAAGGCGAAACTGCGCCTCGATGACGAGAAGGACGCCAAAGGCGACCACAAGGGCACCTTCGCCATCGTAGCCGGGAAGCCTGAGGCGAGCGAACTCATCAAGCGCCTTGAATCCAAGGACCCGGAAGAAGTCATGCCGCCGCCCAAGCAGCACAAGACCATCTCGCCTGCCCAAATCGCCCTACTCAAAGAATGGATCAAGCAAGGCGCGCCCTGGGGCCGCCACTGGTCTTATGAGCCGGTAGTTCGTCCAGCCGTCCCGCAGAACGGCGAAGCCAACCCCATCGATGCCTTCCTCGCCGAGCGGCAGAAAAAGGAAGGACTGAGCTGGTCCGCCGAAGCCCCGAAGAACATCCTCATCCGCCGGCTCGCGCTCGACACTACCGGACTGCCTCCGACCCTCGATGAACTCACCCGCTTGGCTTCGACCAAGCATGAGGACATCGTCGCCTACTACCTCGCCAAGCCTGCTTACGGCGAACACTGGGCGCGCCAGTGGCTCGACCTCGCCCGCTACGCGGATAGCGCAGGGTATCCGAGCGACCCGGGTCGAGAGATCTGGGCGTATCGCGATTGGGTCATCAAGGCCCTGAACAAGAATCAGCCCTTCGATCAATTTACCGTCGAACAGATGGCGGGCGACCTCCTGCCTAATCCTACCGAGGAGCAAATCATCGCGACCGCTTTCCATCGCAACACGATGACCCAAAACGAGGGTGGCACGAGCGACGAGGAGTTTCGTACCGCCGCCGTCATTGACCGCGTCAACACGACCTATGCCGTCTTCATGGGCACCACCATGGCCTGTGCGCAATGCCACACGCACAAGTACGACCCCATCACTAACGCCGAGTATTTCCAATCCTACGCGTTCCTCAATCAGAGCGCGGATAGTGATAAGTCGAACGAGGTGCCCCTCCACGAGATTTACCCACCCGGCGTCAAAGCGCAGCGCGACCAATGGACGAAGGAAGCCGCCGCGGCGGAAGCCGCCTTCAAGAAGCCAAATCCCGCTGCCTTGGAAGGCCTCGAAGCTTGGTTGGCCAAAAAACCCAACGTGGCCGAGCGAGCGGTCAAAACTGCGCTCGATGTGTCAAAAGAGAAGCGCACCAAGGTTCAGGATAAAGTCATCAGCGATTACTATGTGCGTAATATTTCCCCAGCGACGAAGGCTGAACGCGGCATCGCCGACGACCTCAAGAAGAAGATTGCCGATTCGAAACCCGTGACGGTGCCGATCATGCAGGACTTGCCCGTCGCCCAACGCCGGAAGACCTTTATCCAGCTCCGGGGCAACTGGCAGGCCCTTAGCGACGAGGTCAACGAAGGCGTGCCCAAGAATCTCTCCGCTTGGAATGAAACATTCCCCAAGAATCGCCTCGGCTTCGCCCGCTGGATTGTCAGCCCGCAGAACCCTTTAACCGCTCGCGTGACCGTGAATCGGCTTTGGGAAACCCTCTTCGGCGTCGGCATTGTCCGGACGAGTGAAGAGTTCGGGAGCCAAGGTGACCTACCCATTAATCCTGAGTTGCTGGATTGGATGGCAGCGACGCTCGTTGAAAGCGGCTGGGACACCAAGAAGATGCTGGCCCTCATCCTCAACACCCGAGCCTACCGTCAGAGTGCCGCGAGCAACGCGAAGCTCAATGAATTGGACCCAGATAATCGTTTCGCCGCCCGCGGGCCACGCTTCCGCCCCTCTGGCGAGATGCTACGCGACCAAGCCCTGGCGGTGAGCGGGTTGCTCAGCTCAAAGATGTTCGGCGTCCCCGTGCGACCCATGCGCCCGAACCTCGGATTGAGCATCGCCTTCGGCGGTTCCGGAGACTGGGCCACCAGTGCGGGCGAGGAGCGACACCGCCGAAGCATCTACACCGAGACCAAGCGCAGCACGCCCTACCCCAGCTTCGCTACATTTGATGCACCCAATCGCGAAACCTGCGTGGTGCGCCGCGGACGTTCCAACACACCCCTGCAAGCCTTTGTCACCTTGAACGACCCCGTCTTCGTCGAGGCCAGCCAAGGCTTGGCCCGCCGCTTGCTCAAGGAAGGCGGCGCCACCGAGGAGAGCCGGCTACAGCTCGCCTTCTCCCTGTGCCTCGCTCGTCAGGCAGATGCCCATGAGCTCGCTTCGTTGAAGACGCTGCTCAGCCGCTCGCTCGCGGAGTACAAAGCGAATGTCCAGCTCGCCACCAAAATGGCCACCGACCCACTTGGCCCAGCCGATAAAGGCGCCGATCTGCCCACCCTCGCCGCCTGGACCGCCGTCAGCAGCGTGGTCATGAACCTCGACGAGTTCCTCATGCGCCGCTGAGCCGATCAGCCCTACCCCTAACTCTAACCCTAGCCTTTAAAAAATGATTAACCCCATTCGCGAAGCCCAACTGCAACTGCAGACGCGTCGCCACTTCCTCAGCAGCGTCGGCCAGTTCAGCCTCGGGGCCATCGCCCTGCACGCCCTCAAAGCCGAAGGTTCCCAGACCACCAACGATAATCCGCTGGCCCCGCGGAAACCGCATTTTAAAGCGAAAGCCAAGCGGGTCATCTACCTGCACATGTCGGGCGGCCCACCCAACCTCGACATCTTCGACTACAAACCAGAACTCGTAAAACGAAATACCGAGAACTGCCCGGATTCCTTCCTCAAGGGACGAACCTTTGCGTTCACGAGTGGCGTGCCCAAGCTCATGGGCTCACCGCGCACCTTCAATCAATACGGAAAAGGCGGCCTATGGATGAGCGACGCCGTCCCGAATTTCCAGAAAGTCGCGGACGAAGTGACATTGCTCAAGGCGATGCACACCGATCAGTTCAACCACGCTCCGGCCGAGCTTCTCCTCTTCACCGGCCACGCCCGCCAAGGTCGACCCTCGCTCGGTTCGTGGGCCACCTACGGACTCGGCACCGAGAACCAAGATCTCCCTGGATTCGTCACCATGATCTCCAACGGCGTGCAGCCCAGCGGGGGCCAAGGCTGCTGGGGTTCGGGCTTCATCCCTTCCGTCTTCCAAGGCGTACAGTGTCGCAGCAAGGGCGACCCCGTGCTCTTCGCCAACGATCCTCCTGGTATGACGCGCGACCTCCGTCGCGCCACGCTCGATGCACTGAAGGACCTCAACCAGCGCCAACAGGACGAACTGGGTCATGCCGAAACCGTCACCCGCATCGCCCAATACGAACTCGCCTTCCGCATGCAGACCAGCGTGCCCGAAGTGATGGACATCTCCAAAGAGTCGCCGGCCTCGCTCGAAGCCTACGGCGCTAAGCCCGGTGAATCCAGCTTCGCTAACAATTGCCTGCTCGCCCGACGACTTGTTGAGAAAGGCGTGCGCTTCGTGCACCTCTTCGACTGGGGCTGGGATTTCCACGGCACCAACCCGAGGGAAGACATCCGCGACGGACTCACTGCGAAGATGGCCGCGACGGACAAGCCGGTCGCCGCGCTGATCAACGATCTTAAACAGCGCGGACTACTCGACGATACCCTGATCGTCTGGGGCGGCGAATTCGGCCGCACCCCCTTCCGCGAAGGACGCACCGCCGGAGGCCAGGTCCTCGGGCGCGATCACTTCCCCGATTGCTTCACCATCATGATGGCGGGCGGCGGAGTGAAGGGCGGCTTCCAGTTCGGCGAGACCGATGAAATGGGCTTCGCTGGGGTAAAGGATAAAGTTCACGTCCACGACTTGCAGGCCACCATCATGCACCTGCTCGGCTTTGACCACGAACGCCTAACCTATCGCTTCCAAGGCCGCGACTACCGCCTCACGGATGTCCATGGTCACGTGGTGAAGGAGATTCTGGCGTGACGACGCGGGGGTTGGCTGGCATGGCGAATCGCTGCACGCTCATCGCGGGCGGGACAGCGCCACGTGCTGTCCTCCTGCTTCTCATTTTAGTATCAGCTCTTTCCGCCGAGGAAATCCGTTTCAACCGCGACATCCGGCCGATCCTCTCCGAGAACTGTTTCTTCTGCCACGGACAGGACCCCAAGCATCGTGAAGCAAAGCTACGTCTCGACGTCCGCGCCGAAGCCCTACTCGAACACGACAGCGGTTTCGCAATTGTCCCGACTCATCCGGAGAAGAGCGAAATCATCAAGCGTCTGTTAACGCATAATCCAGACGACCAGATGCCGCCGCCGGCCTCAAATCGGAAAGTCACCCCGGCGCAGATTGAACTCATCAAACGCTGGATTAGCCAAGGAGCGCCGTATGAAAAACATTGGGCGTTCATCCCGCCCGAGAAAGCACCCAGCCCTGCCCTCACGGATCGCACCTGGGCTCGCCAACCTTTTGATCGGTTCGTATTGGCCAAACTCGACGCCGAAAAACTGAAACCTTCCGCGGAAGCCAAGCCCGGCGTCTGGCTGCGTCGAGCTTCGCTCGACCTCACCGGCCTGCCGCCGACCCCGGCCGACATCGCCCTCTTCGAACGAGATGCCCTCCGCCACGGCGAGGCGGCGTACGCCTCGGCAGCGGAACGACTCCTCGCGTCCCCCCGCTTCGGCGAACGCCTCGCCCAAGACTGGCTCGATGTCGCCCGCTACGCCGACACACATGGCTTTAATAACGACTCTGGCCGCACGATGTGGCGCTGGCGCGACTACGTTATCGAGTCTTTCAACGCTAACCTCCCCTTCGATCGCTTCGTAACCGAACAACTTGCGGGGGACCTACTCCCCAAGCCCACCCTCGATCAACGCATCGCCACCGCCTTCAATCGCAATCACGTCATCAATAGCGAAGGCGGGATCATCGAGGAAGAGTATCGAGTGGAATACGTCGCCGATCGCGTACGCACTGCGAGCACTGCCCTCCTCGGCCTCACCACCGAGTGCGCCCGTTGCCACGACCACAAGTTCGACCCCATTACCCAGAAGGATTACTACCGCTTCTTCGCCTTCTTCAACAACGTGCTCGAATACGGGGAAGACGGACGCATCGCCAACGCCGTACCGCTCCTCGTCACCCCCACACGCGAACAACAAGCCAAACTGAAGGAGATGGACGCTGCCATCGCGGCATTGGATGCGCGCCTCGACCGACTCGTTGCCGACACGCATGGGCAGGCGGCCCTTCGTCAGCAAATCGCCGCAGATGACACCAAACTTCAGGCCCGCCTGATGAAGCCGCTCTTACCTGACCCAAAGAAACCCGACCCCAAGTTGATCCCGGGTGCGCGGGTGACTGCCAAAGATTCCGACATCGATGCCAAACGCGGGACAACCCTCAGCCTTTGGTTCAAGGCCGGAGCGGGTAACACCTCCGACGTGCCACTCCTCGTCGCCCTTGATCGCTCTGGCAGCCCCGCCGCAACGAGTTACGGCAACGGCCGCGAACTTCGCCTGTGTGACGGTGAGCTCGAATGGACCACCAGCCAAAAGCATCCCGCCTACGCGACGATTGTCCGCACCGTCGGTGCTAAAATCACCCCCGGTGAATGGCATCAGGTTGCCGTACTTATCCAAGGCAAAGAAAACGCCGCGAGTATCAGCCTCTTCCTCGATGGCGAAGAACTCCCGACGCATATTCGCCACGACGGGTTGTCTGGTGCTCCCGGCAAGCGTGATTGGTTCTTAGGTAATGACGGCAAATCACCGCCCTTCATTGGGGACATCGGCGAATTCCGCACCTACGCCAGCATCCTCAAACCCGAACAAGTGCGCGAAGCCTTCTCCCTGCAGGCCTCAGGCAAGTCGCCGAACCATTCCGCTGAGCTCGCCGCCTATCGTCGCCGCACCGCCTCTACCCAGAAACTCCAAGTCGAGCGCGATACCCGGTGGGCCGAACGACTCGCCTTCGCTCGCAACCTCCCCACAACTATGGTCATGGAGGAGTTGCCGGTGCCCCGGCAGGCTTTCGTCCTCAATCGCGGACAATATGACGCCCACGGCGACAAGGTCGCAGCGGGCGTACCGGAAGACTTGATTGCACCTTGGCCCGCGGATGCCCCCAAGAACCGCCTCGGGCTCGCCCGCTGGTTCCTGCAACCCCGCCATCCCCTCACCGCCCGGGTCGTTGTCAATCGCTTCTGGGCCCAGCTCTTCGGCATCGGTCTCGTGAAGTCCGTCGAAGATTTTGGCACCCAGGGCGAATGGCCCAGCCACCCAGAGGTGCTCGACACCCTCGCTCGCGACTTCGTCGACGGCGGCTGGAACGTGAAAGGTTTTTTTAAGTCTATCATCCTTTCCTCGACCTACCGCCAAACCAGCGATGCGTCGCCTGAGCTCTATGCCCGGGATCCGGAGAATCGCTTACTTGCCCGAGGGCCGCGCGTGCGGTTACCGGCTGAGATTATCCGGGATCAAGCGCTCTCGATTGCGGGACTACTGACCCGAAAAATCGGCGGACCGAGCGTTCGGCCGTACCAACCCGCCGGCATCTACGAAGGTATTGTCGTCGGAGCGGATTACCCCAGCACCAAGTGGATTGAGGATAAAGGCGAAGACCTTTATCGTCGCAGCCTCTACACCTTCTGGAAGCGCACCGTCCCGCATCCCGCCATGCTGACGTTTGATTCACCGGATCGCGAATTCTGCAGTGCGCGCCGCTCTCGCACCAACACGCCTCTCCAAACCCTCGTCCTCTGGAATGAGACCGGCTACCTCGAAGCCTCGCGCAAACTGGGTGAACGCATGCTGAAAGAAGGCGGGGCCGATGATGCCTCCCGGACAGCTTATGCCTTCCAACTCGCCACGGGGCGGGCGCCGACGGTAAACGAAACCCGCGTGCTCGTCCGCTCACTCGCCAAACTGCGCGCCGACTTTACAGCGCGGCCGGACGATGCCGCCAAAGTCATCAAGGTCGGCGCTTCCGTCCCGGACTCTACCCTCTCAGCCGTCGAACTCGCCGCCGCCGCCGGCGTCGCAAACATGATTCTCACGCTGGACGAAACCATCACCAAGAACTGACCGACATGTCCTGCCATCAATTCGAGAACATGCATTCGCGGCGGGAGTTCCTGCAAAAGACCGGCCTCGGCCTAGGCGCGGGGGCAATGGCTCACCTCCTCGGCGGGTGCGCTTCGAGCAGTGTCGCCGATGATCCGCATATCAACGGTCTAGCTGGGCTCCCCCACTTCGCACCCAAGGCTAAGCGCGTCATCTGCTTATTCCAATCGGGCGGCCCCTCGCACCTCGACCTCTACGACCCCAAGCCCGAACTCGAGCGGCAGTTCGACAAAGACCTCCCCGACTCCATCCGGCGCGGCCAGCGTATCACTGGTATGGTGGCCTCGCAGACCCGCCTCGCCTGCCAACCCTCACGCTACAAGTTCACGCGCCACGGCCAAAGCGGCACCGAGCTCAGCGAACTCCTGCCGCACATCGGCGGCATCGCCGATGACATCTGTCTCGTTCGCTCGATGCACACCGAGGCGATCAATCACGACCCCGCGATCACCTTCTTCCAGACCGGCAGCCAATTACCTGGCCGTCCCAGCATGGGAGCTTGGACGGATTACGGCCTCGGTCGCATGAACGACAACCTCCCTTCGTTTGTCGTCCTCATCTCGGTCAATAAGGAAAAATCTGGCCAAGGCTTGCTAGCCCGACTCTGGGGCAGCGGTTTCCTGCCGAGTGCGCACCAAGGCGTGCAGTTCCGTGGCGCCGGTGAACCCGTGCTTTACTTACGAGACCCCGACGGGCTCACGCGTGATCAACGTAAAGCCATGCTCGAAGGCGTCAACGAGCTCAACCGCATCAACCTTGCCCAGGCCGGCGATCCGGAAATCAGTGCGCGCATCAGCCAAGCCGAGATGGCCTACCGCATGCAGGCCAGCGTGCCCGAGCTCATGGACCTGAAAGGCGAGAGTAAGACCGTCATGGATAGTTATGGACCCGACGTGAATACACCCGGTTCGTTTGCACGTAATGCGCTGCTCGCCCGTCGGCTCGCTGAAAAAGGCGTCCGTTTCATCCAACTCTACCACCGCGACTGGGATCACCACGGCAGCTTACAGGACCTCCTGCCGAAAATGTCTCGCGATGTCGACCAACCCGCCGCCGCGCTCGTCAAGGATCTCAAACAACGTGGCATGCTTGATGACACCCTCGTCATCTGGGGCGGTGAATTCGGCCGGACCCCTTACGCCCAAGGCGGTGCCAATCGCGAAAAATACGGACGCGACCACCACGGCAAGGCCTACTCCATCTGGATGGCAGGGGGAGGCATTAAGCCCGGCACGAGTTTCGGCTCTACGGATGACTTCGGCTTCAATACCCAGGATAACCCCGTGCACGTGCATGACCTGCAGGCCACCATCCTGCATTGCCTTGGCATCAACCACGAGCGCCTTACCTATCGCTTCCAGGGCCGCCAATTCCGCCTCACCGACGTGCACGGCCGCGTCGTCCGCGATATACTCGCGTAGACGACTAAGGTTTCGGCGGCTGGCGGCTGGCGGTTGGCGGGTAGGATAATCATCTCAGGTCACAGGTCTCGGCTGTCGGGTATCAAGTGCGGGTCCTCAGGTTCGGGTGCAGGTGCGGGCCTGAACTTGTACCTGGTGCCGAACACCTGAACCCGGGACCTGACGGCCGAGACCCGTGACCTGAGAGCTGTCATTCCCTGAACGAGAAACAAAGAACCAAGAACATCATCTTCCCTCATTTATAATATCAATGTGAGCGGGGCGACAACGGTCGCAATCCAGCCACTTTATGGGTTTGCGGCCACGCCTGCCGCGCGGCCATGCTCCCCCACCCCCATGCGCTCTCTGCTCGCACTCGCCCTCTGTTCGGTGGTCACCTACGCCGCCTACGATCCGCTCAACGACAAAGGACGCCCCACCGCGAGCGAACCAGCGTTAACGCCCGCAGGTACGGCGGCCGCCCTCAAGGTCCCCGCCGGCTTCCGCGTGGAGCTGATTGTCGGCGAACCCCAAATCGTCCAGCCCATCGCCTACACCATCGATGACCGTGGGCGCCTCTGGATTGTCGAGAACACCAATTACCCTGCCAGCCCCGGCGTGGCCAAGGATCGCATCCTCGTCCTCGAAGACACCAAGGGCACCGGCACCTTCGACAAGCAGACGGTCTTCTGGGACAAGGCCACCTTCACCAGCGGCATCGCCGTGGGCTTTGGCGGCGTCTGGCTCGGCTCTCCGCCCAACCTACTCTTCATCCCGCTCAAGGACGGCGACGAACCCAAACCCGCCGGCGAACCCCAGATCATGCTCGATGGCTGGCTGAGCAACGACACGCACGAGACCCTCAACGATTTTATCTGGGGCCCGGACGGCTGGCTATATGGCACGCATGGGATTTTTAATCGCTCTCTCGTAGGCAAACCGGGCGCTCCGGCCAGCGAGCGACTCCTCATCGAAGGAGCCGTCTGGCGCTTCCACCCAACGCGAAAGATTTTTGAACGCTGGAGCGAAGGCGGCAGCAACCAGTGGGGTGTGGATTGGAATGACCACGGCGAAGCCTTCTTCGAAGCCTGCGTCATCCCCCACATGTGGCACGCCATTCAGGGCGCGCGCTACCAGCGCCAAGCTGGCCCGCATCCCGACACCCACACCTACGAAGACATCAAGACCATCGCCTGGGGCCGCTATGAGAAAGCCGCCTATGCGGGCGCGATGGTGTACCTCGGCGGCGCCTTCCCGGCCGAATGGCGCGACCAGTTCTTCTTCCACGACATCCATATGAACAAGCTACGTTGCGAGACGATGGTCCCGACGGGCAGCGGCTATCGTAGCGAGAAGAAGATCGATTTCGGCGTCAGCTCCGACCGCTGGTTCCGCGGCCTCTCCCCGCAATATGGTCCGGATGGAGGCGTCTTCATCAACGACTGGTATGACAAGGTCCCTTGCCACCAGCAGATGAACTTCACCGACCGCTCCAACGGCCGCGTCTACAAAATCGTCACCGACGCCGTGAAGCCCGTAAAAGTCGACCTCGCCAAACTTTCCGACGCTGAACTCGTCGCCCATCATCTTAATGCCAACGAATGGTATGTGCGCCACGCCCGTCGTCTGCTGCAAGAACGCGGCGCCAATGCGGCCACCACCGCCGCCCTCGAGAAGATCCTCTTCGAGAACACGGATGATACCCGCCAACTGCGGGCCCTCTGGACCCTGCAGGCCCAAGGCGTCCTCTCCGAAGCCACCCTCCTCCGCACGCTCGAAGCCAAGAGCGCCGCCGTTCGCGGCTGGGCCATCACCTGCGCCAGTGAAGGCGGCAAGCCGTCGGCGAGCGTCTACGAAAGCATCGTCCAGCTCAGCCAGAAAGACCCTTTCCCCGTCGTGCGCCGTCGCATTGCCTCCGCCGCCCAGCGACTCCCCTTGGCGGACCGCTGGAGCTGGCTTGAACCGCTCGCCAACCGAGCCGAGGATATCGCTGACCAGAATATCCCTCTCCTACTCTGGTATGCACTCGAACCTGCCGCCGCGGCCGACCCGGCCCGCGGTCTGGCGCTCGCACAAAAGACACCCTTTGCGAAGCTCGCGAACTTCACTGCGCGCCGACTAGCCACGGCTGCCGTTGAACCTAGCTCGAAGGGCGAACAGCTCGAACTCCTGAGCCAAGCCCTACTCGCCGCCGACGCAAACCTCCGCGCCACCCTGCTCAACGGCATCAAGGACGGCCTCGTCGGCCAGGTTCGCCTCAAGGAGCCCGCCTCATGGCCTAAGGTTTACGCCGAGCTCGCCCAGCACCCCTCGAACGAGGTCCGCAGCAGCGCCCGCCAGATCGCCGTGACCTTCGGCAATGCCTCGGCCCTGGATCAACTCCGCGCCACTCTCCTCAACCCCAAGGCACCCGTGCCTGAGCGCGCCCGCGTCCTCGCTAACCTGGCCCAGATCCACGACCCAGAATCGCTTCCAGCGATTCTCGACCTCGCCAAGGCCGGCGCTTTGCGCGGCCCGGCGGTCGTCGCCCTCGGACAATATGATGACCCCCGAATCGCACCGCTCTTGATCCCACTCATCATCGATGAAGATAAAGGCGTCCGCCCTCTCGCCCTCAACACGCTCGCCGGACGCGCGGAAAGCTCCCGCGCCTTGCTCGCCGCGATCGATGCCGGTAAATTCAAGAAGGATGTCCTGAGCGCCCCGCTGGCCAGCAAGATTCGCGGCTTCAACGACGCTAAGATGAACTCCTGGCTCGAGAAGAACTGGGGCACGGTCAACGCCAGCTCCGGTGCCAAAATTGCGGCGATTGCTAACTTTAAGAAATTCCTGGGCACTGACGCCATTCTGCGTGCCGATATGAAACGCGGTCGGGAACTCTTCCGCGGGTCGTGCGGGGTCTGCCACCAGCTCTTCGGTACCGGTGGCGATATCGGCCCGCACCTCACCGGCGGCTACACTGACCTGGAATACCTACTCCAGAACATCATCGACCCCAACGCCGTCATCGGGAAGGATTACCAGCTCGTCTACATCACGCTGAAGGATGGCGCGCTGCAGGCGGGGATTATCGGCGCCGAAAATGAGTCCACTTTGTCGCTTAAGGTCCCCGGTGCGCCGGCCCCCGTCGTCATCGCGAAAGATCAAATCAAGAGCCGCGTCGTCAGCCCCAACTCGCTCATGCCCGAAGGCTTGCTCAACGGCATGCAGGAGCCCGATGTCCGCAGCCTCTTCCTCTACCTTCGCCAGACCAGCGAGCCGAAGTAATTCGGACACCTGACCTCAACGTGATTCGCCTCGCCCGCACCTGTGCACTCCTCTGGTGGGCCGGGCAACTCGCCTTGGTCGCCGCCGAGCAAAAGAGTGTCGTCATGATTGCCGGTCGACCGAGCCACGGGCCAGGCGAACACGAATATAACGCCGGGACCCTCTTGCTCGCCAAGTGCCTCCGCGAGGGTGCGGGCCAACTGGTTGAGGTGAAAGTCCACCTCAACTCCGAATGGCCGTCCGCCGACGAACTCGCCCATGCGGACACCATCGTCCTCTATACTGATGGCTTCACAGGCAACCTCGCCTTGCAGGCAGGCCACCTTGCAGAGCTAGCCGCACAGATGAAGCGTGGGTGCGGCCTGCTCGCCCTCCATTGGTCACTAGAAGTCCCCAAGGAAAAAGGTAGCGCAGAATTTCTCGAATGGCTGGGCGGTTACTGCGAGCCGTACTGGTCAGTCACCGTGCCCCGCTGGACGGCTCAGTTCGCACCTCCTGCGCACCCCATCACCCAAGGGGTGCAGCCCTTCACCTTGCATGATGAGTGGTACTTCCACATGCGCTTCCAGGATGGCCGGCAAGGCGTGACGCCGATCCTCAGCACCGTGCCGCCGTTAAAGACGAACCTCCCGGACGGCCTTCGCTCCGGCAACGCCGATGCGCGCAAACAAGTCCTCGAACAATTACCTCAACACATCGCCTGGGCCACCGAAAGGGCCGACGGAGGCCGAGGCTTTGGCTTCACCGGCGGGCATACGCACAAAAACTGGGGTAACGACGACCAACGTAAATTGGTGTTAAACGCCATTCTCTGGACAGCCAAAGCCGCCATTCCTCCCCTAGGAGTCCAATCCAAAGTCACCGCAGAGGAGCTCCTCGCCCACCTCGATCCCAAAGGGAAAAAGTAACATCCGCTCGGCACGCCCCTTCTTTATTTTTGCATAACAAGAACGCCCACCCTATCACCCGCACACCCCCCCATGAGTCTTCTCACCCGTGTCTGCCTGCTCACTCTGCTGGCCCTACAACTGCCCCTGCTCGCCGCCGACAAGAAGAGCGTCGTCATGATCGCTGGTCGACCGAGCCACGGGCCCGGTTACCACGAGCACAACGCCGGCGTGCTCCTGCTCGCCAAGTGTCTCCGCGAGGGCGCGGGAGAACTCGTCGACGTCAAAACCCATCTGAGTGCCGAATGGCCCTCTGACGAAGAAATCGCTCGCGCGGATACCATCGTGATTTATGCCGACGGCTACACTGGCCACCCTGCGATTCAGAAAGACCGCCTCGCACAGCTCACCGCCCAAATGAAGCGCGGCTGCGGCTTCCTCGCCATCCACTGGGCGACCGAAGTCCGGAAGGATAAAGGCGGCGCGGAATTCCTCGAATGGATGGGCGGCTACTGCGAACCCTTCTGGTCGGTCAACCCGCAATGGCAGGCCGACTTCACCCAGTTCCCCGTCCATCCGATCGCCAACGGCGTCCACCCATTCACGACGCACGACGAGTGGTACTTCCACATGCGCTTCAAGGCTGGCATGCAGTCTGTCACCCCCATTCTCAGCGCCGTGCCCCCCGTCAAAATGAACCTCCCAGACGGCGAACGCTCCGGCAACGCCGACGTCCGCCAGCAGGTGGCGGACCGCCTCCCCCAGCACATGGCCTGGGCCACCGAACGCGCCGACGGCGGCCGTGGTTTCGGCTTCACCGGCGGACACCAACACAAGAACTGGGGTAATGACGACCAGCGCAAATTGGTCTTAAACGCCATTCTTTGGACAGCCAAGGCCCCCGTTCCCTCCATTGGCGTGGAATCCAAGGTCACCGCAGAAGAACTCCTCGCCAACCTCGACCCCAAGGGTAAGAAATAAAACCACTCCCCCATGAACACCCTCACCTCACGGCTGCTCGCCCTCCTCCTTGCCGCTTCAGTTCAGGCCGCCGACGCCCCCAAGCCCGCTGCGCCCAAGACGCCCGAGCCCGCCACCTACCTGACGGTCGAGACCGCCGGGCCTGATTTCCCTCTGCAGGGCGAATACGCCAACGAAAAATTCGGCGCCGACATCATCGCCCTCGGCGACGGCAATTTCCGCATGGTCCTCCATAAGGGCGGCCTCCCTGGCTCCGGCTGGGATGGCTCTGCTAAGGTTGAAGTCGAAGCCAAGCGCGACGGCGACAAGGTGATCTTCCAGGATAAAGTCGATTCCGCTATTCTTGAGAATGGCGTACTCACCATCAAGAGCCTCGGCCAAGGCCTTAAGCGTATCGTCCGCCGCAGCCCAACCGAAGGGCTCGCCGCTCCGAAGGACGCCGTCATCCTCTTCGATGGTAAGAATGCCGATGCTTGGGTCAACGGGCACATGGATGAACGCAACTTCCTCGCTGCCGGGGTAAAGTCGAAGCAGGCCTTCAAGGATTTCTCGATGCACATCGAGTTCCTCCTGCCCTTCAAGCCCTTCGGCCGTGGCCAGGGTCGCGCCAACAGCGGCGTCTACGTCCAGGATCGCTACGAGATTCAGGTACTCGATAGTTTCGGCCTCAAGGGCCTCGATAATGAGTGCGGCGGCATCTATCAGAACAGCGCCCCCAAAGTGAACATGTGCTTCCCGCCCCTCCAGTGGCAGACTTACGACATCGAGTTTACCGCGGCCAAGTTCGATGCCGACGGCAAGAAAACCGGCAGCGCTTTCCTCACCGTGAAGCATAACGGCGTCATCGTGCAGGATAACCTTGAGCTCAAGAAGGCCACCCCGGGTGGCGGCTTTAAGAACGAAGTCCCCGCTCCCGGACCCTTCCAGCTCCAAGGCCACGGCAACCCCGTCGTCTACCGGAATATCTGGGTGGTTGTGAAGTAACGACCCACAGGACGGAGGGTCCTGATTCCATGCGCATCACGACCCCCCTCTGGATAGCCGGCCTGGTGTGCCTAACAAGCCTTGGCCATGCCGCCACACCCCCAGGCATCGAGAAGACATGCTTCGAGTGCCACGACAAAGAGACCGCCAAAGGTGACATCGATCTCTCCGCCCTCCCCTTCAATCCGGGTGAGCGCATGAATCGCGAGCGCTGGGCGCACGTTTACGACGTCATCACGAAAGGCGAGATGCCGCCAAAGAAGAAAGGCCTCTCCCCTGCTGATCGTCAGAAGCTCGCCCGCGAAATCTCCGACCCTTTACTCGCCGCCGACGAGGCCGAGATTAAAGCCAACGGGCGCGGTCCTCGCCGTCGCCTCAACCGCGATGAATACGAACAGAATCTCCGCGACCTCCTCCACCTTCCAGATCTCGACATCCGGGACATCCTCCCCGCTGACCGCGAAGGCCACCATTTCAACAAGACGTCCGCAACCCTGGACATGTCGCGGATCCAACTGACGGCCTACCTGGACGCGGCTGAAGCGGCCTTGCGTCAGGCGATGAGCAACGGTAGCCCCGCACCGAAGCCTAAGACCGTTCGTATCGTCGGTACGGCACTTTTCCCCGAAAACGATACCTTCGGAAATAAGGAGGCAATGTTCTTCGCCCGCGAGAAACGCGCGCTGAGTGCCGAAGCGCTCAAAGCCAAGGACATCGCCCAAGACCCCACCATCGAACTCGCCCTCTTTCGTTCCGCGCATTGGCCCTACTACGGCTACCCGAAAGGATTTATCGCCACCCAACCGGGCTATTACCGGGTACGCTTCTCGGCCCGCTCCGTCCTCCAACAGAAAGGTTACGTCCTCACCCCGGCCGTCGATCCCGTCCCGATGACCTTCCGTGCCCGCAAACCGTCCGGGCCTGACGTCTCGGGCGATGTCCGCGCCACCGGCGGCATCATGGACATCCAGCCGATAGAGGCGACCTACGAGACGACCGTACGCCTCCTTGCGAACGAAACCTTTGAGTACAGCCTGCTTGGCCTGCCGGTGCCACTGGCACGCAATGTCAAAGGCGGTCCGCCTACCTATCGTTATCCGCCGTTTCCCGTTGGAGGGCAGCCCGGCATAGCTTTCCAATGGATGGAAATCGTCGGCCCTTTACCGCCGGCAACCTCGATCTCCTCAGCCTATCGTGTCCTCTTCCCGGAACATATCCCGGTCACCGATGCGAAAGCCTTGCTTCGGAATTTCGTGAGCCAAGCCGCCCGCGAACCGGTCGATGAGGATACCCTGCGGCAATACGATCGGCTGATTCAGTCTCGCCTCGATCGGAAGGAGCCGTTCAACGATGCCCTCCTGGCCGCCTACAAAGCCTTCCTGTGCTCCGGCCACTTCCTCTATCTGCGCGAACCTGCGCACACCGCCGATCATTTCGCGGTCGCCGATCGTCTGTCTCACTTCCTTTCCAACAGCCGACCGGACGCACGCCTCCGAGGATTGACCGCCGCCGACAAGCTGAGCGAGGCCGCCACCTTGCGCGCCGAGACGGATCGCCTGCTCGCCGACCCGGGCTTCGAGCGGTTTATCCGTGCGTTCACGGATTACTGGCTGAACCTGCGCCACGTGCGCCGCGATGAGCCCGACATTCGTCTCTACCCGGAATATCGTTTCGATGATTATCTCGTCGATAGCATGGCCGAAGAAACCCGCGCCTATTTCGCCGGCCTGATCCGTGACAACCTTCCAGCGAAGAACCTTGTGCAAGCCGACTTCACCTATGCCAACGACCGGATGGCCAAGCACTACGGCCTGCCGGCGCTCAAGGGCTCGGCCATGCGTAAAGTCACGCTCCCGGCCGGCAGTCCGCTCGGAGGCCTGATTACCCAAGCCGCGATCCTCAAGGTCACCAGCAACGGCACCACGACCTCGCCCGTCATCCGCGGCGCCTGGGTCATGGAACGTATCATCGGCGAGCCGGCTCCACCGCCGCCTGCCAAAGTCCCCGCCGTCGAACCTGATATCCGCGGTGCCAAGACCATCCGCGACCTCCTCGCCCGCCACACGAAGGATCCCTCCTGTGCCAACTGCCATGCCCGCTTTGATCCCGCTGGCTTCGCGCTCGAGAACTTCGACATCCTTGGTGGCTGGCGCCCACGCTATCGCGGACTGGAGCTCGGCGAGAAAGTCGAGGGGATTGATCGGGCCGGACACGACTTCTCCTACACCCTGGCCGACGGCGTCGACGCGAGCGGTAAGTTCCGCGACGGCCGTGCCTTCACCGACGTCCGCGATCTCAAGGCACATTTCGCCGCCGACGACCGCCAACTCGCCCGCAATCTCTTGCATCAGTTCGTCCTGTACGCGACCGGCACGCCAGTGCGCTTCGCCGACCGGACAAAAATCGAAGCCATCCTGGACGCCTGCGCCCAAGATCAGTATCGCATACGGGACCTACTTCACGGATTCATCCAAAGTCCCCTCTTCCGCGGCCCCACGCGCTGACCATGAAAGCCCCTCACATCGCCCGGCAACTCTCCCGCCGCCGCTTCCTCAGCGGGGCGGGCGCCTTCCTCGCCCTGCCGATTCTGGGTAGCTTCACACCGGTCTTCGGTCGCGAGAAAACTGTCGCGCCGCCCCAGCGAATGCTGCTGATCTCGAATAATCTCGGCGTGCTCCCGACCCAGTTCTTCCCCACCAAGACTGGCCGTGGCTACGAAGCCTCGCCTTACCTCGCGACATTGGGTGCCTTCCGCGATGACTTCACGGTATTCAGCGGCCTCTCCCATCCTGATGTCACGGGTGGACATAGCACCGAGAACTGCTTCCTGACCGCCGCCCGCGGTCCGACGAAGAGCGGCTTCCGCAACCAGATTTCCCTGGATCAGTTTGCCGCGGAAAAAATCGGCCAAGTCACGCGACTCCCGACCCTCAACCTCGGGGTCAACATCGACAAAGCGAATCGCAGCCTCTCCTGGACACGTGACGGCGTCCTCCTGCCAGCCGAAGACAGCGCCTCTGCGCTCTTTACGCGAATGTTCCTGCAAGGCAATCCGACCGAAGTCGCACGCCAGCTCCACCGTCTCGAGGAACGCGGCAGCATCCTCGACACCCTGCTCGACGACACCAAGCGCTACGCTCGCGACCTCGACGGCGAAGACCGCATCCGCCTCGATCAATACCTGACCTCCGTCCGCGAGGTGGAAGCCCGCCTCCGCACCGCCCGTGAATGGGAACTACAATCCAAGCCTACGACCGAGCGGCCGATGCCGACCGACATCACGGACCGCCAGCTTTTCTTCGCCAAGTTCGACCTGATGCTCTCTATGGCGCAGCTCGCCTTCGAGTCAGACTCGACCCGCATCGTGACCCTGATGGCCGACGCCTTCGCCACCCCGGTCTTCAAGCTGCACCCTGATCAGAATACGACGGATGGATACCATAACCTGAGCCACCACGGTCAATCCGTCGAAAAGATCCGCCAGCTCCAGGACGCCGACCAGCAGCAGATGACATTGCTCGCAAAGGTACTCGGCCGACTCACCGAACACCGCGAAGGCGATCAGCGCCTGCTTGACCGCACGATGGTGCTCTTCGGCAGCAACATGGGAGACGCCAATACCCATGATAACACCAACCTGCCCATCCTGCTCGCCGGCGGCGGCTTCAAGCATGGGCAGCATCTAGCATTCCGCCGCGACCAGAACACCCCGCTTTGCAATCTTTACGTCTCAATGCTCCAGAAGATGGGCGTCGAAGCCGAGGCCTTTGGTTCCAGCAGCGGCCCCCTCGCCGGCTTAAGCTAAACCCTCCTCTCAACGGCAATTCAGTTTTACTAGCCCTAACCCTATCCCTATTCCCAACCCTATCTCTGTCATGCGCTTCCTCACGCTCCTCCTCGCCTCATCCCTCTTCGCGGCTGAATTTAAGATCAAGCCGGGCGAAGATCCGCAGGCGGTCCTCGATGCCGCCGCACCGGGCGACAAGCTGACCTTCCTGCCCGGACTGCATCAGCACGGCCTCAAGAAGCATCGTGCGATCCTCTACATCGACAAGTCCATCGAGATCGAACTCATGGCCGGTGCGACGCTCAAGCTGGCCGACGACTTCTGCAAACTGGAGAAAGCCGGCGAGATCACGACCGACCAGGACGCGGGTAAGAAACTCGACGACCTCGAAATCGGCGGAGACTACGACCTGAGCGGCGTCCGCGAATTTACCATTATCACCGACAGCGAAGGCAAGGACGGCAAACCTGACACCTTCGCCTGGGGCGACAAGTTCGGCGACACCTCTCATAAGAAGACTCCGATTACGGGAGATTGGCAGGAGCTTAACCGCGGCGTAAAAGTGAAGTTCGGCAGCAAGACCGGCCACAACGCCCGCAGCGTCTGGTATGTCAGCTACGACGGCCCCGAAGCCTACGGCATCCGCATCGGCCACGGCCGCCAGCCCGATGTCATCTCCGGCGTCCGCATCAGCGGCAAGGGCACGATCGACATGAATGCCTCCCACAACATCCAACCAGGTTTCCTCGTGAAGAATATCAACGCCTGCGTGCTCGCGCATGGCCGGGTCCGCAACGTGCTCGTCGAGGGTATCACGATGACCGATACGAACCGCTCGGTGATGGCCTACGGCGAACACACCGGCAAGTTCCTGCCTGGAGGCAAGGTCGGCCCGGGCGAATCGTTCGACGCCGAGAATATCACGGTGCAGTTCACCCGCACGATTAACCCGAACGGAAGCGGCTATCTCCTCGGGCACCCTTCCTTCCGAGGCAACCTGCACAACTTCCGCTGTAATTATAATTACATGGAGACCAAGACGACCTCCATCGAACCCAACTTCAACCTCGATGGCTATGAAGTCATCGGCAACGTCATCAAGAGCGACGGCGAGGCCATCCATTGCTGGCGCCATTCGCAGAACGGCGTGATCGCCGACAACCTCCGCGTGGGCGATGTGACCTTCCGGAAGGTCGTGAGCGTCAACGCACCGGCTGGCTGGGAAGCCCCGATGCCCCCGGTGATGAAGAATAACCGCAACGCCCTTGGCGACCGCGCGCAAGGTCCCGTCAACAGCCTCGAACCCAAGCCCTTCGGCCGTCGCCTACTCGTCAGCGATTACGTCGGGAACAAGGTCGCGATCGTCGCCGCCGATGGCCGCGTCGAATGGTCGACCCCTGCCGAAC
>CALQLO010000028.1 GCA_943331445.1 Akkermansia muciniphila
AGGGGGCCTCGGCACCGTAGTAGGTCGTTTTTGGTCAGGAAATCACTTGGTGATTTCGAGGATCTGGCCGGCGCCGATGGTCTTGCCACCTTCGCGGAGAGCGAAGCGCTGGCCCTTTTCCATCGCGACAGGCTTCTGAAGCTCGATCGTGATCGTGACGTTATCGCCAGGCATCACCATTTCCACGCCTTCAGGAAGGATGACGGTGCCGGTGGCATCGCAAGTTCCGAAGAAGAACTGAGGACGGTAGTTGTTAGCGAACGAAGTGTGACGGCCGCCTTCATCCTGCTTCAGGACGTAAATCTGGGCCTTGGCCACAGTGTGAGGCTTGATACTGCCCGGCTTAGCAAGAACCTGACCGCGCTCGATCTGGCTCTTTTCGATGCCACGAACGAGGAGGCCGACGTTGTCGCCAGCCTGGCCCTGATCGAGTTCCTTACGGAACATTTCGACGCCAGTAACGGTGGTCTTAAGGGTGTCGCGGAGACCGACGATTTCGATTTCTTCGCCGACCTTGATAACGCCACGCTCGATACGACCGGTAGCGACAGTGCCGCGACCCGTGATGGAGAAGACGTCTTCAACGGACATCATGAAGGGCTTGTCGATTTCGCGCTTAGGCTCAGGGATTTCGGTGTCGAGAGCAGCGAGGAGGTCCTGGATGGACTGTTCGCCTTCCGGGGTACCTTCGAGAGCGGCAGTGGCGGAGCCACGGACGATCTTAGCGGTGTCGCCTTCGTAATTGTACTTGTTGAGAAGGTCGCGGACTTCCATCTCGACGAGGTCGATCAGGTCAGGCTCGGAAAGGTCGACCTTATTGAGCCAGACGACGATCTTCGGCACGCCGACCTGGCGGGCGAGGAGGATGTGCTCCTTGGTCTGAGGCATGACGCCGTCAGCAGCGGAGACCACGAGGATGGCGCCATCCATCTGGGCGGCACCGGTGATCATGTTCTTAACGAAGTCGGCGTGGCCCGGGCAATCAACGTGAGCGTAGTGACGGTTGACGGACTCGTACTCAACGTGCGAGGCAGCGATGGTCACGGTCTTGGTGGCGTCACGCACGGTACCACCCTTGGTGATTTCGGCGTAGGACTTGTTCTCAGCCAAGCCGCGACGGGCCTGGACTGCCACGATGGCAGCGGTAGTGGTCGATTTACCATGGTCAATGTGACCGATGGTACCGACGTTGACGTGAGGCTTTGTGCGATTGAACTTCTCTTTGGCCATGGTTTTTGGTGGTGAGGAGGTGGTTTAGGTTGGTGTGTGGAAAGTGGTGGAGCCCCCGACTGGAATTGAACCAGCGACCTCGTCCTTACCAAGGACGCGCTCTGCCAACTGAGCTACAGGGGCGAACCGTCAACGTACTTAAGACGCGAAGGGAAGGGTTTGAATGACCATCGAAAACCCCACCGTCAAGCGGATTTTTGCAAGGGTTTTACAGCCTGTCCGGGAGGCCTAGGGGCCTACCGTCAGCCGGTAGCTTCCCGGGGGCAAACGACGCACCCAGTCCACGCGGCTAGCCCAAGCTAAAATTGCCCGATCCAGCTCCGGATTGCCAGATGACCGTAACATAGCGCCCAGCGAGGCCTTTCCGAGCGAGTCTACGCCTAAGATTAATTCATAAATAGATGAAAATGGGGCGTTTATTTCTGAAAATCCGTTTTTATTACTAATTTTAATATCATTATGGGTTATATTCCCATATATATATGGCTTTTCTGACCCACTTATTGACAAAATACTGAAGAAACCGACCCGCGGAGCCACGGTGCCTGGCTTAAGCTGCTGGCTACCGAAGGTCGTAAACGGCTCAGTCTGGTCCAGCGGAATCGCCTTTGAGGCGGAGGGGACCAATTGACGAGGGACCTGCAATGTGGAATCCCGGCCCAAGGCTTTGCCGGGATCAAATTGCAGGACGGGGGCCGTTCTGGGAAAAGGGGAGTCTTCGGGCTGGCCCAACTCGGCCTGAACGGCCCCAAGATTACTCGAGCGAGCCGGGAAATAGACCGCCGACGGGTCTAGCAGGATGACATTTTCCGTCTGCGGATCGCCCGGCGGAACAAGCCTGACCCCTGTTGTGAGGCGTGGGGCGGGCGGATGGCCGCCCGCAGATGGACGAAAAACGAGGAGCGTGCCGATGAACAAGGTGAGCCCACACAGCAGTGCCGTCCTGGTAAGAGGGGGGATGCGCCCCCCCGCAAGATTCCGAAATGTGCTCAGGGCCTTCATCTAGGTTCAGCCACCCGCCGGACGCGAGGCCACCGTCACTCGGGTCACCGACCCCCTGCCCTCACGGATATAATTTAGGAGAATGACCTCCCCGGGCTTATGCCGAGAGATGGCGAGGCGCAGCTCATTCCAATTCTCAAAAGGCTTACCGTTTAAGGCTACGATGATGTCGCCTACTTTGAGACCGGCTTTCGCCGCCGGCAAATCGGCCTGCACCAAGGTAACGCGAACCGCCCCGACCTTACCAATCGAGAGTTTGTTGGCTTCAGTGAGCGGCAGATCCTCCCCCTGGACGCCCAAAAGGCCCCGCACCACCTTGCCCGTATTAGCCAGATCGGTGGCGACGCTGATGATCAGGTTGGCGGGGATTGAATAGCCAATGCCGACGCTTCCACCATTCTCAGACTTAATGGCAGTGTTCATGCCCAAGACGCGCCCTTCAAAGTCGATCAAAGGCCCGCCACTATTGCCTGGATTGATGGCCGCGTCGGTTTGGATGAAATCCTCAAAAAGGAGCCCCATGCCCTGCTTGCCGGAACGGCCCATGGCCGAAACGATGCCCGAAGTCACCGTCATGCCTGCGTCTAGGGGGTTCCCGATGGCAAAGACGACATCTCCCACCCGAGCCTTATCGCTGTCCGCGAATTTGGCCGCAGGCAGATTACGTCCATCGATTTTCAAAACGGCGATATCTGTCGTCGCATCCACACCGAGCACCTTGGCGCGAAACTCACGCCGGTCGGAAAGTTGGACAATAACGGTGGCCGCGACGGTGCGGCGATCCTCCTTCATCACGACATGTCGGTTCGTAATCACATACCCGTCCGAATGAATGATGGTACCCGAGCCGAGCCCCATGGGCATGAGGGTCTCCCCGGTTTTGGAATCCGTGAGCACCTTTTCAGGGTCAATGCGGCCGCGATATCGATCAAGGACGGCCTTTGGGATGACCTCCGCGGTACGGATGCTCACAACGGCAGGCATGATGCGGGCTAGCATGTCCGCATAGCTGGCTCCAGGCGCGGTGCGATTAATCGGCCGCAGATCAGTCTCAAAATCGACTGCCGCCACCAATACCGATGGAATGAGCGCCAGAAGGAGGAACAAGCGATTCATAGGCGGACTATAGATGCCCGCTAGGCCAATGCAAGCCGACCTCAGCGGGCCATCGTGAAACCACCACCCTGCTGGGTAGGCTCGGCCTCGTCGCGTTCCTTATTGAAGCGCATCGAGAAGAGTCGGGTCACGCCCTTCTCCTGCATCGTCGCCCCAAAAATCGCGTCCGCCGCTGATACCGTCCGCTTATTGTGGGTAATCACCACGAACTGCGAATAGCGGGTGAACTCGCGGATGATATCCGTGAAGCGGGACACATTGGTGTCATCCAACGGCGCATCGAGCTCGTCCAAGACGCAAAGCGGCGAAGGCTTCACCATATAAATAGCGAAGAGCAAGGCCACGGCGGTCATGGTGCGCTGGCCACCAGAAAGTAGCGTGATTCCGCGCAACTTCGTACCCGGGGGCTGGGCGATAATTTCAATACCGCTCTCGAGCGGATCTTCGGCCTGCACCATCGTGAGGTCCGCCGTGCCACCGACAAAGAGACGCTCGAAAGTGAATTTGAAGTTCTTGCGAACCTGTTCAAAGGTGTCGGTGAAGAGCTTGAGTGAAGTCTGGTTGAGTTCGTCGATGGCCTTGGTCAGCTCTTCCTTCGCTTTCCAGAGGTCATCGCTTTGCTTCGTCAGGAAATCATGGCGATCGCGAAGCGAGGAGTATTCCTCAACGGCCACAAGATTGATTGAACCCATCCCCGACATGCGGTCCCGTAGTTCGGCGATCTCACGCACCAGGGGCGGCCAATCGGCCGACTCCATCGAAGTGAGGTCCTCCGCCGTAGGCTCGCCGCGACGGGCAATCGCCTTCGGGGCGGGGCGGGAGCCTTCTTCTTCCGGATCCTCAAGGTCATCAAACGCAGCGATGCCATCCGGCTCGCCGTCGGAAAGCCATAACTGCAGACGCCAATCCACCGTGGAGACATCCAGCTGATGGTCAGCCTGCACCTTCTCTAAAATAAATCCGCACTGGGAGGATTGTTCGGCCAAGGACACTTCAAGCGTCTTCAGTCGGGCGTCGGCAATGCGGAGACGATCGCGGTCGACGGACAGTACGCGGTCTTCGGATTCAACACCGGTATCGGTTTCGGAAAGTTCCGCTCGGGATTTGGCCAAACTTGCAGCGGAGACCTCAACTTCGGCCGCCAGTTGCGTCGAAGTTGCCCGAGCGGTCACCGAGTTTGCACGGAGCTCTGCGACCTGCTTCTCGTTGTGTTGTGCTTCTTGGCGACGCGAGACAAGTCGAGCGGAAGCTTCAGCGCGGCGAGATTCGAGATCGGCGAGTTCTCGGCCGACCAGTTCCAAGCGCTGGCGCTGTTCGGCGAGCGAAAGACGGACTTCACCGAGGGCATTCCGGCGCAGTTCGGCATCAGCACGGGACGCCTCGACTTCGATTTCACCGGAAGAAATGGCTGAGCGCAGATTGGCCACCTGGGTATCCTTGGCGGTCAGGGTTTCCTGAGCCCGATCACGACGTTGAAGCGCTTCGGACTTAGAATTCTCGATTTCGCCCAGCTGGCGTTGCTCGCGAGAGATACGCTCATCGGAGGCGACCAAGGCTTGACGCGCTGAGCGCTCGTCAGCCTGGGCAACGGAAAGTTCTTGGGCAGCGAATTGCGTAGCGTCACGACATACGGAGACATCGTTCTCATTCGCGTCCATCGAGGCCTGCAGGCCGATGGCGCGCTCATTTAGCGTGGTGAGTTGGTCATTCTCGGTCTCGAGATTCGTCCGGACGGCCCGGATTTCGCTCTCGCGCGAAAACACGCCAGACGCGGAGTTGGTCGCTGCCTTGCGCGGCCGGCCGGCGTAAACAAGACCCCGGCGATCGACGAGGTCGCCCTCAGTCGTCGCGACGAGGAAGAATTCGAAGCCGGGATTAGCGCGCCACCAATTGATGAAGTCGCCAAGTGAAGGACAAACGAAGCAACCGTCGAAAAGGTTTGAGACCAAGCGGGCGTGCGCCGGGGATTTGGCTGCAACAGCCGTGGCGGCGGGACGCAACCAAGCAGGTGCGGCCGACCCGGTCCGGGAAGCGGGCGGAGCTTCGACTTGAAAGACGGCCCGACCAAGTTCGCGCTGACCCATCTTGGCAACGATACCAGGCAGGAAGTCGGCGTCCTCGAGTGCGACCGCCTCGGAGGCGGCTCCCAGAATGTTTTCCAAGGCTGAAGCCACCGTGCCGTCAACGACGGTCACCAAGTCAGCTAGAGCGGAAGCCTTACCGGAGCGCATTTCTTCGGCAAACTCTCCACGCAGGACGGCCTTCGCCGCCTCCGAAAAGCCTTCGAGGCGCGACTGCATCTGTTCCAACAGGCCGAGTTGGGCGGAAAGTTTGGCGACCTTGCGGTCTTGCTCTGAAATAGTCTGCTGGAGGGCACGGAATTCGCTCAGGAAATCCCGACCTTTCTCCGTGGTCTCCGATTCAGTCAAGCGAGCCGCCTGCAACTCGCCATGACGGGCGGTCACGACGGCACCACATTCAGCGACGCGGCGTTCGAGGCCTTCGCGTTCTTCCTTCGCCTGCGTCAGTGAAGCGGAAACATCGACGTGACGAGATTGGTAACCACGCAGGTCCACTTCGAGATTTGTGACATCACCGCGAGCCCGGGTCATCTCGCCTTCCGCAATTAAAATATCTTGGCGGGCGCGGCGGAGGCGATTCTCAGCCTCCACGAGTTGCTTGGCCGCATCTTCGACTTGCGTTGCCTTGTCGCGATAGGCGGCGTCGGTCGCGGTCACGGAACCTGCGGCGGTCGACTTAGCATCAGAACTGCCGCGCAGTCGCATCTCATATTCAGCGATGGCCTGCTCTGCCTCCTGGGCCTCACGGCGAATATCACCCAAGCGTGAAGCCAGATCGTCCGCCCGAAGGTCGGAGGTCCGGGCATCATTCTCGGCATTTTCGCGAGAAGTGCGCAGGTCAAAGAGGGCCTGTTGGGCAAGCTGGACACGTTCGGCGAGCTCCGCACGGTGGACGCGCAACTGGGCGAGGGCAGCCTCGCGGTCGCGCAGTCCGTCAGTGAGGCCAGTGACTTCGGCCCGGCAGACAATGGCGTCGGCCTCGAGCGTCGTGACCTGCGTCCGTCGGTCGCCGTACTGCTTAGCATGCCAGGCCAGGTCCAGATGAGTGAAGCGGTGCCGCAGGCGGCGGAAGCGTAAGGCCTTGGCGGCTTGACGGCGAAGGCTGGCAATCTGGCGACCGACCTCGCTGATGACGTCCGTGATACGAGCAAGGTTGGTATCGACGCCCGTCAGTTTGTTGAGGGCTTCGCGCCGCTGAGCCTTGTATCGGGTGATTCCAGCCGCTTCTTCAAAGAGATAACGGCGCTCGGCGGGATTGGCGGAAAGAATTTGGTCAATCTGTCCCTGCACCATGAAGGAGTAGGACATGCGACCGATGCCCGTATCCATGAACAGCCGCTGGATATCCTTCAGTCGGGAAGGCTTACCATTGATGAAATAATCACTCGCACCCTCGCGATGGAGGCGACGCATGACGGACACCTCTGCAAAGGCTGTGCCCAACTCCTTCTCACAATCGGCGAAGATCAGCTCGACCTCACACTGAGGTAGGGGCTTGCGGCGATCGGTACCGGCAAAGATGACGTCCTGCATCGCAGGCGCACGGAGGGACTTGGCGCTCTGCTCACCAAGCACCCAGCGGATGGCATCGACAATGTTGGATTTGCCACAGCCATTCGGTCCGACGACAGCCGTGACTCCGGGCCGGAGCTCAATGCGGGTCCGGTCGGCGAAGCTCTTAAATCCGTTGGCGACGATTTCCTTGAGGTACATCGAGGGGTGAAAAGGCACGATTGCCCCACCCTACCCCTGCCGCAAGCGTCTAGTGCCCTCCCGGGGGGCCAGTTATTCACGGCTTTAAATCGGCATGGTTTCGGGGTTGACGAGACGGCTCCCCCCTTGTTCTTTCGACCCTCCAACCGCTAATATGTCCGTAGAAATCAAGATTCGAAAAGGCGAGACTGTCGACAAGGCCCTCCGCCGTCTAAAGAAGAAGATCGACCGCGAAGGTATCATCAAGGATGCCCGTGCGAAGCGGGGCTTTGAGAAGCCTGCCGAACGCCGCCGCCGTAAGAAGAAGGTTAAGAACTTCGGCGCCTACCTGCGCAAGAAGTGGGATAACGTCTAAACGACCACCCCAGACCAAGCCCGAAGGCCCGTCATCACGACGGGCCTTCTGCTTTTGGGGAGCGACCAGCCCCCGGCACAACAAAAAGGGCCGAACCCAGTAGGTTCGGCCCTTGGTTCGGCGAAGCCGGCTAGGCTTAGCGGAGGAACAGTAACTCCTGGTAGGAGGGCATCGGCCAGTATTCGTCGGCGACGATCTCTTCGAGGGCGTCAGCGGCGGCGCGCACCTTAAGCATGGCCGGGAGAACCTTATCGCAGGAGTGCTTAGCCTGGGCGTGCGTGTCGGACTTGCTGACCTCGCGGGCAGCGTCGAGCGCGTCGGCGGCCGCGGAGAGTTCGTCAGCAAGGCTGATGACTTCCTTGCGGAGCTTGCCACCCGACTTGGTCTTTTCAACCGGGGTCAGGTCAGCGGCAAACTTCAGGGCGGCCGGGAGCAACAGGGTCTTGGCGATGTCAGAGACGAGCTTCGACTCGGTGTTGACCGTCAGCACGTAGGAGTGCGTGTAGATCTCTTCGCGGGACTCGAGTTCGGCCTTGGAGAGAACTCCCTGGCGTTCAAAGACCTCGATGCTCGACTTAGAAACGATCTCGGGAAGGGCATCCGGGGTCGTGCGCAGGTTCTTAAGGCCGCGCTTGGCCGCTTCCTTGTGCCACTCTTCCGAGTAGCCGTTACCATTGAAGACGATGCGACCGTGCTTGCTAAGGATGTCCTTGAGGACGCCCTGAAGCGCAGCGTTGAAGTCGGAGTTCTTCTTAAGAGCGGCGGCGAGATCATCGGCCAGCTTATCAAGTGAGTCGGCCATGATCGTGTTGAGCACGGTCAAGGGACCGGCCACGGAGAACGCGGAGCCTACGGCACGGAATTCGAACTTGTTTCCGGTGAAGGCGAACGGGCTCGTGCGGTTACGATCACCCGCATCCTTCGGAAGGATCGGGAGCGTATCGACGCCGAGGGTCATATGACCTCCCTTGCGGGAAGTCGAAGCCGAGCCACTCTTCTTCACCTGTTCGATGACTTCATTAAGCATGTCGCCGAGGTAGATGGAGATGATGGCAGGCGGGGCTTCATTGGCGCCGAGGCGGTGATCGTTACCGGCCGAGGCGACGGAAGCGCGAAGCAGACCCTGATGCAGGTCGACGGCACGAATCACCGCGGAGCAGAAGGTGAGGAACTGCGCGTTCTCGTGCGGGCTGTGGCCAGGCTCGAGGAGGTTGCCGACGCCCGCACCACCGATGGACCAGTTAACGTGCTTACCGGAGCCGTTGACACCAGCGAAGGGCTTCTCGGCGAGGAGGCAGACGAAACCGTGCTTGGTGGCGACACGCTTGAGCAACGTCATCGTGAGCATCTGGTGGTCATGCGCGACGTTGGCGGATTCGTAAATCGGGGCCACTTCGTACTGGGACGGAGCAACTTCGTTGTGGCGGGTCTTAATCGGGATACCGAGTTTGAAGCACTCACGTTCGGTTTCCATCATGCATGCGAGCACGCGATCAGGGATGGTGCCGAAGTACTGGTCTTCGAACTCCTGACCCTTCGCCGGCTTGGAGCCGAAGAGAGAACGGCCGCAGGTATAGAGGTCGGGACGGAGGTGAAAGAGGCGCGTGTCGATTAGGAAGTACTCCTGCTCAGGGCCGCACGAAGCGGAGATGTAGCCGTGCTTCTTGCCGAAGAGTGCGAGGACGCGGGAAGCTGACTTGTTGACGGCAGCCATCGAGCGCAACAGTGGGGTCTTCTTGTCAAGAGCTTCGCCCTTCCACGAAACGAATGCGGTCGGGATGCAGAGCGTCGAACCGTTCTCGGTGTCGAAGATGTAAGCCGGGGAGGTAACATCCCAAGCAGTGTAGCCACGGGCTTCGAAGGTGGAGCGGAGGCCGCCATTCGGGAAGGACGAGGCATCGGGTTCGGCCTGGATGAGCGCCTTACCAGAGAACTGCGCGAGGGTGCCGTTGCCGTTAGGCTCGAAGAAGGTGTCATGCTTCTCGGCGGTGAAGCCGGTGAGCGGGTAAAAGACGTGCGCGTAGTGGGTCGCGCCGCGCTCGAGTGCCCAATCCTTAATGGCGGCAGCGACGACGTCCGCGGAGGCTGCATCCAACTTGGTGCCAGACTCAATGTTCGCCTTAAGCGACTTGAAGACGTCCTTCGGGAGGCGCTTCTCCATCTTATCGAGAGAGAAAACATTCTGGCCGTAGATCAGATCGATCTTCTCGTTGCGGAAGTCGAAGCTGCCCTGAAGGCGAGGCTGGGAGGCAATCGCCTCGATGGCGTTGCGGCGGGCTGGGTTGGTGCTCATTGGGGGATTGGAAAGGTGATTAATTACGAACAAAGGAAAAGCACCCCCCGTGCCACCCTTCAATAGGTAATGATTCACAGCTCTTATTGCTTAATTTTAGACATTAATGTATAAAATTAAGCAAGGAGGCCATGGCTACTTCCACACATAGGTAGTTCTTAAGAAGTATGACGTGTCTAACTTAACCTGACTGGGGAGTGGCTTTGACCTGAAATCATTAGAAATACCGAGCTTTAGAGACAGGGGGCCGGAGCTCCTCAAGATATTCAGGCTAGTCTCATGTCGGATATAGAAATCCCCCGCATCCTGGAACGATGGGACGATATTCAAGGCCGAATCCAGAGCGGCCCACCCCAACTCTCGGGTAAAGATCAGGCCGAGGTCGATCGAGGGGGCGCTGAGATTTGCCTGCGTGGCCGAGGAGTACCGCTCTGTTCGGTGGGCCAGACCGGCCCGAGCGTCGAGTTTGCCGCGACCATCAGTAAATAAGCGGAAGCCCCAGCCAGCGGCATTCACCGACGAAAAGTCGATGGAGCGGGCGTGATCATACCCGGTGTCGGTGCGCAGATACCAGAAAACAACATCCGTGGGATTGGTCTCGTACGAAAAAATCGCATGTAAATCATCCGAGGAAATCTGGTTACCCGATTCGGCGCGCGTAAAGCGTACGCCTGCATTAATTGTGTCGGCCTTGGTAACGCCCTTCGCCGCGTAGCCGACACAGTAGCCAGAGCCCTGCACGACGCCGGAACGTCCAGAGATATCGAGGTCGGCCAATGAAGTCCACTTGCGCAGGCCCGCGGCTTCGGCCGGCCGCAGAGAGGGATCACGCCAAAGCTCCAACTGCTGATTAAGCGGGCTAGTCTCCGCCCCACCCGTCGAGGCCACGCGGCCGCCAGCGGCAGAAGCGATGCCACGCTGCACGACGCCTCCCGAGCTGACGACGGCGGGGTCATCCGTACGAAATGATTCCACTGAAGTTAGGGCAATGCTCTGGGTTGTATTGCCGAGTGCCGGTACCCGCATCTCCAGCACGCCGTCAGCAATCCGGACAATGTGCCCGCGCAGGAACGTTCCGTCCGTCATCGTCACCGTATCAGCCATGGCCAAGGCTGGAATAAGGATAAATAAGGCGCTCCGCATGGGCGTTTAGATAGGTCGAAGGACGCAGGGTTGCCAACCCTAGGATTTAAAGATGGGATGAGGTTAATGGTTCATGATGCGGTCATCCTCGGGGCCGGGCCAGCGGGACTCGCTGTCGCCCATGCCCTCGCCCGCGCCGGCGCGAAGCTCAAAGTGATCGAACCTTCACTTCGGGTCGGCGGCTCCATCCGTACCGTTAAGCAGGACGGATGGCTGATCGAGACGGGGCCTAACACGCTCCAACTGGAAGGCGCAGCCGACCGCGAACTTCTCAACACTTACGGACTCGCGCCGCACACCCAGGAGGCCGATATGGCCGCAGCGCGACGTTATATTTTTGCCCACGGAAAACTCCATGGACTCGGCCCCCATCCAGCATCGCTGTTCGGCTCCAACCTCATGTCGTGGAGCGGGAAACTACGCTTACTCTCCGAGGTTTTTCGCGGCCGGGGCGGCCAAACTGGCGAAACCATCGAGTCCTTCGCAACCCGCCGCTTCGGCGCCGAAGCCGCCGCCTTACTCATGGATCCGATTGTATCGGGTGTGCACGCAGGCAACCCCAGCCGGCTCGTGATGGCCAATTGCTTCCCGAAGATTCACGCCTTGGAGCAAGAATATCGTTCGGTGATTCTCGGACTGATCAGGAGCCCAAAGACGACTCGCAAAGTGGTGGGGTTCAATAACGGCATGCAACAACTCGCCGAGGCGATGGCCGCACCCTTGACCGGCGACACGCTGCGTCTGGGCGCAAACGCGACGCTGATTCGTCGCGATTCCAAAGGCTGGAACATCCACTGGCGCGAAGCGGATGGCAGCGAGCACGACACCAGCGCCAGACACCTGATCGTGACGGCACCCTTCTGGCATTGGGGCTCGCTTCCGTTTGACGAAGAATTGCGCGCGAGCCTACGCCTCTGGGACAAAGCCGAGGTGCCCCCCGTCACCGTTGTCGCCCGTGGCTACGATCGCACCGCTATCGCCCACCCGTTGGATGGCTTCGGGTATTTGACGCCTGGCTCTGAGAACCGCGCCGTGCTTGGCTGCCTCTTCCCTTCATCTGTCCTGCCCAATCGCACCCCTGAAGGAAAAGTCTTGGTCTGCTGTTTCATCGGCGGGGCCCGCAAGCCAGCCTTGGCCCGCCTAAACGATGGGGAAATTAAGAAACTGGTGGACGCTGAGTTAGCCGAAACCTTGGGGGCCTCTAAGCCACCCGAACACGAATGGATTCAGCGATGGGATCGGGCCATCCCTCAATATGGTGCCGAGCAGCAACTGCGCGAAGACGCCCTAGATTGCGCCGAAAGAAATAATCCAGGATTACATTTCCACGGTGCTTTCCGCGGCGGCATCTCCCTCATGCACGTCATCCGCCAGGGGGATGCGCTAGGTAAGCAGATTGCGCGAAACTAAACCCTTCAGGCGCCCTTCGTCTGCGGCTCAGGCAAACCCCGGACCACCCAGAGCGCCGGGAGCATGAGCAAGGTAGCGCACACATATACCCAGCAGTGCGACCCCGTCTTGAAATAAATCAGCGCTGCCGTGATCGGGCCCACCACTCGGGCCAAAGAACCAGCGGACCGCAGGATGCCCAGGTTGCGCCCCTGCTCAGTGGGACTGGAGTACAGTGATGCGAGCGCAGAAATGCTCGGCAAAATCAAACCAGTCGCAAAAGAGATCAAGCCCATGCCCACAAAGAAGGCGCCCTTACCCCATGAAACCATTCGGGTCGTATCGCCTTCGGGCGGCTGAGGGATGAAAGCCACCAAGGCGAAAGCGATGACAGCGAACCCCATCCCGAGCATGACTACTTTCCGCTGCCCCAGACGCTTGACGAGCTGCCGAGCCATACCCTGGGCAACAATCATACACCCACCGTTAAAAAGGAATAGCCCTGCATTGTCACGAGGGCTGTAAGCGAACAACGCGAAGGTCAAAAATACGACCGTATTTTCCATGCCAGTAAACGCGACCTGGTAGAGCAAGTTCGCCAGAGAAGTGCGCCGGACGGCGGAAGACTCGACTTTGGCCAAATCGAAGATGGAAGGCCGCACGGCATCGACGCCGGCTCGACGCTCGGGCGGCAATGTCTCGGGGAAGTACGCGAGCACCAAGATAAAGTTCAGGGAGGCCATGCAGGCCGAGACGAATGCCGGCAACGAAAACGGGTTCAGGGCCAGGGAAGCATCCGGAATGCCTTGGCCGATTACCGACCCTTGGGCCATCACCGCCGGAGCCGTCAGCGCCCCGATGATGGGTCCGACCAAGAAGCCCATCCCGATAGCAATACCGACAACCGCCATCCCTTTAGTGCGATCCTTTTCCTCGGTGATGTCGGCGGCCGCGGCGCTAGCGACGGCGATATTTCCAGCCATCATGCCGCAGATGAGTCGAGTGAGCACCACCACCCAAAAATGAGCCGCAAAAATCCAGAGGATGTAGGACAGCGCACTCCCCGCGAGGGTGATGGTAAGGATACGCCGACGACCCAAGCGGTCAGAAAGTGCACCCCAGATGGGAGAAAAGATAAACTGCAGGCCGGAATAGAGACTGCTGAGCAGGCCTCCGAATAGTACCGGCAGTAGGACCTTCTTCTGAAAAACCGCGTCGCCGCCAATCCACTGGGCGACCGACATCAATGTGCGGACGAGTGAGCCGGTGACGCCCTCTGCCTGGATGTAGTAGTCGAGAAGATGCGGGAACAGCGGGATGATTACGCTGAAGCCAATGATATCCATGAACACCGTCAGGAAGATGAGCCCCAAGATACGACGCTGGGGAAGGATGACTGGGGCAGACATTTCGCCACGATGGGGCGAATCCGACTCTTCGCAAACAAAACAGCGGCTTGCGCAATCGGGGCTTCCGCGGATGCTGACCCTATGCGACTTTCTGTTCTAGTGCTGTTGTCTCTAGCTGGACTGCTCCCCCTCCCTAGCCGTGCGGCCATTGACCCCAAGTTACTCTTGATCGAGCAGAAGCTGTCTGGTTTCGAGGACAAGGATTACGGGCCAGCCGTCGAAAAGACTTTAGCCGAATTTGAAGCCCGCGCTGGCCTCAACCTGCACCCCGCCGGCCTCAAGGCATGCGGGCTCAAAGTATCGTCCGAATCGGGCCTAGGCCTCTCGACCCCGAAAGCCTTGGTGCGAGCCTTGACCTCGGCACTGACCCGCCGGGGCTTCACGCCTAAGTCGATTATCGTTTGCGACGCCAATAAAGACAGCCTCCGCAATGCCGGCTTCCTGCCAGCGGCCTCAACCCCAGATCAAAGTTTCGAGGGGCTTCGCGTCATCGCATGGGGCGACCACGCCGCCGTCTGGGCCCAGGACCCCCAGTTTCGATTCGAGAATCAAGTGATGCCCAAGCCGAATACTCCCGCGGTGCCTTGGGGGGATGCGCGGGTAAGCATCCTGCCGAAAACTTTGATGGATGAGGTCGATTTTTGGATTAATCTTCCCGTCCTGTCCGACAGCAAATCCCTCGGCGTCTACGGGGCGATCGCTTCTGCCTCACTCGGGAATATGGTTAATGCCGAACGCTTCACCGACAACCCCGCCAGTGCGGCGAAGGTGGCGATTGAAGTCTGCGCTGTCCCAAAACTCTCCAAGCGCAACACCCTCACGATTCTTTCGCTCGAGCGCTACCAGGTACTCGGCGGACCGAGCTTTGACGCCAGCTGGTGCCGCTCCGAGAAGACCATTCTTTGCAGTGCGAATCCGGTCATCATCGATTTCGTAGGCCTGCAGAAAATTAATTCGGGTCGGGTTGCCAGCGGTGTTGAGACGATTCACCCCGAACCGCCCATCTTTGCCACGGCCAACTCCGGCGAGATTCGCCTCGGCACCTGTCGCCCAACAGACATCACTCTCGTCCGACTGCCCTCGCCTTGATCAGCGCAAAGCCCGCAGGTTGGCTAGTCCAGCCCGGAAGGCAGCCAGCTGGAAACGTCGATAGACTGGAAGCCCCAGCCAGACATACCAGCGCGCGGGACGAATGTGGCAGGTCACGGCGAGAATTGCCCGGTCGTCCGCCCGGCTGATTTCCGCGAGCCACTGGCCACGGCCATAATGACGTTCGGTTGTGACATAGCCAAAGCGGACAGACTGTGCCGTCTCCTGCACCACGTCTACCTCGACAATCGCGGGCAGCATGAACGGCGGCAACCCGGGAAGATTGGGCAACTTAAGCCCCAAGCCGAGTCGATCGCCGACGCGGACGGGCCGTCCCTCTTCTTCAAACTGAGTCCGCCGCACCATGACGTCATCCGGATAGAAACGATAAGCCAGTAAGGCAGCCTTGACGCGCTCGAAAGCTTCCGGGGACCACGGACCAAGGTCCTGACGGTGCGCATCCCGGAATATCGCTTCCGCAGGCGAACCAGCGGCGATGGGCGAATAACTTTCGGGAGCTGGCGGCGTCGGTCCAGCGAAGGCTGGTGCCTGCGCCGCGAGCCACAAGGCGCCAAGAAGATTAAGTGACCCATGGATCGTGGCCATCTGAGGAATGGTGAGAGACGGCCACCCGAAGGCGAGGGATGCCGTGTAGGCGAGGCCGAGAAGTAGGCCTGGCACGAGGAAGTAGAACGGCACGCGCCCAATGCTGGGGGGTACCCGCGCGGCCCAGAGTAAGAAGCCAATCGCGAATAGGGCCGCACAAATTGCCTCGAAGCCGCTGGGCTGGGATGGATTGCTCCGCAAGGCAAAGCACAGTGCGGTCGCGGAAGCGCCAGCGATATAAAGCCAGATGCCGCAGGCACGGACACGCGATGGTGACAGCGGACGTTCCGTCGCGGCCATGGCGAGGGGCAGCACTCCGAAGGTAATCGCGAAGTGAACGGTGGTCAATGTAGCGAGCGGATCCGGGAAGCCGGCGAAGGTACGATTATAGCGCGACCACACCCAAGCTGTCGCCGCGACAAGCGGACCAGTCGCGGCCATCATCTCTAAAAGACGGCGCGACAGCGGCGCGAGGTCATCGGAGAGAAAACGGCGAAGCCCATGTACCCAGAGCCAGAGCGCAAAGACCAGCGCCGGCGAGGCGGCCAAGGCCGGCACGAGCCCTGGCCCGTCGCACACCGTGTCCGCAACCAACCAGACCGCTAGGGCTGGCCATGCCGCGCACCTTAACCAAGCGGGGAAACTCTGGTCTAGGTGCTGCGCCCAGACCAAGGCGAACCAGAAGCAAAACGCCGCGATAATCTTGACCCAATCGACGGCAGCGAGAAGCTCCATACGCCGAGCCTAAGCCGACAAAAAAGGCGGTCAAGGGAGGTCCCTTGCCGCCTAGTCTTTCATTAGAATGCCTTCAGAGCTTCAGGCCAAGTGCTTCAGAAGCAGTCGCACGCTCTTCGAGTAACTCCCTCTCGGTGATCGCGATTTTCTCTCTGGAGAAGGCGTCGAGCGGGAGACCCTGCACGATTTCCCAAGAGCCGTCAGCCTTGGTGCGGAGCGGGTAGCCGAACATGATACCCGGCGAGATGCCGTAATCACCCTTGGAGAGAACCGCCACGGAGTGCCAGTCGCCAGCGGGCGTCGGGAAGTGAAGGCTCCGCAAAGTGTCGAGGGCGGCGTTGGCGGCAGAGGCAGCGGAAGAGGCGCCGCGGGCCTTGATCACTGCAGCTCCACGCTTCTGCACGTCGGAGACAAAAGTCTCCTTGAGCCAGGCGTGGTCGGTGATGACCTGCATGGCCGGCTGGCCGCCGATGGTGGCGTTGGTGAAGTCAGGATACTGCGTCGAAGAATGATTGCCCCAGATGGCGACGTTCTTGACGACGGAGTTATGAGCGCCGGCCTTGCCTGCGAGTTGCGACTTGGCGCGGTTCTCGTCGAGGCGCGTCATGGCAAAGAAATTCTCCGAGGGAAGATTACCGGCGGAGCGCAGCGCAATCAGGGCGTTCGTGTTGCAAGGATTTCCTACGACGAGCACTTTGACGGTCTTCTTCGCGCTACGCGCAATGGCTTCACCTTGGCCGATGAAAATCTTGCCGTTGATGCCGAGGAGGTCTTTGCGCTCCATGCCGTCCTTCCGGGGCACGGCGCCGATGAGCAGGCACCAATCGGCGTCTTTAAAGCCTACGTTCAGATCGCCGGTAGCGACCACGTCAGTGAGTAAGGGGAAGGCACAGTCCTGAAGCTCCATCACGACGCCGGCGAGGGCGTTAAGGCCAGGCCCGACTTCAATCAGATTAAGCGCGACCGGCTGGTCAGGGCCGAAGACGGCGCCGGAAGCCAGGCGGAAGATGGCAGCGTAACCGATGTTACCGGCGGCGCCGGTGACCGCGACGCGAATGGGGGACTTGGAGGCCATAGAGGGACGCCTATCTAGTTAGGCCAACCCCTCGGAGTGAAGCGGAAACTAAAGGCCTAGCTCGCCTTGCATTAAATCGTCGGCGGCCGGTGCGGACATACTATCCCGGACCAGCTGGGAAAGCGGGGCCGCGGTACGCCCTTCCAGCCCGCAAAGCGCTCGCAAGATGAGAGCGGCCGCCAAGGCGTCATACAGAGCACAGTGATACCGCCGCCGAGCGGGCGGGCAGTGCTGGACGGCCAGCGCATCGAGCTTCGCCCCCAGCCGTAGAGATGAAATCAGGGCGGATAGACGAAAGTCACCTAGGCTTGGCGCCCAAGCCCGAGCCAGCCGGCAAGTATCCACCCAGGGGCCCCACTCGGCAACGGGAGCGGCCTCGCCCACAAAAGCCGGCACCACCGAGGGGCGCGGCCAAGTTCCGCGGAGTAGACCTGCCTCCACTGAGGCGTTGTGGGCAGCGAGTAACCCAGTTTGGCGCAAGGCAACCCACTGGGGCCATGCGGATTCAAACGGCGGGAGTCCCTTGAGGTCCTTTGCTCCTAGTCCGTGGCACTGTGTATCGATAGCGGGGACCGGCTGACGGGCGGCATGCAAACTGGTCGAAGCGGAGATGACTTCACCATGCATCATCGTGGCCACGCCAAACTCCACCACGCCCGTGTGGACACTTCCCTCAAAGTCGACGACATGAATCGGGGTGTCTGACCAGACTGGCGCGAGGGTACTCATCGATTCAACGCCATTCATGTCTCGGATAGCGACCTTTGAGTTCTTTTTTAACACCTTCGTAAGAGCCCTTCCAAAATGCATCGAGGTCGGAGGTGCGCTGCTGGGTGCGACGAGCGGGCGACTGGATGCAGATAATCATCGGAATCTTGCCCAGACATACTCGCAGTTTGCTGCCTGGAAAATCGTACAGTTCCTGAACGGTGGCTTCGATTTCTGCGGTCGCGTCCTCGGTGTATTCGATTTTGGCCGGATGCTTTTTACGGGGCAAAATGATGCGCTCGGGACAATAAGAATCCAAGGCCATCGCTTGTTCATGGGTCAGCCAACCACGCACCACTCCGAAGACTGGCCGGTCGCGAATATCCCGATAGGCGACCGCTCCCGCGCAGACTTCTTCGATGACCATTCGACGGGCGTCCTCATCGAAGGCCGGGATGCCGATTTCGGGGCAATGTTTGGAAAGGAAATTAACGCGTCGAATCCAGGCATCCACCGAAGGATCCCATTTCTCCAATTCCAGGCGGCCCGCGGCGACCTCCGCCGCAAGAATACGACTCGCGGCATCGGAAGGCGCATCATCGCGCTCCTTGGCCTCAAGGACCAAGTCGCGGAAGCGTCGCTCGGTGCGCGTCACGACCCGGCGCTGGGTGGCGTCATAGCGAACCTGATTCACCGAGGTAAAATCATCCGGGAAAAGTTCCTGCAACCAGGATTCCTCCACGGCGGTGGCCAAGGACAGGTAGGTGGTGACGCCGCCGCGGGCCTGAATTTCGTCGACCTCGGCCGCGACAAGAAGCTTGGCGTTGCGAATGGCCGACTCTCGGCGGAGTTCGCCGCTTCGGCCGTGGACGAGCGCGCAACGCAATGTGCCGGCATCCAGCCGAACGGCGAGACGGTCCGAGAAGCCCAGTAGGATACACCGGCGGACCGAAGCTGGATCGGCCACCCGATCGCTGACCGGAAGCCCCTGCCCTTCGGCGAGGCGGAGAAACTGACGCGCAGCTTGATCGGCTTGGCGGGCGGCCTGCCCATGGACGCCAAATCGATCGCAGGCATCGGCATCAAACTTCATATCGATGGCGCGCTCCAATAAGGCTAGGCGAGGGAAAAAGTCCGACCCATCTTCTTGCTCTACTGAATCCCGCGCGTTCTCGGTGCGATCGTCTACTTTCCGAAAAAGAATATCGCGGCCTTGGGCCAGACCGGCGATGCGACAGACTTCAAAGACGCAATCAAAGTCGCCCGCAGCCAGCAACATGCGCGCGTACCGTGGGTGTGCCGGAAAGACCGCCATCCGTCGGCCGATCGGGGTAAGTTTCCCATGAGTATCCACCGCCCCGAGATCTGCCAGCACCGCCAAGGCGCGCTGGAGGGCTTTATCCTCCGGTTTTTCATACCAGGGAAAGGTCGCCGCATCGCCCCATCCGGAGGATAGTAATAACAGAATGGTCTCCGAAAGATCTACCCGGCGAATCTCGGGGACTTCGCGGAGCGGGCGAGCCTCTTGATCAGTCTGCGACCAAAGTCGGACACAACGCCCCGGGCCAGTGCGACCGGCGCGACCCGCACGCTGCTCCGCAGAGGCTTGGGAAATTGGCTCCACGAGCAGCGTGTCGATGCCGCGATGCGCATCGAAACGGGCGATACGAGCCAAGCCAGCGTCGACGACGGCGCGGACGCCGGGAATCGTCAACGAGGTCTCTGCGACATTGGTCGCCACAATGACTTTTCGGTTCGGTCCGGGCTTGACCGCTCGGTCTTGTTCCTCGGGCGGCAGCTCGCCGTAAAGTGGAAGAATCTCCACCCCGCCCGACTCCGGCAGATTCCGGACGGCACCGATGGTGCGCATGATCTCATAAGAGCCTGGCATGAAGACCAGAATATCGCCTTCGGCTTCTTCCTGGAGCAATCGGCGCACCTGCTCGGCAGCGGCATCCCAAATCGGCCGAGCGGAGTTACGAGGGAGATGCGTGTACTCGATCTCCACTGGATAAGCGCGCCCATCGGCGGCGAGGGTCTCGGCCGAGCCAAGCCATTTCGCCACGCCCTCGGTATCCAGGGTAGCAGACATCGCCATGATGAGAAGGTCGGGGCGCCGGGTCTCCTGCAGTCGGCGCGCCAAGGCCAGCGCCACGTCAGAGTGAAGATTCCTTTCATGGAATTCATCAAAGATGACGGCCCCGACACCCTTGAGCTCGGGGTCGGAAGCCATCTGTCGAAGCAATAACGCTTCGGTCACGAATTTGATTCGCGTCTGGGCCGACTCGACCCGCTCAAAGCGAATCTGATACCCGACCTCACCACCCAGCCGGACATTACGCTCCTGCGCGATACGTGCGGCCAGTAAGCGGGCGGCGATTCGCCGTGGCTGCAAGACGATGATCTGCCCTTCAACTAATCCCAAATCCAAGAGCATCTGCGGAATCCGCGTAGACTTACCCGAGCCGGTGGGAGCGCGCAGGACGAGTCGCCGGACGCGACCACAGGCGGCAGTGAGGCCCTCCTTCAGGTCATCAATCGGCAAGGCTTGCTTCATGTCACGTCGAGGTGGATCAGGCGGGCGACGGCCCTGCCCTGCCGAACCGTAATCCGGGCGACCGTCACGGGAAGGTTAAACCGTCGTGGACCGGCGCTGCCTGGGTTTACGCGCAGCACGGCACCCTCTTGTTCGATTTTCGGGATATGCGTATGCCCCGTGATAATGATATCGGGACACAGCGCCCGCTCATCCAATGGAAGGTGCCCATGGTGCGTAAGGATACGTAGGCCGCCGATCACTTGCAGGCTACTTAAGGGCAGGCTTTCATCGTCATCGCAATTCCCGGCGACGCCATGGCAGGGAGCAATTTCCGAGAGTTGCGGCAAAATTAAGGCACCGCAAACGTCACCTGCGTGGAAGATGACATCGCACCCCTCCAAGGCGAGGATAGCCTCGGCACGAAGGCGGCCATGCGTATCCGAGATGACGCCGACTTCAATCGACAACTCCACGATTAGAGTGGCCGGCGAAGTTTACCGACAGGGATCGGACGTAACGCTGTAAACTCAGCGCCGATGGTATCTTTAAGTTTCTGCTTCAAGCCGGGAGGCAATGCCTCGACCGCGTCCGTGAATTCCTTCTCGCCCGGGAAGGCAGTCTTGCCGATTTCGGCCACCGGCTGGGCAGGCAGGGATGCATCTGGGAAAGCAAAGGCTTCAGGCCGGCCAGCTTGGCTCGCTTCGGCTTCCGCGGCCTCAATATCTAAAGGAGGGAGAGATTCTTCCAGTAATCCTGAATCCTCAATCGGCACATCGACGACCCGCGAAGGAGTCGGCGCAAGGGCGGCAGGGACAGCGACAACGGCCGGCTCAGGCGACGCCGGCAAGGCTACGGCTGGCTTTATTTTTTTTTGGCCGGGCTCCCGAGGGAGACCAGCTGCGGCGGCGGCGATGTCTTTGATGAGGCTATCTATTGACCTCGATCTGCTTTGCTCGATGGCCTTGAGCAACGTCACCTCAAAGTTGGCTCGAGGCGAAAGCCCCGAGCGAATCCCTTGCTCGCCTTCTTGGAGACATTCCAGCAAGCGGACTAACTGCTCGGTGGCTAATTCGCCGCCAAGTAAGGCACTCGTGCCATTGGCGCGGACGGCCGCCAGCGTCGCGGAACGGACTCGGGCCTGCAAGTCGCCCAAGACTCTTAAGAGATCTCGTCCCTCGGCGTGGAAGGTGTCGCACAGGCTGAGGAGGGTTTTGCCGTCACCCGTTGAGATAGCTCGGCAAAGTTCTGTCACCTGCTGGGCGGAGGCTAAACCGTAAATGGAAAGCACGTCCGCTTCCGTGATCTTCTTCCCAGCAAAAGAAATGACCTGATCCAGGATAGACTGGGAGTCGCGCATGCCGCCGCCGGCTAGACGAGCGATAGCGGTGAGCGCCTGCGTATCGGCATCAACCCCGTCAGCCTTAACGATACGGGCGAGCTGGGCGGCGATAACTTCTTCGGAAATCGGGTGGAATTCGAGCCGCTGGCAGCGAGAGGTAATCGTCGGGAGAACCTTGTCGGCCTCCGTCGTCGCCAAGATGAACTTCACCCAGGGCGGTGGCTCTTCGAGCGTCTTCAGCAGCGCATTGAATGCCTCCTTGGTCAGTTGGTGGACTTCATCGATGATGAACACCTTGAAGGGACAGTTGGCGGGAGCGAACTGGCACTCATCGCGGATCTTCTGGGCGTCTTCCAGTTTTCGGTTGGAAGCCCCATCGATCTCGATGACATCGAGGCAGTTACCCTGCTCGATGGCTAGGCAAACCGGGTCGTCGAGGGAGAAGTCCGGCTTAGGGCCGCCAGCGCAATTAAGCGCCTTGGCGAGAATACGGGCGGTGGTCGTCTTACCCGTCCCACGGGGACCGACGAAAAGATAGGCGTGGGCCATGCGCTTGGTTTCGAGCGCATTGCGAAGCGTTTTGACGATGTGCTCCTGCCCGACCAGTTCGTCGAAGCGGCGGGGGCGCCAGCGGCGCGCGATGACCTGGAAGCCGGGTGCAGACACTGGCTTCTAGGTAAGGTTGGGCGAAAGGACTGTCAACGGGGCAAACCCGGTTTATTCCCACTCGATGGTCGCAGGCGGCTTCGAGGAGACGTCATAGACCACGCGGTTGATCCCCTTCACCTCATTGATGATGCGGGTCGAAGCACGCTGGAGCACATCGTACGGCAGGCGCGCCCAATCAGCGGTCATCGCATCAGAAGACGTCACTGCACGGAGCGCACAGACATTGTCATAGGTACGACCGTCGCCCATGACGCCGACGCTACGGACGGGGAGGAAAACGGCGAAGGCCTGCCAGACTTTGGCGTATTGACCAGAGGTGCGAAGCTCACT
>CALQLO010000029.1 GCA_943331445.1 Akkermansia muciniphila
ACGAGGGGGCATGTTGACACGGTGACACGTGGGCAAGGAACCTGCATCCGTTTCAGGTGGCTGGCTTATCTATTCAGTCCTCGATTCAGTCCCTAGGGTCTCTTCCGGCTTAATGCTATAAAGCCGTAATGCAGTATTACGGCATGGCCTACACTTTACCTGTCAGCAAGCGTGGCGCACTGACCCTGCCGCTCGAACTTCGTCGCCGCCTGAAACTCGATCAGGTGGCATCGCCTTTGGTCATTATGGAAGAGCGCGACGGAGGCCTTTTCCTACAGTCCGCGGTGGCTATGCCAATCCGCGACATCCCTAAGGCGACTATTCGGCAGTGGGTGCTGAATGACGAGGCCGACGCCAAGGACCAGAAGGCCTTCCGCCGCAAGAAGCCGTAGGCGGGGGGCATGCTGGCGAGTTGGTAGGGCGGTGATTGCCATCGCCGCCGTTCGAGGCCGTAGGAGGGAAGTCGTCGGGCCTTAGCTAAGTTCGGAGAAAGTACTCGTCCGTCAGCGAACGGACGGCTCGGAGAGCCGTCCCTACCTGGAGACAGCTAGGGCAGCACGCGGTGCTGCCCCTACCTTCGATGCAGCGGATGCGATGTCATCGCATCCTGCCCTCATTCCAGGATGAGCAAGACGGCTGAAGCCGGAGGCAGGGTGATGGTGGTGTTGCCGGCGGAGAGGGTGAGGGCTTCGGGGGTCTTGGGCGCCCAAGTGCCGTCGGCGTTCACGGCCGCGCCAGCGAAGGTGACGCCGCTGGTGGCATCAATCGACGGCGCGGTGAGGCGCAGGGCTTGGCCCTTGGTGAACTGGGCGCCGGCGGCGATCGACGCGGCGACGGGCTTGGTGAGATCCTTGTTCACGAGGGTGACGCGCAATTTGCCGTCCGTGCCGAGCACGGAGTGGGTGATGAAGTTGGCGTCGGTCTTGAGTTCGGAGGCGACGAGGCGTCCTTGCGCGGCGCGGCTGAAGAAGAGCATGCCGTAATACATCGGCGATGGGACGTAGCGGGAGCTCTTCTTATCAAAGACAATCGGCGAATAATTATTCGCGGTGAAACTGCCGTGGAAGTTCACGCCTTGGCCGCCGGCCTGGGCGACATCGAACATGAAGTCGATCGACCACAGCGCGGAGACGAAGGCGTTGCTCACGCCGCGCTTGCCGCCGCCGGACGCGGTGTTGCACTCGCCGATGCGATACGGCACGCCGACGGAGGTGGCGTCCTTGAGCTTAATGATCCAGTCATCGGGATACTTCTCGCCGAGAAGTTTCTCGACCGACGTGAAGCGTTGGGCCTTCGGGTCGGCCTCCGGTGCGGAGAGGTGGTAGACGTGCGAGGTGGCCAGCGCGATGCGGTCCTTGAAGTCGGCCATGAAGAGCGGCATCCAGTTCGTGCTCTTGGTCAGCGCTGGGCCGGTGATGGGAATCTTGGCATCCTTGGCCTTGATGGCCTCGTAGGCTGCGGTGAACTCGGCCTTATACTGCGGGTAGCCATAGCTGCCGGGACGAATGCCTTCGCGCTTCGGGCCTTTCGGGTAGAGGTTGGGTTCGTTGCCGATCTCGATGGCGATGATTTCCTTCGCGCCGACCTTCCAGGCGTAATCGGCCTCGTCGGCCGCCATCGCGGGGTCGTTAGCGCCGAGGTTGACGCCGTAGATGATCTTCCAGCCGGCTGTTCGGGCGAAGTCAAAGAACGCATCGACGGACTTCGGGCCGATGGTCCGCGGGTCGGTCACGTAGCGGTTCTCCTGCATCGACTCGAGCGCCGGAGCGCCCTCGCGCTTGAAGAAGGTCGAGTCGACGTTGTTGGCGCCGATGCGGAAGACGCCGGGGCCGAGCGTGCGGCAGAGGGCGATGAGATCTAGGTTCTGCGCACTGAAACAATCGCGGGCCATCAGTTTCTTCTCGGTGCTCAGCCCGACGAAGTCTGGCGCGATGGCGAGGCCTTTGATGTCGGCATGCACAATAACTGTGGCGGGCACGGGTTCGGCGGCGACGAGTGAAGCGATGCTAAGGAGGAGGGCGAAGGGGAGTCGGTCCATGGGGTATTTTAAAAAGGTAAAGCTGCCAGGGCGCAAAGGAGATTGTGGGGGCGGGCTGGCATGGTGAACCGCTGCGAGGCAGAGGCATTTTGTCTTGAGGGTGCGACGGCGTCGCGTCCGTTCGTCGGATGAGGTGCGGATGTGCATCGGGTTAACGGCGGGTTGGGGACAACCCGCCCTACCCGAGGCAGACGAGGGCAGCACGCGGTGCTGCCCCACCCTGATTCATTCAATTCAGGTATCCATGCTGCACATTATATTCGCTCTTAATTTCGAAATGCTTGGAATGACGCCACTACCCCCATGGCTACGCCTGACTCTCCTTCCCCGACTCGGTCCTGGTTTCGCACCGAAGATTTCTGGGCTATCCTGCTGGGCCTAGGGCTCGTCATCGCCGCGGCGATCTTGTTGTTCGCCGGTAGCAGCCTGAAGTGGTTGGCGGTCATGCCGGCCAAATGGACGGACGCGGGCGTCGCGGTATCGCAGTTGTTCACGGCATTGCCCCGCTATCTAGCCCTCTTCGCACTCTTGGCCGTCGTGCTTGGATTAGGCGCCCGGGCGATCGGTCTCTCGCTCCAGCGTTTTCTAGGCTCCTTCGCGGTCATCTTCGCGGCCACGACGGTCATCATCTTGCTGGGTGCGTGGGCTGAAGCCGGCCGCTACACGCTCGAGCCTCCGCTGGTCGCTCTCGCGATCGGTTTGCTGCTCTCCAATTTCGTTCGCCTGCCTGCGTGGCTCAATGAAGGCCTGCGCGTGGAATATTACGTGAAGGTGGGTATCGTGCTGCTCGGGGCGACCTTGCCGCTCAATCTCATATTATCGGCCGGCCCGGTCGCTATGGGTCAAGCCGCAGTCGTCTCGCTGGTTACCTTCGGCACGATCTTCTTCGTCGCGCGTCGCCTCGGCCTTGATCAGCGCTTCGCGGCCACGCTGGGCGCCGGGGGTGCGGTCTGCGGCGTCTCGGCTTCCATTGCCGTCGCTGGTGCCGTGGGCGCAAAGAAAGAGCAGGGCCCCATCGCCATCACCATCGTGGTGGTATGGGCCATCGTCATGGTCTTCGCCTTGCCGTTCGTGGCGCGCCTCCTGGGGTTGCCCACCGGCGTCGCCGGTGCATGGATTGGTACCTCGGAGTTCGCCGATGCGGCCGGACTCGCCGCGGCCCAGACTTACGGTGGTTATGCTGGTAAGGTCAGCGGTATCACGGGCACGCCGGAAGATGCCGTGAACGCGTTCACGCTGATGAAGGTGATCGGTCGCGATATTTGGGTGGGCGTCTGGGCCTTCGTGCTGTCGTTCATCGCGGTGACTCGCTGGAGCGACACGGGCGTCAACACGCGCGTCGGGGCCGGTGAAATCTGGCGCCGTTTTCCTAAGTTCGTCCTCGGGTTCCTCTTGAGCTCGCTGATCGTCGCCTGGGTGGCTTCGAGTTATCCGGCGGCTGATTTCAAACGTGTCTTGGAGCCCGAACTTATCGGACCGCTGAAGAACCTGCGCGTCTGGGCGTTCACGTTCTGCTTCCTGAGCATCGGGCTCTCGACGCGCTGGCGCGACTTGGCCGCGATCGGCCGCAAGCCGTTCCTCGCCTTCACGGCCGGCGTAATCGTCAATGTGATCCTGGGCTACTTCCTCTCGGTGGTGGTCTTTGGAAAGTATTGGTCGACCCTCGGTCGCTAAGACGCGCATGTGGGCGTGGCTTCGTCAGTTTTTTCGGCCTACGCCTTCGGATCAAACCTGTGCCCAGTGCGTACATTTTAATAACCAGCCACGTCAGATGGAGCAGGACTCTCCCGGACTCAGCAGCTTGAGTTCCGGGTATGGCGCGGTGCACGGCGCCGACGGGCAGTGCGCGCGGCATCAACGGTATGTTTCGCCGGGTTCGAGTTGCGGGGAGTTTGTGGGGAGGCGCAGCTAGAGTATAGAGTATCGAGTATGGAGTATGGGGAGAGACAAGGGGCACGGACAGGGTAGGCGCACTTTGTTGTGAGGGTGGGACGGCTGTCCTCAGCCGTCCGTTCGTCAGATGAGTTGCGGATGTCGATCGGCTCAACGGCGGGCTGGGGACAACCCGCCCTACCAGCGAAGGCGAAGCGCTATTTTGAACAGACAGTAGGTAGGGATGCGATGACATCGCATCCGCAGGTCTCTTCGCGAACGGACGCGACGCAGTCGCGCCCCTACCCAAAGACAGCTAGGGCGGCACGAGGCTCTGCCCCTGCCTTGAGGCATTGGGCTGGAAAATAAGCGGGGGGAGGTTAAAGTCCCCTCCTCCCCGCTATCTTATGAGTTCTCTTGAGCGCATTTTCCGCCCCCTGCTTTTATCCGCGGCATTATTGATCGCCGCTGCCGGCGGGGTTGTCGCCGTGGAGCCGGCAAAGCCGGGCACGGTCTTGGTCTACATCGGCACGTACACGGGCCCGAAGAGCCAGGGTGTCTATGTTTCCCGGCTCAATCCGCTTACCGGCGAAATGAGTGTGCCGGAGTTGGCGTGTGTCGTCGGGAATCCTACTTGGATAACCATCCACCCCAGCCAGAAATTCCTATTCACCGCTAGTCGTGATGGCATGAAGGACGGCGGTCCCGCGGTAGTGGGCTATACGATTGGGGCCGACGGAATGCTGTCGCTGATTAACATGCAGCCTTCGTACAGCAAAAACCCCTGCCACCTAACTATTGATGAGACCGGCCGCACCGCCCTTGTCTCGAATCACGGCGACGGCAGTGTAGCTTCGTTCGCAATCAGCCCCGCCGGCCGACTCTCGCCTTCAACTTGGGCCGATAAGCACCCGACGCTGGGCGGGAAGCAAGTGCCGCATGCTCATGCGACGGAGTTCGCGCCGGGTAATCAATTCGCACTGACCTGCGATGCCGGCATCGACCGTATTTACGTTTATCGTTTCAACGCCGCGACGGGTGAACTCGCCGCCCATGAGACTCCGTTCACTTCGACCATGCCCGACACTCACCCGCGCCACCTCGTTTTCAGCGCCGATGGTAAGTTTTGCTACGATATCGACGAACAATCGCTAACCGTCACCGCGTTTACCTTCGATGCCCGCCGTGGCACCCTGCAGCAGATCCAAAGCCTTCCCTCGATCCCGGCGGGCTTCGATGGCAAGGGTGGGTCGACCGCCGAAATCATCCTGCACCCGTCTGGCAAGTTTCTCTACGGCTCCAACCGCGGACATGACAGCATTGTTACCTATGCAATCGATGCGGCCTCAGGTAAGCTCACGCTCGTTGGGCATACCTCGACGCAGGGTAAGACCCCGCGCGGCTTCGGCGTCGATCCGACCGGCCGCTGGCTCATCGCTGGCAATCAAGGTTCGGACACGATTGTACTCTTTAAGATTGATCAGCGCACTGGGGCGCTTTCGCCGACCAGTACTCACTTCGAGCTCGGCCAGCCAGTGTGCTTCAAGTTCCTTGAGGTGAAGTAGACGCGGCGGTGCCGCGGTGAGAGTGTAGAGTATAGGGAGAGGCTAGGGACACGGACAGGGGGCAGGCGTATTTTGTCTTGAGGGTAGGGACGGCTGTCCCCAGCCGTCCGTTCGTCGAGAGGCCTGCGCACCACGTGAGAGATTCTATTCTCGATTGGCTCAACGGCGGGTTGGGGACAACCCGCCCTACCGGCGAAGCAGAGGCGCCATGCTGAAGAGGCAGCTAGGGCAGCACGCGGTGCTGCCCCTACCTTCGATGCAGCGATACAGCGAGGGTAGCTTGGGATGGACGGGGGTGGGGACTCGACCTAGGTTCGCTGGACTTACCTTATGAATAGAAAGATCACGTGTCTCGGTGCGGTGGTATTGCTCGCGGGGGCGGCCTTGTTTGGTCAGTCACCCGCCAGCGACGAAAAGTTAAATGCCTTGCGGTCGCTGAAGATTGAGGCGGCGACCATCACGCTGGCGGCACGCGATCCGTCGGCGACGAAGACGATGGTGAGGTTGACGCTACGTCCAGCGAAGGGTTCAAATATTAACGTCGAGGTGTGGCTGCCCGACGCGGCGAAGTGGAATGGACGCTTCCTCGGCTTGGGCAATGGCGGAGCCGCCGGCCGAATTAATTCCGCGAGTCTGGCGGGGCCGAGCAATGCGGGTTACGCCGTGGCGACGACGGATATGGGCACGGCGCCCAATGCCGATTCCGGCGTGGGTAATCCCGAGGTCTGGAAAGATTTCGGCTATCGCGCGACGCATCTGATGACGGTCGCAGGTAAGCAGATTGTGCAGGCCTATTATGGCAAGGCGCCGGAACTTTCCTATTTCAGTGGTGGCTCGACGGGTGGCCAGCAAGCGCTGCAAGAGGCGCAGCGCTATCCAGAAGACTATGACGGCATCGCGGCGGCGGTGGCCGCGCATTGTCGCACGCCGCTCCACGCCTACTTCCTGTGGAACGACCAGATCCTGAAGAAGCAACCGTTCACGAAGGCGCAGGATGCCAACATCATGGCGGCCGCAAACGAATTTATGGCGGCGCGGGAAATCCCAGCCGCCGCTGGAAAATTCGTGTCCGACCCGCGCTGCACGCCGCAGGATATCGAAGCGGTAATCGCGCTGGCGCGGAAGAAGGACGCGTCACTCACCGACGATCACGCCGCGGCCTTGCGGAAACTCTTCGATGGTCCACGCCATGCGGTGTCAGGTGAGCGAATCTTTAACGGCATTCCGCTGGGGAGCTCGCTCGAGGCCTCCCATGGCCACCTGTATCTTTTCAAGTGGGCCTTTGGCGCGGATAAGAAGATGGAGGATATTAATTTTGGTGCCGATATGGATACCTACACCGCCAAGCTCGCCCCGTACCTGAGCGCCGAGAACCCTGACCTCAGGGCGTTCGAGAAGCGCGGCGGCAAGTTGGTGATGACGCTTGGTACCGCCGATTCGGTCGTGCCCTATCACGCGTCGATTGATTACTACGAACGCGTGGCGGAACGCCTCGGCGGACTGGATAAAGCACGCGCGTTCTTCCGCTTCTACGTCGTCCCTGGTCTGTCGCATGGCGGCGGCCCCGGCATCAATCAGCCACCAAGCCTGCTCGATGCGGTGCGGGCTTGGCGCGAGAAGGGCACCGTGCCCGAAGGCTTGGTCGGCCGACATGCCGAAGGCGGTAAGGTCACGCTCGAGATGCCCATTTATCCGTATCCTCAACGTACGGGTTGGAATGCGACGAAAGGAAGTTATGAAGCCGTGGATGGTCCGCGGGGAGGCGTCGATCGAATCGCTGAGCGCTTCCGTCCAGCTGCGGCGGGGGAGTGAGGGCGGCGGAGGTAGGGGCGTGCGGCCCGCGCGCCCGCGGCTGACCGGGCCGGTCAGCCCTACCCGAGGCAGACGAGGGTGCAGAGCACTCCCTCCCATCAACCTACCCACCCTACACTTGCCGCTAGGGTGGGACGGCTGTCCTCAGCCGTCCGTTCGTCGGATAAGTTGCGGATCTGGATTCGCTCAACGGCGGGTTGGGGACAACCCGCCCTACCCGAGGCAGACGAGGGCAGCACGCGGTGCTGCCCCTACCCACGGGTTCGGGTTGGACAGGGGTGGGTTGGCGCTTTGACTCGGCGATATGAAACGTCTGCTCTCGGTTCTGGGTTTGTTGGCATTTGCCGCGGTGCTCTCCGCGCAGGCTCCGCTTTGGGATCTGGCGAAGGATAAGATTCCAGCCGAACTTAATCACGGTGCGACCGTGGCAGCCGACGGCAGCGTAACGGTGGGCGGCGAAAATTACTTCGGCGTGCCCGCCGCCGCTTTCCCCGACCAGAAGAACTTCACGGTCCAGGTGACGGTTACTTTCCCTGAGCTCACCGACGGCACGACGATGCACGTGTTACTGAAGCAGCAAAAAGACGGCGAGGACACGGGACTCGGGCTCACGTTCCTCAATTTCCCGAGCATCCAGGCCCATCGCCCGATCATCAACGGCATGCATATCGGCGATAAGCGCCTCAAGCTCGAGCCGAACAAGCCGTATGCCTTCACGGTCGCGGTCCGGAAGGGTAGCCCGACGTATTATCTGAACGAATACCCGACCGGCCAGTATTTCATCCTGCTCTTGCCGAACGACGAACCGATGTGGGTGGGCAAGAAGCTCCTCCCGCGCGAAAAGCCTTTCCCGTCGGCGAAGATCACGTCGCTCAAGGTCTATGGCGCTGACTTTACCTATAAGTCGCCGAAGGAAAAGGTGACCGCCGAGCCGCGCGGCGCAATCGCCGGAAAGAGCTGGATGGTCGATGCGCCCACGGTCGTCGACCCTAAGCGCCCCAAGCTGCTCTTCTACGGCGACTCGATCTCGGGCGGCTATCGCGGGCATCTCTTGCCGTCACTCGAAGGCAAGGTCTATGCCTACCACTGGACCGGCTTCGTCGGCGGCATCGACCCGAAGGTGGATGGGCTGATCAAGCAGGGTGCGGCCGTGGCCGACTTCGACCTGATCTTTTTCAATAACGGCCTGCACTCGCTCTCGTGGACGCCGGAAAAAGCCACGGATCAGCAGATCATCGACACCACGCGGGCCATCGTACGCGGTTTCAAGACCGGGGCGCCACAGGCCAAGTTGTTCTGGATTGCCACGACCCCGCACACCGCTCGCCGCACGGAGCCAGGCAAGCCAGTCACCGCCCTCGGGGATAAGAACCCAGTCGTGTTGCGCATCAATCGCCTCGCCGAACAGGTCATGAAGGAAGAGGGCGTCGAGGTCATCGATATGTATACGCCGCTCGCCGCTCGCCTAGACCTGGCCGCGGGTGATGAATACCATTGGTCGGGCCCCGCGTATAAGATCATCGCTGAGGCGATTGTCGCCAAGACGAACGAAGTGCTGAAGTTGAAGTGAGGGCAGGCGCGGCGGAGCCGCGGTGAGAGTAGGGAGTATAGGGAGAGGCTAGGGGCACGGACAGGGGTAGGGGCATTTTGTCTTGAGGGTGGGACGGCTGTCCTCGGCCGTCCGTTCGTCAGATGAGGTACGGATATGGGTCCGCCCAACGGCGGGTTGGGGACAACCCGCCCTACCAGAGGCAGACGAGGGCAGCACGCGGTGCTGCCCCTACCGGCGATGCAGCTCATAACGAGGCTGGAAGTGGGCTGGGTTCGGGCTTTAATCCCGGCCACCCCACCTATGCGCTCCCTTCCCCGCACCCTCCGCACGTTGCTCTTGTCTGCCACTTTGTTGTCCGCCATCGCGGGACCAGCGTTTGCCGCCGAAGCGGTGAAGCCGGGCACGGTCCTAGTCTACATCGGCACGTATACGGGCAAGAAGAGCCAGGGCATCTATGTGTCTCGGTTGAACCCAGCTACGGGTGAAATGAGCGCACCAGAACTCGCCGGGGCGATGGGTAATCCTTCCTGGGTCACGATTCACCCGAACCATAAATACCTTTTCGCGGCCGGTGAAGGAGGTCCGAAGGGTAGCGCGATTGCGGGCTTCACGATTGGAGCCGACGGTAAGCTTACCCCAATCAACTCCCAAGCCCCGAACGGCAACGGCCCGTGCCACCTCGCGATTGATGAGACGGGTAAGACGATCGTCGTTTCGAATTACGGCGACGGCAGTATCTCCTCCCTCGCCATCAGCGCCGACGGCCAACTCGCGCCTTCGACTTGGGTCGATAAGCATCCGACGTTGAGCCCGAAGCAGAAGCCTCATGGCCATGCCACGGAGTTCGCTCCGGGTAATCAGTTCGCGCTCAGCTGTGATGCTGGCCTCGACCGCATCTACACCTATCGCTTTAACGCCACCACGGGTGAACTCAGTGCCGCTGAGCCAGCCTTCACGCCGACCACCGCGGACACGCATCCGCGCCACCTGGTTTTCAGTGCCGATGGCAAGTTCTGCTACAACATCGACGAGCATTCGCTGACCGTCACCGCGTTTACCTTCGATGCCCGCCGTGGCACCCTGCAGCAGATCCAAAGCCTGCCCTCAATCCCGGCGGGCTTCGATGGGAAGGGCGGCTCGACGGCGGAAATCATCCTGCATCCGTCTGGCAAGTTCCTCTACGGCTCCAATCGTGGGCATGACAGCATCGTCACCTATGCGGTCGATGCCGCCTCTGGTAAGCTTACACTCGTTGGCCATACTTCGTCGCTGGGCAAGACCCCGCGCGGTTTTGGCGTCGATCCGACCGGCCGCTGGCTCGTCGTCGGCAATCAGAGCTCCGACAGCGTCTTCCTCTTTAAGATCGACCAGGCTACTGGCGCGCTCTCGCCGACCGGTACGCACTTTGAAGTCGGTGCGCCCGTGTGCTTCAAGTTCCTTGAGGTGAAGTAGGCGCGACGGTGCCGCGGTGAGGGTATCGAATATAGAGTGCAGGGAGAGGCTAGGGGCACGGACAGGGGCAGGGGCATTTTGTCTTGAGGGCAGGGACGGCTGTCCCCAGCCGTCCGTTCGTCGGATGAGGTGCGGATGTGAATCGGGTTAACGGCGGGTTGGGGACAACCCGCCCTACCAGCGAAGGAGAAGCCTTCGCGTGGGGACATGCTGGCATGGGGACACGGGGGCAAGGCGATAGCCAGCTAGGGCAGCACGCGGTGCTGTCCCACCCTTCGATGCAGCGGATGCGATTTCATCGCATCCCTACCGGCGGAGGCTACTTGGCCGGGGTCTTGGTGAGCAAGAAGGCGAGGAGGTCGTTGAGATTTGCGACGGAAAGGGTCTCGCCGAAGATTGGCGGCATGAGGGAAATCTCCGTCTCCTTGCGGGCGCTGACGTCCGCGGCTTTGACGCGAAGCTCTTGGCCGGCGAGGTCGACGAGGATGATCTGGCCGTCCTCTTCGCGACGCAGCATGCCGCTCACCGCGGAGCCGTCCTTCTTCGTGACCATGGTGAGGCGGAAGGCTTTGTCCACGTTGCGGCTCGGGTCCAGAATGTCTTCGAGCAAGCGGGCGACCCCGCGGCCGCCAATACCGTCCAACTGTGGGCCGATGTTGGCTCCCTTGCTGTCGATGGCGTGGCAGACGGCGCAGTTCTGCGTGAAGATTTCAAGGCCGTGCGAGGCGTTGGCTTGGGCGGGATCGAAGGTCTTACGTCGGTCGGCGATGAGCTTATCAAGGACGACATTAAGGGGCGGAAGGTTGGCGGTGAGTTTCGTCCATTGCGCGGTGATCGCAGGCTGCTTGTAGCCAAGCAGCTTATCGGTGAGGCGTTTCTCTAAGAGTAGGGAGGGCGCGGTCGTACCCTCCGCACACGCGTGCAAGAGCATCGTGGCCCCTTCGGCGCTGGTGCTCAGCGCGGTGGCGAGGGACCGTTGAAAACTATGGGAGGATCCCTTGAGTGCGGCCGCGAGCGCAGTCGCAGCCTCGGTAGAAGCAAGCTCGCCGAAAGCCGTGGCGACTTTCTCGCGGAGCACCGTCGGCGTGCTGGCATCGACAAGGAGGGGGCGGAGCGTGCGGATGGGTTGGTCGTCGAGTCGGAGGAGTGCGAGCGCGGCCTTCGCACGATTTTCTGGGCTGGCTTTGCTGTCGGTCAAGAGTGCTCGCACGCCGCTCAGGGCTTCGGTGAGTTTGAGGCTGCCGGCAATTTCCGCCGCGTTACCGGCGGTATCTCCGCCAGCGGCGAAGAAGGCTGGGATGGAGGATTTGACCCAGTCCTTAACGAAGGCGGAGGCTTCGGGGCTGCGCTCAGCTAAACCAGTGGTGAGATCTTTGAGCACGGCGAGTTGGCTGGCGGCCGGCTCGGCTCCGCTCAGGCGTTGTTTAGCTAGGCTGGCGAGCGCCGGAAGTTCAGTGGCAGGAAGCCCCTTAGTGAGATGGGTCAGGTGTTTTTGGAAGACCTCGTTAGAAATTAATCCAGGCGTCTGGATGAGGCGAAGGCGTAGCAAGGCGGCGGGCTCGCCGGCCACGCCGAGGAAGGTGTCCATGACGAAGCGGTTGAGGTCGGCCTTTGGTAGGCTTTCCAACAGGGTGAGATCATGGAGGGTGAGTGCGCGCAGCTGGTCGCGGAGGGCAATGCGCGAGCCGTGGAGGAGGTGGTCATCGTCCGTGGGTACCTGATTCAGTAGAGCGAGCAGCACGGGGATATTTTCTTTGGCGGGATGGGCGCCGAGTGCTTCCGCGACGCAACGTTGCACGAGGGCATCGGGGTCGCGGGTAAGGTTGCGCACGGCGGCCGCGAGGAGGGCGGACCACTTCGGGATTTCGCGAGCCGTGCGCGCGGCGTGCGTGCGCACCAGTAAATTCGGGTCGCCCAAGGCTTGAAGGAGCGCGGCATCATCGAGTGCGCCGAGACGGTGGAGGGCCCAGACTACGTTGAGTTTTTGCAAGGCGTTGACCGGGCGAGTGGCGGCGGCTTGCAGGAGCGGGATGGCGGCGGGGCCCAAGCGGTCGCAAATTTCATTGAGCGCCAGGGTGCGACGGGTGGGGTTACCCGAGCCCAGTTCCTGGAGGAGGCCAGCGGCGTCCGCCGGGAGGGCGGCGGGGGCGCGAGGTGGCTGCTGTTGGGCGTCGAGGTGGACGATGCGCCAGAGGCGGCCGCGTTCGCGATCGCGTTCGGGGTGCGTGAGGGGGACTTCGTAGTGGCCGATAATTTTGTTATAAAAGTCCGCGACGTAGAGGGCGCCGTCCGGGCCCCAACTCAGGTCGACGGGGCGGAACCACGGATCATCGGTGCTCAGGAAGTCGGGCAGTTCCTTGCCCTTGGAAGAGGAGCCGTGCCAGGCGATGAGGTCATGGTTGAGCCGGCTGGTCTGGACATTGCCGATCAACATATGGTGCTGGAATTCATCGGGCCAGGCGGGGTCGGTGATGTAAATTGGTCCGCAGATGGCGGTGCTGCCGTGTGAGTGGCGGATGGTCTGGGGCGCGAAGCCGAGGCCGTCGTTGGGCTTACCGAAGCTCGGGTAATAGGCGCCGCGGAGGAGCTGGTAGATCGGAGAGCTATGGCAGTCGGCACTGTAAAGATTACCTTTGTCATCCCAGCAAAGCCCGAAGGGGTTGACCTGCCCGTAGGTATTGCCCTCGACGCGTGAGCCATCGAGGCGGAGGCGCCAGGTGTTGCCGCTTTGGATTTGGAGCTCGCTGCCATCCTTGCCGCGCAACGTGCTCTGGTTGTTGAAGCCGTGCGTGCCGTACAGCCAGCCATCGAGGCCGCGGCGGTAGGAGGAAAGATTGCCGTGGGAATCGCGCTCCCAGCCCAGCGGGCCGACGAGGACCTCGCGGCGATCGGCTTTCCCGTCGCCGTCGGTATCTTCCATGAGCCAAATATTGGGGATGCTCCAGACGATGCATTTCCAGGTGAGTTTACCTTGGGCGTTCGGGGAGCGGAAGGGGTAGAGACCCGTGGGGATATTAAGTCCGTCGGCGAAGATCTCGACCTTGCCGGCGCGGCCGTCAGGGCCGAAGTCGGAGAAGATTCGAATGGTATCGCGGCCGGGAGAGCCATCCTTGATGGCGAAGGGATACTCACGCGACTCCGTGATCCAGAGGCGGCCGAGCGCGTCCCACTGCATGTTCATCGGCTTGCGCAGATCGGGCTCGCTGGCGACGAGTTGAATGGCGAAGCCCGGAGGCAGGTGGAAAGCCTTAGCCTGTTGGGCCGGGGTCAGGGGATTCGTGGGACGGACTAACTGCGCGAACGGGTCGGATTTTTGCTGAGCGAAGCCGGGGACGGCGAGGAGCAGAAGGACCAGTAGCAGGGGTGGGCGAGGGGCCATGGGGTATTTTAAAAGTCGGGGCGCCGTGCACAGGGGTCTCGCGCGTCAGGAAAATGATGACAACCGCCGGACCGCCCCCTTCAACTTTATTTACGAAAGCAGCCAGTGGGTGGGGCGTGGGACGGCGGTGCCGCGGTGAGGGTATAGAATATAGAGTGTAGGGAGAGGCTAGGGGTACGGACAGGGGCAGGGGCATTTTGTCTTGAGGGTAGGGACGGCTGAGGACAGCCGTCCGTTCGTCGATAGGCCTGCGCACCACGTGAGAGATTCTAGTCTCGATTGGCTCAACGGCGGGTTGGGGACAACCCGCCCTACCAGCGAAGGAGAAGCCTTCGCGTGGGGACATGCTGGCATGGGGACACGGGGGCAAGGCGATAGCCAGCTAGGGCAGCACGTGGTGCTGTCCCACCCTTCGATGCAGCGGATGCGATTTCATCGCATCCCACCCTGATCCCCATCGATGATTCTTAGGGGCGGGGTATTGTAAACCTAGCGGTAGTTCGGGCTTAACAATAGTCTGAAAGAGCCCTAGGGATGGGGTGTGCCGACTGCTGCCACCGCCGCCTCGCCCGCCTTGGGCCAACTTGATGCCGCCGACCAGCGCTTCGGGTGGCATCCGTTTACCCAGATGCGGGAATATCAGGACAACCCCCGTCTGCACCTGGTGCGCGGCGAAGGGAGTTGGTTGATCGACGGGGAAGGGAAGCGCTACCTCGATGGCAATGCGTCCGTCTGGACGAATGTGCACGGCCACAACGACCCGGATCTGAACCGTGCTTTGAAGGACCAGCTGGAGAAAGTCGCCCACGTGACGCTCCTCGGCTTGAACCATCCGATCGCGACCGAGCTGGCCAAAGATCTCGCCGGGCTGACGGACGGGGCGCTTCCGCGTTGCTTCTTCACCGACAACGGCAGCAACGCCGTGGAGGTCGCCCTGAAACTTTCATTCCAGTATTGGCAGCTCGTCGGCCAGGAAGCCAAACATGGCGTCATCTCGATGGAAGGTGCCTACCATGGTGACACCTTCGGGACGATGTCGGTGGGTGAACGCTCTGAGTTCCACCGACGCTTCAACCCTTGGCTCTTTGCGGCACAGGCTTTTCCCGCACCGACTCATTCGGAATGCGCCGGCAAGGTCGCACGCTCCGATACTTCTGCCTCGCTGACGGCGCTTAAGGCACTCCTCGAGCGTGATGCCGCCACGACGGCCTGCGTGATCCTCGAGCCGCGCGTGCAGGGTGCCGCCGGGATGGTCCAGCAGCCCGCAGGCTTCGTGAAGGCGGTCGCGGCGCTCTGTCATCAATACGGCGTGCACCTCATTTTGGACGAAGTCTTCACGGGCTTCGGTCGCTTGGGAGCCTTGACGGTCTCGGAACTCGAAGGCGTCGTCCCGGATTTCCTCTGCCTCGCGAAGGGCCTCGCCGCCGGCTACCTGCCGCTCGCCGCCACGCTGACGTCCGAAAAAATCTACGAGGCCTTCCTCGGTGCGTTCTCCGAAGGGAAGACCTTCTTCCATGGCCACACCTTCTCGGGCAACCCGCTCGGTTGTGCGGTCGCCCGCGAGTCGTTGCGCAAGTTGAAGCCCATGCTGGCCTCGGGGCAGGTCGCTGATCGTGCGTCGCACCTCGGCCGCGAGATGGAAGCCGCCTTCGCCGGCCACGCCCACGTGCGCACGTTCCGTCAGCTTGGCCTCACGGGTTCGGTCGAATTCAAGCCCGCTCACGCCGAGCGCTGGCCGACCGATACCCGCGCTGGTTATCGCGTCGCCTTGGCCGCGCGCCGTCACGGCCTCGTGATTCGTCCGTTGGGCGATTCGATCCTGTTCGTGCCGCCGATCTCCATTCAGCCCGACGAAGTAAAACACCTCGTCCGTGCCGTCCGCCTCGCCATGGACGACGTGCTGCCGAGCCTCAAAGCAGACTAGGGCAGCACGCGGTGCTGCCCCTACCTTTTCTACCAAAACATATGCCCCACCTCACCGAAGCCCGAGCGCTCTACGACCTACCGCTCAACACGCTGATCTTCAAGGCTCAGCAAGTCCACCAGGCCAACCAGGATCCAGCCGGCGTGCAGCTCTGCACGCTGAAGTCGATCAAGACGGGCGCGTGCCCCGAAGACTGCGCCTATTGCCCGCAGTCGGTGCACAACAACACCTTCGTCGAGGCCGAGGCCTTGATGGAGACCGAGACGATTCTCGTCGACGCCCGTCGCGCGAAGGCTGGCGGGGCGACCCGTTTCTGCATGGGTGCTGCCTGGCGCCGGGTGAATGACGGCAAGCAGTTCGACAGCGTCCTGAACACCGTCTCGGGCGTGAAGGCCCTCGGCCTCGAAGTCTGCTGCACCCTTGGCATGGTGAGCGAGCAGCAGGCGGGTCGCCTCAAACAAGCCGGCTGCGACGTGTATAACCACAACCTCGACACTTCCCGCGAGCACTACTCCAAGATCATCACCACCCGCACATACGACGACCGTCTCCAGACGCTTTCAAACGTCCGCAAGGCTGGTCTCGAAGTCTGCTCCGGTGGCATCATCGGCATGGGCGAAACCGTCGACGACCGTCTAAAGATGCTCGTCGAGCTCGCTCAGCTCGATCCCCAGCCCGACTCCGTGCCGATCAATGCCCTCGTGGCCGTCGAAGGTACGCCCCTCGCTGGCCGCAAGTTTGTGGATAGCATCGAGTTCGTCCGCACCGTCGCCGTCGCCCGCATCCTGATGCCCAAGGCCATGGTGCGCCTCTCCGCCGGTCGCGGGAATATGAACGACGAGACCCAGGCGCTCTGCTACCTCGCCGGCGCCAATTCCATCTTCCTCGGTGAGAAGCTGCTCACCACCGGTAATCCCGACATCGAAGAAGACATGAATCTCATGAAGCGTCTCGGCCTGCATCCGATGCATCCCGATGAAGCCCGCCGAATTCATCGCGGTGAAATCGCGCCAGCGAACGCTCAGCCCGCTGAATGGCCGAGCGTCGCCGAGTTTGCCGCCGCCAACGCTTCTGAAGAATCCTGCGGCCAGGGCGGTTGCGGCTGCAAATAACATGGCCCTCATTTTTGTCACCGGCAGCGACACTGGCGTGGGTAAGACCCACGTCGCTCGCCTGCTCGCCCAGCGCCTTGCGCGGGACGGCTTCACCCAGGTCATCAAGCCCGTGGAGTCGGGGTCTGGGGCGGGTCGCGCGGCCGATGCGCCCAAGGCCGCGGGCAAGTGGGCCGAAGCCCACACGCTGATGACGCTCGCGGCGCCTATTGCACCGCTCGCTGCGGCCAAGAAAGCTCGCAAGCAGCTCGACCTCGAAACGCTTCTGAAACTCTACCGAGCTGTGCCGCATGCGCCCTGTCGCGTCGTTGAAAGCGCTGGTGGTGTCGCCGTACCCATTGACCCTAAGGGTAAGGATTGGGCCGACTTCGCCGCGGCGATCAAGCCCACCGTCGCCATTGTCGTCGTCGAGGATCGCCTCGGCGCCATCAACCAGGCCCGCCTCGCCATCGCTTACCTCCGTCGTCGTTACGATGGCCCGATCGGCGTCTGGCTCAATGCGATCAAGAAGCCCTCGCCCGCGGTCGCGAAGGCAAACCGTGATGGTCTGGCCGAATCCTGGATCCCGCTGCTTGGGGAATCGGGCAAGGGCGATAAGTCAGCGCGTTTCCACTTCCTGCCGCGATGAACGCGGCCCTGTTGCAGCGCTTGCAGCGATCCCTCGCGCAGCGCGAAGGGTCGTCGCTGCGCCGCAAGCTTGCCGCCCGCGCTTCGGACGACCTGCGCGTCAACCTCGCCGATAACGATTACCTCGGCCTGTCGCGCGATCCCGCGGTCATCGCTGCCGGCGTGGCCGCACTCCACGAATGGGGTGCGTCTTCCTCCGCTTCACCGCTGGTCACGGGCTACACCGTGGTGCACCAGCAACTTGAGCACGCGCTCGCCGCGTGGCAGGGTTATGAGCATGGGCTCGTGATGAATACCGGCTTCGCGGCCAACTCCGCCGTGCTTGGCGGTTTGCCCAAGAAGGGCGACCTCATCCTCGCCGACCGCTTGGTCCATGCGAGCATGCTGGAGGGCATTGCTGCCTCGGGCGCACGCCTGCGTCGCTTTGCGCATAATGATTTGGATGCGCTCGAGCTCATGTTGCACGAAGAGCCCGCCTTGGAGGGTGTCATCTTCGTGGTCACGGAAAGCGTTTACTCCATGGACGGAGATAGCCCGGATTTGAAGCGGCTTGCCTCGTTGCGGAAGCGTTTCGGGTTTTGTTGGGTACTCGATGAGGCCCATGCCACGGGTTGGTATGGTGCGACCGGTTCCGGCCTGCAGGAAGAGCAGGGTGCTTTCGCCGCGGCCGATATCGTCGTCGGGACGCTGGGCAAAGGCCTCGGGTCGCAGGGCGCCTATGTGCTCTCGCACGCCCCGGAAGTCCGCGACGCCCTGATCAACTTTGCTGGTGAGTTTGTCTACTCGACGTATTTGGCGCCGTCGTGCGCGGCCGCCGCGCTCGCCGCCGTGGAACGCGTCAAGGGCATGTCGGCCGAACGGGGCCAGCTCCATGCCCTTTCGCATGCTTGGCGTGATGGGTTGGTCGAAGTCGGCTTCGCGGTACCCTCCGGCGATTCGCCGATCATCCCGCTCATCCTCGGTGATTCTGATGTCACCCTGAAATATGCCGCCGCCCTCCGGGCTGCTGGCTTCATGGTCTCCGCGATTCGTCCGCCGACCGTGCCTGAGCGGACGGGACGGATTCGCATCTCGTTGCGTCGCGGGCTTACCCCGACGGCGTTGGCGAACTTCCTCCAAGCCTTGAAAGGTGTCCGCGAATGAAGATCGGCTGGCTAGGCGGCTGGGGCGTCTCGTTGGAGGAGATGAAGGCCATCGCCGTGGCGCATGCGCCCGATGCGGAGCATCTCATTTACCCGCCCGTGATGGGGGCGGCGGAGAACCTTGCTGGATGCGATGCTATTATCGCGTGGTCGCTTGGGGCGCACCTCGTGCTCGAAGCGGGTGCCCGTGGCGTGAAATTCCCTGCCAAGGTGCTGCTCTTCGCTCCCTTTACCTCTTTTTGCGCTGAGCACGGCCTGGGTGGGAAGCACTCCGAGACCCAGGTGAAGTATCTCCGCCGCTGGATGGAGACGGATGCCCCGGCGGCCTTGGCCGACTTCCGTCAGCGCGCCGGGCTGGCCCCGATGGTGGGCGACGCCTTGCCCTACGAGAAGGAATACCTTCAGGCTGGCTTGGACATCCTCGTCCAGCCCGCGGGCATCTCGCTGATCACCTTTGGCCGCCAGGGGCTCAGCCCCGGATGGGAGGCCTATGTCGGCGACCAAGATACCTTGTTAAATCCGGAGGGCGTTTGCCAAGCCATCGTCGGTTGTCATATTGTTGAAGGACTCGGGCACGAGCTGCGCGAGTTCCTCACCCCCTGACCCCATGCGTTTCGACCAGCGAGCCGATAGCTATGATGCGCACGCCGCCCCGCAGAAGCGTTTCGCCGAAGCTTTGGCCGCTTTCGCGCCGCTACGTCGTGGGGCACGTGTGACGGAACTTGGTGCCGGGACCGGATTTCTCACCGCCGCGTTGTTGGCTCAGGGGGTGAATGTCGACGCCACTGATTCCTCGCCCGCGATGGTGGCCATCGGCCGCGAGGCGGTGCCGGCAGCGAACTGGTCGGTGCACAATGCCTTCGGACCGATTGAGAAAGCCAACGCCATCGCCTCGACTGGCTTGCTGCATTGGGCGGCGGATCCGGCGGCCGTCTTGAAGCATTGGCGGGCCGCGTTGCCTGAAGGTGGCCGATTGCTGCTGGGCGTACCGTGTGATCCTTGCCTGAACGAATTACGTGACCTCATCGGCGAAGGCCCCGTCCGCTGGCGCGATGAGTCGCAGTGGTTGGCGCTACTCAAGGGTGCTAAGTTCGATGTCCATGCGCATGGCGTCTTGGAGTCGGAGGAAATTTATCCGAGCGCGCTGGATTTCCTGCGCTCGCTGCATCGCAGCGGCGTGACCGGTGAACCGCGTCTGTCGGCCGGCGAATTACGTTCCATGATCCGGGATTACGATCGCCTGAATGCGCGCCCCGAGGGTGTGGTCGCCACTTGGGCGTGGTTGTTGGTGGATGCGACGGCGCGCGGGTGAATAGAGGACTGAGTCGATGACTGCGTTGAGGGCTGAATCGAGAGCAGAATGGATGAGATGCATCAGGCAGGACGGGGAACCTCGGCATGACATCGCTGACTTTGGTAGGGGCGCCACGGCGTGGCGTCCGTGGGCGGACAGACGTTAATTGGTCCGATCGCTTGCCCGGCTCATCGTGTCCTGCGCTGCGAGCGGACGCGACGCAGTCGCGCCCCTACCTCATGACGCGGCCGCCGCATGGTGGCCGAGGGTAGGGGCAGGACTACGTCATGCCATATTGATGCGAAAGGGCGCGGCGTAGCCTCGCCCCTACCTTTCGTTCACCATCCGGCGAACGAGCATCAACAAAAAAGGCCGCCCGGGTGGGCGGCCTGTCTCGATCCTTGTCAACTTGCCCACGTGTCCCCTCGCGAAGCGAAGCTTCGCGCTTAGAACGCCCGGCGGATGCTGAGGGCGCAGGAGAAGTCGCTGACTTCGCCGACGCTGGAGGCATGGGCTGAGAAGTTCAGGAGGGTGTTGGCGTTGAGCTTGTGATCGACGTCGAAGCCGAGACGGACGCAATCGGGCCGGGGTGCTGTGCCAGGCAGGCTGAAGGCCACGCTGCCGGTGATATCCTGGCCGGAAAGCGACGGGCCGGCGCCGTCGAAGCGGTGGATGCCTTCGAAGCTGAGGATTAACTTCGTCTGCTCAGAGAGGTCCTTGCTGGCGTTGACGCCCAGGCGGGCCTCGATGGCGTTATGCTTCTGCTCGTTGAAGCTGGCCGGGAAGCCGCCGCCGGTTTCGGTGAAGGCGTCGACACTCGTATGCGTCACGGTGTACGAGGCGTAGGGGGCGAAGCTGAAGCCGCCCAGGCTGGCGACGGACGGGGCGTCGACGCGCAGGCGGAGCGAGCGCGTGTTCAGGCCCGTCTGGCCGAGGGAGGTGTCGGTCGAACCGCTGTTATCGTAGCAGCGGGCCAAGCGTGCGTTCCAGTCGCCGACCATCGCAACGGCGGAGAAGATCCACTGCGTGCCTTCGGGGCGGAAGTCATATTCAGCCAGCGCGTATTCGCCGCGGACGTTACTGGAACCGCCTAAGGCCAGGTCTTCATTCTGTTCGCCGTGGCCGGCCGCAAAGCCGAAGAGACCCGTCTTGCCGACATTCCAATTTACGCCAACTTCACCGGTCGAGATATGGCTGTCGCGGAGGCGCGAGCTCGTACCAAAGTCACCGGTGGCCCAGGCCTGGGAGTCCTTGCCCATGCGGTCGAAGGACATCATCGGGCGGTGGTGGGCGCCTTCCATCGGCAGTTCGCCCAGCGCCACGCCAGAATTATAGGTGCGGTGCGCGCCGTCGATCGAGGACATCCAGCTTGCGATGTTGGCGACGCCGTTACCCGGTATGACTACCGCCTCGTTTACGACGGCATCCATATAGGCATTCTCGACGGTGAAGGTAAGGCCGACATTTGAAAACTTCACCCAGCCGTAGTTGTAGTTTCCTTCACTAACAGTGTAGCTGATGCCGAAGTAGGCGTGGTGGAGGCCGTCGGAAGGGTTCCAGCCGCCTGTTCCGTATCCAGCGTTGCTGTTGATTACTGTCCCGGCGCTCAAGGTAGTAAGCGAGGTGCTGACTGCTCCGGGTTGAAACCCCGACGCTACGCTCGCCGGATACATTCCGTCGCCCATAATAGAGGCACGCTGTGGCGAGAAATACATCACATTTGTCTCCCCGTCCGTCCGTTGGCGGAAGCCGTTTGAAGGATCCCAGGCAAGCATCAGGTATGTCGGCGATCCTGTCGTGATTACCACCGGGCCCGTGAACGGCGTGTAGGTATCGGCAGCGACCTGGGCGGCAGTGGCCGCGGCGGCGAGGAGGAAGGCAGTTTTTAGGGTGTTCACTCGATGGCAGTGACCCTCACCCCCTGTTACGCAATGGCAATGAGGGCATTTGGAGTCCCTGGGTCATATTAATATTATAAACGTTGGGTTATTGACGTTTAAGGCAGATGGGTGAACTCAAGGGGAGGCCGGAAACGGGAGGAGGCTGCGGTAGGGGCGCCACTGCGTGGCGTCCGTGAGTGAAGGGAGGTCGTGGGGTCCGATGACTTGCCC
>CALQLO010000030.1 GCA_943331445.1 Akkermansia muciniphila
AAAGGCGGACTCGACCTGGAATCAATCGGTTCTGAAAAGCAACAGCTCGACCGCTGGATCAAGGTCCACGACGCCGTCGCCGACGGCGAGATGCCGCCAGCGAAGAAAAAGACGCAGCCGACGGCGGCCGAAAGAAACGCCTTCGTCACCGAACTCGACAGCCGATTGACCGCGGCCGCCACCGCCGCCCATCCGGCGCGCACGCAGCTCCGCCGCCTGACCCGTCAGGAGTTCGAGAACTCACTCAAGGACCTACTCGCCCTACCACGCCTGGATATCACTGGTATGCTTCCAGCCGACGGACGCGTGTCGGGCTACGATAAGATTGGCAGTGGCCTTGACCTCTCGCCCGGCCACCTCTCCGCCTACCAAGAGGCGATCGAAAAAGCCCTCGACCTAGCTATCGCCACGCAAAGCGCCGCCCCACGGGTATACCAGCAACGCATCTACCCGGCAGGCCTGTTCAAGTTCGGCGGCAACCTCTCCCACGGACAATTCGTCTTACTGAAAGACAAACAGCCCGACCCCGCCCTGCCCGTCCGCGGCGGCTTCGAAGATAAGAAAGGTCATGTCGGCCACGATGGGCCAGACCTCAAGGACCGCGGCGCCTTGGTCAAGAGCCCCGCAGTATCCAAGAGCCAGAGCGCCGTCGGACTCCTCAACCCCAACCTCGCTGGCTATGAGGCCGCGATGAACGTCTCGCCAATCTACGCGGGGAACTATCGCCTGCGACTTTCGGTCTGGGGTTTCCGGTGGGCCAACGGTAAGCCGAATCCCTGCGACGCCCCCCAAGCCGCGGTCCTGCGCGCCCACGAAGAAGGCAAGCAACAGGAAGGCGGTCGACTGCTCTCCGCTTTCACCGCCCCCTCGATGGAATCTAAAGTAGGTGAAATCACCACCTGGCTCGATGCCCATGAATCCATCGTCTTCGACCCGGTGTCAGTGCCTTGGAACGGACTGCGCATCGGCCAAGTCGCCGGCCGCGCCGCCAAACACGTCGGACCCGGCGTCGCCCTCGACTGGTTCGAAATCGAAGGCCCGCTCAACCCCGTCTGGCCGCCCGTCAGTCACACGCGCCTCTTCGGCCAGCTCCCGATCAAGCCGTTTGTCGACGGTGCCGACATCGTCCCACCTCGACGTGAGAAAATCCGGAGCATTGGCGGCTACCTACCCAGCATGCACCTCGACCTCACGCCGGCTGAGCGCACACCGAAGCTCGAGACCGTCCTGTCCGCCCAGCCGATTGAAGACGCCCGTAAACTCCTTTCCGACTTCCTTCCACGCGCTTTCCGCCGCGATGTCACCGCAACGGAAGTCGAACCCTACCTGAAACTTCTGCAGACGCGGCTCGACGCCAAGGATTGCTTCGAAGACGCGATGCGCCGGGTTTACGTTGCCGTTCTCACCTCCCCGGAATTCCTCTTCCTCCCCGCACCTTCCGACGATGCAGCCCTTGCCGCTCGCCTCGCCTATTGGCTTTGGAACGGGCCTCCCGATGAAGCGCTCCTCACCGCGGCCCGCGACCGCTCGCTCCACCGTCCGGAAATCCTCCGCGCCCAGATCGACCGATTGCTCACCGATTCGCGAGCGGAACGATTCACCCAGGACTTCGCTCGCCAGTGGCTCGAACTCAGCCGACTGGATGAAACCAATCCCGACCCCTTACTCTACCCGGAATACCGCTTCCTCCTCGGACAAGGCGTCGCCGACGAAACCCCTGCCTTCTTCCGCGAACTGATCACCCACAATCTCCCTGCTCGTTCCTTACTGAAGCCCGGCTTTGCGATGCTTACGCAACGCCTGGCCGAACACTATGGCATCACGGGCGTCACGGGCGTCGAAGTGCGCAAAGTCTCCCTGGCTGCCGACAGCCTGCGCGGTGGCCTGCTCGGCCAAGCCGCAATTCATAAGCTCACCGCCAACGGCACGACCACTTCGCCCGTCAAACGCGGCGTCTGGGTCTCCGACCGCCTGCTCGATGCACCCGCGCCGCCGCCTCCGCCCGGCATTTCGGCCGTCGACCCCGACACCCGGGGCACGACGACTATTCGCGAACAGCTGAATAAGCACCGCTCCGACCCGAGCTGTGCCGCCTGCCACGCCAAGATCGACGCTCCCGGCTTCGCACTGGAAGCGTTCGACCCCGTCGGCGGCTTGCGCTCGCGCTATCGCTCCAACGGCCAAGGCGACCTGCCCCCCGAAAAGGGTCACACTGACTGGAAGGTTGAATATAAGCTTGGCCCTTCCGTCGACGCTTCTGGCCAGCTGCGCGATGGACGGGCCTTCCGCGATACAGCTACCTTCGTCGACCTGCTCGCATCTAATGACGAGAAACTCGCCCGCGCGTTCGTGGCGCACCTCACCCGCTACGCGACGGGCACGGAAATTAGCTACGCCGACCGCGCCGAGATTCGTCGCATCGTCGCACAGTCCAAGGCGAACGACTACGGACTGCGCTCGCTCCTCCACGCCCTGGCCCAGAGCCCTCTCTTCATTCCAAATTCTCGCTGACCATGAATCGCCGTAACTTCCTCTTCGCTGCCGGCGCCTGCCTGGCCCTACCCGCGCTCGCCAAGGCCGCGGAAAAGGCTCCACCCAAGCGTCTGCTGGCCATCCATGTCCCGCTGGGGATGATGCCCGCCTTTTTCTTTCCTAAGGCCGGCGAGACCTCGAGCCCCTACCTCGACCTGCTGGCGAAACAGCGCGACCAGTTCACCACCTTCGCCGGACTCTCCCACCCCGGCGTCGACGGCAATCACCATGCCGGCCAATGCTTCCTCTCCGGCGCACCGCATCCCGGCCAGCCAACCTTTCGCAACAGCCTCTCGCTCGACCAGCTGGCCGCCGAGAAGATCGGCGAAGACACCCGCTTCGCTTCCCTCGCCGTAGCCGTTCGCCAAGGCGAACATTATGCCGACTCGGTCGCCGTCTCCCGCTCCGGCGTCATCCTGCCGTCCGAGGCCAGCGCCGAACGGCTTTACCGGAAACTCTTCGTCGCCGGCACCCCCGAAGAGAAAGCCGCCACCATGCGCCGCATCCAGGCCGGCGGCAGCGTGCTCGATCTGATCCTCGACAAAGCCAAGCGACTCGAAAAGAGCTCTGACCCACAGGACCGAGCTCGTCTCGATCAATACTTCCAGAGCGTACGCGAACTCGAAGGCCGCCTCGAACGCAGCATCGCCTGGGAGAACCGACCGAAGCCGAAGGTCGACACCCCGATGCCCAAGGACATCGCCGACGCCAACGAGGTCGTCGGTCGATCTCGCCTGATGTTCGATCTCGTCCGGCTCGCACTCCAGACCGACAGCACCCGCGTGGTCACGCTCTCGCTCAGCACCTTCTCCGTCGTTCCGCATGTCCCGGGCGTAAAGAACGAAACCCACGGCCTCACGCACCACGGCAACGAGCCCGACAAGATCGCCGAACTCCGCAAAATCGAGGAAGCCCAGTTGGCCGTTTTTGGCGAGATGCTCTCGACCTTCCGCAACACCCGCGAGACTGGCGGCAACCTCCTCGACCGGACCCAGATCCTCTACGGCAGCTGCCTCGGTAACGCCAATTCGCACAGCAACCAGAACCTTCCTCTCATCCTCGCCGGCGGCGGCTTCCGCCACGGCCAGCACCTTGCCTTCGACACCGTCAACAATACCCCATTGGCGAACCTCTACGTGAGCATGCTCCAAAACCTTGGCGTCGAGGCCGACAAGTTCGCCACCAGTACCGGGACCCTGCGCGGACTGCGCAGCTAACGAACGGGATTGCAGGGTCGCCGGGACCTGCTGACATCGGCGCATCCCCATGCGCTCCCTGCTGCTCGCCCTGCTTGGCCTGACCGTCACCCTGCCCGCCCAAGATATCGTCATCTACGGTGGGACCTCCGGCGGCATCACCGCCGCGATCCAGGCCGCCCGCGAAGGCCGCACGGCCGTGCTCATCGAGCCGACAAAGTTCCTCGGCGGCCTGACCACAGGCGGCCTCGGCGCGACCGATATCGGCAATAAGAAAGCCATCGGGGGCCTCTCGCGTGAGTTCTACACCGGCATCGCCAAGTATTACGCCGATGACGCTAAGTGGGTCCACCAGACCCGCGAGGCCTACTTCGCCAAGCGCCCTCACGGCAATGCCGGCGACGAAGGCACGATGTGGACCTTCGAACCACACGCCGCCACCGCCGTCTACGACCAGATGCTCAAGGCAGCCGGCGATAAGGTGACGGTGGTCTACGGCGAACGCCTCGACCTCAAGAAGGGCGTGATCAAAGACGGCACCCGTATCGTGAAGATCGTCATGGAGAGCGGCCGTGAATTCTCAGGCAAGATGTTCATCGACGCGACCTATGAAGGCGACCTGATGGCCAAGGCCGGCGTCAGCTACCACGTCGGCCGCGAAGCCAACGCCACCTACGGCGAGACGCTCAACGGCGTCGAGGTCGGGCAAGCTAAAGCCCACCAATTCATCAAAGAGGTCGATCCCTACGTAAAGAAAGGCGACCCTAGCAGCGGCCTGCTTCCTGGCATTGAGAAAGAACCAGCGTCACCCGACGGCACTGGCGATCGCAAGGTCCAGGCCTACAACTTCCGCATGTGCACGACGGATGTCCCCGAGAATCGCCGAAACTGGGAGAAGCCGGCGAACTACGACGAACGCTGGTTTGAACTCACGATTCGGAATGCCGAGGCCGGCGACCTGCGCACCTCCTGGGCCCCCACCCCGATGCCGAACCGCAAAACGGACACCAACAATAATTTTGGGATCAGCACCGACTTCATCGGTCAGAACTGGGATTACCCTGAGGCCGATTACGCGACACGCGCCAAGATCTGGCAGGCCCACGAAGATTGGCAGAAAGGCCTGATGTGGACCTATGCCTACCATCCCCGCATCCCTGAGAAAATCCGCACCGCCTTCCAGAAGTTCGCCCTCTCCAAGGATGAGTTCAAAGACAACGGCAACTGGCCGCGCCAACTTTACGTGCGCGAAGCCCGCCGCATGATCTCCGATTACGTGATGTCTGAGAAGAACTGCCGCCGCAAGGAAGTCATCGAAGATTCGGTGGGCATGGGCGCGTACAACATGGATTCACATCACGTGCAGCGCTATGTGGACAGCGCTGGCCATGTACGCAACGAGGGCGACGTCGAGGTCGGTAGCAAACCTTACCCCGTCAGCTACCGCAGCATCCGCCCCAAGGCCTCGGAGTGCACCAATCTCCTCGTGCCCGTCTGCCTCAGCGCCAGCCACATCGCCTACGGCTCGATCCGCATGGAACCCGTCTTTATGGCGCTCGGCCAGTCCGCCGCCACGGCCGCAGGTCTCGCCATTGAAGGGAAAACTTCCGTCCAAGCTATCGACTACGGCGCCCTCAAGGAACGACTCCTCGCTAGTGCTCAGGTGCTCGACTTGGTCGTACCGAGCAGCGGAGGCGGCCTGCCCAAGGAGAAGTTCGCCGGTATTGTCCTGGATGACGCCGACGCTAAGCTCAAAGGCTTTGAGGCCACCGGCGGCGTGGGCAGTTTTATCGGTGAAGGCTATCACCATGATACCAATGAAAACAAAGGAGCGCAGACAGCCCGCTTCACGCCCACCCTGCCCACGACCGGACTCTACCGCGTCGCCATTTCCTACAGCACCAATGCTAATCGTGCGACGAATGTCCCCGTGATTATCCATCACGCCAAAGGCGAGACCAAGGTCCTCGTGAACCAGAAGCTCAAGCCCAACGGAGATGGCCCCTTCCACGTCGTCGGGATCTTTGAATTCACCGCCGGCAAGGACAGCTGGGTCGAGATCGGCAACGCCGACACCAACGGCTACGTCATCGTCGACGCCGCACAGTGGGTGGCGGTAGATCGCTAAGGCCTACTTGGCAGCCTTGGCCTGCTCGCGGGCAAGGCCGTCGAGATAAGTGAAGTCCGGGCGAGGCATCTCCATCTTGCGGGCCAACCAAACATAAGCCGACTTCAGGGCATCCCACGAAGGCTGGTGCCCAGTGTGATGATCAAACATCTCGATGGAGTCTTCCTTGCCGTAGAGCGCGTGCACCTTACGGGCCTCGGCGAGATACGGCCCGCTGGCGGCCTGGCTATCGTATTGTCCGGCGATGAGGAAGAACTCCGTCGGCGCGGCGCAGGCGAGCAGCTGTTCATGCGAAAGGCCAGCAGCCTGCATCGTCTTCAGCTTACTCCCGAAATACCAATCGTCACCCCAGTTGGTGGAATCCCAGGCGATACCGAAATCACTGGCGATAATCGCCTTGAAGCGTGGATCCAGGCAGCCCGCATAGAAGGCCATCTTACCGCCGAGCGAATGGCCCATCACCGCAATACGCTCCGGATCCACGTCCGCCGATTCACGCAAGACTTTGCATGCCAGCCGGGTATCGGCCGTCAGTTTGCCCATGCCAGTCCACTGCGGGTGCTGTTTCGCGAGCTTCGCCGCCGCGTCACGCCAGACACCCATGCCGCCCTTGCTCGCCGCCTGCTCGGCCGGGGTGAGCAGGTTGAACGGATAAGCTTCGACCGCGGCGACGACGTAGCCTTGCTGCACAAGGTGTAGGCCGAAGAAGGCGGTGTTCCGCTCTGGGCCAAGCCTCGCCTTGGTCTTGAGGTCGTAACCGCACATCCGGTCCGGATCATAGAACGGCACCAAGACACCCGCCGTCCGCCCCTTGAGATGAAGCGGGACCATGAGCAGGATGCGCTGCCACGAATCCGGTCCCGTCCGCTGACGAAGGAGGACGCCCTTGAACTCGGGCGTGAAGAAAATCTCCACCGGTTCGGCCTGATAGGAACTGAGCACATTCGGGTCTGTCCGCCCAGGCGACCCCAGGGCCTGCTCCCATCGTGCCACCAACCCTTCCCGCTTAGCCTCCCATTCGCCCAACCCCTCCCCGGGAGCTAACAAGGACTTCGGAGCCTCCGCGGCCAAGGCGTAGGCCAGCACGACAAGGAAGAAGATGAGCGGGCGGAGCAGCATCTGTCACGAATCTGGCCCAGAGCGACGGCGGCACAACGCCAATCCCCGACTTTACCGTTGCCCGTGAGAAGGCCAAGGGCTTCTGGTTACGACTGCTACCCGCGATATGAAACTTAAGACCTCCGCCCGCCTCCTACTCGCGCTCGCCATCGGCCTACCGACCTTCGCCGCCGATACTCCCGTAGAAAGCAAAGGAAGCTTCCTCGTCGATCCGGTGCCGGTCGCGAAGACGCCGAAATACCTCGGGGTCTGCCTCGAGGTCGCGGAGGACGCCGACCGCAGCAACCTCTGGGACTGGCTGGCGGACTCCGGTGCCAAGATGGCCCGCGTCATCCACCCCGACAACGATTTGCGCAGCCCAGCCGGCAAGCTCGAGAGCTTCAAGCAGATCACGGACAAGGCCGACTTCGAAGCCTACCGCGCCAACCTCTTGGCGGACCCGGAGAAGAACCTCCCGTGGAATCATTATCTTTTCGACCAGCGAATCCAGTGGCTCGGGGTGCCCGACGACGAGATCCGCAAGGTCACCGAATGTGGCGTGGAGCCCATCGTATCGATGGCCTACTCACCCCGATACTACCCGCGGAGCCTGCTGAAGACCTTCAAGCCTTCGCTCAAACCGGCGGACGAAGCCATCAACTGGGATGCCGCAGCTTCGGCTTACGAATATTACTTCGCAAACATCCATCGTTACGCCACGCGCAGCGGCACGACGCATTTCATGATGCTTAATGAGCCCGACGATCGCGACGTGCGAATCGTCCAGCAGACCGGCGTGCTCGCCCGCATGGCGCGACTAGCGATGGAAGACGTGCGCGCCAAGCTGACGAACCCTCAGGTCGCCAAGGGTCTCCGCCTTTCCGCCCCGGCCTGTCACTTCGCCTGGGAAAGCTATTGGCCTTACGTCGAACCCTACTGCGACACGGTCGACTTCCATTTCTACAGCCCGGATTCCGACATGTTCAAGCGCGAGCACGCCCGTCTGGCGATCCGCGCCCGCGCGGCCGGCAAGAAGACCGCGGTCACGGAATTCAACCGCATCGGCGGCCCGCTGCAGCCCGATCAGGCGCTGTTCTCAGTGAAGCCCTCTCTCCAGTTTGCCGGACTGGTGATGTCCATCCTCTCAGCCAATAAGCCACAGGATCCCGGCTGCGAGATGGCCCTCGCTTACGAATTCCAGTTTCCCGCCACGCATCGCAGCGGCAAGAGCCTCGCTTACGGAGACATGAACCGCGTCGACTGGACCGGCCAGGACAAGGCGTTGAACGGGCTACCGGCCGAGGCCTACCCGACCTTCGAGCAGTTCCAGCTCCGCATGGCGACGCCGGCCTACCATATGTACCGCATGCTGGCACGTTGCACGCCGGGTGCCGGCGATACCGACGCTTACGAAGTGCTTGGCCTCGGCGAAAGCACCAAGGGACTCAACGAGGTCTTCGACCAAGTCAACAAGGCCAATAACTACCGACCCCTCAACGGCGAGAAATACTATGCCCTCGGCGGCGCCGGACCAGACTTGCGCACGCTCGCGGTCCGTACGGCCGACAAGCTTTACATCACGATCCTCAATCCGGGACCCGCCGCGGTGAAACGCGTCGGCTTCAATATCGAACTCCTCGGCGAGAAATACGCCACCGCCGTCGTGCGCGAGACTTCGCACTGGAACCGCGACAAGGCCCTCCGCCAGTCCGCCCTCAAAGGCTCCGAATTCATGGTCGACCTGCCGGCCGAATCCCTGACCCAGATCATCTTTACGAAGGCTGACCTCTCGCAGGTCACGGAACTGAAGCTGGAAGAGAAGACCTTCACGCCCGGGAAGACCAGCTCGCTGGGCTTGCTCGAGACCACTCGCCTTCGCGCCTTGGGCAAACTGGGCGACGAGTGGGTCGACCTGAGCGACCTCAACGTGGAATGGACCAGCACCGAGCCTGCCCTGGTTGCGATCTACCAAGGCGGACTGGTGCAAAGGCTCCATGCGTCGACCAAGGAAATCACCCTGACCGCCAAGACGCTCGCAGGCGTCGCGGCATCGGGGGTAATCATTCCAGCCAGCCCGAACAAATAGGCCAAAGGCGGCAAGGCCGACATAGCCCTGAGCGACAAGGGTCTGCCTGATATTTTCTCGCAACCCAGGCGGCATTCCGCTGTTTGAAAGGTATGCGCGCCCCTCGCTTCCTCCTTGCCCTGCCGGCCATCCTGGCCGGTTGCTCCGCCCTCTTTGCCGCCGACTTTCACCTCGGCTCGCCGATCTCCGACCACATGGTCCTGCAGCGCGAGAAGCCCGTGGCGGTCTGGGGCTGGGCCGATGCGGGCGAGTCCGTGACGGTCACCTTCGCCGGTCAATCGAAGTCCGCCACCGCGGATGCCGATGGCAAGTGGACGCTCAAGCTCGACGCCCTCACTGCCTCCGCCGAACCTCGCTCCCTCGTCGTCAGCGGCAAAGACGGACATAAGGTCGAAGTGAAGGACGTCCTCGTCGGCGAAGTCTGGCTCGGCTCCGGGCAGTCGAACATGGCGATGACCGTGCAGTCTTCCAATAACTTCGAGGTCGAGAAAGCCGCCGCCAACTATCCGCTCATCCGTCATTATCAGGAATCCTCGACCCACGCCGAACAACCGCAGGCCGAAGGCAAAGGTAAATGGTCTGCATGCAGTCCCACCACCGTCGGAAGCTTCTCCGCCGTGCTGTATTTCTTCGGCCGCGAGATCCATCGCGAAGTCGGCGTCCCCGTCGGCCTCGTGAACACCTCCGTCGGCGGCACGCCCATCGAATCCTGGGTCTCCGCCGAGACGCAGATGTCCGCCCCCGAAACGAAGGTGGTCTACGACGCCCAATTAAAAGCCTACCAGGGCTTCGACGCCACCAAAGCCACAGCCCTGTATGAAAAACAGCTGGCCACATGGAAAGTCGCGATGGAAAAGGCCAAGGCCGACAAGAAGGACCTTCCCCGCAAACCTTACGAACCGATTGCCATGCGCAAGTTCAAGGGCGGCCCCGCTGGCCTCTATAACGGCAAGGTCGTCAACCTCGCGCCCTACACCCTGCGCGGCATGCTCTGGTATCAGGGCGAAGGCAACGCGGGCAATGGCGGCCTCTACCACCAGCAGCTCACCCAACTCGTGACCAGCTGGCGCACACTCTGGAATGACGAAGTTCCTTTCGCTTGGGTCCAGCTCCCGAATTACACCGCACCCGGCGAAGGCTGGCCGCGCGTGCGCGAGTCGATGATGAAGACGCTCGAGTTGCCGAAGACTGGCATGGCAATCACGATCGACCTCGGCGACGCCAAGGACATCCACCCGAAGAACAAGCAAGATGTCGGCAAGCGCCTCTCTTTCTGGGCCCTCGGCACGGTCTACGGCAAGAACGTCCCCGCCATCAGCGGCCCCCTGCCCGCCGGCTCTGCGATCAGCGGTAACGTGATCACGGTTTCCTTTAAGCACGCCAACGGCGGACTGAAATCCATTACTGGAGGCACCCTCACCGGCTTCCAAATCGCCGGAGCGGACAAACAGTGGAAAGCGGCCGAGGCCAAGATTGTCGGCGAGACCGTGGTCGTCAGCAGCCCGGAAGTTACCCAACCCGCCGCGGTGCGCTACGCTTGGAAGGATTGGCCGGAATACAGCCTCGCCAATGGTGTCGGCCTCCCCGCCAGCCCGTTCCGGACCGACGATTGGCCTGTACCGGTCGCCAAGAAGTAAGCCCATGCCCCGCAAGGGGCTTTAAATCAGGGGTTCGCCTTGCAACCCCGTGCTTTTCGGGCTGTCTTCCTTGCTAGCATGAAGACCCCGCTTCTCGCCTTGGCCTTGGCCGTCGGCGTACCCCTAGTTTACGCCCTCAATAAAGGTAACGCTGGCCCAACCGACGTTGAGTTGAAGTTCAACCTTCCCGCCCCCGCACCGCTTTCCGCCGAAGACGAACTGAAGACCTTCCGCCTACCCGCCGGCTTCCGCATCGAACTCGTCGCCAGCGAACCGATGATCGAGACCCCGATTGCGATCAGCTTCGATGATCAAGGCCGCATGTTCGTCGTCGAGATGCGGGGCTACATGCGCGACCTCAACGGTACCACCGAAGATCAGCCGCTCAGTCGAGTCTCGTTACTGACCGATACCGATGGCGACGGCCGTATGGATGTGGTCACCCCCTTCCTCGATAAACTCGTGATGCCTCGCGGCGTGATGGCCGTCAACGGCGGCGCCCTCGTCGCCGAACCGCCGAATCTCTTTTTCTGCAAAGACACCAAGGGTACCGGCATCGCTGACGTCAAAACGGTGGTCACAGCCGACTTCGGCACCTTCGGTGGCCAGCCCGAGCACATGGCGAATACGCCCACCTGGGCCATGGATAACCGCATCTACGCGGCGGGCTACGGCGTCAGCTTCCGCTTCAACAAGGATACCTGGCAGCGCGGTTCCGGCTTGGGCCGCGGCCAATGGGGCCTCTGCCAAGACGATGCCGGACGCCTCTTCTTCAACTACAACTCTGATCTCCTGCGCGCCGACCTCCTCCCGGCTGCCGCGTTCGTCCGCAACCCACTCCTCCGCACCGCTTCTTCGGTTAACTTCCAGGTGATGAAGGATCAATCCGTCTACCCCTCACACCCGACACCGGGAGTGAACCGCGGCTACGACGCGAAGACCCTGCGCGAAGATGGCACCCTCGCCAAAGCCACCTCCACTTGCGGAGCCGTCATCTATCGTGGCGATGCTTTTCCCCCAGAATACCGGGGCGATGCCTTCGTGCCAGAGCCTTCCTCCAATCTGGTCAAGCGACTGAAGCTAACCGAGAAAGACGGCATCATCACGGCGACTGACGCCCACGCCGGCACGGAATTCCTCACCTCCACCGATGAACGTTTCCGCCCGGTGATGATGGCCAATGGCCCCGACGGCGCTCTCTATGTCGTCGATATGTATCGCGGCATGCTTCAGCACCCGGCCTTCCTGACGCACTACCTGATCGCCAACATCAAGGCCCGCAAACTCGAGACCCCTTTCAATCAGGGACGAATCTGGCGCATCGTCCGCACCGATAAGAACGTACCGACGAAGACAAAAATCCCGGCCGACACCGCGGCCCGCGTTAATCTCCTAACCCACACCAACGGCTGGGTACGCGACACCGCCCAACGCCTCCTGGTCGAATCCGCAGATATCAAAGCCGCCGACCCGCTCCGTGCCCAACTCGCCGACGCCAAACTTGCCGCTGTCGCCCGACTGCATGCACTCTGGACGCTCGAGGGTCTCAATGCTGTCACCCCCGCAGATGTTCGCGCCGCCCTCCGCGACCCTGACACCCAACTACGTGCCGCCGCCGTTCGCATGGCCCCGGCCGAACTTCTCCCTGACCTCATCGCCCTCCAGGATGAAGCCCCGCTTGTCGTCGCCCACCTCGCCATCCGCCTCTCCGCGGCGAACCTGCCGGCGGCGGATCAAGCACTCACCCAACTACTATCCCGACACGGCAACAACGCCCTCGTTCGCGAAGGCGCCCTCTCGGGTCTCCGTGGCCGCGAAATTGCCGCCGCCCAAGCCGTGGCCGCCGTCGCCAATGAGACCAACCTCAAGCAGACGGGCCCGGTGCTTGAGGCGCTGGCCACCCTCATCGCCCAGGCGGGGAAAGCCGCTGCCTTCGAGCAGATGCTCGGTGTCGCCGCCCAACTGCCTGAGCGCACTGAACTCCGCACCATCATCCTCCGGGGGCTCGACCAGACCATCCGCGACACGAAGACGAAAAAGATTACCCTGCTTAAGACAATTTGGCTGAACAGTGAACCCGCCGCGCTGAGCAAACTACGGAGTGCCGTGAAAGACGCCGCCGGCACGGCCAGCCTCACCTCCATCACCGCGCGCCTCGCTTGGCTCGGTAAGCCGGGCGCCCCCGCTCCGCCCAAAGTCGTCGCACTCACCAAAGCCCAGCAGGCGCAATATGCCAAAGGTCAGGCCATCTTCACCACCCTCTGCGCCGCTTGTCACCAGCCCCATGGCTACGGACTGGACGGACTCGCCCCTCCGCTCGTGGACAGCGATTGGGTCCTTGGAAAACCTGACGTGACCGCGCGAATCGTGCTCAATGGCCTGGGCGGCCCCATCAAGGTTGGCAATCGCACCTGGGACCTGACGATGCCTCCGCTCGGTCAATTGAGCGACGAGGACATCGCCAGCGTGCTTACCTACATCCGACGCGACTGGGAGCACAACGGCTCACCGGTCGACGCCAAGTTCGTCCAAGGCGTCCGCAAACAGTTTGCGGACCACCCTAACTCTTGGACCGCCGAAGAGCTTCGCCCACCCACGAAAAAGGCCACCAAGGCTGAGGCTAAATGAGAATCTGGGCGCTCCTCGCGCTAAGTCCGCTCGGCCTCTTGGGCGCAGCGGAAATCAAGCTGACCGCACCGCTTGATTATCAGGTCACCCAACGGAGTAATCGTACCGAAGGGCGCCTTGCCGTCGCGGGCACTCAGAAAGATGCCGCTGGGTCTCGATTGGAAATCCGTCTCGCCGACCAACAAGGCAAAGGCGAATGGCAGAAAGTTGACGGCAAAAACGAGTCATTCACCACCTCCCTCCCAGCCGTCGCCGGCGGCTGGTATCGCCTCGAAGCTCGCCTCATGAAGGACGGGAAAGCCGTCGCCAACCAGACCATTGAACACGTCGGCGTAGGTGAAGTCTTCCTCGTCGCCGGACAATCCAACTCTGCAAATTACGGTGAGGAAAAACAGTCGGTGAAATCTGGCCAAGTCGCCTCTTTTGACGGCGCGACCTGGCGCCTCGCCCACGACCCGCAGCGCGGCGCCGGCGGCAACGGTGGCAGTTTTATGCCCCCGCTCGGCGATGCCTTAGCCGCGAAGTTCGGCGTTCCCATCGGCTTCATTCCGATTGGCATCGGGGCCACGAGCGTCCGCGAATGGCTCCCCACCGGAGTGCCCTTCCCGCAGCCGCCGACGATCATCGGCCGGGTGACGAAACGCCCGGATGGCACTTGGGAATCTAAAGGGGTGGCATACGCCAACCTCCTCGCTCGCGAAAAACAGTTCGGGCCACACGGCTTCCGCGCCGTGCTGTGGCATCAAGGCGAGAGTGATGCCAATCAGAAGGACCAGACCCGCACCCTCCCCGGAAATCTCTATCAAGCATACCTCACCCGCATCATTCAGGATTCCAATCAGGTGGCCGGCTGGCCGATTCCGTGGTTCGTGGCGCAGGTCAGCTATCACGTACCGGGTGACGAAGCCTCGGCCGACATCCGCGACGCCCAGGCAGCGCTCTGGAAGTCCGGCATTGCGCTCGCCGGCCCGGATAGCGATGCCCTGAAATCCGAGTGGCGTCAGAGCAACGGAAAGGGCGTCCACTTCAGCGGTCCCGGCCTCCGGGAACATGCCGCCCGCTGGGCCGAACGCATTACCCCTTGGCTCGAACTGCAACTCGGCCAGAAGTAAATCCATGTTCGGCGGAAAATGTCCCTTCGGCCACAAGCCCACCGACCCCTTCAAGGCGAAGCGGGAGGCTGGCCCAGTCGCGCGCTACGAATTTCAAGGCGAACAGATTCCGATGATCCTGCGGCATGCGGATGTTCGCCAAGCAGCGAAAGATTGGTCGACCTATAGCTCTGACGCCCCTTGCCGCGTGCCGATTCCCTCCGAGGAATCCGTGCGTTCCGTCCGACAACTCCCACTGGAGATCGACCCCCCTGCACACGCCGATTACCGAGCCATCGCCGAACCATTCTTCCAGCGACCCAAGTCCGCCGTAATGGTCGCCCAAGTTGAAGCCTTGACGGAGGAGATGCTGCGCGACGCCTTTAATCGCCCAGAAATCGAAATCGTTCACGATTTCGCCCTGCCGCTCCAATCCCGCGCCCTTACCTACCTGCTGAATGTCCCCGAGAGCGAAGCGGAACTCTGGATCGGCTGGGGCACACACGTTTTTCGCAAGGCCGACGGCCTCAGCAAGAGCTCCGGCCTCGACGAATACATCGAAGGTAAGTTCGCCGCCACCGCCGCCCAACCCGGCGCTGACTTCTTCTCCGCACTCCACGCGGCCACCTTCCAAGGCCGTCCGCTCACCCATCAGGAGAAGCTCGGTTACGCGAACATCGCCTTCGCCGGCGGCCGCGACACGATCATCCACACGGTGGCTTGTGCACTCGGACACCTCGCGGCTAATCCAGAAGCCCTCACTTACCTACGCGAAGACCCGAAACGCATCACGCATGCGAGCGAAGAGTTCTTCCGTTACTTCATGCCGCTGACCCACATTGGACGCGTTTGCCCCGTCGCGACCTCCGTGCACGGCGAGCACGTCCCCGCGGGCGGACGCGTCTCCCTCGGCTGGGCTTCGGCGAATCGGGATGAATCTGTTTTTGCGCAGGCCGATGAATTCAAGATTGATCGCAAACCGAACCCTCACCTCTCCTTCGGCTTCGGCGAACACCTCTGCCTCGGTGCGGCCCACGCTCGCCTGATTCTCCGCACCCTACTCCAGAAGTGCGTCGAACACGTGGATACTTTGGAAATCATCTCCGCCGTGGAGCGCGTGGAAAAGGAAGCCTCCTATGACCGGGCGCTGGGCTATGAAACGTTGGTGCTGAAGATTCGGCCGCGGGCGTGAACAGGGGTTGCCTCGGGCTCGCGTCCGGGCATTTTATGGTCACCCCAAAAACCTTACGGACCTTGCGGGGTTTCAGTAAGCATACCCCCGCCTTACCCTAACCGATGTTCGCCTTCAGCCTGACTATTTTCTGGGGAGCCTGCCTGCTCTTCCTCGTGCAGCCGCTGATTGCTCGCTTCATCCTGCCTTGGTTCGGCGGTGGCCCCGCCGTCTGGACGACCTGCATGCTCTTCTTCCAGGTACTCCTCCTGGGCGGCTACGCTTATGCGCACTTCAGCATCAGCCGACTTAAGCCGCGCCAGCAGGTCATCCTCCACCTATGCCTTCTCGCCATCGCCGTGGCGCTCCTGCCGATCACACCCAGCGATCAGTGGAAACCCACGGATGGTTCGCAGCCCGCTGGTCATATTTTATTTCTGCTGCTCGGCTGCCTTGGCCTGCCCTACCTCGTGCTCTCGGCCACAGGCCCGCTCCTGCAAGCCTGGTTCAGCGAAGCGCACCCGGGCGTCTCGCCCTATCGCCTCTACGCGCTCTCCAACGTTGGCTCGCTCCTCGCACTCATTGCTTATCCCTTCGTCGTCGAACCCAACCTCTCCCGGCAACTTCAGGCCGGCTACTGGTCCGGTGGCCTCGCGGTGTATGCCGGACTTGCTGGTTGGTGTGGCCTGATCGTCTGGCAGCGCGCCCAATCCGCCGAAAAAAATCCAGCCGCCGATATCGCTGAACCAGAAGTCGCCACCCCTTTCGCCCAAGTTTTCCTATGGCTCGCGCTCCCGGCCTGCGGCGTGATGCTCCTCCTCGCGATTACCAATAAGCTCTGCCAAGACATCGCCGTGGTGCCATTCCTCTGGGTGCTACCCCTCGGACTCTACCTTCTATCTTTCATCATCAGCTTCGACAGCCCTCGCTGGTATCAGCGCTGGCTCTGGATGCCGCTCCTCGCCGGATTACTGGGTGGGGTACTCTGGCAACTCATCCAAGCGGAATCGCACCCGGAGATTACCATGGAGGCTACGCTCTACCTCGGCCTGCTCTTCGTGGCGTGCATGGTTTGCCACGGCGAAGTCTATCGCCTGCGGCCGAGCGCCAAAAAGCTCACCGGGTATTACCTCTCAATCTCCGCCGGTGGCGCCTTGGGCGGCCTCTTCGTCGCCCTCGCCGCCCCGCTCATCTTCCCGGATTATTTTGAACTACATCTCGCCCTGTACCTCATGGCGGCACTGGCTTTGATCGTCCTCCGCCAAGAGGCATCATCCCTGCTCCAACGCGGAATGGGGCGCTGGGGTTGGGCCCTCTTACTCCCGCTCCTGTTGGCCTTTGGTGCCAAGCTCTGGGATATTGCGGATACCTCCCGCAAGGGCTCTTCCATCGTGACCCGCGGATTTTACGGCGTGCTTAAAGTCAATATTGCCAACGCGGATAATCCCGAGCAACGCCATCTCACGCTCCAGCATGGTGCCACCATTCACGGCTTGCAGTATAGTGGCGAAATCCGCCGACGTATGGCGACGACCTACTACAGCGAGACGAGCGGCATCGGCCGATTGCTACGCGCCTACCATCCTGACCATGGCCGCCGCGTTGGGGCTGTCGGACTCGGTGCGGGAACGCTGGCCGCCTGGGGCGATGCCGGAGACACATTCCGCTTCTACGAGATTAATGATGATGTGGCTCGGCTCGCCACCAAGACCTTCACTTACCTGAAAGATTCCAAGGCAAAGACGGAACTCGTGATGGGTGATGCCCGGCTCAAGATGGAAGGCGAAAAGGATCAGAACTACGACGTGATCATCCTCGACGCCTTCAGTAGCGACGCCATTCCGGTCCACCTGCTCACGCTGGAAGCTTTCCAGATTTACAATCGCCACCTCCGAAGCGACGGCGTCATCGCCGTGCACGTCTCTAACCGCTATCTGGACCTACGTCCCATCGTGGCGCGAGCCGCTCAGGCCTCCAAATATAACTCGGCAATCATCAATGACAGTGAGCCGGCCGCCGATGATGACGGCATCTACGCCTCAGACTGGATTCTGCTCACCCGGAATAGGACCCTACTCAGCCACCCGCTGATCAGTAAGGTCGCTGGCGACCCGATTGAGGTCTCGGAACGTATCGGCGCTTGGACGGATGACCGGAGCGACTTGCTCCGCATCCTCATCACCAAGGAGCATTCGTTCCTGGAATGGCTCCAATCGCGTTAGGCTGATAAAGGCTAGAAACCCGGCTCCCCCGGGTTGCCTTTTGACGAAGGCCACCCTATCAAACTGCCCTGCCGATGAGCGTGCGTTCCCTGATCTTTTCCCTGCTGGCTGCGTCCTTGACCGTGGCCGCCGCGGATAAACCCAAGGCCACGCCAAAAGCTGCCCGCCCGACCGTCGCCCAGCCGTGGGGCACATGGGTTGAAGCTGATTATCCTTACTTCTCGTCCGTCCTCGACGCCCGCCGGGAAGGCCTCGGCCAAAATAACCTCACCCCGCGCGGCATCATCCTGAAACTCCCGCAAGACTGCTGGGCCTGCTTCGACACAGATCTTCTCCGCATCTCCGCCGTCTGGAAAGGTAAAGGCGTCACTGATAAAGCCCTCGCTCCAGGTTCGTACCTAGACCCGAGCCGCAAGACTCCCGGAGGACAATTTCCCGCCCCCCAACCGGATGGTAAACTTTGGCTCGGCTGTGCACTGCTACCCGGATGGCAAGGGGGCGAAAAAATCAGCCTCACAGATCCGCGCTCGCCCGCCCCTAGCCCCGAGGAAGTCGGCCGCGGCCCCTTGCCCGCCGAGATGGGACGTTTCACGGCCCTGCACCTCGCTGGCGACCAAGTCGTCCTCGAGTACACCGTGCAAGATGCCAAAGTCCGCGAATGGTGGACCGCCTCCAATCGCGGCGAACATACGGTCGTCGAACGACATATTTCCCTCTCGCCGTCTAAGCGGGACCTTTGGCTCGTGGTGGGCAACCGCCTGAACGGCCCAGCCCAAGAAATCGAAACAGGGGTCAGCGTCACCTCGCCCACGGGGCAAGACAATGCGCAGCTCGCCAACCATGACGACCTCTGGGTGGTTAAAGTCCCCGCCCATCAAGCTGAAGTCACCTTCTGTGTTGCCCTCTGCGACGAACGCATCGCTCCTGCCGTCGCGCCCAAGCCGATGCCTACCGGCGCCTCGAAGTCGCGCTGGCCACAGACGGTGGCAACGACCGTCCACCGCTCGGATGCCAAGGAAACATACGTCATCGATCACGTCGACCTGCCCATCCCCAATCCTTGGAAGCGGGCCGTGCGTTGCGGTGATATTCAGTTTAAGAAAGATGGCACCGCCGTCGTGATCACCATCGACGGCGACGTGTGGACCGCCACCGGCCTCCCGCAAGATCAAGGACCTGTGCACTGGCACCGCTTCGCTTCTGGCCTGCACGAGCCGATGACGTGTGCGATCCGCGACGAAGAAATTTACGTCTTCGATCGCAACGGCATCTGGCGCCTCCGCGACACTAATGGAGACGGTGAAGCCGACGTCCACGAACTCTTCTCTAACGCCTTCGCTCAGACGGCGGACATGCGCGAATTCCCCAGCACCATCCGCCTCGCCCCGAAAGGCGAATTCGTCATCGGCAAGGGCGGACAGGAAGCGACAACCATCGGTAAGCATAACGGCAGCATCCTCCGTATCTCCGCCGACGGACAGACGGCCACCCTACTCGGCCATGGCTTCCGCCAACCCAATCTCTCCGTCAATCCGCGCACGGGTCTCGTCACCGCCAGCGACCAGCAGGGACAATACATCCCCAGCACGCCGATTCATATCGTTAAAGACGACCAGTTTTACGGTTTCCTGAGCGATAAGCTGCCCAGGGAGAAATACCCTGCGCCCATCGCCGAGCCGCTCACCTGGATTCCCCATGCGGTCAACGCCTCCGCCCTTTCCCAGGTCTGGCTCTTCGACGCCAAGATGGGCCCGCTCAACGACGAGATGGTGCAGATCTGCTTCAATAAGCCGGATCTGCTCCGCGTCCTCTGGAACCATCGCGGCTCCCGCCCGCAGGCCAGCGTCGTCAGCATCGCTAGCGATTTCGCTACGCCGCCCCTCAACGGCTCCGTCAATCCCGCCGATGGACAGCTCTACATCGCCGGCTTCCAAGTCGCCGGCTGGGGCAACACACTCACGACCCTCACCGGTATCGAACGCGTCCGCCATACCGGCGCCCCTTCGCTGACGCCCCGCGAGATCATCCCGACGGACCGTGGTATCCTCCTACGGTTCGACGTCGCCCTCGATCTAGCCAAGGCGACAAACCCGGACAACTATTCCTTCGCAACCTGGCACTATAAACGCGCCTACACTTACGGCTCAGCCCAATACAAGGCTGACGGCAAGACGGGGAACGACTGGCTCACGGCCAGCAGTGCTTATCTCAGCGTGGACGGTAAGAGCGTCTTCATCGGAGTACCCGGATTGAAGTCGGTCGAACAGTTGCGCATTGGCTGGGGCATCGCTTCCGCAGCCGGCGCCGAGATGCGCCAAAATGCCTACACGACCCCTTACGAGTTCACACCGTTTGATCCTAAAGCCGAAGGCTTCGGCTCGATCGAAGTCGACCTGACCCCGCGCGCCGCCGCGGCCAAGAAGGTCGAAGCTGTGTCGGCCGACGAAGGCAAGCGTCTCGCCACGATGTTCGGCTGTGCCGCCTGTCACTCCGTCAGCGAAACCGCGATGATCAACGTCGGCCCGACCTGGAAAGGCCTGTTCGGCTCTAAGCGCGACTACGTCTCCGATAAGGGCAAGAAAGGTTCGCTCATCGCCGACGCGGCTTACATCCGCGAATCCATCCTCGAGCCAAACGCCAAGAAGCACGCCTCTTTCCTTAAGTCGGAGTTCGCCATGCCCAGCTTCGCCGGCGTGCTTTCCGATGCGCAGATCGAATCCCTCGTCCTCTACATCCAATCCCTCAAATAAAATGCCTTCCTCGCTCGATCTCACCCGCACTCCCGCCACGGACCCACTCGGCATCTACCGCTTCCGCGATGGCCTTTACGCGGTCGACCTCATCGCGGCGGCCATCACGGAGTTCGACCTCTTCACCAAGCTCGCCCTCAAGCCCTCCGACCTTGCGACCGTCTGCCATGATTTCGCGACGCACCGTCGGCCCACCGACGTGATGCTGACGCTCTTCACCGCGAATGGCTTCCTCGCGCTGAAAGACAGCATCTACTCCGTCACTGCCCTCGGCCAGGAACACCTCGTCAGCACCTCACCCACCTTCCTGGGGCCTTACTACGCCTCCTTGAAAGATCGCCCGGTGGTGAAAGATTTCATCATCATCCTGCGCACAGACAAGCCAGCCAACTGGGGTAGTTACAAAGACGAGAAGCCGTGGACGGAAGCGATGCTCACCGATGAATTCGCGACGACCTTCACCGCTGCCATGGATTGCCGCGGATTCACACTCGGCCCCGCCATGGCGAAAGCCTCCCCCATCGGAAACCGCACGCGCCTCTTGGATATTGCGGGAGGCTCCGGCATCTACGCCTGTGCCCTCGTGGCCAATCATCCCACCCTGACCGCAACGGTCTTCGAACGCGCACCTGTCGATGGCATCGCCCGCAAGATGATCGCCAAACGAGGTTTTCAAGACCGGGTCGACGTCGCCGCTGGCGACATGTTCAAGGACACCCTGCCCACTGGCTACGACGTCCACCTCTTCTCCAACGTGCTGCACGATTGGGATACGGATAAGGTCCGCACGCTCCTCGCCGCCTCCGCCAAGGCCCTTCCCAAGGGCGGCCTACTTATCGTCCACGATGCCCACCTGAATGACGCCAAGACCGGGCCCGCCCCCGTCGCCGCCTACTCTGCCCTGCTGATGAGTGTCACCGAAGGCCGTTGCTACGGGACCGGCGAGATGCG
>CALQLO010000031.1 GCA_943331445.1 Akkermansia muciniphila
CTCCGGGGTAAGTGAGAATACAGATAGGTCGCACGGGTGCTCATCCCCAAACGCGATCGAGATCAATGATGAAGCTACGCATGTAGAAGTTACGACGTAAGGGTAGGAAGACGTGGGTTCGACTCCCACCACCTCCACCATTTGAGAAGGACTAGCCTGCGACCACCCGGTCGCAGGCTGCTTGCGTTACCTTAGCGCTCAGGGCGAACGGTGACCATGGTCTGACAGAATCCATTGGCAATCCAGCGAATCGAACCCGCTAAGCGCGGTTCGAAAAAGTTATCGATAATTCCCACGAAGTTTTCCTCCCCAACTTTCGCCCAACCCACTGCGACAACCTGATGCCCCCAGGCGAGCGTGGGCTTGCGTGGCACTAACACCACGCACGAGACGAGGACGGGTCGGCCAGCGACAATCTCACGGCATAACAACTCATGATTATAATAGGCGAAATCGACGCCAACCTTCACCTTCCGTTCGTCAGCATCTTGCTGCATCGCCAAGGCGAGGTTCATGGGCGATGCACCGGCCAAAGACATCTTGCCATCCGTATAGCCTTCCAGATCGGTAATCGTAACCATCGGCATGCGTGCACGCACCCTCGTGACCAACGCTTGCTCGTCCGCGCCAGCACGCCAATTGAGACTAGATTCCCTCGACCAGAAAGCGATGAGGCTAGCACCAGCGGTCGGCACACAGCCGGATGCCACGGCAACTCCGTCTGCGCCGGCTATCGCGAATTGCTGAATAGGCGGAATGCCGCCGATCGCCTTAGCCGAAGGCGAAGTCACCGCTTTCACTCCTTCGAGAGAAAAGTCCAGCAGCCGCCGACCGCCACTAGACTGCCATGCAAGGTAGCCGGCCGAACCATCCGGCCCCTGAAGTTCAGCCCACCAGAATGGCTGAGCGGCGGGTCCCCAGCGCGTGGCGACTGGCCGGATCAACCGGACCACCCCGATGCGAACAGTATCAGAACCCAGCAACCCAGCCTGCCGGATTGCGGTGAGCTGGGCTTCGGCCTCTTTTAATTCTGGGTGAGAGTCAGCACAACCCGCACAGAGATAAACTAAAACGAGCGCACTGAATGAAACAATGGCTCGCATAGGGAAAAAGCTCAGCGCTTCCGGTACACCTCGAGGCGGCAGTCGTAGCCGCCGAGGTCGACGGTGCGGCTGGATTCGAGGCGCAGGGTCGGGTCGACGGACGAGAGGCGCAGCGGGTTCACGAAGACGAGGCGGCCGTTCGGTCGCAGGACTTCCGACGCGATCTTGAAGAGGTCGGTGAACAGTCCGTGCATGTTCGGCACCCGGACGCGGCGACCCAGCGGTGGATTGGAAATCACGAGCGAGACCTTACCGCGATCGAGCTCGGGGATACGCACAATGTCGCGAAAGTCGCACGCATGGAACGCGGCCTTGGTGCCAGGGAGTTTCGCAGCCTTAAAGTTAGCCTCGGCGATAGCAATGGCGGCCGGATCGATATCGGTGCCAACGACCTGCCCTACCCCGCCCGCCAAAGCGGATTCAATGAGTTCTAGACCGGAACCGCAGAACGGATCCCAGACGATTTCCTTATCCTGCCGACCAGCAACCCGGACCAGACATGCGGCCAAGGGCGGGTGCGACGCCGCATTCACGGCATCGGTACGATAATAAAGTCGGGGGTTCGGTGAGACCCTCGGACGAAGTTCGACGAGTGCACTTCGGTCGTCAAAATGAACATCGACCGACCAGGGAGATTCCCGCGGGTCGTTCAAGACTTTGGGGTTTAGCGCAAAGGCCTTCTGCGTCACAGAGGCAACGGCGGCATCGTGATTGCCTTCGGCGACCATACTAAGGCGATAACGCAATGCACCCTGCGTGAGGGCCGCCATCAGCTTCTCGCAGAGGGGTGAGGCAATCGCCTTGGCCAACACGTCCATCGCCTCGGGCGAACCAGGCTGACGAATGAACGCCAGTGAGAAGCCCGCGGTATCGAAACAACGGAGCTGATAAAGTTCGTTCAAGGTGAACGCGTCCTTTGGCTCGACGACGACGAAACACCCCCGCACTTCCACGACGCGGAACTTACCACCTCGGGCTTCATCTTCGCGTGCCTCATCGGCCACAATCGACTCCAAGCCCTTGCGACAACGCAGGTGTAGACGTAGTCCAGCCTGCTTTGGGATGACTGCATCTAAGCGGACATTGCTGGGGCCTTCCTGCCGGGCGACGCTCGCCCGCACCTTCTGCTCGTCGAGTAGTTTCTCGCCGGAGCCAGCCATCGCCTTGAGGGTCGCGGCCCCGCCAATTTTCTCCAAAGCAGCGGCCACCTTCTTTTTCTCCCGGTCGACATCGGTCGTCTTTAGAATATCGATGAGCTTACGTTCCGACTCTTCATCGCCGCCGAGCTTCGGGATGGCCGCCGTCGCGTAGCGGCGAATCTTTTCGGAGGAATCCTGCAGCAGGCTGATCATCCAGGCCTTTACCGCCGCCTTCATCTCCGGGTTACGTGAAGTCGAAAAAACTACCCCGACGGCACGGACCAGCGCTACCTGCTGGTTGCGCTCCTTGGGCCCGAGTTGATTGAACTTCGGAACTTCCTCGTTCCAAAGTTGAGCTGCCGGCAACTCCCGCAACTGTCGGTAAAGGTCGTTGTCGGCTTTCATGGCTTTGTAAGTCGGGCGGGCGACCGGCAAAGTCAAGGGAGACGGCAAGCGGCACCAAGTGCCCTTAGGCTGCCCAGATTAACTCTGAGTTGTCGCACTTTGGGCTTTTTCCTAACAAAAATAACCAAAAGGCAGGCACGACCAAACTGCCTTGGCTTTTGGCACGGAACCCCTGCTGCTCCCCTCGAAAACCTATCCACAAGTTGCCTTTGACAGGGGGGGATTATTGCCCACTAGATTTAGCCGTCTTGCGGACTCCGCAACGGCACCCGGCGGCTCACCCCCGCCCTCGTCCAAATCTGAACACTTTTTGCCCACACCAGAAATGAAGAATCCCGGACTTCCCGAAAAACAGGGTCTCTACGACCCCCAGTTTGAGCATGATGCCTGCGGCGTCGGCTTTGTTTGCCAAATGAAGGGCAAACGTTCGCACGATATCATCCAGCAAGCCCTCACCATCTTGGTGAATCTGGACCACCGCGGAGCCTGTGGCTGTGAGGTCAACACGGGAGACGGCGCCGGCATCCTCCTTCAATTGCCCCATGGCTTCTTCGCCAAGGTCGGCCCTGCCAATCTCCCGAAACCTGGCCACTACGGCGTGGGCATGCTCTACGTCTCTCCTGACGCTAAGATCCGCGCCGCGACCGAACAGGTTTTTGCCGACCTCGCCAAGTCCCTCGGCCTCTCCATTCTCGGCTGGCGCACCGTCCCCGTCGACAACTCCTCCCTCGGCCAGACCGCTATCAGCAGCGAGCCCGTCGTTCGCCAGGCCTTCTTAGGCCGCCCGGCTGACTGCGCCACCGATCAGGACTTCGAACGTAAGCTCTTCATCCTGAGCAAGCAGGCCCACCACACCCTGCGCGCCACCGGCAAGGATGAGTTCTACTACGCTAGCTCCCTCTCCTGCCGCACCATCATCTACAAAGGCATGCTCATGCCCGAACAGGTGGGTAAGTATTTCCCCGACCTCGCCGATAAGTCGATGGACACCGCACTCGCGCTCGTCCACTCCCGCTTCTCGACCAACACCTTCCCGAGCTGGGAACGTGCCCACCCGTACCACTACATCGCCCACAACGGCGAAATCAACACCCTCAACGGCAACGTCAATTGGATGAAGGCCCGCGAGCCACTCCTGGCGAGCCCGCTCTTCGGCAAGGAACTCCCCAAGATCCTGCCCATCGTAAACCCTAACGGTTCCGACTCCGCGAAGTTCGATAACGTACTCGAGTTGATCGTCATGGGCGGACGCTCCCTGCCCGAGGCGATGATGATGATGATTCCTGAGCCTTGGAATGGCCACGAGTCGATGAGTGCCGAAAAGAAGGCGTTCTACGAATACCAGTCTTGCCTCATGGAGCCGTGGGACGGCCCAGCCTCCGTCGTCTTCACCGACGGCACAATGATCGGCGCCACCCTTGACCGCAACGGTCTCCGCCCTTCCCGCTACTACGTGACCAAGGATGATTACGTCATCATGGGCTCGGAAGCCGGCGTGCTCCCGATTGATCCGGCTAACATCGCCGCCAAGGGTCGCCTGCAGCCCGGACGCATGTTCCTCGTGAACATGGAAGAAGGCCGCATTGTCGCCGACGAAGAGATCAAACAGAAAATCGCCTCTCAGAAGCCTTACCGCGAATGGCTCGATAAGAACCTCATCAAGCTCGCCGACATTGCCGACGCCCCAGCCGCGCCCGCGCCGGCCCACAGCAACACCGTCCAGCGCCAGCTCGCGTTTGGCTACACCTTCGAAGACCAGCGCAAGCTACTCGTCCCGATGGCCAAGGATGGCGTCGAAGCCATGGGCTCAATGGGCACGGACATCCCGCTCGCCGTTCTCTCCAATAAATCGAAACTCCTTTACGACTACTTCAAGCAGTTGTTCGCGCAGGTGACCAACCCGCCGATTGATTGTATTCGCGAAGAAATCGTCACCTCCTCGGTCACGACGATCGGCCCCGAGCGCAACCTGCTCGACCCGAATCCTTCCAGTTGCCACCTAATCGAGCTACAGTCGCCGATTCTCACCAACGAGGAACTCGCCAAACTCCGTCACGTCGCCCACGGACAGTTCAAGTCCGTCACCATCCCGACCCTCTTTGACGCCAAGTCCGGTGCGAAGGGTCTCGAGAAGGCGATGGATGAAGTCTGCCGCCAGGCTGGCCTGCACATCGATGCGGGCATCAACCTGATTATCTTGAGCGATCGCGGCGTCGACCGCAATAACGCGGCCATTCCTCCGCTGCTCGCCGTCTCTGGCCTGCACCACTATCTGATCCGCGAAGGCAAGCGCACCAAGGTCGGCCTGATTCTCGAATCTGGCGAACCGCGCGAAGTACACCACTTCTGTACCCTAATCGGCTACGGTTGCGCGGGGATTAACCCCTACTTGGCGTTTGAGACCCTGGACGACATGATCAAGCAAGGCCTGCTGGTCGGCGTTGATCACTACACCGCCTGCAAGAACTACGTGAAGGCTGCCACCAAGGGCATCGTCAAGGTCGCCTCCAAGATCGGCATCTCGACCATTCAGAGCTACCTCGGCGCCCAGATCTTTGAGTGCGTCGGTCTCCAGCAGAAGGTCGTCGACAAGTACTTCACCGGCACCGCCACCCGCATCGAAGGTGCAGATGTCGCCGCAATCGCCGAAGAAACCCTGGAACGCCACCGTCGCGCCTTCCCGGAACGCGTTGAAACCGCAGCCACACTCGAAGTCGGCGGCGACTACCAGTGGCGCAATGAAGGCGAAGGTCACCTCTTCAGCCCTCAGGTCATCCACTCCCTTCAGAAAGCGGTCCGCACGAACAACTACGACACCTTCAAGGTCTACTCGGGTCTGGTAAACAACCAGATGCAACAGATCTTCACGCTGCGCGGCCTCCTGCAGTTCAAGGGACGCACCGCCATCGACATCAATGAAGTCGAATCGATCGAGAATATCCTGAAGCGCTTCAAAACGGGCGCGATGAGCTACGGCTCAATCTCACAGGAAGCCCACGAAAGCCTCGCCATCGCGATGAACCGCATCGGCGGCAAGTCCAACACCGGCGAAGGCGGCGAAGATCCGGCCCGCTACACTTGGACCAACGAACAAGGCGACTCTAAGAATTCGGCTATCAAGCAGGTCGCCTCCGGACGCTTCGGTGTCACGAGCCTTTACCTGACGCAGGCGAAGGAACTCCAAATCAAGATGGCCCAGGGCGCCAAGCCCGGTGAAGGCGGCCAGCTTCCGGGCGGCAAAGTCTATCCTTGGATCGCCAAGGTTCGCCACTCGACCACGGGCGTGGGACTCATCTCCCCTCCCCCGCACCACGACATCTACTCCATCGAAGATCTTTCGGAGCTCATCCATGATTTGAAGAACGCCAACCGCGCCGCGCGCGTCAGCGTGAAACTCGTCTCGGAAGTCGGCGTCGGCACCATTGCCACGGGCGTGGCCAAGGCTCACGCGGATGTCGTCCTAATCTCCGGGTTCGACGGTGGTACCGGCGCTTCGCCGCAGACCTCCATCAAGCACGCTGGCCTGCCGTGGGAACTCGGCCTAGCCGAAACGCACCAGACCCTGGTCCTTAATAACTTGCGCTCCCGTATCGTCGTCGAAACTGATGGTCAGCTGAAGACCGGCCGTGACGTGGTCATTGCCGCCCTCCTCGGCGCCGAAGAGTTCGGCTTCGCGACTGCTCCGCTCGTGACGCTCGGTTGCATCATGATGCGCGTCTGCCACCTCAACACCTGCCCCGTTGGCGTCGCCACCCAAGATCCTGAGTTGCGCAAGAACTTCACCGGCAACCCGGCCGACACCGTTAACTTCATGCGCTTCATCGCCCAGGAAGTTCGCGAAATCATGGCTCAGCTTGGCTTCCGCACGATCAACGAGATGGTTGGTCGCACTGATGCCCTCGAAGCACGCCATGCCGTCGAACATTGGAAGGCCAAGGGTATCGACCTCTCGAAGCTCCTCTACTCACCGAAGGCCGGACCCGAAGTCGGTCGCTTCTGCACCGAGAAGCAGGACCACGGCCTTGAAAAGGGCCTGGACCTCTCTGTCCTCCTGGAAAAGTGCAAGCCAGCCATCGAGAAGGGCGAAAAAGTCCGCTACGAGGGCGAAATCAAGAACACCCATCGCGTGGTCGGCACAATTCTCGGTAACGAAATTACCAAGAAGCACTGGAACGGCTTGGCCGATGGCACCATCCAACTGAAGTTTAAAGGCAGCGCCGGCCAGAGCCTCGGGGCCTTCGTCCCCCCGGGAGTGACGATCGAACTCGAAGGCGATGCCAATGACTACGTAGGCAAGGGCCTCAGTGGCGGTCGCATCATCATCTACCCTGACGCCAAGGCGACCTTCGCGGCCGAAGATAATATCATTCTCGGTAACGTGGCCCTCTATGGTGCTACCTCCGGTGAAGCCTTCTTCCGCGGCATGGCTGGCGAACGTTTCTGCGTCCGTAATTCGGGTGTGAGCACGGTCGTCGAAGGCGTGGGTGACCACGGCTGCGAATACATGACCGGCGGACGCGTCGTCGTCCTCGGTGCCACGGGTCGAAACTTCGCCGCCGGCATGAGCGGTGGCGTTGCTTACATCCTCGACGAAAAGGGTGACTTCTCCACCCGCTGCAACAAGCAGATGGTCGGCCTCGAAAAGCCTGACGCCGCAGACACCGCTGAACTGCGCGACCTCATCCAACGTCACGCTGACCTCACGGGTAGCAAAAAAGCTCAAGCCATCTTGGCCAACTGGGACGCTTCGCTCGCGAAGTTCATCAAGGTGATGCCCAAGGACTACAAGCGCGTGCTCCAGGCCATCGCCACCGCCCAGGCCAAGGGACTCAGCGGCGACGCCGCCCTCAACGAAGCCTTCGAAATCAACTCGCGTGACACCGCTCGAGTTGGCGGCGGCTGATCACCCACCTTCTCACTTCTTAAATCTTCTGTATCATGGGAAAACCAACCGGATTTGTTGAATTCCAGCGCGAGCTCCCCCCGGATCGCGATGCCCTCACCCGCATCGGCGACTGGAAAGAGATTCACCATCATCACTCGGACGAGAAACTCCAGAAGCAGGGAGCTCGCTGCATGGATTGCGGCGTGCCGTTCTGCCATACGGGCAAGTTGATCAGCGGCATGGCCAGCGGCTGCCCCGTTAACAACCTGATCCCGGAATGGAATGACCTCGTCTACAAGGGCCTCTGGCGCGAAGCGCTGGAACGCCTGCACAAGACGAACAACTTCCCAGAGTTCACCGGACGCGTCTGCCCTGCCCCGTGCGAAGGCTCCTGCGTGCTCGGCATGAACAAGCCAGCCGTCACCATCAAGAACATCGAAGTCTCGATCATCGACAAGGGTTTTGAGAACGGCTGGGTCATCCCGCGCGCTCCGACGAAACGTACCGGCAAGAAGGTCGCCGTCATCGGTTCCGGCCCCGCTGGTCTTTCCGCCGCAGCTCAGCTCAACTACGCTGGCCATAATGTTACCGTCTTTGAGCGTGCCGACCGTCCGGGCGGCCTCCTCATGTACGGCATCCCGAACATGAAGCTCGAGAAGAAGGAAGTCGTGCTCCGTCGTATCTCCCTCCTCGAAGCGGAAGGCGTCACTTTCAAGTGCGGTGTCAACGTCGGCGTCGACATCTCCGCCGAGCAACTCCGCAAGGACTTCGACGCAGTCATCCTCACCGTGGGTGCGACCAAGGGTCGTGATCTCCCTCTCCCCGGCCGCGACGCCAAGGGCGTCCATCTCGCGATGGAGTTCCTCAGCGCCAACACAAAGAACCTTCTTGATGGCAAGTCTCCCGACGCAACGATCACGGCTAAGGGCAAGGACGTTGTCATCATCGGCGGCGGCGACACCGGCACCGACTGCGTAGGCACCTCGCTCCGTCACGGCTGCACGTCCGTCGTCCAGCTCGAAATCATGGCGAAGGCTCCCCTCGCCCGCGCCAAGGACAACCCCTGGCCGGAATGGCCGAAGACCTACAAGGTCGACTACGGCCAAGAAGAAGCCGCGGCGAAGTTTGGCTCTGACCCGCGCGTCTACCTCACCACCGCTACCAAGTTTGATACCGATGCCCAAGGCAACCTCCAGGCGGTCCACACCGTCGAGGTCGAATGGAAGAAAGACGATAAGGGTGTCTTCGGCCCGCAGAAGATTGCCGGAACTGAGAAGGTTCGCCCAGCTCAACTCGTGCTGCTCGCCATGGGCTTCATGGGACCTGAACAGCCTCTGCTCGAGGCCTTCGGCGTCGAGCGTGACGCCCGTTCCAACGTCAAAGCCGACCACGAGAAGTACGTGACCAACCTCCCAGGCGTCTTCGCCGCCGGAGACTGCCGTCGCGGCCAATCCCTCGTCGTCTGGGCCTTCAACGAAGGACGTGGGGTTGCACGCGAGTGCGATAAGTTCCTGATGGGCAATTCAGAGCTCCCCTAAGACTTTCGCCATCGACCACCGAAGCCCGACTCAATGAGTCGGGCTTCTTGTTGAGAAGATTTCGCCTTGAGTCGAACCCGCCGCCGCCCAACTTGCAGCCATGGCTTTCGTACCCTGGTTCAAGCCGGCGCTAGCGCGCTCACTTAAAGCGGGGTACAGCCGTTCTGATTTTGCAGCCGACATCTCCGCCGGCCTGTTAGTCGGCGTGGTCGCCCTGCCCCTTTCGATGGGCCTGGCCATCGCCTCCGGCGTCAGCCCAGAACAAGGCCTCTACACGGCCATCATCGGCGGCGTGGTCGTATCGCTTCTCGGTGGCTCACGCGTTCAGGTCGCTGGTCCGGCCGGCGCCTTCGTTGGCATCTGCGCCGCGGCGGTCATCACCCATGGGTACCTCGGACTGGCCCTAGCAACCCTGATGGCAGGCGTCATGCTCCTGGCTTTCGGCGCCCTGCGACTCGGAAAATATATCGGCTACATCCCGTATCCGGTAGTCATCGGCTTCACCACCGGTATCGCGCTGATTATCGGCAGCACGCAGATCGATTCAGCCTTGGGCATAGCTGACCCCACGCCGGCGATGCCCGACTTCATCGGCCGCCTCGCCTACGTCCTGCGCCACAGCGGCGAAATCTCGTTCGGCGGCCTCGCGGTCTCAGCCGGCACGCTCGCCGTCATCCTCAGCCTTCGAAAGATATCTCTCAAAATTCCTGGTGCGCTTATCGCCGTCCTGATCGGCACGGGCATGGTGACGCTCCTCGGCGTGCCGGATTCCTCCGTCCAAACCATCGGCTCCAAGTTCAAGGAAATCAGCGCCAGTTTCCACCTGACAGACTGGAGCGCCGCCCTGCCCGATCGGGCCGCTTGGCTACACAAGGCCTGGGAGGTTCTGCCGCTGGCCGTCGGCATCGGCATCCTCGTGGGCATCGAGTCGCTGCTTTGCGCGGTCGTGGCCGACGGGATGACGGGCGACCGCCATGACTCCGACACCGAACTCGCCGCCCAGGGCGTGGCCAACCTCGCCTCGGCCTGCTTCATGGGCCTGCCGGTGACCGGAGTCATCGCCCGCACGAGCACCAACGCCCGCGCCGGTGCGAAGTCCCCGATCTCCGGACTGATCCATGCGGCGACGATCTTGGCCATCCTGCTCATCCTGGCCCCGCTGGTGAAGCTCATCCCCCTGGCCTCCCTGGCCGGCGTCCTGCTCTCGGTCTGCTGGTATATGGCCGAGCTTCCGCTCTGGCCTCGACTGTTCCGCGCGGGTGGTTCCGACATGGTCCTGCTAGTGCTCGCCTGCCTTATCACGGTCTTCGCGGACCTCATCTGGGCCGTGGGGCTGGGCGTTATCGCCGCCTTCATCTTCCTACTCATCCGCAAAAATTCCCACCCAGAGAAAGATGAGCCGGAGAGCATCGCGATCGAGGAAGCCACCGATGAAATTCGCCTTGTCCTCTCAGGCCACCTCCACTTTGGGCGCGCGGCCGAACCCCGGGCCACGGAAACTCGCCTCAAGAAGAGCACCCTCTTCCTGACCTTAGATTTCAGCCATGCACTCTTCATTGATTGCTCCTACGCTCAGGCCATCCGCGAGTTGGCAGCCCACGCACGCAAGCATGGCGTCGTGGTGCGAGCCACGGGCCTAACCGGCCGAGCGGCGACGGACTTCACCCGCTTCGGCCTGCGGGAAGTCATCGTCGGTTAAGCGGGTTATCTTTGGTTTGCCGAAAGCAGCGGGGCAACCTAGGTTGCTCTCGTGAGCACCCCTTCCCTTGAAGCCTTGAAATCCGTCGCACTGGCTACGGCCATTGCGGCTGGCGACCTGCTAGCCAAAGGCACCCAGATGAAGGTGAATGCCTCGACCGATGATGACGTGAAGATGCAAGCCGACATCGACTCGGAACACCTCGTACGCGACATGCTCAAAGCCACGGGCCTTCCGGTGATCGGCGAGGAACTCGGCGGCGATGCTTCCCTCTACGACGGCGATAGCCTCTACTGGGTTGTCGACCCACTCGACGGCACCTACAATTACCTCCGACGCCAACCGTCGACCTGCGTCTCACTTGGCCTGATGCGCGGCAAAGAGCCCGTCCTGGGCGTCATTCATGACTTCACGGGCAAGAAGACTACCCTCGGGGTCGTCGGCGATGGTAGTTTTATCAATGGCGTACGCATCACGCCCGGCTGGGTGAAAGACATGAAGGATGCCTGCATCATGACGGGCTTCCCCGCGGCGGCTGATAAGTCTGGTCCCGCCATGCAGCGCTTCATCGACCAAGTTGCCCGTTACAAAAAAATCCGCATGATTGGTTCAGCTGCCCTCGCCCTCGCCTACGTGGGAGAAGGCGTGGCAGATACCTACTACGAATCCGGCACCAATCTTTGGGACGTCGCAGCCGGGCTCGCGATTATCAAGGCCTCTGGCGGCTACTTCCGACTCGTCCCCACAGGCAAGCGCTCGTTGAACTATGATCTCTGGGCCTCTTCCCACGAGGAGTGGACGCACTGAGCCCTGCGCCTTAGGCGTGGACAAAAGAGACCGGAACCCTAGGTTTTTCCCGTGGTCATCCTCCTAACAAACCCGCTTACCGCCGTGAAAGAAGCCGTGATTAAACACGCGGCCGAAACGTATGCTGAAAAGATTCTCGGTCAGGACTACGCCAGCCCGGGCTTCTGGATCGCCCTAGCGATGGTCGTCATTTACGTCCCGCTCCTCGGGCGCCTTGCGGCTAAGCACTTCTTTGGTAAAGACGGCACCTTGATTGGGATCGGCCTGACTGGACTCCTCTCCCTCGCCCTCACGTTTGCCGCCATCTGCATGGCCGACACGAGCCTCTCAGGCTTTATTCCTAAGTCCGTGGAAATCCTGGTCATCTCCCTGTGCACTGCCACGGTAGTCCTCTTAGTGACCAGCGCCTCCGCACAGGTCCTCAGCATGGGCTTCGGGCCTTCCCTAGGCCTGCAGCTGATCTTCTGGAACATCGTCCTACTCGCCCAGCTGGCCACGCGCTTCCTGATGGATTTCTGGAAGCACGTCTGACCCTGACGATGAAAGCGGTCTTTTCCGCTCTCTGCTTCGCCTTGGCGACCCTTGCGGCGGACGAAGGAACTCGACACCCGACCCTCGAAGGAAAGGTCGTGACGGGATACCAAGGCTGGTTCCGTGCCGAAGGCGATGCGAGCGGCCTAGGTTGGGTCCATTACGGCCCGGGCAAGCGCTTCGCCCCCGAGGCGTATGCGTTCGATCTCTGGCCCGACCTGGCCGAGTTCCCGCCCGAAGAACGATTCCCTTCCCCCTTCAGATTCACCGACGGCCGCCCGGCCGAGCTCTTCAGCAGCGTCCATCCCGGGACGGTCCGCCGTCACTTCCGTTGGATGAAGGAGTACGGCATCGACGGCGCGATGCTCCAGCATTTCGCGATCGGGCTGGGCAAGGACCTCGGCGCAGCTTCGCTCGACACGGTCCTACGCCACTGCACCGCAGCGGCCAACGCCGAAGGGCGCGCATTGACGGTGATGTACGACCTGTCGGGCCTGACACCTGAACGCTTCCCGACCGTGGCCGCCGATTGGCGCCGACTCGTCGCCGCCGGCCAGACAAAACAACCTTGCGCCCAGTTCCATCAAGGCAAACCGCTGCTCGCGCTCTGGGGCCTGGGCTTCGAAGACCGTCCGCCGGCGCTCAAGGAATGGACGGCCTTGCTCGCTGACATCAAGGCGACGGGCGCCGCGATCATGGTCGGCGTACCGAACCACTGGCGCGAACTGAAGAACGACAGCCTCGCCGATCCGGTGCTCCACGCCCTCATCCGTCAGGCCGACATCATCAGCCCCTGGACGGTCGGGCGCATCGGCAACCCGCCGGAAGCGGCCGCGCAGGCCCGGCAGACCTGGGCGCCCGATATCGCCTGGTGCCGCGAAGAAAAGAAAGCCTACCTGCCGGTGATCTTCCCGGGCTTCAGCTGGAGCAACCTTTCCGCCTTGCGCGGCAAGCACGCCCCGCTTGCGCAGATCCCCCGGCTCGGCGGACGCTTCCTCTGGTCGCAGGCGGTCGCCGCCCGCGAAGCGGGAGCGCAGACCTTGTACGTGGCGATGTTCGACGAGATCGACGAAGGCACGGCGATCATGAAATGCGGCGGACCTCGCCCGGTCGGCAACTTCGTCGACCTGTCCGACGTCCCGACCGACCACTACCTCTGGCTGAGCGGTCAAGCCGGCCGAATGCTGCGCGGAGAGATCCCCGCGAGCACCGACCTGCCGAAGCGGTGAACGTCCTCAGCCCGTCGCCTGTAAGCCGGCCGCGATGGCATTCAGCGAGAGCAACATCTGAGGAAGCAAGGCGTCCGCTTCCTTGCGATCGCCTTCCGCCACCTTCTTGCGCCAATCCTTCAAGAGGCTCACCTGCTGCTCGTGCAGTAGGTCGATCGCGGATTCGCGCAGGGCGATAACCTTGCGGAGGCGCGGGCGACCTTCACTGAGCTTGGAGCCAGAAAGTTCATCGAGCATCTTCCGTGCGAGGTTATGCTCCGCGAGGATGCGCTTCAGAAAGTGATTCCGGAGCTTACGATCCGTGACCAAGCCACCGTAGAGCTTCATCATATTACGATTTGACGCCAAGACGCTCGTGGAAGCGTTCTTTAGCATATAACGGAGCGGTGCCCAGTTATCGTAATTCTTCCGGATAATCTCGAAGCCCTTGGGGTCTTCTTCCTTGAGGCGTGCCAAGGCCGAGCCAACGCCATACCAACCTGACAAGTAGAAACGGGCCTGACTCCAGGCGAAGACCCAAGGAATGGCACGCAAGTCTTCGAGGGAGGCGGCACCGGTACGACGTGAGGGACGCGAACCAATCCGACTGGCCTCAATGACATCGATCGGGGTAGCCTGACGGAAGAAGTCAATAAAGCGGGGAGTCCGGATGAGTGACTGGTAAGCTTCGCGGGAGAATTCCGCCAAGCGGTCCATGACCTTGGCCTGGATGGATTCATTTCGAACCGCCACATCGTGCAGGAACGTATTCTGGGTCACACCCGCCGTGAGTAACTCCAAATTATTCACCGCGGTGATATGGTTGGCGTACTTCTGGGTGATGCTCTCACCCTGCTCGGTCACGCGCATCTCACCATGGATGGTGCCCTGCGGGAGCGCATCGATAAAGCGGTGGGTCGGGCCGGCGCCGCGCGAAATCGTACCTCCTCGGCCATGGAAGAAGATGATCCGGACGCCGTGCTTCTCACCCACCGCGGCGAGATTCTGCTGAGCTCGGTAAAGATTCCAAAGTGAAGCCAGAATGCCTCCGTCCTTATTGGAGTCCGAGTAACCAATCATGACCTGCTGGGTCAGCCCATCAGTGATGCCCGCATCACGGCGAGCCTGCAATGTGCGCTTAGTCATCGGATGGGACAGGAACGCATCCATAATACCCGTGCTCCGCTCAAGGTCATCGATGGTCTCGAAGAGCGGTACGACCGGCAGGAGACAGTGGGCATCTTCCGAACCGCCACCCGTCAGGCCAGCTTCACGGGCAAGCAGGTAGACTGAAAGCAAATCAGAGACCGATCGGGTCATGCTGACGATCAACGAGCCCAAACCCGCCGAGCCATACTGATCAATATGCACGACCAGCGCCCGATGACAGGCAACGACCGCATCCGCCTCTGGGCCGATGCTGGCCTGCTCACGCATAAACGGACGCGTGGAGCGTAGCTCGGAATCCAGGAAGCCAAGGCGACGCGATTCGTCCCACTGCGCGTAATGAGCATCATCCTGACCAGTCGCAGCGAGCAGCTGGCCGATTGCCTTGTCATGGAAGGTGCTGTTCTGGCGAATATCCAGCGACGCCATGTGGAAACCGAAAGTACGCAGGAAGCGAATGAGCGGATCGAGTTCGGCCCGGGCGATGCGCCCTGCCCCAACGTCAATCAACGTCTCCCGCAAGAAAAGTAAATCCGCGAGGACACCCTCCGGTGAGCGATGCTGGCCAGCACCGAGCTCCCCTTCGGCGGCGGGTACACGCAGGCGGACGAGATTGATATACTGGCGCCAAGTCTCCCCGATATTGCGCTTAATTGCATCGGCCCCGGCTTCGCCGTGCGCGGCCGCATGCTTCTCCACCTGCCGGATAAAGACCGCGGGCGGCTGCTGCAGGTGATCGCCCAACGAGAGCCTCTGGCCCAAGACCTCCAACCGGTCATTACAGATGGCAATCGCGGTAGAACGGAAAAGATTAAGGGCCCGCGTGGTGACTTCGGCCGTCACCAACGGATGGCCGTCGCGATCGCCGCCCACCCAGGTGCCGAGCACGATTTGCGGCAGTGAATCCGGGTGTTCAATGCGGGCTGCATCTAGGCCGGCCTCTTCCCAGGCCTGACGCAGGCGCAGGTCCATGCTGACCACGGCATCCGGGAAAACCTTGGAGAGGAAATAATTAATATTACGAAGCTCAGACTGCACGTCTGGCTTCTGATGATAGATTTCGCCAGTCCGCCAGAGGCGCTCGAGGGCGACCTTAATCTCTTCGCGGATCGCGCGCTGCTCCGCAACGGTCCACATATTGTTCTCACGTCGGACGAGCAGTTTGTAGATTTCGCGATGAATCTCCAGGACGGTGGCACGCTTGGCTTCAGTGGGGTGAGCCGTCAGCACCGGATCCACCCGCATACGATTCAGGCGCTTGGCAATCTGTCGGTCGGTTAGACCCGCATCGACGAGCGAGCGGAGGGCGCGACCCCACGAGCCAGGATCAGAGGCGAGGCCGTGCTTATCTTCGCGCAGTCGCTTGGATTGAGCGGAAGCATTCTCCTCGACCATGTTCAGCAACTGGAAGGCGATCGAGTAAGCCTGCACGCCGCGGTATGAAAAAATCTGCACACCACGCAATTTGCGCTTACCCATCCAAGGCAAAGTGCCGGCCAAATCCTTGTGGTCCAACTGCTCGAGCACCTCGACAAAGCAGCTCATCATGAAGTCGAGGTCCTTATCGACTTTCTTGAGTCCGCGGGCGAGTTCGTTGCTGATGGCCATGCGACGAGAGTCGTAGCACGGGCTAAGGAAATCCCGCAACCGCAAACCCCTGCGGCTTGCGTATGAGCCCATCCGCCCTTTGATGGAAAACAGCCATGGCGGAATCACGGATCATCCTTCCCGACCTCTGGCAGCAAGCCGCCCTCCGGGCCTTGCGCCAAGGTGAGGATGTCGTCGTCCAAGCCCCGACCGGCGCCGGCAAGACCCACGTCTTCGAATTGCTCATCAAGGGCGGGCATCGCGGCCAAGCCGTCTACACGGTACCCACCCGGGCCCTGGCCAACGACAAACGGTCCGAATGGCTGGCCCAAGGCTGGGATGTGGGCATCGCCACGGGCGATATCAGCGATAACCTGAGCGCCCCGGTCATTGTCGCGACCCTCGAGACGCAACGTCACCGCTTCCTTGAAGGCAGGCACCCGGACCTGCTCGTGGTAGATGAATACCAGATGCTGGCCGATCAGCGGCGAGGGGCGGCCTACGAGACCGTCTTGGCCATCGCCCCACCCCAGACCCAGCTCTTGTTGCTCAGTGGCAGCGTCTCCAACCCTAAGGCCGTGGCCGACTGGCTGCGCTCCCTCGGCCGCAAGGTCACCCTGATCGAGGAACACACCCGCCCCATCCCGCTCGAGGAAGTCTCCTTGGACGCCTTGGAGACCCGCGAGCCTCCGGGCATCAAGGGCTATATCGCCCGGGCGGTGATTCGTGCGGTCCTGGCCGACCTCGGTCCCGTCCTGGTCTTCGCCCCCCGACGCCGGGCGGCCGAGCATATTGCCCGCGACATCGCCGCCGGTCTCCCCCTCGGCAACGGCCCCCAACTCTCCCCCAGCCAGCGTGCCTGTGCCGGGGATGACCTGAATCGCCTCCTCCGCCAAGGGGTCGGGCTTCACCACAGCGGGCTGACGTTCGAGCAACGGACCGAACTCATTGAGCCTTGGGCCAAGGCCGGCCGGCTCAGCGTCGTGGTCGCCACCACTGGCCTAGCCTCAGGCATTAATTTCTCACTCCGCTCGGTGCTCGTCACGGATCGCCGGTACGCCGCCGATCACGCCGAAAAAGAAATCCGCCCGGACGAACTTCTGCAAATGTTCGGCCGCGCCGGCCGGCGCGGACTGGATGAACGCGGCTACGCCCTCTGGACCGGAGACTCGCCTCGACTAGGTGAAGCTAAACCACTCCAACTCCATCGCAGCGAAGGTCTCGATTGGCCCGCCTTCCTCTCGCTGATGCGCCGAGCACCGCAGCCCATCGCTACTGCCCGCAAACTGGCCGCCTCACTTTTCACCAAAGAGCACATCGACCTCGCACTCGATAGCCTCGATACCTCCGAAGAATCTACGCCCGCACCGTCCGCCGGCGTCGTTCGGCAGATTCACGAAATTCAAGGCAAGAATGGCCTCTGGCAACGCGAACGGCCCACGCATCGCGTCAAATTTAAAGAAGCCCTCATCTTCGTAAAGGGCACCTGGCATCCTGCCTTATCCAAACCCGATGCCCTACGTGAGCTAAACTTCGGCACACCTTGCAAACTCGAAACGATTGATAGCCAACCCATCTATGGACGCTCGGTGACGCTGGCACACTTTCCCAAGGAAAGCGGCGCCGGCAAACTCGTGCCCGCTGACTGGCTCCTGAAATCATTACGGCGAGTCGAAGGTGATAGAGGGCCGCAGCGGACTTGGAAACTTGAACTTCTCGAAAAAGAAATTCTGCCGCTCATGCCAAAACTCACTCAAGGCGGACGCGCCCACGGTGGGCTCTTCCTCGGCCGCGACAGCGTCCAACTCAAACTGGACTACACCGAAGCCGAAGTGAAAGTCTGGCCCGATGCGGAGAACCAGTTGCTGATGAATCCGCCGATGCGCATCACAGAGAAGCAAGATATTAATCTGCGCGAAGTCCTGAGCGGTGGCACGCTACACACCGCCAAGGCGGGGCGACTCTGGCGTAAGCTCGGGCTGATCGACCCATCGGGTATTCCCACCGAACGCGGTGAAATCGCCTCACTCTTTCAACACGGCGAAGGCCTCGCCGTCGCGGCCGCCCTCGAGGATAAATCGTATGACGCGGAGGCCGTCGCCTGGGACCTCGCAGAGCTCCGCGCCGGCGAACGGGTCGCCGCCGTCGCCCGTAACTCCAGCCGACTCGGGGCCTGTTGCCGTCTGAAATATAAATCCCTCACCGCGGAGGGCTACCTCCGCGAAGGACTCCCCGCCGGCTTCGGCGAGGGATGTGCCGAATCCCTCAAGGCCTTCGCCCTCCATGGCAAGATCCCGCCGGTGGATGCGGAAGGACATGGGCCTGGTGCAGGCGACATGGAACGGGCCGTACTCGAATGGCGCAGCACCCTACAACTCATCGCGCACGGGCCGGACCACCCCTCACCTCGCTGGCAACAGCTACGGGAAGCGTCTGGCCGCGTTCTTTCCCAGATCGCCCCTAAACCCGGCCGGCACTAGCCGCTTACTTTGCCGAGATGGCCTTGGCCGCGGCCTTGGCCATCTCGCCGGCGCCTTCTGTGTTCGGATGGACGCGGTCAGGCAGGAGTTCGGGCTTCTTCTCAAGGGCGGCATGCATGTCGATCACTTCGCAGCCGAGTTCCTTGGCCAGCGCATCGAGACGCGGAATCTCCTTCTGCACATTCTCTTCATTGATGCCATAATTACCCTTACCTGGGACTGGCACCGGGCGACAGATAAAGACCTTCGGCTTCGCAGCCAGGCTCTGGAATGATTTCACCAAGTCGCGATAATCGCCGACAAACTCCGCCTCGAACTTCCAGTTCTGGGGCTTGGTGTCATTGGTGCCGAGCATGATCACGACGACATCGGGATTCATCCCGAGGGCGTTCTGGTAGGCCTTCTCTTTCCAATAAGGATAATCGCCTTTGCGGAGCAGCGTGCGACCACTGACGCCGTAGTTACCAACCTTATACTTATCGCCGAGCAGCTCCTGAAGCTGGGAGGGGTAAGACTTACCCTTGGCCGCACCCGCGCCCTGCGTGATGCTGTCACCCACGCAGGCAACTTTGATGGGTTCGGCGGCACGAGCGGTCATAAAAGAAATAAGTCCGAGAAACAGGAGGGATAGGCGCATGGTGGGGTGCGACCACTCAACCCCTTTCGGAAAAGATTTCCAAGGCAGAATTACCCGAACGCGGCGGCGCGGCCCGCTTACTTCATCTTCCCCGACTTAGGCTCCCTCAATCCGTACTCCAAATCGGACTTAAAGCTGCGCAAGTCATCCGAAAATCGTACCCGCCAAAAAGCCTCTTCCTTAAAGAAGATATCGATTGTCTTCCCATCGACCACCTTGAACGGGGTCTTCCCGTTAAATGGTAGACTGATGGTACCGTCCTCACTGAAAGTCATCGGATAGGCGGCACCCTTGAAATTATTCGTGGTATACCAATTCCAAGAGGTTCCTTTGAGCTTGGCTGCGAGTAGCTCCGCCCCCTGGGCCGCCGCCTTCACGTCGGCCATGGCTTTCTGGGCTTTCTCCTTCTCTAACTGAACCTCCAATGGCGATTTCACCGGTGCCTTGCTGGACAGTGGCCCCACCCAGATGAGCTCAATATGAAAAACCTGGCACAACCCTGGGGCGACAATGTTGTCGGCCAAGAATCGCAAACGAGTGCCACGCGTCAGCACCTCGATGTCGCCGAATTTATAAAGCTGAGGCTTCGCCTCGCCTTTGACCTTCTGCAGCGGGCGACGAATTGGCTGGGCCTCACCGACCTTGGCGAGCAAGTAGCCACCACCCTCCGGAATGATGCTCGCGGCGAGGCGATATTTGCCGGGCTCCAGATCGAGGTCAAAATCGATGAACTCCTTCGTTAGGAGCCAGTGTCCGATAAAAGGTTCGTCGAAGTAAGTCGTGGCGAAGCGCTTCAACCCAGGAGTAATCTTCGCTTCGGAAGCCGCGATGACGATGGGCCCCTTCGACGCATCAGCGGCGTAAACTGCCGTGCCGAAAAAGGCCAGCATGAGGGGCAAGGACCACCTTCGCATGGAGGCATACTACCCCCCCCCCGTACCAAAAATAAAGGTGATTCTTCCACAAAACCAGCCCCCGCAAGCACACCCCAGAAGCACCGGGTTTTACCCTTCCCTCCCCCGCCTTGACCGACTAACCTGTGTGGACAGTCATACACGCGCATTCGCACGGAGCAATCCGTGAGGAAAGTCCGGACACCATAGGGCAGGATTCCCGCCGCAAGTCGGGGCACGTCGCAAGGCGTGACGGATAGTGCCACAGAGAAGATACCGCCTCCTCCGCAAGGAACGAGGTAAGGGTGAAAAGGTGGGGTAAGAGCCCACCGCTCGAAGGGTAACCGACGAGGCAAG
>CALQLO010000032.1 GCA_943331445.1 Akkermansia muciniphila
ACCAAATCCGCCGGCAACGCCTACATCGGCTCGAACGACGTGGACGCCGGCCATATCGCCATGGAAGCGGTGGCCAAGAAACTCGGCGGCAAAGGCGGCGTTCTCATGATTCACGGCATCATGGGCACCTCCGCTCAACTCCAGCGCGAAACGGGTGCCCGCGAAGTTTTTGCCAAATATCCCGGACTCAAACTCGTCGATCACCAAACGGCGTCTTGGGATCGCGCCAAGGCGATGTCCCTGACCGAAAACTGGATTCAGGCCCATAAGGGCAAATTCCAGGCCATCTTTGCCCATAATGACGAGATGGCTATGGGGGCTCTGCTCGCCCTTGAGCGGGCTGGCATCAAAAAGGACGTCTATGTCATTGGTATCGACGCCATCGCCCAAGCCCTCACAGCCGTCAAAGAAGGTCGCCTTGACGCCACCGTCTTCCAAGATGCAGTCGGCCAAGGAAAGGGCTCAGTCGACGCCGCTCTCCTGCTCGCCCGCAAGCAACCCTGCCCCAAAGAAAACCTGATTCCCTTCCAGCTCGTCACCCCGGAAAATATCACCCCCTTCCTCAAATAACATGAAAACGTTCCTCGCCCTCCTCGCTTTCGGTCTGCTCTCGGCTTCCGCCGGTGCCGCCGACAAGCCCGACACCCGTCTCTTCGAGATGCGCGTCTACTACGCCGCTGAAGGCAAGCTTGAGGCCCTCAACGCCCGCTTCCGCGACCACACGGTCAAACTGTTCGAAAAACATGGCATGACCAACCTCGGTTACTTCGTGCCCACGAAAAACACCGATAACAAGCTGGTCTACTTCCTTGCCTACGCCGACAAGGCTGCCCGCGACGCCTCCTGGAAGGCCTTCGGCGCCGACCCGGAATGGAAAGCTGCCCAGAAAGCCTCCGAGCTCAACGGCAAGCTTATCACCAAAGTCGAAACGGCTTTCCTGACCGCCACGGACTACTCGGCACTCGCGGCCGCCAAAAGCTTCGGCAAAGGCGTCTTCGAACTCCGCACCTACACGACGGAAGCCAGTCGCCTGCCTGACCTAAACGCCCGCTTCCGTGACCACACCCTGAAGCTCTTCGAAAAGCACGGCATGACCAACGTCTGCTACTGGAACCTGGCCGCTGACCAAAAGGGTGCCAAGAGCTCCTACGTCGCCAGCAACACCCTCATCTACCTCCTCCACCACCAGAGCGAAGATGCCGCCAAGGCCAGCTTCGACGCCTTCCGCGCTGATCCGACTTGGGTTGCCGCCAAGGAAGCTTCCGAGAAGAAGGCCGGCGGCTCTCTGACGATCGCCCAGCCTAACGGCGTGAAGTCCGAATTCCTCGTCCCGACCGACTACTCCCCGGTCAAGTAAGCGATTCCGGGTTTCCCGAAAAGGACGGCACCATGTGCCGTCCTTTTTTGTGCCAGCATGAGGTAGGGACAGCACACCGTGCTGTCCCTACCATTCTCAAGCTTTGCCTGGGATCGGCGGGACTTCGGCGGGCAACTTGACGGTGCCGGCTTCGAAATCCTTCGGGCCTACGGCGAACTTGAAGTTGTAGTGCGGAGAATTCTCGTTGGTGAGCAGGTCAGCGAAACGTACGAGCTCACCGGTGTAGGCAGACATCCGACCCATGATGACCGCCAAGGTCGTTTCGGCAATCTGTCGGGCATCATTCAGAGGCGAACCGCTGAAGGCGCTGCGGATCAAGTCAACGTGCTCCTGCACCATGGAGTCATCGGTATCCAGCTTGATGTCCGAAACGGTGATGCCCTTCTTCGAAAATACCTTACCACCACCGTAACAGGAGCCTTCGGCACCCGTGAAGAATTCGCCGACGTGCCCAGTGGTCGCCGTGATCTGGCGGCACTGGCTATGGATATGGACCGCATCACCGAAATCGTAATCGATGCTAAAGAAGTCGAACATGTTGCCAGTTTCGCGACGAGCCCGACCGCCGAAGCCGAGGGCGCTTACTGGAGGACGGCCGAGGAACCAGATGGCGACGTCGACGTTATGGATATGCTGCTCGACGATATGGTCACCCGAGAGTTCCGCAAAATTGAGCCAGTTATGGTTCATGTAGGAGGCGTCGGACTCACCGTCACCACGGCGCTTTAACCACGGCACGGTGCCATTCCACTGGACGATACCACCGCGAATGGCGCCAATGGCACCCGCTTCGATGAGGGCTTTGTTCTTCTGGTAAGAGGCCGAGTGGCGGCGCTGGGTACCCGCAACCACCGCAAGCCCTTTACCCTTGGCCTTCTCGCCGGTGGCGATGATGGAACGGGCACCGACGGGATCCACGGCGACCGGCTTCTCGATGAAGCAGTGCTTGCCCGCTTCAATCGCGGCGGCGAAATGCACTGGTCGGAAGGCCGGAGGCGTGGCCATCAGCACGAAGGTGCAATCGGTGGCCATAACCTTCTGGTAGGCGTCGTAACCCGAGAAAAGCTTGTTAGCCGGGAGTTTGTAAACCTGGCCGAGGCGCTGGACCTTGTCGTCAAAAGCATCACCAAGCGCCACAACCTCAGGCTCAATACCGAGAATCTTACAGGCCGCAATGAACTGACCCAGGGCGCCGGTACCGCGACCGCCGCAACCAATCAAGGCAACTTTGATCTTGGCCGGCAAGGGACCGCTGGAAGCGGCAAAGGCGGGGGCGACGGCCAAGGCAGCGCCTGCTAAGGTGAGGTTACCAATGACTTCTCGACGGGTGAGGGGGTTGCTCATGCGGGGGAATTTGTCCCCAAAACGGAAGCAGGCAACCCCCATCAATAATGTTCGATAAAAAAAACCACCCATTCATAACGACCTCTATGAACGGAGCCGACCAGCCGAACTATCCAAGACATACCCTCCGCTGGCTGATGCTCATCCCTGGTGTCAGTTTGGTGGTCGGGGTCGCGGGTGCCGCCTTCCTGCATTCCCTCACCTGGGTCGCCACATTCTTCAGCTCGCAGCACTGGCTCATTTTCCTGCTACCCGCCTTCGGGCTTCTAAGCGTCTGGGCCTACGAAACTTTTGCCCGTAGCTCGGCCGGCGGAGTCCGCGCCCTCATCAGCCAAATCAAGCAACCGACGGGCATTCTGCCCGCCGCCAAGGGCCCGATGATTTTCGCCACCACCCTCCTCTCCCACCTCGGCGGCGCCTCGGTCGGACGCGAAGGCACAGCCTTACAGCTCGGCGGGTCGCTCGCGGATCAATTCAGCCGCTTCTTTGACCTGTCCGTAAAGGAAAGGCAGACCCTACTCCTCTGCGGAGTCAGCGCCGGCTTCGCCGCTGTCTTCGGCACCCCAATCGCCGCCGCTGTCTTCGCCTTGGAGTTCGTCAAGTTCCGCACCTGGCAAATCTTGCCGTGCCTCGCCTGCGCCTTCCTCGCCGACCTCGCAGGTCGCACACTCCTGCACGCCCACCATGCGAACTACCGACTGCCACTCCCGGCCGAACTATCCTTGAGCGGCGCAGGCACCGCCGTGGTGCTCGGCTTAGCGTGCGGATCAGTGGCGAGACTCTACCTCTTCCTCATCCGCCGTAACTCAGCGACCAAAAGCATCCCTAACCCGTATACCCGGATTTTCTTCGGAGGTATTATCTTCGCCCTACTCATCCATTTCGGACACTTATTTGATTTCACGGGCCTCGGGCTGAATGTCATCAATGATGCCTTCGTCGAACCCGTCTGGCCGGCCTTCTTCGTCCTTAAATTCCTGCTAACCTTCCTCTGCGTTAGCTACGGCTTCCGCGGCGGCGAAGTCACCCCCTTATTCTTTATTGGAGTGACCCTCGGCAGCGCAGCAGCCGCATGGCTCAATCTCCCACTACCCGTCTGCGCCGCCCTTGGCTTCGTCGGTGTCTTCGCCGGCGCCGGGGCCGTACCCATCGCCTGTACGGTCATGGCCTACGAACTCTTTGGTCCGCCGATCGCACTCCTGCATCCATCCACCGGCCTCTATGACCCCGCCATTGGCCTCTATGCAGCCCTAGCCTGTGCGACGAGCTGGCTCATCGCCGGGCGCAAGGGGCTGTATGACGCTGAGTAGAGTTTACCCATGCCATCCGACGGCCGTCTTAGGCTGAAACTTTTGGTTTCTTGGAGGGTTAGACCAATTAATGTACTCCCATTTGCTACGCTATTTCGCCCGAGTCATCTTGCTCAACTTATGCCTTGGCCAAGCGATACCCGCGGAACTGCACGTAACGCCTGAGGGGAACGATACTTCTGAAGGCACATTGAGCAGACCGCTCAAGACAGTCCAGCGCGCGTGCGATGCCGCCAAGGCGGGTGACACTATCTTCCTTCACGGAGGAACGTACCGCGAAGGGGTAGTCCTTAAGGGTATTTCAGGGACCGATGCAGCGCCGATAACTATCGCGGCCTTCAAAGCCGAGAAACCGGTGCTATCAGGACTCGATATCCTGTCACTCAAATGGGAGGTCGCCGCGGACAAGAAAAACTGGGTCGCCAAACTTGACCATGCCGGTATCGACCAGCTTTTTTATAACGGCAAACCGATGCTGGAGGCACGATGGCCGCATGCCCCAAGGGACGCCGCGGGCGAATGGAACTTCTTTTCTCCGGCCGTGTGGGCATCCGCCGACACGAAAGGCAACAGCTACGGCACATTAGCCAGCCCTGACTTAGCCAAGACGGGATGGAACGTCACCGGAGCGAATGCGGTTCTCAACGTCGACCATCAGTTCAACTGCTGGACGCGCGCGGTCCGGTCTCATGCCAGCGGCAAGCACGTGATCACGTACGACAAGAACCTCGGGGACAGCGTCGACAAGGGCGATCGTGAGGTCGGAGGGACCAGCAAATGGAACCTTCATAACAAGTTCTACCTGTTCGGCATGAAACAATTCCTCGGGGCTCCGGGGGAATGGTTCTTTGATTCCGCTGAAAAGAAACTCTACGTCTGCACCCCTGATGGCAAGAATCCGGCCTCAGCTCTAATCGAAGTCAAGACCCGCCCATGGGGATTCATCATCGAAGGCGGCTGCAGCCATGTCGTGATCGACGGACTCACGTTCTTCGGGACCGCTTTCCGCATCGGCACGAACCTGAACAGACGCTGCGACCATGTGACCTTCCGCAACAACAATGTGCTCCAAAGTTCCTGGTCGGAACACCTTCTTGTCGGATCCGACGAAGACACGGATGCTGGGGCCTCGGACAAGACCTATCCAACCGTCCATGGGGATAACATCATCATCGCAAACAACGTCTTCGCCCATGGTGCACTCAGCGCGCTTTCGATCAACGGCTTCGACAATCTCATCGAGAATAATCTTTTCCACGACTTCGACTATTCCTCATCGCTTACTTATCCGACCCTGCAAGTAAACAAGCCCTACAAGGTGATGGAAGGAAAGACCGGTCGGGCGATCGTGCGCTTCAACACGCTCACCCGCAGTGGCGGAGTCCAGGTCCAGGTCGCCCAAGGAGATAATGATTTCTCCTTCAATGAAGTGAGCGATTCATTCCTGGCCGCCTTCGGAGGAAACCGCGACACTTCTGCCGTCTACACACAGCAGACTTTCGCCGTCGGTACGCGCATCCACCACAACTGGGTCCACGGTGGTTTTTCTGGCACCCCGCCATTCCCCTGGGGAGGTGGCATCGGCATCCGCGGAGACGACCTGACATGCGGACTGACGGTAGACCATAACGTCGTCTGGGATGTCGGTAGCGTTGGCATCCATATCAAGAACGTCGAACACCCGACTCCGGAGCAGGCCAATCGGTGCGCGAACAACACGATCTTCGCGCACAGCGCCTATAATCCCGTCAAGAGCGCCATCATCCTTCAGGGACTGGCCAAGAGCGCGAAGAAGCCCGCTGGCAAGACAGCCGATGGACCAAATGAACTCAGCATCGTCGTGAACAATCTTGCCGACTCCATCTACGGACAATGGAACGCCAAGCCGCTCGGCAAGGTGAAGTCACAAGCCGGGAACGATCTCTCGTTCAAGGCGGCGACCGACCTGACTAAGCCCGAGTGGAAAGATTTCCGCCCTAACGCCGGGGCCATCAAGATCCTTCATCATGGAGTCGGCGTCGAGGGCCTGACTGATGGCAAATCCAACACCCTACCCGATATCGGCGCCTACCAGCGCGAGCTTACTAGTTATTGGATACCAGGACAACGTATGGCAAAAGCAAGCCACCCCATCGTGCCAGACAAAACGAAAGGCGTGACCTCAGATCGCGACGTGCTCATGTGGCGTCCCGCCTACAAGGCCGTGAAGCAAACCCTGACTTTCGCAGACTCCAAAGAGGCAGTCGACCATCCGGTGGCGACGACCGTCACGAAATCCTTCGAAGAGGACGCCAACGTGTTCAAGTTGCCGGCGATCCGACCTGGACGGACCTACTTCTGGCGTGTCGATGCCGTCATGCAGGATGGATCCTTGGTGACCGGAGATACTTGGTCGTTCTCTACAAAATGACCGAGTGAGGCGGCGTGACCCCATTGGCGATCTCTTACCTGCGCACTTAAGCTTCAATCTGCAAACGAACGCCACGCAGTGACGCCCCTACCTCGAGACGGTTGAAGCAACGAGAGCCGGGGTGAACCTTAAGGGGAATGAATAATATTTTTTGGGTTTTTTGAAACTGCGGGATGGGGGTTGGGGTTTCATCTATGAATCACACACACTCCTATGAATATGAACATCGCTTCACTCATTCCCACCATCATCGCCGTCTTGATGATGATCACCACCCTCGTGCAGGCTGCCCCGAAGGGTGGCGAGAAAGGCGGGGCCGAGACACGGGAGGAGTTCTTCAAGGCCCACCCAGAGCTCAAGGATCGCCTCGAGAAGATGACCCCGGAAGAGCGCAAGGAATTTTTCAAGAAACACCCAGAGCTCAAAGAGAAGCTCGAAGAAGCGAATAAGGGTGCTGGCTCCGGGGCACGGGAGGAGTTCCTCAAGGCCCACCCAGAGCTCAAGAATCGCCTTGAGAAAATGACCCCGGAAGAGCGTAAGGAATTTTTCAAGAAGCACCCAGAGGTCAAAGAGAAGCTCGAGGAAGCGAAGAAGTAAGTCGGCCCAGCCAGAGGGCAGAGTTGCGAGGCGGCCTTTGAGTCGCCTCGTTTGTTTGGCGTAATCCGCGGAGAGGATGGGATTGACTCCGCTGCACTTCGGACCCCATGGCCCAATGCCTGCGGTATTGCCTGTTCGCCTAGCGGCCCACCGAACGGGTCCTCAAGCTTAGACGGTAAAGTCGAAGACCATCACGCGCTCGAGGTTCGGGACGACAATCAGCTTTACGCGTTCGTGCTCGGGGTGCGGGAGATAGCGGTCTCGGCTCAGCGGGGTGTCGAAGGTCATGACGAACCCGTGCGTGAAGCCGTCGTTGAGGCCTTCGTCGCTCTGGTAGACGCCGTGCTGCATGGAGAGCAGCCCGGGAATCTTACCAACCATGCCACGCATCTCGGCGAAGCACTGGTCGATCTGGGCCGGGGTGATGCCCTGCTTGAAGATGAAAGTTCCGTAGTGGTAGACCATTAGATTAGATACAGAGGTTTTAGCGGTTGGCGGTTAGCGGTTAGACAATGCAGATCTCAGGTCGATCACTTCTGGGAGACCCAGGTGAGCGAGTTAAGGAGAAGCTGCTTGTAGGCCGGATGGTCGTGGGACTTCTCGTCGTGGCCGAGAGCCATGCACACGATGCGCGTCTTGGCATCGCGGACAATCCATACAGAGGGCAGAATGTCGGAGGCACCTGGCTTCGGGGTCTGACGGGGAATGGTCCCCAACACTTCGACACCTTCGGGACGGGTCAGCTCTACATTGTAACTCTCGTCATTGATGATGAACGAACCGGGCACGCCCTTCATGACGGGGTGGTCGGGCTTCGTCGTAGTGAACTTAAAGTCGCCGTGGCCGTGACCACGAGATCCGCCTGCGATGAAACGGTCGTTGTAGGCCGGCACGTTGCCCCAGTTATACCAGACGCCGGCATGCAGGATGACAATGCCCTTACCCGCATCGGCAAAGTCCGTCAGGGCCTTCTGGAATTCAGGTGAGCTGTACTGTTTGTGATTTCCCGAGAAGACTAGAAGGTCAGCCTGCGCCAAGAGCGCCAAGGCTTCTTCACCATTGGGCGTGGCGGCGACATCATAGCCAGCTTCCTTCATCAGCTTGGCATCCGTGCCCAAGAAGAATTTTGGGAAATGGTGGGAACCACCCGCACCCGTCACGAGTACGCGCAACACCCCAGACTTACGTTCGGAGAATTTCTGGCCCGTCGCTAAGGTCGTTTGCGGGCTATCCGGGCCGGCTGGGGCCGCCTTCTTCACCGGCAGAGGCACAAAGGCCTTCGACGCCCCTGGCGCATTAGCCGGACCGCCGACTTCAACCGTAATGGCCACAGTCGTGGGGGCCGCTTCCTTACCGGCGCTGGTCAGGATGAGTTTATCAATGATTTCAGTCCCTTCGACCGGAATAACGAGCGTACGCACCTGATGGTTCTTCACGACGCCTTCAGCCAGCTTCGAACCAGGCACATTGGCGTCAGCGCTAATGTAATCCGTGAAATGCTGGCCACCATAGAGGACCACGGTCTGCTTACGTCCGCTCAGGAAAACAATCTCCACGGTCAACGCTGGACCAGGAGTACCACCCCAGCCGCCCACAGCGCCGAGCATATGGATCCGGGAAGCGGCGAGGCCGACGGGCACTTCAACAGTCGGGACGAATGACTGAGAATAGGCCCGACCCGCGCCCCCCTTAAGGACGAGGATGTTCTTGCCGCCTTTAAAATCGGCGGGATTAAGCACGGTGAACGGCACGCCGTTCGTAGTAATCTGTCCAAACTTGGCGAAAGGCAGATTGTCGGTCACCGCCTCCTTCGAGGCGTAAAGGCCGAGGCGAGAGTCCGCATTCACAACCGGCGACAGGTCGAGCAGATGGAAGCGTCCGACGACCGTGGCGGTGTTCGTACCACCGGTCGAGCGGATGTAGGCAATCAGGTTGCGGAGGCCCTCGGCACCGAGGGCTTCAAAACCTTCGGGCATGAGCGAAGTCTCCACCCGCTGGCGGGAAGCAATATCCCCGACCTTGACGTCAACGATGAGGCCGGCTGGCTGCTTAAGCTTCAGCACCGCGGTATTCTCGCTGGCGATCAGTGCCGAATACAACGTGCCGTCCTTCAGCTTGATATTCCAGGTGCGATGCTCGTCATCCACCATGCGACTCGGATCAACGATGTGCACGAGAAGTTCTGCTACTGGATGGGAACCGATACCGGCAAGATTAGGACCGAAGTCGTAACCGACATCACCTAGGCGGTGACAGGTACTACAGACCGCGACAAAGATTTCCTTCCCCTTGGCAATATCCCCAGGCTTTTCGACCTCAGGGCGCAGCTTGGCGATAATATCATCCTTCGCGGGACTGGTGCCGGCGTTAAATTTCGCAAACGCGGCCGAAGCGCGTTTGGCCACGTCGGCATCGGGGTGGCGCAGCAACTGCGAAGACTGGAGAGGCCCGAGCTGCATTGGAGAGAAGGCCTTGGACTCCAAGGCCCCCAGCACCAACCCGGCCCAATCGGGACGAGTCATGAGTGCGGCATAGGCGGCCTTGCGGACCGTGCCATCGGATTTAATGAAACCCGTCAGCAAAGCGCGCCCCGAAGCATCATCGCCGGCGAGGGCAAGCGCATCAATCACCGCCAGACCCAAGGAGTCAGCGACACCCTTGACCAGCAAAGCGCCGACGGCGGGAACAATGGCGGCGTCATAACGGCGCAGGCTTACCAAAGTCTGCACGGAGGCCGCCCGCGCGTTCGCGTCGGCTTTGGCATCAGTCAACATCGGCAATAAAGCATGGGCGGCCGAGGAAAGCTCCGACTTCAAATCATCACCAGTCACCCAAGATGCGGCCAGTGCGGCGCCCGAGGCGGCGAGGTCTTTCGAGCCAAGAATCTTACCCAGAGCCGCGACGGTCGCATTGCGATCTGCAGGAGCCGGCGCTTTTCGAAGCGCCAACTCACGAAGGACCGCCTTGGCGATTTCGAGATTACGAGCTGAGCTCGCAGCCTGAACGACAGCCAAGCGAGAGGCGTCATCCCCTGAGCCCGCCAATCCAGCGGCCAAAGAACGCGCAAAGTCGATGGAGGCGATATCATCCGAGGCCAGCATCGCCTGAAGGATGGCCCCAGGATTAGCAGCCGCGGCAGCCGAAGCAGCTGCCTTGCTCCAGTCATCCGTGAACTTAGGCTGCGAGGAAACCAGTAGGACGCCAATTTCAGCCGAGATCGGCGCAGCGCCAATCGCGCGAAGGGCCGCGAGGCGAACACGGGCATCCGCATCATTAAAGGCAGCCTGATAGGAGGCGAGCGGGAGCGTCAACTTACCAGACTCGGCGACGAGGAACGCATTCTTGCGCACGGAGGCTTCCGGAGAGGCTGCCGCGACCGCGAGTTGGGCACCGGTCAGGCGACCCAGACGCTGCAACGCCCAGAGGGCCTGGATACGGGATTCCGGCATGGCATCACCTTCAGCCAGCTTAACCAAGAGCGGCACCGCGGCTGCCTGCGTGGCTTCATCTCGGTCCATCAAGACGCGGATGGCATTAAAGCGAACCGCCTTGCTCGGATGACGGAAGGCGCTGACGAGACCCGAGGCATCAGCCTTCGAAAGGTCCGGGTGCACCAATGTCGGGGCACTCTCATGTTGAATGCGGTAGATGCGACCGAAGTAATGCTCGCGATCAGGGCGCACCGAAGCCCCAGACTTACTGTGCTGCGGACCACGCGTGTCATTATGCGCAACGACTGGGGTATAGAAATCGAGGATATACATCGCCCCATCCGGGCCGAAACTCATGTCGACGGGGCAGAACCAGTGATCCATCGAGCGGAGCCACTCAGCGTCCTTCAAGAGCAACTCACCGACGTAAGCCGGGCCGTTCAAGGTCATCTTTTCGTGGTGAATGATGTCGAGGATCGGCTCAGACATAAAGACCGTGCCGTTATATTCCTTGGGCCAGGCACCGCCTTCGTAGACGGCCGAACCACAAGCCGACGAGTAGCGACCGACTTGGTCGATCTGCATCAAGGGGGCACGGTCAGGCATATCCGCGCGGACCACTGGGCGGCCAGGATTGACGGAAGCAAAGGCCTTGGCGTTCGTGCCGGGAGCCTTGGCGAGAATCGTCTCGGGAAGGACGACGTGCTGGACGGGGTTACCGTTTGTAGCCTTACCATGAAAGAGCTCCATGTCGCTGGTGACTTCATTCCCGAAGCTATTGCCACCCTGGGAGGCGATTTGCTCGATGGCGGAACCATCGGGCTTAAAACGGAATGTTCCGGAAGTAATGCGAGCCATCACCTCCGTGGTCGTTCCGCGGGTAGCCGAGGCGCTGCCGCCATTCGAAGCATAGATCCAACCGTCAGGGGCCACGATGAAGTGGTTTGCCACGAAGTGGGTGTCGCCGGGCTTAAAGCCACCGAAGAGAATAACCTCCGTATCGGCCTTGCCCGTGCCCTTGGTGTCACGCAGCCAAACAATCTTCTCTTGGGCGACGACGATGACGCCGTCCTTATAGAAACAGAAGCCGGTGATCAGCTCGAGGCCTTCATGGAAAATCTGCTTCTGGTCGAACACGCCGTCGTTCTTGCTCGAAACGAGGATGCTGATTTTATCCCGCGCAGGGCGGTCGTAATTACCAGGCTGCAAGACGCCACCTTCCTTCCAGGCTTCGGCGCTGAGCGGGCGTCGGCCGTTCGGATACTCAGGAGTTTCGGCGATCCACAAGCGACCGCGTTCGTCCCACTGCTGCGCAATAGGCTTATTGATGAGGGGCTCAGCAGCAATAACCTTGGCCTTAAAGCCTGGCTGCATCCGGAACTGAGCAATAGCATCATCTCCGCGACGAGGACCGCCGACAGGATAACGTAAGGAAGCGAGATCGGCCTTGGTAACCGCCTCGTTGATATCTGCCCGCTTGGCCGACCAGGCCAGACCTCGGGCGATAAAGGTACGAATCGTCGCATGCGAAAGCGTGGAGAGCTCGGCGCCCGGCAGAATGACAACGGCACGATGGTCGGCGGCTTCATAGGCCCAAACCTGCGGCTGGATGTCGTAAACCGAGGCCCGGCCTTCTTTGGACTTGGCATTCTTATTCCGAGTATTGGTCACCTTGGGCGTAAACGCCGAAGAAAGCACCAGAATGTTCTCGTTAAGCGACAGGTCGTAAATCGTCTCCTCCTCGATATCAAAAGTCGATGCGTCGAGGGTGAGCGGATGGGCGTCCGTTCGGATCGTCAGCAACACGTTGTTACGGAACTTCTGGCTTTCATTCGTCCAAGCGCCACCGAGCACCGCTTTACCCCAGGCCGCATCACCCGACGCGATACCGCCACGGACGGCGACAATGCCACCGCCATGCTGGGCGAATGCCGCGAGCGCCTTCTGCCCCTCAGGGGCGAGAGCGTTAAACTTCGCACCATAAAGCAAAACGCTATCAACGGAAGTAAGTGCCGAGGCATCGACGGCCGAAGCCTTGGTGACCTTCGCTCCCGCCGATTCCAGCGGGCCGGCTAAGGCGGATGCAGCGGCAGGGTCATCGCTGACGACGAGCACCCGAAGCGGGGCGGCCTGTGCTAGGCAACAGGCGGCGAGCATGAGAATACCGAACGCAATACGGCTAAGACGGGGTAGCATGCGGCATCAAAAGCCACCCACCCCCAGCCTTCAACCCTTAGTGCTACCTTAGACCGCAACGGAACTACAGTTAAACGCACATTAACCGCCTAAATCCACCTAGCTGACGAAATAGTCATACGCCACCCAGGGCTCACAGAACCGCCCCAGCCGCAGTGGAACGGAAATGAGATGGAGCATGCCCTGTGCACTTCTTGAAGGCGGAAGAAAAACTATTCCCGCTGGCGAAGCCGACCTGCCCAGCAATGACCGACATTTTTTCGTTCGACTCACTGATTAGACGAATCGCCTGCTGAATCCGAAGGTGGGTCAAATGATTCATCGGGGTGCGTCCGATTTCCTTCAGACACAGACGACGCAAGTGTTCAAAGCTCATGCCAGACTCACGCGACAAGGCTTTCGTGTCCCACGGCGCATCAAGTCGACCATGCACGACATCCCAGAGTTTCTGCACCCGGGCGTCGCCGCGGAAACTCCCGGCAAACCCGCGCACATAATCGTAAATGAGTTCGATCCACTGGTGGCTGCGCCGAGAAACGGCATTGCCGGACAACTCCGCAATCAATCCGCTGACCGCGGAACGCAGCGGCTCCGCATCGAAGTCAGCCAACACGGGCGAGCTCGCCCGGAAAATCGTATTGGAGCGCACGCCGCCGGCGAAACGCACCCAGCAAAAATCCCAGCGCTTACTCCGACCAATGCGGAAAGAATTGCGAATCCCCGCCGGCTGCAAGCACGCCTGGCCAGCCGAAATCGTCCGCCACCGTCCGTCGACAAGCACCTGCCCCTGTCCGCCCAGACAGGCCATAAAAAAGGCCCCCGTCTGATGGGCGCGCACTACCTCGTAGGGCGCCAACATCTCCGCCACACCTAGGTGAGCGATTTCAAAAAGCCCTAACTCCTTACAACGCACCGCGGAAAGGACCCACGGACGCTCATCCTTATAATCCGCTGCGACCACGATTTTTCGGCGAGAACGCGGGTTCTCGATGTCAGTTTCAGGATGACGGAGTTGCGTCTCGCTGTAATGATTTAAATCGCTCTTCCGGGGCACACTCCTTGCATAAGCAGGAGACACCAAAGAGCAACCCCCGACCACCCTTACCCCTCTCATTACCATGCCCAACCCCTGGACCGGAAAAGGAAATCCCTACACCCGCACTGAAGTCATCGCTCGCCTCCGCAATACGATGTCCAAGGGCCAACCGATCATCGCCGCCGGCGCGGGCACCGGAATCAGTGCTAAGTTCATCGAACGCGGCGGCGCCGACCTGGTGATCGTCTATAACTCGGGTCGCTTCCGCATGGCTGGACACGGTTCCACCGCTGGCATGATGGCCTACGGCGACGCCAACGCGGTCGCGATGGAGATTGGCGAATACGAGGTCTTGCCCGTCGTCGAAGAAATTCCCGTCATCTGCGGCGTCCATGCCACCGACCCTCGCCGCCGCATGTGGCACTGGCTCGGCAAGGTGAAGGACATGGGCTTCTCCGGTATCAACAACTTCCCCACCCACACGATCATCGACGGAAAGTTCCGCCAGATCCTCGAAGAGACCGGCATGAGCGTGAAGAAAGAATTCGAGACCGTCGCCCTGGCGCGCAAGATGGATATGTTCACCATCGTCTACGTGGGCTCCCCCGAGGAGTCCAAGCAGATGGCCGAGGCTGGGGCCGACGTCATCATCGCCCACGTGGGTACGACCGTTGGAGGTTCCATCGGCGTAACCAACGCTACGATGAGCCTGCCTGAGGCCGCCAAGATTACCCAAGGCATCATCGACGCTGCCAAATCCGTCCGCAAGGATCTGATCTTCCTCAGCCACGGCGGCCCGATTAACACCCCGGAAGACGCAGCCTTCATCAACGAGCACACCGACACCGACGGTTTCGTCGGGGCCTCGAGCCTCGAGCGCATGGCGGTCGAACAATCCCTCACTGACCTCACCCAGCGCTTCAAACAAATCCCGGTGAAGCGTAAGTTCTTCTGAACTTATGGCCACAATCGCAGTTCTCGGCACTCTTGACTCCAAGGGGGAAGAACATGCCTTTGTGGCCGCACTCATCGCTCGACACGGCCATAAGCCGTTACTGATCGATGTTGGCACCGGTGGCCCGGCCACGGTCCAACCAGATATCACCCGCGAACAAGTCGCTGCCGCCATCGGCCTCGACCTCGCTACGCTGATGGCAAAGAAAGATCGCGGCGCCTGCGTTGTCGCGATGACCCACGCAGCACCTGCCCTGGTCTCTAAATTGGCTTCCGACGGACGTATCCACGGCATCATCTCCCTCGGCGGTGGTGGCGGCACCGCCATCGGTACGGCCGCGATGCGCGCCCTGCCCCTCGGCTTCCCCAAGCTGATGGTCTCGACGCTAGCCGCTGGCAACGTCGCCCCTTACCTTGGCACGAAAGACATCACGATGATGCCGAGTATCGCCGACGTCGCCGGACTCAATCGCCTCTCGCGGGTCATCTTCACCCGCGCCGCCGGTGCGATCTGCGGCATGGTTGACGCCGAACCTCAGGTCGGTGCCGCCAAGCCGCTCATCGTCGCCAGCCAATTCGGCAACACGACGACCTGCGTCACTGAAGCCAAGAAAGTCCTGGAGGCTGCGGGCTACGAAGTCCTCGTCTTCGCTGCCACGGGCACGGGCGGACGCATCATGGAATCCGTCATCGAGAGCGGCATTGTTGCCGGCGTGCTCGATGTCACCACGACCGAATGGGCGGACGAACTCGTCGGCGGCGTGCTCAACGCTGGGTCGGAGCGAATGGACGCTGCCGCCAAAGCTAATATCCCCGTCGTCGTGGCCCCTGGCTGCCTCGACATGGTTAATTTTGGCGAGATGAGTTCCGTGCCGGCGAAATTCGCTGGGCGCAACTTCTATATCCATAACCCGCAGATCACCCTCATGCGCACAACGGCGGATGAATGCCGTCAGCTGGGTGAAATCGTGGCAAAGAAGGCCAATGCTTATTCAGCTGGCACCGCGATCATGATTCCCCGCAGGGCGATCTCGGTCATCAGCGCCGCCGGCCAACCCTTCCACGACGCAGCAGCCGATACGGCCCTCTTCGACGCCCTTAAGTCGAACGCCCAGGTGCCAGTGCAAGAATTCGACCTCGCCATTAACGACAAAGAGTTCGCTCAAGCGTGTGCCTACAAGCTCATCGAGCTCATCGGCTGTCGTTCGTGAAACCAAAGCACATCCCCCGCTTGGCCTATGTGGCCATGCTTTTCAATATCGTCGCCTGGGGCATGTCTTGGGTGAGCGTTCGTTCGGTGCTCAAGGCGGATATCGACCCCGGGCAACTAGGCGCACTTCGCTACCTCATCGCCTCGGCGGTCATGCTTCCCGTATGGCTGTATCGTGGCTGTCCCTTACCCCATAAGTCAGATTGGGGTCTCGTGGCACTTCTAGGAATTTTTGGTTTCTGCTTTTATAATCTCGGGATTAATTTTGGTGAGCAGACCGTCGATGCCGGCACCGGGTCGCTCTTAATCTCGTTTCAACCAATTATTGTCATCGTCATCGGCGTGATGCTCGGTCGTGAAAAAGTCCGCTGGGTCGCCTGGACCGGCATCATCATCTCGATGATTGGCGTGTTCCTTACCGCCATTGGAGGCTCTGCCGGCTTTACCCTCAATTTTGGCACCCTCCTCATCCTTGGAGCCGCCCTCTCGTCGGCCATCCAGACCTTATTGAATAAGGCCCTCACAAAGCGCCACTCCGCCATTGATACCACGACTTGGGCCATCTGGGTGGGCACCCTGGGGCTCATCCCGTTCGCCCACGACCTCCCCACCGCCATCCACGGCCTCTCCACCCCCGTCGCCCTGCACCTCCTCTTCCTCGGGGTCGTGCCCGCCGCGCTCTGCTACACGATCTTCGCTTGGGTGCTCACCCAGGTGCCCATCGCGACCGCGATGAGTGCGGTCTACGCGATTCCGGTATTCTCCGTCATCTTTGGCTGGTCGATGCTCGGTGAACGCCCGACTGCAATGACGCTCATCGGCGGAGCAGTGACGATCGTCGGAGTGGCCTGGGTGCAGCTCCTGACACGCCACGAGAGAAGTTGAGTCACACGCCGCCGCATGGTGGCGGCAGGTAGGGGCACGACTACGTTCGTGCCCTTCCCGGCGTATAGAAATATGGCCACTCATCGGTCGTCTTACATAATCCAGCCCGGACTGGATTCGTGAGCACATAGTTCCACTTCGCCCGCAGCTGAGCGCGGTTTCGCAATCTATGGTCGAATCCATCCCTCTGCCAATCGATGGGTCGCTTCAAGGAGACACTTCTCTTAAAATCTGTCATGACGGATTCGATACCATGCATCCTAGGTATCAATACGATCAGATGGAGATGGTCCGGCATCGCTAGAATCAAAAGTGGACGCCAGCGCCCTAAAGACTCTAGTTCGGCTGAGGCTACGTGGATGGCGCTCCATCCATCGGAGTTTGCGAATTGATTAACCCTGCGAGGACTGCCGCATAAAGTTAGAAATATGGGGTCGTCAGCTGAAACCCAAGTCGGCCTATTGTGTGGCAGATCCTTTCGCTCGTTGTATGGCATACATGACAAAAATGACCTGGCTACTTATGCGGCAAGACAGGCAAATCCTCACTAGGGCCCAGATAAAAACACCAGAGAAGGGCGTGGCGTAGCCCCGCCCCTACCTACGTTCACCATTCGGCGAACGTGGTCCCGTCCCTACCTTTGGGCTCTACTTCCCCAACTCCGCGGCCGTCCAAGGCGCGGTTCGACCCTTGGTCGCATCACGCACAGCTTTGACGTCATCAAGCTTCACCGCGGGGGCTTTATTGCCGAAAGACTTACGCACATAGGTCAGGACATCCGCCAACTGCTGGTCGTCTAGCCCCATCGGGGGCATGGGTATAAGGCCGTAATCCTTGCCGCCCACCTGAGTCGGACCAGCCAAACCGTGCATCACGATTCGGGCGAGGCGCTTAACATCACCCGCAACCCATTCGCTTCCAGCCAGCGGAGGATAAACCCCCGCAAGCCCCTGCCCAGCGGCTTGGTGACAATTGAGGCAGAGGCCCTCATAGATGGCCTGGCCAGGTGAAACCACCGCGGGCCCACTCGCCGAAATCTTTTTGAGATACGCGGCCTGATTCGCCGGAAGCTCGCCAGCCAGCGTACCCGCGGTCGGCAGCAGGTGGCGAACCGTCTGCTTTAAAGCATAGTCTAGGAACTTATCCGTGGGCTGGGCCAAGGCACCCAAGGCGGTACGGAGCGAAGCCTGCCCACCGACATGACTCAAGGCGACCACGGCTTCCAAACGTACCCGCGGCTGAGAATCAGCGACGGCCTTTGCCAAGCGCACCTGCACATCGGGTAGCTGCATCGACCATTCACCAACGACCCGCGCGGCATACGCTCGAATCCGGAAATCAGCAGAGGACTGCAGGGTGCTCAGTAGCTCCGGACGGATCGCCACGTGGGATTGCAGGACGCCTAGCGCCTCCAGCAAGGCGCGGCCATCAGGATTCTTCGCGATGAACGCATCCGCCGCGGCGACGACATTTTCCGATGGGCGATGAAAAAGCAAACGGCGGGCCTGATAGCGGGTCCAGCGCTCCGGCGAAGTCAGTTGGGTGAAAAGCTCTGCCTCAGTCATGCCGACGAGGTCAGGCTGCTTCACCAAGGGAAACCCTTTGGCCGTGATGCGCCAGATACGCCCGTGCGAACGATCACGACGAGGATCAGCGTAACTCGCCTGGTAATGCCCAATGACGGCATTAAACCAATCGCAGATGTAGAGCGCCCCATCCGGCCCGACTGAGACATCCACTGGGCGGAAGGCTTTGCTGCTGGAGATAATCGGGCTAACAATCCGCTCCGTCTTAAAGCCCGAGCCATCATCCACAAAGCGGTGCAAATCGACAGTGTTTCCGTAGTATCCACCGATCAGCGCCGCGCCCTGCAGTTCGGCCGGCATCGCCGTGGTGCCAACGATTTCCACGGAATTAGACTTCAGGGGTGAATCAAAAAGCGAATGGGTACCCGCATACTCATCTGGGGTCTCAATCGCCCCAAGGCCCGGCAAACTGTAATAACCCGCGACGCGGTCGCCGCTCTTATGGAACGGCTGGAAGTAATCGTCAAAAGCAACGCCCCAGCAATTGTGCCCGGCTTTCGCGAATTGGAAGAAAGGCTGGAGGCGCTGAGAGTTAATATCGTACCGCATCAGGCCGGACTTAGGCAGGCTCACGATACCATGAGGGGTCTCCACCCGCGTAATGGCATGCAATCCCTGCGTCATCCACAGCGTGCCGTCCGGGCCGTGGCTGATGGAGTTGACGAGCTGATGTGTGTCGCCAACGCCGAAACCCGACATCATCACGGTGCTGGTATCGGCCTTACCATCGCCATCCAAGTCGGTCAGCATGAGCAAGCGATCGAAGTCACAGACCAGGAGCGAAAGTGAATTCTGACGCTCCACCAGCGGCTCGACGCCCTGCACCATCGTTAGGCCTTCGGCAAAACGCACCGACTGGTCAGCCTTACCAACGCCCTTGGTATCCTGCAGGCGGAGAATGTAATCCTTCGGCTTAACCCCGGGCACGGCCTGCGGGTAGGTCGGCGAACAACAGACATACATCCGACCCTTCGCATCCCACGAAATCTGCGTGGGCTTAGCTACCCCAAGCGATTCATCGGCGTAAAGGGTGACTTCAAACCCTGGAGCGATCTTGAAAGTAGCGAGCTCTTCCGCGGCGGTCATCACCTTCTCCGTACTGACCACTGGGCCAGCCTGAGGCTGCGGGGCCTGGGATTCACGGCCCAGGGCAAGCGCATGGATGTGCCCATCCCACGTAGCGACCAATGGCTTATAGGCTTCGAAGTTCTGCTTGAGAGACGGGGCGGGACCAAAACCCTTCCCGTAGTTCTGCGAGATACGATCGCCATAAACGAACGACCAATTGGCGGGGCGCCAGCAATCCGCCCATAGTCGATTTTTCTCCACAATCGCGGGGCGCAGTTTGGCGACGGCATCGATTGATTCGGTCAATCCGAAAGACTTGAGGCAGGCGGAACCCACCCGCGAAAGGCCTTCTTCAGATAGATGCAACCCATCGGTCGAGATCAGCCCATCGGTGGCCGTGGTGAGATCCACATAAGGCAAGCCACGCTGCTTCGCGATTTCGGCCACCGCGGCGGCATAGTCCTGCAGGTCCTTACGATGGGCTGAGGTCGTAAGATCAGGCTGACGGCGCGAAGCCATAAATCCGCACGGCGAAAGGAGGACAATGCGCGGCGTGTGCTGGCCCAATTCATCCAACAGGCGATGATAATCCGCCTTGAACTTAGCGAGTCCGGCCGAACCAGCCAGTGCCTCGGTCTGGCCGAACTGTAGAAAAAGCGTCGTCGCGCCCGCCGATTCGAGCTGCCCCTTCCAAGGCCCGAAATTCAAATCGCGC
>CALQLO010000033.1 GCA_943331445.1 Akkermansia muciniphila
ACCGCGGTCGTCCGGGTGACGGGCGAGGATGCGGCGGCTTTTTTACAAGGTCAGTGCTCGGCGGACTTGCGCGCGGTGGCGCTGACCGACGCGCTTTGGCTGAATCGTAAGGGAAGGGTGTTGGCGCATACCGTCGTGAGTAACGAAACCGACGGATCTTTTCTGCTGCTGTGCCCGCACCTTTCGGCCACCGAGTTGATCGCGGTCGTGACGGCGAATGTCATTGCTGATGACGTCGTGGCGACCGACGAGTCGGCGCATTGGCAGAAGTGGATCGTCTGGGGGGCGGAGCCTTCCGTGGCTGGTGCGAAAGTCTGGGCAACGAAGCGTTATGGTGTCGCTGCTTGGGATGTGCTCGCGCCTGTCGGTGTAGCGCTCCCTGGGTTGCCTGCAGCCTTCGCCGAGCTGGATGCCGAGCGCGTCCGGGGCGGGGTGCCTTCGGTGCCCGGTGATTGTGGGGCCAATGAATTCCCGCAGGAGTGCGGGCTTGATGCATGGGTGAGTTCCACGAAGGGATGTTATCTTGGGCAGGAAGTTATGGCGCGGATCCAATCGATGGGCACGTTGCGTCGCATCCTGCGTCGGGTGACTGGGCCGGTGTCGGTTGGCTCGGAATTGAAGACGCCCGATGGCAAGGTCGCCGGCATCGTGCGTTCCGCGGCGGGCAACGTCGGGTTGGCCCTGGTGTCGGTCGATCAAGCCGAAGGCGCGGTGCTTTCGTCGGTGGCTGGCGAAGTCCGCTTAGGCGTACCGGCCATCATGCCCGCGCGCGGCTGACCTGTTTCCGTTTGCGGGCGGGGCGTCGTTCCGTATGGTGGAGTTCGATGGCCTCCTCTTTTCATTATCAGGACCCTTTCCCGCTGGGTGCGGATACGACTAAGTATCGTCTGCTCACCAAGGAGTACGTCTCCGTTGTGGAGTTCGACGGTAAGCCCGTCCTCAAGGTCGCCCCCGAGGCACTCACGTTGCTCGCCAACCAAGCGTTGCACGACATCAACTTCTACCTCCGCGCCGAGCACCTCGAGCAAGTTGCGGCCATCCTTGCGGACAAGGAAGCCAGTGACAATGACCGTACCGTCGCGCTTGCCATGTTGCGTAATGCCGAGGTCGCCGCCAAGGGCGTGCTGCCTTTCTGTCAGGATACTGGTACCGCCGCCATCACCGCCAAGAAGGGTCAACAAGTCTGGACTGGCGGCGACGACGCCGAGGCGCTGTCGCTGGGCGTCTATCAGGCCTATGCGCAGAATAACCTGCGCTACTCGCAGCTCGCCCCGCTTGATTTGTATACCGAGAAGAATACGGGCACCAATCTCCCCGCACAGATCGACATCGCGGCCACGAGTGGCGCGAAGTTCGAATTCCTCTTCGTCGCCAAGGGCGGAGGCTCCGCCAACAAGTGCTACCTTTATCAGGAGACCAAGGCCGTCCTGAACCCCAAGTCCCTCGTCAAGTTTCTGACCGAGAAGATGCAGTCGCTCGGTACTGCGGCCTGCCCGCCTTACCACCTCGCGTTCGTCATCGGTGGCACCTCGGCTGAGGCCACCATGAAGGCCGTGAAGCTGGCATCGACGCATTATTATGATGCGCTGCCAACTTCCGGCAACGAGCATGGCCGCGCTTTCCGTGATAACGCCCTGGAGGCCGAGTTGCTCAAGGTTGCGCATCAGCTCGGAATCGGCGCGCAGTTCGGCGGCAAGTGGTTTGCCCTCGATGTGCGCGTTGTGCGTCTGCCCCGTCACGGCGCTTCGTGCCCGATTGGCTTGGCTGTCTCCTGTTCGGCGGATCGTAACGCCAAGGCTAAGATTGATAAGGACGGCGTCTGGATTGAGCAGCTTGAGGACAACCCTGGTCGTTTCATCCCGGCCGATGCGCGCAAGCATGCTGACGCGACGAAGGTCGTGAAGATCGATCTCAATCGTCCCATGGCGGAAGTGCGGGCTGAACTTTCGAAGCATCCCGTCACCACCCGCCTCGCGCTGACCGGTACGCTCGTCGTCGCTCGCGACATCGCGCACGCCAAGATTCGCGAGCGCCTAGAGAAGGGCGAAGGCCTGCCGCAGTATCTTAAGGACCATCCCGTGTATTACGCCGGCCCGGCCAAGACTCCGGCCGGCATGGCTTCCGGTTCATTTGGACCCACGACGGCGGGCCGGATGGATAGTTACGTCGAACTCTTCCAGAAGAACGGCGGCTCCCTCGTCATGATTGCCAAGGGTAATCGCGGGCAGGCCGTCACCGATGCGTGCAAAGCGCATGGCGGTTTTTATCTCGGCTCCATCGGTGGTCCGGCGGCGATTCTCGCGCAGGAGAATATCCGGAAGGTCGAAGTCATTGATTACCCTGAACTCGGGATGGAAGCCGTGTGGAAGATCGACGTTGTGGACTTCCCCGCGTTCATCCTCGTCGACGATAAGGGCCATGATTTCTTCCGCGAACTCCCCGGCGGCTGTGGCATCTGCGGCCCTTGAGTCGCCGGAACTGGATACGAAAAAGGGCGCCCGATGGGCGCCCTTTTCAGGTGATCAACAGATAGTTCAGGGCTGCGGGTTGTAGGTCGATTTATCAAAGGCTAGGGCCGTACGGAAATAGAAACCCGTTCCCGGGCAGGCTAGACCGAGACCGAAGCCGATGCCCTTGCTGAAGCGCTTCGCGATGCGTTGGCAGAGCCAGACCCACCAGACGGCGAGAAGCAGCAGGCAGAATTTCTTCGCCCCGCCGTTAGAGGCCTTCAGGAGCGGGATGACGAGTAAGAGCGGGAGCGTCCACCAAGCCGAGATGCCGGCGATACGGGTGAGGATCACGTGGTGGTAGACCGGGATGATGGCCTTCCAGCCTTCGATGCCAGCTTTCTCGAAGATCAGCCAGAGACCGCGGAGGCTAAACACGATCGCGGCCACGAGGGCGGCGGCGAGGAAGCTAACCACGAAGATTTGGCCGAAGACTTCCTGGGGGATGTCGGCGGCAAGGGCGGAGGCGAACACAGGGGTGAGGTTCATGCGAGGTTTCTAGCACGCCGCTAGGCCGCGTCCACGCCCAAAAAAAAAGGCGCCCAAGCGGGCGCCTTTCCTGTGGGTCAAGCGACGGAACTTAGGCCTGAGCAGGCTGCTCGCCGAGGTACTTCGAGTCGCCGAAGCCGAGGATCAGCCAGAAGATCGGTCCGAGCAGGGTGAGGCCAATCGTGAAGCCAACTCCCTGACCGAAGCGGGTCGAGATGCGGTGGAGGAGCATGACTTGCAAAACCAATAATGCGAGGGCGCCGAGGAACGGGATGAACGGCAGGAATACAGCGAACACCCAATGCCAAGGGAGGCCCCCGACCCGCAGCATGACGACAATGTTATAGATGGGAATCAGCGCAGCCCAGCCCGGCTGGCCGGCCTTGGCGAAGACCTTCCATAGGCCGATAACGCAGATGACGTAGATTGCGAAGAGGATCAGGGCGAAGCCGGCGAGGATGGCGAGGATGCCTGTGGCGACGGCGGCGTCGTTTCTAGATACTTGGGCGAGGGTGGTAGCGAGGAGCATGTGGTAACGCTCTAACGCATCTTGGCCTCCTTCAATCCTATTTTAATAGATGAGCCCCGCGATTGACTGAAAGCGGGCTAATCGCCGCTTACTTCTCCCACTCCAGCGCGCCGCGCTTGAACTCGTAGACTAGGCCGAGGACGAGGACGCCGAGGAAGACTGCGGTGGCAGCCGTAATCGCGATGCCGGCGGCGAGGAACTCGCGATAGACCAAGGCCCAGGGCACTAGGAAGACGACTTCGATGTCGAAGAGGATGAACAGCATCGCCGTCACGTAGAACTTTACGGCGAAGCGCGGGTGCGGCTTTCCTTCCATCGGCAGGCCGCACTCGTAGGCCTTGTCCTTGATGTAGTTGCCCTTGGCGCGCTGGCCGAAGGCATGGCTGACGATCAGGATAATCGTGGGAATCGAAAGACCCAGAACGATCTGCACGAGGGCGGGCAGGTAGGTGTTGAGGGACTGGGATTCGGCGGCGGCCATCGGTTGTAGACACAAAAAAGCCCTCGCCTCGGGAGGCAAGGGCTTTTGCAGGATGACCCCGCTTTGCCTTATTTTGGCGCGGGTACGGAGATGAGCGGCCCTTGGGACGGAATGCGGAGGGAGGGTGCGGCGTTGGCCTCGGCGGGAGGCTGCTGCGATTTCTTAAAATCAGCTTCCGAGCCGGGAATCTGATCCATAATCCAAGACGGGGCGACAAACTCCACCTTGGTGGCATAGCTGTTCACCTTGTGCTTGGCATCAGAGTGAAGCAGGCGGACAAAGGCCTTGCCGGGTTCGGCGGGGGTCTTGCCGGCGAGCTTCGCGAAAGTCAGCGTGAGCGTGGTGCCATCGAAGAAGCCGAGTTTGACCTGAAAGGATTTGGCAAAGGCGGCGACGGCTTCCTTGTCGCTTTTGGCGACGGCATCCGCGACGCGCAGGGTCGCGAGGCTGTTGCAGAGTTCGTTGAGGCTCTCGTCATTCTTGGCGGGGAACGGCTTGCCCTTCTCTGGGCGGACGAACTCTCGTTTGCCGTCGGCCCACGTGAAGGCGATGGATTTAACTTCTTCGCCCTTGGTGGCGAGCAGGGTGAAGTCGACCCAGGCGGCGGCATCGCCTTCGAGGTAGCCGGAGAAGTCGGTGCGGATCGCATTCGTCTGCCCTTGCAGGCGGGCGCTGTTGCCGAGGCCGTCCTCGGTCGGTTTGCCGAACTCGATCGTGATGGACTTGCCGGGCGTGTTGAGCGTGAGGGCGGAGTCGGTCAGGCCGAGCTTCTCCAGTCGCTTGGGGTTAGCCGTGAGTAGGCCGTAGTTATTGGCTTTTTGCAGGGAGCGGATGAGCGGGGTGAGTCGGTTTTCGATATCGGCAGGCAGGCCGAGTTTTTCCTTCACCGTCCAGATGCCGTCCGCGGACTTCTCGATGGTGGCGGTCTTGCCATTCGCCTTCACGACGAAGGATTGCAATGAGGTGAGCAGGCCGGTCTCGACGAGTGGCTGCTTGTCGTTCTCCGGTTTCGGCACTTCGCGATTGAGGAACAGGGCCGCTAGGGCGACGAGCCCAAGGGCGAGGGTGGCGATGAGCAGGGTTTTGTTGCGCATGGCGATTAGGAGGTTTTGCGGCGGCGGGCCAGGGTGTAGAAAAGACCGAAGAGAAGCGCGAGCACCGGCCCGATGAGCAGGTTGCGAATTTGCAAAGTCCGGCCGAGTGAAGTGACATCCTCACTGAGGCCGCGACGAATCATGCGGCGTTCCTCGGAGAGCTTGTCGGCGTCGACTTGGACCTTATCGATTTCCCGCTGCATCTCGGGCGTGATGACGATGCGATTACCTGTGGCGGTGCCGGCTTGGCGGGAGAGTTCCGTGATTTTGTTATTCGCTTCCTGGATGCGCTTCTCGATTTCATCGAGCTTCGCTTGGTAGCGTATCTGGGCCTTGCGTTCCAAGTCTTGGACGCGTTTGAAGGGGCGAATGGAGGTACCCTTGGCGCGAAGAGAGACGAGTTCGTCGCTCCCGCCGAGCGTTTCGATGGCGCTCAGGACGAAGGTCAGGTTGTCGTTAACCGTTTCCATGGTCGACTGGCCGCCGGACTGCCGGGGGCGCACCGTGAAGGGATCGAGCATGAAGTCGGAGTCGGCGACCACGATGATCCGACCGGGCTTCTTGCTGGCGGCGACATGCGGGGCGACGGGTGCTTTCACGGCGGGCTTCGGCTCAGCGGGGTCGGCGGGAGCGTCGGGCGGGGCGCCTTTGGGGAAGGCACTCGTGAACTCGCCGGAGACGGAGGCGATGAGCACGCGGGGTTTGCCATCGGGTTTGAAGGCGAGGGCGACTTTCTCAAAGGGCCCCATGCTGGCGATGGCGGTCGGCACGACGCCGAGGGTGGCTCCAGTCAGTGTGACCAACGGCTCGAACTTCAGGCGTTGCTCGGCGCCCGAAATGAGGGAGATGGCGCCGGCCTCCATGAACGAGATTTCTCGGAGGTCACTCGTGAGCGGGGAGAGCTTGGAGAACGCCTCGGGTCCGGCGGAGCAGGCTGCTGGATATTGAATCGGACCGTTAGTACCGCGAATGGCAATCGAGCTGCTGGCGTCGCCGGTGACGGCGTCCATCTCGACGTTAATCCCCCAGCCACGCAGAAGGGCTGGATCGCTGGCGGCGGGCATGGCCACGGGTGCCATCATGAAGGGCATGTTGCCTTGCTGGAATTTCTGGATGCGCGAGAGCGGGTCGATGGCGGCAAATACGGGGCCGCCGTTCATCAGGAATTGGTCGATGGCGTAGGAAAGCTTCTCGTTGATGTGATGGGCGTGGACGAGCGCGACGACGGCGGTGTCTTTCGGGAGTTCGGCGGCCTGGGTATTGACCGTGATGACTTCGAACGTCTGGCCGAGTTCGGCGAGCAGGAAGTCGCCAGGGCCAGCTTGCGGCTCACCGCTCTGGGGTGCCTGATTGGTGATCGGGAGCGAGCTCACCAAGGCCAGCTTCGGGCGATCGAGGCGTGAGGCGGAGGCGATGAGCTTGGACAGGTCGAACTCCAGGAACTTCTCGCGGCTCGGGTCGAGCAGCGGGATGGACTTAACGGTTTCGGCCTGCTGGGCGGTCAATCCGAGGTAGGCTCCGCCTTGGGCGGCGCGCATGCCGGTTAGCCCGTGGCGCTGGGCGCGCTGTTCTTCTTTGGTGTCTGGGCGCGGGTCGGTGATGGTGAGTTTTACTTTGCCGCCGGAGGTTGCCGCGTACTCGCGGAGGAGCGTTTCCACGCGGCGCGAGTAGCTTTCCATGTAGGGGCGGAGTTTGACGTCCGAGCGACTGACGAAGAATTCGAGCTTCACGGGCTCTTCGAGGCGCGCCACAATGCGGCGCGAGCCGGCGGAGAGCGTGAACGTGTGATCCTGCGTCAGGTCGGCGCGGAACGGCACCGAGCTGAAGATGAGGTTCACGAAGAACGCCGCGGCGAGGACGGCGAAAGCGGAGAGGAGGGCTTGGGAGCGATTCATGGTGGTGGGGGTCCGATTAGCGGCGTTCGACGATGATCGTACTCAAGCCGAGGCCAGCGAAGGCGACGGACAGGAAGTAGGCAATCGGACGGGCGTCGACCAGTCCGAGGGTGAAGGGTTCAAGGTTGCGCCAGAGTCCGAGGCGGCGGATTTCGTCCACGCCGCCGGAGCCGAGGATGCCCGCGAGCAGTTCATCAAACACCCCGTAGCCGACGAGTACCAGGATGAAGCAGGCGAGGAAGCCCGTGACGAAAGCGATGACCTGATTGCGGGTGAGGGCCGAGGCGATGGAGGCGATGCCGAGGCAGGCACCAGCGCAGAGCAGCGATCCCGCGTAGCCACCGACGATCACACCCCAATCGGGACCCGTGATGATATTCCAATTAGAGCCATCATTACCAAGATAACCCACGGTGAAGGCGACAGGTATGGTCATCAGGAGGGCGCAGGCGAGGAAGAGCCAGGCGGCGAGGAATTTACCCAGCGCGGCTTGCCACACCGTCACCGGCCAAGTGAGCAGGAGTTCGATAGTGCCTTGGCGGCGTTCTTCAGCCCAGAGGCGGGCGCCGGCGGCGGGGGCGAGGAAGGCCCAGAGCCACGGATGATAGAGGAAAAAGCGATCCAGGCTCGCGACGCCGGATTCAAAGAGACCACCGACGAAGAAAGCGAGCGACACCGCGAAGGCGTTGAACACAGCGAGGAAGACGTAGGCCAGCGGCGTGCGGAAATAGCCGGCGAATTCGCGCCGCAGGATCGCAATGAAGGGCGCGAAGCGGGAGGGTGAGGAGGGGGCAGGGGACATGACGGTAAGGTTAGGCGGTGAGCTTGCGGAAGACGGCGTTGAGGTCGGGGCCGCGCGCGAGGAATTTATCCCGCGACTCGTCGCAACGAACTTCACCCTTCGCGATCACGATGACGCGGGTGCAGAGTTCGCCGATTTCTTCGAGGATGTGGGTGGAGATGATGACGGCCTTGCGGGCGGCCATCTCTTTGAGGATCCGGCGGACTTCGAATTTCTGATTGGGGTCGAGGCCATCCGTCGGTTCATCGAGGATGAGCACCTCCGGGTCATGGATGACGGCCTGGGCGAAGCCGACGCGCATGCGGTAGCCCTTGGAGAGCGTATCGACGGTCTGGGCGGCGACTTCCTCGAGGCGGCAGAGGCTGAGCGTCTGACGGACGCTTTCCGCAGGGTCGGCCAGGCCGCGCAGGTCGGCGGCGAAGCGGAGGAATTCCCGTACGGTCATCTCGCCGTAGGCGGGCGCACCTTCAGGCGAGTAGCCAAGGTGGTGTTTGGCGGCGACGGATTGATCGGCGACATTGAAGCCGGCGATGGCGGCCGTGCCGGTATCGGCGCGGACGTGGCCGGCGATCATCTTCATCGTGGTGGACTTCCCCGCGCCATTGGGCCCGAGGAAGCCGACGACCTCACCTCGGTCGACGGAGAAGGAGACATCGCGTACGGCCTGAATGGGGCCGTAGGATTTGGAAAGATTTTTGACTTCGATGAGGGACATGGCGGGAAAGTTCAGCGGGTTTGCGGGGTGCCTTGGGCGGCCATCCGGATATCCGCCTTCTGGAGGCGTTCGGAAATCTGCAGGATGAGCTTCTGATTGAAGTCGAGTTGGCGGACGGCGTTAGCTGGATGGTACCAGTACATCACGCGGATGTTGACGGCCCAATCCGCGAACTCGGTGACGTGGACCAAGGGTGGATGGCTGGGCTGATAACCCTCATGGTTGACCAGGGTCTCGCGGATGAGCTCGACCGCCTTGGCAATCTTATCGGCAGGCGTATTGGTCTCAAGGTGCACGAGGTCCTGCCCGCGGATGAAGTCTCGGCGGGTGATGTTCACGATGGCGCGCGTCGCGAGGTCGCCATTAGGAATGGCGAGCTTTTGCCCGTCGAGCAGGACGATGGTAGTGGAGCGTAAGCCAAGCGATTCGACCTTACCTTCATGCGTGCCAGTATTGATGATATCGCCGAGGGTGAAAGGCTGGTCAATGATGAGCATGACCGCGCCGAAGACGTTCTTGATGGTATCCTGGGAGGCAAAGGCGAGGCCGACGACGGCGCCAGCGAGTAGGCCGAGGATCGCATCGGAAGCTTTCGGGTCGACAATCGAAATGGCTTTGAAGGCGCCCACGAGCACGACGGCGATACGGACGACCGTGGCAAACATCGGGACCAAGATGTCGTCGAGTTTGTTTTCGGTCTGGTCGGCGACCTTTTGCGCCCAGGCAATGGGGATGGCGACGAGGTAGAACATCGCCGAGGTGTGGGCGAGGGAGCAGAGGAAGGTGCCAGAGAGGGCGGTGAACTCCAGGCTTCCGGCGTAGGCGAGGTACGGCTTGTTGTCCTTAATAAGGTAAAGAATCGTGTAGGCCGGCAGGATGGTCGGGAGGGCTTTACCGACGGCAGCAACGGTGGCCTCGATAATTGGGCTGGCGCTGAATTTATCGGCCGTCCAGCGCAGGACCTTCTTGGCGACCCAGCCCACGAGGAAGGCGATGGCGATGTAACCGACGGAGTGGATGACGATGTTGACCCAGTCCTCCGGGGCCCGGCCCACGACGTTATGGATGTCCCCGACGATGAAGGGATTATTAGGGGGCGTCACGGCAGCGGGGGTCGTGCTGGTGGTCGCGGCTTCGGCGAGGAACATAGGGGGTCTTGGGGGCGAGGTTCTATGTAGGTGGTTCGTTTGTGTATTTCAAGCGTCACCAACCGCCCAATCCGCTTGAAGCGGGGCTCAGCCCTTGCCACGCTGGGCCTCAGGAATGACCGAAACCAGCGAAAAAAAGGCCGCCAAGCCCGTGGTACTGACCTGTGCCCAGCCAACCGGGCGGCTTCATCTGGGTAATTATCTGGGGGCCGTCCTGAATTGGGGCCGGATGCAGGACGACTACGAATGCTATTTCGGGATCGTCGACCAGCATGCCATCACGGTCTCCCATGTGCCGGCTCAGCTCCGGGATAACACCTATTCCTGCCTGGCCCAGTATGTGGCCTGCGGCCTCGACCCGTCGCGCAGCCGCCTTTTTGTCCAATCCCACGTCATCGGGCACACCGAGCTGGCGTGGATTCTCGGCTGTCTTTGTCCGCTCGGACAACTCGAGCGCATGACGCAGTTCAAGGATAAGTCCCGCAAGCACGAGTCCGTCGACGCTGGCCTGCTGTTCTATCCGGTCCTGATGGCGGCCGACATCTTACTTTATAATGCCACGTTGGTGCCGGTCGGGGACGACCAGAAGCAGCACCTCGAGCTGGCGCGCGATCTCGCCGAGAAATTTAACCACCGTTATTCAGAGACGTTCAAAGTGCCGGAGCCGTTCATCTCCAAGGTCGGCTCGCGCATCATGTCGCTGCAGGATCCGGTTGCCAAGATGTCGAAGTCCGACCCGAACCACGCCGCCACGGTGTTTATCACCGATCGCCCGGAGGAGGTGCGGAAGAAGATTATGTCTGCCGTGACCGACTCCGCAGCGGACGTCCGTTCTGGTCCGGATAAGCCCGGGGTCACGAACCTGCTTTCGATCATGTCCGCTTGCACGGGCCGCTCGGTGGAGACCCTTGAGTCTGAGTTTGCCGGCAAAGGCTACGGAGATTTCAAGAAGGCGGTCGCCGAGGCCGTCGTCGCCACGCTTGACCCCGTCCGCGTGCGCTACGACGAGCTGATTAAAGATCGGGCTGAGCTCGACCGCATTTTAAAATCCGGTGCCGAACAGGCTCAGGCCACGGCGTACCGCACGCTCTCGAAGGTCAATCGCAAGGTCGGCTTCGTGGAGCGCCCGCGCTAAACCCATTTCCCCTTACCCCACCCCCATGAATCGCGAACTCGAAAAACTACTCAAAGAAAAATGGTTCCTGGTCGCCGCCGACCTCATCGCGGTCATCGCCATCTTGTGCGTGGTGCCAGATGGTAAACGCGACGGATTCGACAACTTCCTAATTTTATCCTCAATTTTGCTGTCCTCGCTCATTGTGGTAATCCCCGTGCTCAAGGATGGTGGCGGCAAGGCGGAGCGTCTTGCTGAGCAGGCTCGGCTTCGAGCCGCCCTGGCGGAGGAGATTGACCGCCAGCGCGACAGTAATCGCGCCGGCACCGAAGCCCTCAACCGCCGTATCGTGGAGGTCGAAATTTCCGCACAGAAGGCTGCCGAAGTGGCGGCGGTCGCCGTGGCGCAGCGCGCCTCGACGGAGGTCAATGCGCTCAAGGCTGCGATGGCCGAGTTGGAAAAGAAACTTCAGCAGGCCGCCCAAGCCGCCCCATCGACCGAAGCGGTCGATGACCTCGCCGAAAAAGTTGATGCACTCGCAACCACGGTGCGCGCGGTCGTCGCGGATGCCGACGAACTCGCCACGGCTGCCGCCAAGGATCAGGCCGAAGCCAAGCAGGCGTGGGAGACTGAATTAAAGTCGGTGCGGGACGATATTAAGAAGGCCGCCAAGCAGGCTGAAAAGGCGGCCGGTAAGTTGGCTGACGAAATCGAAGCCGTGCGCGGCGAGGTGCGCCAGTTGCCGGAGAATCTTTCCGCTGCCGCCGTGCCGGTGGCGGAGAAGAAGGCTGAGGAAATCGTCCAGCCCGAGTTAACAGAAGATGCGTCCGAAGAAGAGCCAATCGATGAGAGCATCGAAGAAGAGGAAGCGCCAGTGGAGGTGCCAGTGGCCGCCGCGGCTTCGGGCACGGGCACTTCGCTCATTATTAATCTTATGATCGGCATCGGCAACAAACCGTATGTCCGCGGCACCGGCCCGGGCCTCAGTGCGGATAAGGGCGTGCTCATGAGCTTCTTGGGTATTGGTCGCTGGCAGTGGGTTTCGCCTGACCCGGAGGCACCCGCCACCGTTGAGGTTTGGAAGAATGACCAATCACCGATGGGCGAGCCGCTGCATCTTTCAGGCGGTGAGCCTGTGGAGGTCGACGAAGGACACTTCGGCGCCTGAGCGATGCTGGGTCTTCTGGCTACTTTCAGCTGGTTGGCCGCTTCAGTTCCTGCGGTCGAGCCGCCGGTGCCTGTGCCCGCGCATGTTTATGTCGCGGACACCCGTATCGCCACGGTGGCCAGCGAGAAGCTGGCCGAGGTGAGTTTTGTCGCTGTGCACTGCGATGCTTTGCAGCGCTACTTGGAGTTTGCGCTCAATATGCCAGCGTTGCCACCGCCCATGGCACGGCTGGAATCATTGGATGATAAAGGCATAACCCCCGTGGAGACGCGGGTGGCCGCCGGCAGCGTCTTGGTGGCCGTGCGCCTAGTGGATGCGTTGACGGCGCCGACGCGTGCATCGGAGGCCGTGGCGGCGACCTGGCTGGCCCGGGTGGCGTTGGCGGGCGGCAAAGCCATCAGCGTATCTGAGCCATGGACGCGGCAAGCCCTAGCGTGCGAGACGCTCGTCAGTTTGCGCCCAGCCATGAATGACTTCTGGTATCGCGAAGGCCGGCAATCGCCGCCGTCGACGCTCGAGGAGATCATCGCCGGGCGGGCACCTGCGCGGGAGGCTTTTCTTTTCTGGCGGGCATTACGCCAGACTTTGGTGGCACCCGCTGAACAATCCAAAGCGTTGATTGCCTCAGCCCAAGGGGGTTCAGTTCTCAAGTTGCTTGGCGGGTTAGCCAAGTCGCCGCAGGATTGGTGGCTGATCCATCGCGCGGAGTTACTCCTTTCGCGGAGTCCGGTCAGCCTTGGCCTGCGAGAGTCGGCGGAGTCGCTGGATGACATCTCGCGGTTCGTCTTTGATCTTGGGCAGGGCGATGTGCTGATCCCTGGGGTCGATATGGGGAAGCATCGCGAGCTGGCGGCGATTAAGGCCAGCATCGCGGCCCGGCTCATTGCCTTGCGGCGGGAGATTTTACGGCAGAATCCGGTCTACCATAATTCCTGGCGGACTTTCGGTGCTTGGCTGGAAGCGTTCGGCACAGCCAAGCCGGAGGAGTTGGTCCGGTTGTGGACGGATTACGCAGCGGAACGCAAGCAGGCCGATGAGCTTAGCCGGGAGGTTGCGGCGGCAATGTTGGCGCCGTTGCCGGTGGCTAAGTGAGGGCCCGTAAACAAAGAAGCCGGCAGGCGCCGGCTTCAGGTAAAGCATAGGGCAGGGTGCTCAGAGCACTTCCTTGGTCGCTACTGTCTTCTGGAGTATTTGGTCGGCCAAGGTCACGCGGAAGAGGCTGAGGGCGAGCCAGAAGACGCCCGAGAGGCAGGCCCCGCAATAGGCGGCGCCCAGGAGGACGGCGGTGGGGCCGGCTTCAGCCCAAGGGACGTGCTTCTTGAGAATCGAGGTGATCCAGACGAAGAAGACCACCGTCAGGATGAGGTCGAGGATGACCGCATGCTTGGTGATGAGCTTGGGCTTCATGTTTTCCATGGGGTTTCATTGGTGTGATTCCGGCTGGCGGTGTCAATCCCGCCCGGCATTCTCGCCCCGGCACCCCTCATCTACGCCCTTGCCACGCAGGCTGGGCCGTTCACCCTGCCCGCCCCGAGGGGTCGCATCGATCCCTCCCACCCACTTCCACGACGTAATCATGGCCGAAGAGCTCAAGGACACCCTCAACCTGCCGGTCACCGACTTTCCTATGCGTGCCGGCCTGGCCGAACGCGAGCCAGTCCGCATCGCCCACTGGGAGCGCCACGGACTCTATGCCCAGATTCAGGCCCGCGCCGCCGGCAAGACCGCCTTCGTCCTGCATGATGGGCCGCCCTTCACGAATGGTGATGTCCACATCGGCACGGCGCTGAACAAACTCCTCAAGGATTCCATCTTGCGCTACAAATCCATGCGCGGCTTCCGGACGCCTTATGTGCCGGGTTGGGACTGCCATGGCTTGCCGATCGAGCACAAGGTGATGAAGGAATTACAGGCTAAGAACCAATCGCTGGATGCCCTCGGCGTCCGCAAGGCCTGCGCTGAATTCTCGGCCGCCTATATTGAGAAGCAGCGAGGACAATTTAAGCGCCTCGGCATCCTGGCCGATTGGCAGTCCGAGTATCGGACGATGGATCCGGCCTATGAGGCGGAGATTCTCGGCGGCTTTGCCTGCTTCGTCGAACAGGGGCTCGTCTATCGTTCTAAGAAGCCTGTCTATTGGTCGATCCCTTGCCAAACCGCCCTCGCGGAAGCCGAGATCGAATATAAGGACAAACGTTCCCATTCGGTCTGGGTGGCTTTTCCGGTGCCCAATCCCGGTGCGAAACAGCTAGCACCCGCCCATCCGCTTTCCGTCGTCATCTGGACGACCACCCCTTGGACGCTCCCGGCCAATCTCGCTATCGCCGTGCATCCCGACCTCGAATACGTCGAGGTGCAGCACGGCGAGAAGTCTTTCTTAGTAGCCTCGGCGTTGCGCGATGCCTTCGTCGCCGCCTGTGCGCTCGAAGGAGCTACGGATGGTTTCCGCCTCAAGGGTCGGGCGCTGGAAGGCCTACTCCCTCGTCACCCCTTCATCGATCGCGATTCCCCTGTTGTGCTCGCCGACTACGTCACCACCGAAGCTGGTACGGGCTGCGTGCATACGGCACCTGGCCACGGCCTGGAGGATTACCAGACGGGCCTTAAGTACGGCCTCGAGCCTTACTGTCCGGTGCGGGATGATGGCACGTATGCGGATGACGGTAAGGTGCCTGCGGGGCTCGTCGGCATCACGGTGCTTGAGACCGACGGTAAGAATCCGGCGAACATCGCCGTGCTTGAGTTGCTCCGTAGTAAAGGCGCCCTCCTCAAGGCGCAGAGTTTTGAACATTCCTACCCACATTGCTGGCGCTCAAAGACGCCCGTTGTCTTCCGGGCTCTCGACCAGTGGTTTGTCGGGCTTGATCGCAATGATCTCCGCAAGCGAGCGCTCGCTGCCGTCAGTGAAGTGAAATGGATTCCCGCTTCCGGCGAAAACCGGATTCGGGCCGCTCTCGAGGGCCGTCCGGATTGGTGCATCTCTCGTCAGCGTGCCTGGGGTGTGCCGATCCCGGCCTTCTACTCGCCTTCCAAGGGCGAGTCCTATCTCGACGCCGCGGTGGTCCGTCATGTCGCCGCGCAGATTGCTACGCGGGGCGGCGATTGGTGGTGGGCGACCTCCGTGGAGCAGATTCTAGCCGGCGCACCCGTGCCCGCCAGTTGGCCCAAAGACCTGCGCAAGGGCACGGACACGCTCGATGTCTGGATTGATTCCGGCTCCAGTCATCTCGCCGTCTGCGCCAAGCACAAGGACTTGCATTGGCCAGCGGACCTTTATCTCGAAGGTTCTGACCAGCATCGCGGTTGGTTCCAGTCGTCGCTTTGGACGGCCGTCGCCGTCAAGGGGTCGGCACCGTATCGGGCCGTCCTGACCCATGGCTTCGTGGTGAATGAGAAGCGCCAGAAGATTTCTAAGTCCGACGGTAAACCGCAGACTGCGGATGATTACGTCAAGAAGTATGGCGCCGACATCGTGCGCCTCTGGGTCGCCTCGGAGAATTACCAGAGCGACATCCCGCTTTCGGATGCGATCTTCGAGACGGTTTCCAATCAGTACCGCGGCATGCGTAATTCGTTACGCTACCAGCTTGGTAACCTTTTTGATTTCGACGCCACCAAGGATGCCGTGCCCGTCGCCAAGATGACCGCCGTCGATCGCTGGGTGCTCGTCGAGACAGCGAAGCTCATCCGTGAGGTCACGGATGCCTGCGAGCGCAATGAGTTCCACCGCGCCGCCGCCGCCCTCGCGGGCTTCACCACGGCGATTCTTTCGGCGACTTATCATAATGCGGTGAAGGATCGCCTCTACACCACGGCGCCGGCGGATCCGATCCGTCGCTCGACGCAGACCGCAATCGATATTATTCTGCGGAGCTACCTGAAATTGATCGCGCCGTTCGTCCCGTTCACGGCGGATGAAGCCTGGTCGCACCTCGTTGCCAAATCCGAGTATACAGATACGGCTAACATCCACTTGCAGGATTGGCCGGCGATCCTGCCCGAGTGGGAAGACGCTGCCGGTCTCGCGGCCCATGCGGCGGTTAGCCGCATCCTAGCCCTGGCGGCCCAAGTGAATGTCCCCCTCGAACGTCTCCGACAGGAGAAGAAAATTGGCCAATCGCTTGAAGCGTCAGTGGTTGTCTCCGGCGACTTGGCTGAGGCCGATTTCGCCCTCCTTTTGGCCCATCAGGACCTTTTGACCGAGCTTTGGATTGTCTCTTCGGTTGAATTGACTCCCCAGTCAGGTGCGGCGCTCGCTTTCTCCGTGGATAAGGCCGGCGGCGTCCGCTGCCCGCGTTCCTGGAGATGGGTCCCTACACTTGTGGAAGCCGGCCGATTTGGTATGGTGTCTCCACGCTGTCGCGAAGCCCTGCTCGCTAAATATTCTCAACTCTAATTCCACTCCCGATGTCCAAGAAGCCTGATCCCAAGAAAACGCCCACGAAGAAGCCTGCCCCTGATACGAAGGCGAAGGCTAAACCTACCGCCAAGCTGGCAGCGAAGCCAGTCGCCAAGGTGGCTGCTAAGGTTGCTCCCAAGGCACCTACACCGAAGACTCCGGCGCCCAAGGCCAAGGCCCCAGCGCCTCCGCTGAAGGGCGGCAAGGCTGCGCCCGCCGCCAAGAGCGCCAAGGTCTCCGAAGTGCCTCTCAAGCGAGCTAAGACGGTGCCTGCGGCCAAGGTGGCTAAGCCGGGCAAGGCCGGCAAGGAAACCAAGGCCGATCACGCGGCACAGAAGAAAATCCTCGATAACCACCGCGGGGCGCACCCTGAGCAGGCGGGTGTCATGGAGATTAAAATTCGCCCGAAGCTCCAGTACTACACCATCGCTGACCTCAAGCAGTATCTCGAAAAGCGAAATAAATCCAAGGTGAAGCTGAATGTCTGGGTGCCGGAGGAAGAGCGTAAGGCTCGCGAAAAAGCCGCTGCGGCCGCTCGCTCGCAGGGCAATCGATCGAACAACATCGCGGCTGCCTCCATCGCTGACCTCTTGGGCGGCGCCAACCCCTTCCGCAAGGGCGCCGGCTTCGTCGACGAATCCAAGCAGGTCCCCGAAAAATTCCGCCGTTATTACCGACTCCTCACGGACATGCGGGACGCGCTGCAAAAGGGCCTCGCCTTCCATTCCGAAGAAGCCCTCAAGAAATCTGGCAAGGACGATGCCGGCGATCTTTCTGGCTATTCGCAGCACTTGGCCGATGCCGGGACCGATACCGCCGACCGCGACTTCGCCCTTTCGCTGATTTCCAATGAGCAGGAAGGCTTGAAGGAAATCGCGGATGCCATCGAGCGCATGAAGAACGGCACTTACGGCACCTGTGAGATCAACGGTAAGCCAATTCCCGCGGCCCGCTTAATTGCCGTGCCGTTCACCCGTTATTCCTTGGAGGGTCAAAAAGAGTTGGAACGTAATCGTCGGGCGCATCGTCGCCGTGGCGGCAATCCCTTGGGCGAGGTCGGCGATGAAGTCGGCTTCGGCACGGGCGGCGGCGGCGGCGAGGACGATCCGAGCGACACCTGAGCGACTTCCGCTGTCTCATGATGTCCCGGCTTCGGCCCTATCTCGCCTTCTGGGCCGTCTGCCTGACGGCTATCGCGGCGGACGTGGGCACGAAATTATGGGTGGTGCGGTCGATTCCGTTTGGTGCTTATTTCGAGAGCGACCCGTCGCGCCCACCCGTAATCCTATTCGACCGGCTTTGGCTCGTGCACGTCGGTAATAAGGGTGCGGCTTGGGGTCTCGGTGCGCAGCATGAGGTCCGACCCTTCCTGATCTTATTGGCCTTGGCGGTGGTTGCCTTAATCTGGCGCTGGCGTCAGCCATTGCTCCGCGAACTGAGCGGCGGGCAGTTGGCTTTCGGTCTATTTGTTGGCGGCACCCTTGGGAATGTACGCGACCGGCTCTTCGGAGATCACGTCATTGATTTCATCGATGTACACCTGCCTTACTATCGCTTCCCGGCTTTCAATGTGGCGGACTCCTGTATCTGCGTGGGCGTCGGCCTTTATGTCATCATGTCCTATCGGCATGACCGGGAACGCCGCGACGCGATTGTCTCGCACGGCGGAGAGGATGCGCCGCCAAGGGCATGAGTCTGCGCTTCGATGTTGCCGCTCACCCTGGCGAGCGGGCCTATAAGTTGCTTGCCGGGCTCGTCGTGCCTCGGCCTATCGGCTTGGTTACGACCGTGGACGCAGCGGGTAATGTTAACGCGGCGCCCTTCTCTTTTTTCAACGTCATGGGAGCCGAGCCGCCGATCGCCGTCATCGCCCCGGCGGACCGTGACGATGGTTCGCCCAAGGACACGGCGGCGAACCTGATCGCCAACGGCGAATGCGTGATTCACCTCTGCGATGAAACGGTCGCCGCCAGGATGGTCGAATGCGCCCGTCCCTTGCCCCCGGGAGTGAGTGAGGTGACGAGGGCAGGCTTCACGACGCGTCCCGCCGAGCGGGTGCGGCCACCCGTCTTGGTCGAATGTCCGGTGGCGTTGGAATGTCGGGTGCTGGATATCCGCCGTTATGGCGACAACCGCCTCGTGGTCGTGGAAATCTTGCTCGCGCATGTGCGCGAAGGCATCGCTGACCCGTCGACGTGGAAAGTCGATTACACCAACTACGCGCCCATCGGCCGACTGAACAGTCCAGATGGCTACACGCGCACGCTCGATCGTTTCTCGCTGCGCTTTCCGTCCGGCAGTTGATCAGATACCTTTCGAAAGCCTTTTCACCACCGTCTCGAAATCATCCGGGCGGGGAGCGATCACTTCAAAGCGCTGACCGCCGAGTTTGCCCGTGACGCGGGCGAGTCGCAGGAGCAGGCCGCGGTGCAGCGGCTTGTCTTCGCCTTTGTTGAGGCGGCCCTTGATGGTGGTATCGGTCAAGGTCACGCGACCTGTGCGGCCGTACTTGAGTTCGCCGGCGATACGGATGCCGCATTCCGAGGCATGGATCCGGACCTGATCGCGGCGCGGGAAGGGTGATTGTGCGGTCCAGAGTCGCCAGCGGCCACAGGCACGGCCGGGCGTGAAGCGGGTCTCCGCGTGCTTACCGTTACGGTGAGAGACGAAGGCGCGCGCTTGGGAATCATCCATGCCGACGGGCAGGTCGCACAGCCCGGGATCTTCGGGGGCATCTTCGGTGCGCGCGATGAATTCGTATTCAAAGCTGAAGGCACCGGAGCCGAGGGCTTCGCGCCAGTCGGCCATCGTTGTGGCCCGGTCAGCGAGAATCGCGATTCCGGCGGATTCGGGTTCGGGGCCGAAGACCGCGGCGGGTTCGGCGAGTCCGAGTCGGACCATCTCCGGCTTCTTTGCTTCGAGTTGGGTGCGGAGTTGGCCGAGAATCGTCGGCGCACCATTTTGCCAGGGATGCTCTTCGAAGGCCACGCCGGAGGGCTTGGCGATCGCGACCCAGCCCGGGCCGTGGGCGAGGACCGCCATGCGTAAGGCCTCTTCGCCGAGGAGGCCGGCGGCGAAACCGATGGAGGAGGGGGGCTGGTCGGGCATATCCGGGAACAAAAAAACCCCGGCGCCTAGGCGACGGGGTTGGTGAGCGGCCGCGCGGGCATTACTTCTTGGCGGCAGCGAGCTTCTTCGCGAGGCGAGCCTTGATGCGGTTCGCCTTGTTGCGATGAATCACGCCAGTCTTGGCGGCCTTGTCGGCGGCGGAAGCGACCTGAGAGGCGCTCGCGGCCACGTTGTCACCCGTGAGGCTCTTGACGAGGGACTTCAGGCGGGTGCGGACGACCTTATTGTGCTCAGCACGACGGGCGGTCTGGCGGATGCTCTTCTTGTTAGCTTTGATGTTGGCCATGTGTGCGAATAGGGAAGCCGTGGCGTGCCCTCGGAGTCAACGCGGATTTGAGGGATTCAGGCAGGGAGAGGCCCCCTTTGGAGGGGCCTCGAACGTCCTGCTGGTGGAAGGGGTGGGATTCGAACCCACGAACAGCGAAGCTGAACGGATTTACAGTCCGCGACCTTTAGCCACTTGGATACCCTTCCGGCCAACAGGATGGGCAACTTGGCA
>CALQLO010000034.1 GCA_943331445.1 Akkermansia muciniphila
ACAAGGTCAACCACTTTGCCGGCGGCACCAAGCCCGACGCCTTCACGCTCGATCCGGTCGATTCGCCCCGTAACGACAACTGGTTCCTCGTCGCCCTGGGTGCCCGCCGTGCCCTCACCTTCCTGGAGCAACAGCCCGAAGTCGATCCGGCGAAACTCGGCGTCACCGGCCACTCGATGGGAGGACGACTCACCACCATGGTCACGGGCATCGACGCACGTGTGAAAGCAGCCGTGCCTTCCTGTGGCGGCTCGGGCGACTTTACGGGCGACCCCGCGCTCGCGCCCGGTGCCCAGCCGTCCAAACGATCCGCCCTCGATTTGGCGACCATCTCTGAAAATAAATACATCGAGCGACTCAAAGTACCCACCCTGTGGTTCTCGCCGACCAATGACTTTCACGCACACATCGATAACTTTGCCTACACTTGGCGCGATGTGCCCGACCGCATCCTCGGCCTAGCCATCTCGCCACACTTCAATCACCGGCACTCCGACGACCTCAGCCTCACGGCCACGCTCTGGTTCGAGCATTACCTGAAGGGGACGTTCACCTTGCCGCCGACACCCGGACTCCAACTCACCGCCCCGACCGCCAAAGGCGAGGCCACGCTCACCGTGACGCCCGACGAATCTCGTGCGGTTAAATCGGTGCACGTCTACGTTTCCGCGGACCCGCATGCATTAACGCGCTTCTGGCGCACCGTGCCAGCCGTCAAGTCCGGTGCGAAGTGGATTGCCACCGTCGCGACACTCGAGGCGCAGGACCCGCTCTTCGCTTTCGCCAACATCACCTACGAGACGCCGACAGAATATCGCAAAATCCCCACCACGCCCGGCGTGGGTCCCAGCGACGTCTTCACCCTGAGCTCGCGCATGATTACCGCCAACGGAGCAAAACTCGCGGCCCTCGGCGTGCGCCCGACCGCCCAACGCGATCGTATGATTGATGCGGGCGCGAATGGCTGGCAGGACTGGTTCCGCCTTAACGGGGGCAACCCTGATCACTGGCTGGCTACCACCCGCAAAGTGAAAGATCCGCTCTGGCGCGGCCCGCAGGGAGCACGCCTCGCTTTTGAAATCAACCCAGTGAATGACGCCACCCTCTACGTGACCGTCACGCGCAACGCTTGGGGTGCCTTCGGATCGGGCACCGGCGAATACGTGGCCGCGAAGCCGATTAAAGCGAGTGGCGGATGGATGACACTCACCTTCAGCCTGGAAGACTTCCAGCCCGCGGACCCCAAGGGCGCCCAGCCCTTGAAAGATTGGTCGACCCTGACCGACCTGAGCATCAGCGGCCATGCGACTGTCGTGAAAGATGGCGTCAAAGTCGCCCTCCCGAGTAGTTCCTGGAAGAACGCGGATAGCCTCCGCGTACGCCAGCTGCGCTGGGTCGGCGGAGAATACCAGGGCTCGGCACCTGCTGCCGCGGAAATGACGGACGCCGAGCGCACCAAAGCCTTTAACGATTCCATCAAGGCCTCCCTCGAGCAGGAGAAGAAAGACCGGTAGTAATGAGGTAGGGACAGCACCACGTGCTGCCCTCGGTGCATCTAGGTAGGGCGGGCTGTCCCTAGCCCGCCGTTAACCCACAGGAGTCACGGATCTCGCATGGCGAACGGACCGCTGAGGACAGCGGTCCCTACCTAAGGCAGGCTAGGTCGTGACGTGGCCCTGACCCTTCCTTCGCTAGTAGGGATGATTACCTAATCCGGCCTAGGGGGTTGCGGTAATGCGGGCTTCCGCATAATCGTATGAATGAACAACGCTTCATCCCTTCGGGTGATGCCGGCTGTTTGTCCGGGAAAGCGCCCGTCTGACGCTTCCCGCGGACACCCCGACAAGACCCCACATCCCCTCCGCATGGAAGGCGCCCGGTCAGCGCATCCGCGCGTTTTTCTACCGGTGATCCTCCTCGCTGGCGCCCTCTTCCTGAGCGGCTGCGCAGGCTCGGCCCCACCGGTGGCCACGGATGACGTCATTGGCGACTACGATAACGCCTGCCTGCCTGAAGCGGCCATCATGGCCCAAGCCCTCAAGCGCAATGGTATCAAAGCACGCGTCCTCATCATCAACTGCCCGAACTGGTCACACGCTGTGACGGCGTTCCAATATCCATCTGGCAAGGGCGAGGTCTGGTGCTGGGATAGCGATGAGCGGTCCATGCCCGTCACCAGCACCTGGTGTGACTCCAAGACCATGGCGCGGGCCTGGATGCTCGCTGCCGGGCACCACGAAACCGTGCTCGACGCACGCTTCAAGTAGGCGAATCCATCAGGGCAATGTGGGTGGGATCGAACCGCGCGCTGCCCTCGGCGTGTTTGCATCTAGGTAGGGCGGGCTGTCCCTAGCCCGCCGTTGGGCCGATAGACATACGGACCTCATTCGACGAACGGACCGCTGGGGACAGCGGTCCCTACCCATTACAGGTGTCAGCGGTTAGCGGTTAGCGGCTGGGAACGGCAGAGACGTAACAAGGACAGCAGATCCCCGCGCACGCTTAGCGTGCGCTTACTTACAGCAACCCGGCTTGCCGGCGACGAGGTCGGCGGCGCGCACGTGGAGGTCCTTCTTCGTGGCTTCGTCGGTCGCGGAGGCGGCGAGGAGCTCGAGGGCCTTGAGATTATTCGACTTCACGGAAGCGTGGTGCGAAGCCGAGAAGCGACGACGAGCCAGGCAGATGAGAGCGAGCTGCAGTGAGAGCAGCGCAACGAAGCCGGTGAGATGTCCGACAATGCGTTCAGCACTGCCGACATTACCCGTGGTGGAGTCATGGATGAATGCGGCTCCGGCCTTAGCCAAGATGATCGTGACAATCACCGCAGCGACCAAGGCGCCACGAGCAGCCCAGCGGGTACACTTAGCGGAACGGCAAAAGACTTCGGAAGCAGAGGCAGGAGGGGTGCAGGCCATATTAGGGGGAAGGATTACGAATCGAGGAATAAGGGCAAGAGCGGACAGCGGTTGGCGGTTAGCGGTTAGCGGTTAGTCCAAGACATCGAGCACAATGGTTCGAGGGGTACTTCGCTTGCATCGGTTCCAACCGCTAACCGCCAGCCGCTAACCGCTAAAACTATCCCCTTACCCTTGCATCCCTTACCCAGATTCCTTTGAACTCCCACGTGCTCAACAAGCTCCTGCTCTTCGACTGCGACTCAACGCTCTCGTCCATCGAGGGGATCGATGAGTTGGGCCGCCTGCGCGGGCCGAAGGTCTTCAAGGCCGTTGAGGAGATGACCAATGCGGCGATGAACGGTGGCACGCCCATGGAGGATATTTTTGCCAAGCGCCTGGAGATGATTAAGCCAACCCTCGCGGAACTCGAAGCGATTGGGGCTAAGTACATCGCGACCGTCGAGCCCACCGCCGTCGAGGCCATCGCCCAACTCCGGGCGGCCGGCTGGCACATCGCCATCGTCAGCGGCGGGTTCACCCAAGCCATCAAGCCACTCGCCCAATTCCTCGGCATCGCCCGCGTCGAAGCCGTAGTACTCAAATTCAATGAAGACGGCTCGTACGCCGGCTTTGACGAGAACTGCCCCACCGCTCGCTCCAAGGGTAAGAATATGATCGCCCGCCGCCTGCGTGCCGACTTCAAGGCCCAGGTCGTCGTGATGGTGGGCGACGGCGCCAGCGATCTAGAAGTCAAAGGCGACGCGGACAAAGTCATCGGCTTCGGCCGCTACGTCGTCCGCCCCAAGGTCAAAGCCGGCGCGGATGCGTTTGTGATGTCACTGGATCAGTTGCCGGGCGTGGTCTGAACCAGGCGGCAGATGCAGGTGCAAAGGTGCAAATCGGCGCCTTGGGCGCCTGTACAAACGTGCAAAGGTGAGGTGATAATCGAGGCAGGGACGTGATTGCTATCACGTCCGTTCGCCAAGCTACGCTGGGCTTTAAAAGGACTGGCTAAGAGCCGATTATTCCCGGCCTCGGTCTCGAACGGATGCGATGGCAATCGCATCCCTACCCCATTCTCCACCTTTGCACCGCTCCAACCATGTCGTGACGCGGTGCCGACCCGACCCGTAGGCAGCGGCCACTAGGGCAGCACGCGGTGCTGCCCCTACCTTCACGCCACTATCATTTCCCAACTGCTAACCGCTAACCGCCAACACCAGCCTCACTCCTTGCCATCCTTAGCCCATTCCCCTACCTATTAAACATGCGTTGCCTCCTACCCCTGCTCGCCATTGTCACCGCCTTCGCTGCCGATGCCCCGGCACCAGCGAATGCCCCCGCCCCGCTCCGCGTCTTCATCCGCTCCGGACCGAAGTCCCACGGCCCCGGCGACCATGACCATCCAGCCTTCCTTCGTGATTGGGTTCCGCTGCTCAACGCCTGGGGCATGAAAGCCACCGGGGGCGACACCTTCCCGACCGCCGAGCAACTCGCGCAGACCGACGTGATGATCATCCATCGCCAAGTCGGCGGTGATTTCAAACCTGGGGAAAAAGAAATCGTCGACGCTTACGCCAAGCGCGGCGGAGGCTTCGTCGTGATCCATGCCGCCAACGTCGCCGGCGGCGACGCTTCCGTAGCCTACTACAAAGATCTCATCGGTGGCTCCTGGCGCCAGAAGTTTACCAAGTACCGCGAAGGCCCCATCCAGCTCCGCTTCCCGCAAGTCAACGCCGCTTGGACCGATGGACTCATCACGAAGAATCTGCCTGACCTCGAGATGAAGGATGAAATCTACTACGACATGGATCTGCGGGATGACATCCATACGATCGCCGTGGCCACCACTCCCAAGAAAGGCGATAAGCCTGACGTGCAGACCCAGATCTGGACGTACGAAAAGGCCGGCGCCCAGCGCGCGGTCGGCTTCATCCCCGGACACACCTACGTCAACTTCAGCCTACCCAACATGCGCCTACTCATCGCCCGCAGCATCGCCTGGGCGGGACGCCGTGACCCGTTGATGTATGACTCGCCGGTGACGTTGCAGATTTGCCCCGTCTTCACCGAGCCCGCGAAGGCGAAGTAAGTTACGCTTAGACGCCGAGGATCTCGCGGATCTTCGCGCGTCGATAGCGGAAGATGCGTTCGACCTTGGCCTTCACAAACGGGTAGGCGACTTCACCGAGCGGCCAGAGCGGAAGTTTGTAGAGCACCTCGTCATCCATGCGCGTGCGGCCGCCTTCGTCGGCGAACGTGTGCGTATGGAACCAGACGGCGTACGGGCCCTTCAACTGTTCATCGGCAAACGCATAGGGCGGCTCCCAGTGCGTGATGCGGGTGCGCCAACCAAAAGGAAGGCCATTCAGCTTCAGGCTGTAGTCAATCAGCGTGCCCTGCCCCATCACAATTGGCCGAGGGGTCTTGATAACGAAGTGAAGCTCCGGAGGCGTGATCGCCTGCAGATTATCGGCCTTAGAAAAGAACTCGAAAACCTGCTCAACCGGCAGCGGGAGCAAAGTGCTCTCAAAGTAGCGATGGACCCCGCGCGGGAGCGAGTGAGGCTTCGCGAGGTGGTCGCGGCGGTGGGCTCGGATGACTTCGCTGTAATCAGACACGGGGGGCGGAGGACTGCGTGTAGGCTGGCGAGGCAAAGGCTGGGTGTCAAGGGACGCCCAGCGGGAAAGGGCTTGCCGAAGGGGCGGAGCGGGCTTCCCTTGGAGACCCCACCTTCACCATGGCCTCTCCTCATTCCCGTCGCAAGACCACCGGCGCCTTCGGCAACCGCAAGCCCCGCGAAATCGTCCGCGACTGGTCGAAGCCCGAAGCAGCCCCGGTCGACACCACGCCGCGCGAGCCGAGCTTCGCGGATAAGCTCATCAGCTACGCCCAGCCAATCCTCGAACAGGCCGGCGGCAACCACACCGCGGCCAAGGGTGCCATGAATGTCGCTATCCTTATTTGGAATGCAGCCATCGAAGGCGAAGCCAAGATCAAGGAAGCCAAGGCGACCCTCGCCAAACTGCCAGGCGCCTCCGCCGAGCAGGTCGAAGAACTCGTGACCACCATGGTCGCTCGCAAAACGGAGCTACACCCCGGCGAGAACATGATCGTGACCAATTTCATCCTGAAGTTCAGCCACAAACGCGGGACCCAGTTCCGCGTCTCCGCGGTGAACATCAACCCGGAAGGCGTCAAGAAGGCCGACCTTACGGATATGGTGAAGGTCACGGCCTAAGCTGGACGTTTTCCCGTTTGCGGTCGGAGGGCATTCGGGCTGAGAGTCCCAGCCCATGACCACCGTCGTCCTCCGCAACGCCGAGATCATCAACGAAGGGCGTCGCTTCCGGGCGGACGTCCTGATTCGCGCTGGGCGCATCGAACGCGTCGGCACCATTCCAGCTGGCACAAAGGCCGACCGCGAATTCAACCTGACGGGCAAACTACTGATCCCTGGCCTGATTGATGACCAAGTACACTTTCGCGAGCCCGGCCTGACCCATAAGGCCTGCATCGCCAGCGAGGCCCGGGCGGCCGTCGCCGGTGGCGTGACGTCGTTCATGGAGATGCCGAACACGAATCCTCCGGCGACCACGCACGAGGAGCTCGAGAAGAAATATGCCATCGGCGCGGCCACCTCGGTCGCGAACTACTCCTTCTTCTTTGGCGCCACCAACACGAACCTCGAAGCCGTCAAAGCGCTTGATCCGCGCAAGGTCTGCGGCGTGAAGGTCTTCATGGGCTCCTCGACGGGCGATATGCTTGTCGACCAAGCCACGACCCTCGAAGGAATCTTCCGCCACTCCCCCGCCCTCATCGCGACGCACTGCGAGGACACCCCGCGCATCAAGATTGCCGAAGCCGCCGCCAAAGCCAAGTGGGGCGAAGACGTCCCCGCCGGCGAACACCCGCGCATCCGCGACGTCGAAGCTTGTTACGCTTCGTCCTCGATGGCCGCCGAACTGGCCAAGCGCCATGACGCGCGCCTGCACATCCTGCACATCACGACCGCCAAGGAACTTTCGTTGTTCAGCGCCGCACCGCTGAAAGGCAAGCGACTCACCGCCGAAGCCTGCGTGCACCATCTCTGGTTCGCCGAAGAGGATTACGCGCCACTGGGTCATAAGATTAAATGTAATCCAGCGATCAAGACCGCCGCGGATCGGGCGGCCGTGCGCGCCGCGGTCGCGGCCGGCATCATCGACGTCATCGCGACCGACCACGCCCCGCATACGCGCGAAGAGAAAGCCCAGACGTATTTCAAAGCACCGTCCGGCTTGCCCCTCGTCCAACATTCGCTCCAAGTGCTGCTCGATCTCGTCGCCCAAGGCGTCTTCAGCCTTGAGACCGCCGTCGAACGTGCCTGCCACGCCCCGGCGACGCTCTTCGGCATCGTAGGCCGCGGCTTCATCCGCGAAGGCTATCAGGCCGACCTCGTGGTCGTGGACCTCCAGAAGCCTTACACCGTTAAGACCGAGAATCTCCTCTATCAGTGCGGCTGGTCACCCCTCGAAGGACACACTTTCGGCAGCACGATTGAACGCACCTTCGTCAATGGCGTCTGCGTCTTTGAGGATGGCAAAATTCGGCCCGACGCCCCGATGGGGATGAGGCTGAGCTTCAACGGCAACGTCAGGTAACAGCGGCTGGCGGTTAGCGGTTAGCGGTTGGAAAAACCGGCAGAGGAGGACTGCGTGGATCGCTGAGTGGAGGACTGGATAGAGGACTGAATTGAAAAGATACCAGGGCTGATTTCCCCTGTTCCTTTCTCTATTCAGCCCTCGCAATCTGGTTTAAGCGCTTAGCGGCTGGGTAAGCCTAGGAGGGCGCGATAAATCACGCCCCTACCCCTTTTGCGGCGTGTCTAACCGCCTACCGCCAACCGCTTACCGCTTGTGTTGTCATCGGCCCTAAACTCCATACTCCAAACCCTAGTCCCCGACACATGTTCACCCTGCTTAAGACCGATACGACGACCGCGGCGCGCCTCGGCGTCCTGAAGACCCCCCACGGGGAGGTTCGCACGCCGGTCTTCATGCCAGTCGGCACCCAAGCCACGGTAAAGGGCCTCTCGCCTCAGCAGGTCGCCGAGACGGGCGCCCAGATCCTACTCAGCAACACTTACCACCTGAACCTCCGCCCGGGCCGCGAAATCGTGCGCGCCGCTGGCGGTCTCCATAAGTTCATGCACTGGGACAAGCCGATTCTGACCGATAGCGGAGGCTTTCAGGTCTTCTCGCTGGCGAAGCTCCGCACGATCACCGACGAGGGCATCCATTTTAGCTCCCACCTCGACGGCAACAAGCTGTTCCTCGACGTGAAGGACTGCTTCGACATCCAGGATGCGCTGGGCTCCGACATCGCCATGGTGCTCGACGAGTGTCCGCCCTACCCCTGCGAGCGCGCCGCGTGCGAAATCGCGGTGAACCGTTCCATCCGCTGGGCCAAGGAGATGCTCCAGCTGGCCAAGGACAGCGGCTTCCTGGCCTCCGGCCGTCACCTCTTCTGCATCAATCAGGGCTCGGTCTACGACGACCTTCGTATCCGCTGCGCCGAGGAGCTCGGCGGACTTGATTTCCCCGGCCACGCCATCGGCGGCGTCAGCGTCGGCGAGCCCGAAGAGCACATGCTCCATCAGGTTGGACTGGTCGCCCCGCTTCTCCCGAAGAACAAGCCCCGCTACGTCATGGGCGTCGGCACCCCGCCCCAACTCCTCCGCATGGTCGCCCTCGGCGCCGACATGTTCGATTGCACGATGCCGACCCGTATCGGTCGCCACGGCGGTGCGTTCACGCCCGACGGCCCGATCAGTGTAAAGCACCTGCGCTACCGAGATGATCACCGTCCGCTCGTGGAAGGCATGGATAACTACACCTGCCGTCATTTCTCCCGCGCGTACCTCCGCCACCTGCACCACGCCGGCGAACAGCTTGGCGGCACCTTGCTCGCGCTACACAATATCCACTTCCTGCAGGACCTCATGGCCCAGGCCCACGTGCACATCGCCGCAGGAGACTTCGCCTCCTGGTCCAAGTCCTGGTGCGAACGTTACGAAGCCGGCGCCAAAGACGAGATTCCGGCGGACTAGGGGCTGACCGCGTTCGCCGCATGGTGAACGCCATGGTAGGGGCGAGACTACGTCGCGCCCGAGGGCACGGCGTAGTCGTGCCCCTACCTCCGGCCACCGTTCGGCGGCCGAACCAGCAAACGAGGGCAGCACGCGGTGCTGCCCCTACCCGATGCAGACTAAAGCGAAAAACTCTCCCCACAGGAACAGCTAGCCTTGGCGTTGGGATTCGAGAATTTGAAACCGCCACCGATCATCTTATCAGAATAATCCAACTGCGTACCGCGAAGGTAGAGGGCGGATTTGGGGTCGACTAGGACCTCGACGCCTTCCGTGCGGACGAGGATATCGGCCGACTTCGCCTCACCCGTGAAACGCATCTTATAGGAAAGCCCATTACAGCCGCCGCCAGAGATGGCCACACGGAGAAAAGACCCCTGCGCCTCGCGGGCCGCCAAGGCACGCACCTTCACGCCGGCAGGCGCCGTGAGGCGAATCAGGCGCTCATCAGCCACACGGGGAGCGGCGGGCGGATTGGCGATTTCCATCTACACACGATTAACGCGGCGGGCGGAAAGACAAGAAGCCATGACGTTATCCGCCCAAGATGCGGCCAAATCAGGCTTGCCCGCCCTCCGAGGTGAAGCCATTGAGATAGCCCCGGGATACGGTCGCGTAGCTCAGTTGGTTAGAGCGCAGCATTCACATTGCTGAAGTCACAGGTTCAAGTCCTGTCGCGACCACCATCCCGGGAGATTGCCGTCCCGCCACGTGGCCCGGACCCCCCGTTTTATTAATTTATAATATTACACGTCAGGTTGTAATTGGGTGTTCACAGTCAACTGTCGCTTAAATAGATAGGGGGTGCTTTATCGCCCATACCACCAGCGGGGCCCGTCATTAAACGCCCTCTCCCGCATAAAATTCCCCGCTATTTAATCGAATCTGTCGCCCATGCCCGAGTCTTCCCCGAAAATCCCCGACTCTATCCCCGAGCTCATTGAGCACCTCCGCGCACTGCAGGAAAAGCGGGGCAACTGCACGATGCAGGCCCGCACGGAAGTCTGGCTACGGATCGGCGGGGAGGAATTGGACATCAGCCCGGCCAACTTTCACGCCGCGCTCGCGGCGGCACTCACGCAAGCGGGGTTGGTTACGAAGGAAAAAACCGCCGATGTCGCCGCCGTGCTCTACTGCCTCGGGGTGACTAACTCGAATAACCTCTTCCAGAAAGTCCATCAGGGGAAACTCATCCCCCACGGCATCGGCAAGAACGGTCGGCGCAACGCCAAGGGGCTCCGTAAGTCTTAAAGCAGCTCCAGGTAACGGGTAAGCGACAAATCGCTCCACCCGTTGACAACGCTCGAGCGGCTAGAAAGATGCCCGCATGAGCCGACATCAGCAGAGGCGTCAGCAAGAGATGGCCAGGGCCCGCTCTTTTCTGGAACGACGCATGCAGGACCTGCGCTCCCGCCTGTCGCTTAAGCCGGACGCCGCTCCCCTGCCGGGCGAAGCCGCCTACGAAGAGACCGAAATCGGGCGCGCCCCGGGACAGTTGCCAGCAGCCTCCCCTTTCGAATCAGCGGGACCGACGAAGTTCCGCGTCTTCACTTACGACGAGACGAGTTGTAAGGTCGAAGAGTTTTCCGACCTCGATTCCATCGGCCGCTATGCCAGCAAGCCAGGCATGGTCTGGATTCAAGTGCTGGGCATCACCGATCCGCAAATCGTCCACATCGTCGGGGCATTCTTCGACATCCCCATGCTGGCCCAGGAAGACATCCTGACGGCGACCTCGCGGCCAAAGTTCGAGGAGCACGGCGACAAACTCCTCGCTATCGCCCGCGCCGTCCGCATCGGCGTCGAAGAAGATACCCCCCGCGGACAGCAGATCTCCATCGTCGCCGCCGAGAACTGGGTCATCTCCTTCCATGAGAATGACGAAGCCGTTTTCGAGGCCGTCGAAAAACGCATCAGCGAAAATAAAGGCAATATTCGCAAGTGGCACGCGGGCTACCTCGTCTACTCCTTACTGGATACGCTGGTCGACCGCTTGCTCTACCAGACTGAAGAAATCGAGGACGCCACCACGGAGCTGGAAGACTCCATCCTCAAAGGGACGGACCAATGGGACCTTAACGAAGTCTACCGGTTGAAACGTATCGTGGTCCGACTCAGCCGCCTAGCCCAGCCCCTGAAGGACATGGTGAGCGTACTGGAGCACTATGAGCACGCCCTCCTGCCCACCTCCTTGGACATGTACCTGCGCGACCTCTACGATCACGCCATCCGCGCCGCGGATCGCATTGAGCATGCCCGCATGATTCTCCAAGACCTGCAGGAATACCACCATACCCAGCAAGAGCGGAAGACCAATGAAGTCATCCGCGTGCTCACCGTCATGAGCTCGGTCTTTATCCCGTTGACGTTCATGGTAGGCCTCTGGGGGATGAACTTTCAGTTTATGCCCGAAATCCACACGGAATGGGGCCATAAATACGGATACTTTTTCGCGCTGGGCAGCATGACAATGGTCGCGGTCGGCGTCATCTTCTGGATGAAACGCAAGCGGTGGTTCTGAGCAAAGAATAGAGGACTGAGTCGAGTGCTGGATCGATGACAGAGTACGGAATCGACGATGGATGGCTGAGATTCGAGGGCCGGGAGGCGGATGGATTAAGGAGATAGGCTTTTCTACGCCCGCTTTTCATTCCGCTCTGCTTTCCTCTCTGTCATCTGCAATCTGTCATCGATCCAGCACTCGATTCAGTCATCTGAACTTAGGCACAGTCCTGGGCGTCGACGTCGATGACATCGATCACCTCTTCGTCGCCGAGAATCTTGACCCGAAGCGGAAGTAAAACGGATAGTAAGGATTTCACGCCCGTAACGAGATACCAGATGTGGACGCGGTGCTGATCCTGTACTTTCTCAAAGGGGCACGGCGCCGGCCCACGGATTTCACATAGCCCAGGATGGAGCCGTTCGAGCTCTTTCACCCAGGCATCGGCGACGAAATTCACCTTCTCGGCATTGCGGCCGCGGAAGACGTGACGAATCAGGTGGCGCTCCGGCGGGTAACCGAATTCGGCGCGCTTCTCCAATTCGGCGGCCGCAAAGCCATGGAAATCGAGTCGCTTGGCGAACTGGATAGGATCCGAGGCCGGCTGGAAACTCTGGACGACAACCACGCCCTCAAGGTCACCACGGCCAGCGCGGCCGGCCACCTGGGTGAGTAGTTGAAACGTGCGCTCAGCGGCCCGGAAGTCCGGCAGTTGCAGGGATAAGTCCGCGTCGATGATACCCACCAAGGTCACGCGGGGGAAATCGAGTCCCTTGGCAATCATCTGCGTGCCGAGGAGCATGTCATATTTACCGGCGCGAAAATCCGAGAGCACCTTCCGGAAGAGGTCCTTCTTGCCCATCGTATCGGCATCAATGCGGGCCACCCGGGCGCGAGGAAAGAGCTGAGCGATCGTTTCCTCCACCTTCTGCGTGCCGTAACCCTTCCAGCGGACCTTCGGGGAGCGGCAGCTCGGGCAGAGTACCGGGGCACGCTCCTGATGGTTACAGAGGTGGCAGCGGGCGGTATCATCGGTGCGGTGCAACGTGAGGGAAACGCTGCAACGCTTACACTGCACGGCCTCGCCGCAATCCGGACAGACCAGCGAGCGGGAGTGGCCGCGGCGGTTGAGGAAAAGAATCGATTGCTCACGGCGCTCCAGCCGGGCGCGGATACCATCGGTCAATTCACGCGAAAGGATATGCTGCCCTTTCGAGTGCAAGATTTCGCGGCGCATATCCACGATACGAAAAGCTGGCATCGGGCGGTCATCCACCCGCTTGGCCATAACATCGAGCACATAGCGACCAGAGGTGGCGTTCTTCCAAGATTCCAACGAAGGCGTGGCCGAGCCCAGCACGCAGGCCGCCCCGAGGATCGAGGCACGCATCACCGCGACATCGCGTCCGTGATACATCGGGGTTTCACCCTGCTTGAAGGAGGGCTCATGCTCCTCGTCGACGACAATGAGCCGGAGATTCGGGAGCGGAGCGAAGACCGCCGAACGCGCCCCGACGACCACCCTCGCCTGCCCGAGCGACATCGCCATCCACGCATCGAAACGCTCCCCGGCGGAAAGGTGGCTGTGCCAGACGACGACCTTGGCGCCGAGGTCGGCGAGACGAGAACGAAGCCGGCCGACCGTCTGCGGCGTGAGTGCGACCTCGGGCACCAGGAAGATTGCTGAACCACCCTCAGCGACGACCTTGCGGATCAGCGCCACATAGACCTCGGTCTTGCCCGAACCCGTGACGCCATGGAGCAAGTGGGCGCGGAAGGCTTTGGAATCAAGTGTCTGCGTTGCCGAGGTGACCGCGGCAACTTGCTCCGGATTTAAGGTGTGGCCGGCGGCCGCGACCGTCTCGCCTTCGGCGTACGGGTCATCGTAGGCCACGCGCCATAAGACACTGGCATCCTCCTTGACTGTGCCCGCCTTGATGAGCGCATCGACGGCCTGCTGGGCAACGCCGAGGCCTTCGACCATCTTGGAACGATCGGCGGGCTCTTTCTGACCGGAAAGATAATCGATGACCTGCGCCTGCCGCGGGGCTTTCTTGCGAAGTTTCTCCAGTACCTCGGCGTCAGGCGGAGCGATCAGCGTAAGCAGGCGGCGCAACACCGGGCGCACGCCCTTGCGGACCGCGGCCGGCAGGACGGTTTCCAAGACAGAGTTAAGCCCGCAGCCGTAATAGCCCGACATCCATTCGGCTAGCTTACAGCAATCGGGCGTCATCACCGGCTGCTCGTGTTCGAGCGAGATGATACTGCGCAGTTTGGCGGAGGGCGGTGGCTCGGCCGGATACTTCCAGACCACGCCGATGCTCGTCCGCCCACCGAGGGGCACGCGGACCAGTTGACCAACCTGCAGGACTTCCTTCAGCGCCGAGGGCACGGCATACGAGTAGGCCCGAGCCCCGCCGTCAAACGGGACTACCTCGGCAACGCCGGGTGCAATTTCTCCGAAAAGGTCAGGCACTGGTGGATACGTTCGCCTAACGAGTACGGGGTTTCAAGCGAGGGATACCGACAAGCAGGGAAAATCCGCTTAGGCGTGCACATCCGACACCGGGACGCCCGAATGGGCGGCGATCCGGGCACACATCAGCGCCCAGAAGCAGCCGATACAGTTCGCCACGACCAACTGAAGGTCGGTGGGCATGCTGTAGAAAATGAGCGTACCCGGAAACCAGACGAAGTAGTTCGTCAGCAAATTCGGCAACACCAAGCGCCGATACCAACCCGGGCCCATCGCCGCCCGGAGGCGGGCGGTGTCCCAGCCGCAATCCTTCCAGAGGTGGGAAATCGCGTTGAACGGCGCACCAATGAAGATCGTGAAGCCAGCCATATCGACGAACACCTTTAACAGAACGGTCGGAAGATTGGCCTCACTGCCAAACCAGACGGCCTGGATATGGTAGAAATAGGTGATCAACATCCCCATCAGGCTCCACCAGACCATGCTGTGGATGAGGTCGCCGAATGGATAGGTCGGGCGTAGCCCTGGGAAGATCATCCGGAAGCACCACGGGATAAGACCCGAGGTGATTGCCGTGAAGATCGCCGCAAAGGCAAACGGGTTAGCCTTGTTGACGGCGCCGATGCGGTTGAGAGCCGTGGCGACGGCGGGGACGTTGTAATACGCCACGACGAGACCGGCCGCAGCCAACATGATGATCGCCAACGGCAGCGCGTTGTCGCGAGCGGCCTTGATGCCGGCGGTCAGCGGCGAAGCGGAAGCGTCTCTCATCCGAGGAACTTGCGGAGCAGCTGGTCGATGAGGACCGGGTTAGCCTTGCCCTGCGTGCACTTCATGATGGGACCCTTGAGCGCGTTGATGGCCTTCTCGTTGCCGGCGCGGTATTCGGCGATGGATTTCGCCACGGCCGGATCGGCGATGACTTCCTGGACAATCTTCTCGAGCTCGCCGGTGTCGCTATTCTGGCGGAGGCCCTTGGCGTCAACAATCGCGGCGGCGTCCTGGCCGGTCTTGAACATCTCGGCGAAGACTTCCTTGGCCTGCTGCTTGGAAATGACGGCCTCGTCGGTGAGCTTCACCAGACCGGCGAGCTGGGCGGGCTTGATCGGGCAGGACGAAAGCGAGACCGGCGCGGGCACGGCCTCATCGAAGGAGCCAGCGGCACCCGCCGACGCGGCGAGGTCGCGCAGCAGGTCGTTGGCGACGAGGTTGGCGATGCCCGACGGGTTGGTCGGATGAGCAGCCACGGCCAGCTCGAACCACTCGGCAAGGGCGCGGTCATTCACGAGCACCGAAGCGGCGGTGTAAGGCAGGCCAAGCTTCTCGACGTAGCGACGCTGGCGGTCGTAAAGGTTTTCCGGGACCAATTTAGCCAGCCGGGCGACCGTCTCGCGCGAAATCTTTAACGTCGGGATATCCGGATCCGGGAAGTAGCGGTAGTCATGGGCGTCTTCCTTGTCGCGGAGGACATAGCCCCGACCCAATTCGGCATTCCATCCACGGGTCTCTTGCGTAATGGAGTGACCAGCCTCGAGCTCGCGAATCTGACGAGCGGTCTCGTAGATGACCGTGTCGCGGACGCTCGAGATTGAGTTAAGATTTTTGGTCTCGGTACGGGTGCCGAGTTTGTCGGCGCCACGGCGGCGGATCGATACGTTACAGTCGCAACGCAACTGGCCCTTTTCCATATCGCAATCGGCCACGCCCGCCTGAGTCAGCATCGCGACGAGCGAGCGCAGGAAAGCTTCCGCTTCGGCCGAGGAACGGAGATCTGGCTCGGTGACGATTTCGAGGAGCGGCACGCCGGCGCGGTTGTAGTCGACCAACGACCCGCTGCCCGCATGGCTGAGTTTGCCCACGTCCTCTTCGAGGTGCGCATGGTGAATGCGGATGAACTTATGCTCGCCCATGACGTTGCGCGAGGCACCAGGGAGTTCGATCTCGACCTGGCCGCCGACGACCACCGGAAAATCCTTCTGCGTGAGCTGGTAGTTCTTCGGATTATCCGGGTAGAAATAATTCTTTCGATCCCAAGAGCAGTGCTCTGGAACGGAGGACCCCACGACCAAGCCAAAGAGGATGGATTTCTCGACGGCCTCGCGATTCACCACCGGCAACGTGCCGGGGAGACCAAGGACGACCGGGTCGACCTGTTCATTCGGCGCCTTGCCGAAGCCCCAAGGGGACGAGGCGAAGACCTTGGCGCGGGTGTGCAGCTGCACGTGGACCTCAAGGCCGATGACGACTTCCCAATCAGAAGGTACGTTGCTCATAGCGTGGCTTGCTGGTGGGCGAAACCGTGGGCGGCCTCGAAGAGACGGCCCGCGGCGAGGAGTTTGGCTTCGGAGAGCGGCGCCCCGACGAGATGGAAACCGACCGGGAGATGGCCGGACTTACCGCAGGGCACCGAGATCGCCGGGAGACCAGCGAGGTTGGCGGGAATCGTAAAGATGTCCTCGAGGTAGAGCTGGAGAGGATCCGAGGCCTTCTCACCGACCTTGAAGGCAGGCGTCGGGACCGTCGGGGTGAGGAGCACGTCGACGCCGGCGAGGGCGGCGAGGTATTCGGCGCGGATTTTAGCGCGGGCGCGCAGGGCGCGGACGTAATAGGCATCAGCGTAACCGGCGCTGAGCACGAACGTGCCGAGCAGGATGCGGCGCTTCACTTCGGGACCGAAGCCTTCGGAGCGACTGGCGGTCATCATCTCGACCGGCGTACCGGCGGAGGCGGAGCGATGGCCGTAGCGGACGCCATCGTAGCGGCCGAGATTCGAGGAAGCCTCGGCGGTCGCCACGACGTAATAGGTCGGCACGGCGAGGTCGGCGGAGGGCAGTTCGACCTCGGAGATCGCGCAACCTTGGGCGCGGTAGAATTCGATTGCGGCGTTGACGGCGGCGGCGACTTCGGGAGCGACGCCCTTCCCGAGGAAACCCTTCGGGATGCCGATGCGGAGCTTCTTGGCGTCGCCGGCCGGCGTGAGGGCACGGTCAGACGGGCCGAAGCAGGTCATGTCGCGTGCATCGGCCGAAGCCAACGCGTTGAGGAGGAGTTCGCAGTCTTCGATACTGCGGGCCATCGGGCCGATCTGGTCGAGCGACGAAGCGAAGGCCACGAGGCCGAAGCGGGAGATGAGACCGTAGGTGGGCTTCAAGCCGACTACACCGCAATGCGAGGCGGGCTGGCGAATCGAACCACCGGTATCGGAGCCAAGCGAGAGAGGAACCAGTCCGGCCGCGAGGGCTGCGGCGCTGCCACCGGAAGAACCGCCGGGGATGCGGGCGAGGTCCCAAGGGTTGAACGTCTTACGGATCGCCGAGTTCTCCGTGGAGGAGCCCATCGCGAACTCGTCCATGTTCAGGCGACCGTAGAGGATTGCGCCAGCGGCGCGGAGGCGTTCGGCGACGTGCGAGTCGTAAGGCGAGACCAGCGATGCGAGCATTTTACTCGAGCAGGTGAGCGGCTGACCTTTCACCGCGATGTTATCCTTGATCGCGACCGGGATGCCTTCGAGCGGACCGCGGCCCTGCCCGGCCTTGCGGCGGACATCGGAGGCGGCGGCCTGAGCGAGCACGTCGGCCTGGTCGAGATGCGTGAAAGCGCCGACCTTATCGTTGATTACTTGATAACGGGCGATGAGCGCTTCGCAAAGGTCACGGGATGTCAGCGAGCCGGCCGCGAGGCGGCGGCCAAGCTCAGCGGCGGAAAGCGTATGGAGCGCGTCGGCCATGGCTTAGGATTCGTCGTCCACGACGCGCGGGACGGAGATTTGCCCATCGCGCGAGGCGGGGGCGATGCGGGTGACGGCTTCGGCACCGAGGACCAGACCTGGCTCATCGGAGCGCAAGGCATCTTCATTCACCACGCGGGCGTCGTCGATGGTGGCAGGCAGGTCAGCGTCCGCCAGCGCCTGGAAGTGGCCCAGGATCTGGTTGAGTTGCGAAGAGTAGAGCGCCTTCTCCTCGGCGGTAAGGCTGAGGCGAGCGAGTTTCGCGAGGTGATCGATGTCGAAACCTTCGGCCATGGGAATTAGCGACGGACGGTCCAGCCGGCACCCTTCTCGAGGGTCGCGATGACGACGCCGAGGGCTTGGTTGGTTTCTTCGTCAGTGAGCGTACGGGTGGCATGGCGCCAGCGGATCTCGAAGGCGAGGCTGCGATGCCCTTCCGGGAGGCCCGGGCCGGTAAAGACGTCGAAGCAGTTGACGGATTCCAGCACGAACTCCTTGCCCGCGGCCTTCGAGGCACCTTGGCGGACGCGGCTTTCGACCTCGGCAGCGGCAACATCGATAGGGACGATGACCGCGACGTCCTTCGTGACAGGCGGGAAGGATGAGAAGGCTTCGAAGCGTGGAATCTTACGGGCTTCGGCGAAGGCCGAGCGCGGGAAGCAGACTTCGCCAGCAATGACGGAGCTCTTCAGGCCGAGCGAACGCGTCCAGCGAAGGTCTAGCACGCCACAGGCGCCTTCCGCCGCACGACCACGGTCGACAAGGGCGGCGGCATGGTCAGCCTGCCAGAGACCGCCGGTGGCGGCGGCGAACGAAAGACGAACAGAAGCGACGCCGGCGAGCGCGGCGACATCCTGCAGGATGCGTTTAGCGCGGAGCGCATCGAAGGGTTCGCGGGATTTCCAGGAACGCGTCACGGGTTCGGCGACGATGGCGAAGGCCACCGAGACAAACTCGCGCACCGTGCCATCGGCTTGAGGGCGGAAGACCGTGCCGACTTCGAAGAGGCCGCGTGGGTCTGCGTGGACCGAGAGATTGAGCGCGAGGGCGCCGGCGAGACCCGGGACGAGCGACGCACGGAGGTGCGTCTGTTCGGCGGTCAGCGGATTATCCATCGCGACTAAGGCGGCCTTGTCGGCGCCGAGGGTGCGTTCGAGTTCCGCCGCGTCGCGGAGCGAGTAGTGGCAGCACTCCGTGAAACCGGCGCCGACGAGGCGGGCGGAGACTTCGCGAGTGAAGATGGAAGTCAGCGCATCTTCGTCACCCGGCAGCGGGGCGATCGGACGACCAGCAGGCACCTTGTCGGTGCCGTGGATGCGGATGAATTCCTCGACCAGGTCGATCGGACGAGTCACGTCGGAGCGGAACGAAGGCACCAGCACCGAGAAACCGGTGGCGGAAGGCTTCACCGTGAAGCCGAGACGAGCGAAGGCCGCATTCACATCCGTATCGGCAATCGGCGTACCAAGCTTTGCGGCGACGTAGCCGGAGGGGAGTTCGATGGTGACGTCAGCCCGAGGGGCTTTACCCACGGCGACGGCGGGCCCGGCCACCTGGGCGCCGGCGAGTTCGATGAGGAGGTCCGTGGCGAGGCGCGAGGCCAGCTCGACGCCGGCCGGATCCACGTCACGGGCGAAGCGATGGGAAGAATCGGTCGACACGCCAATGCGGCGAGCGACGCGGCGGATTTCGCCCGGGCGGAACCACGCGGCTTCGAGGAGGACTTCGGTTGTGGATTCGGTCACGCCGGAATCGACGCCACCCATCACGCCGGCGACGACGAGCGGGCGCTGGGCGTCAGCGATGACGCAGACGCCGGTCTCGAGCTTCACCTTCTTGCCGTCGAGCAGGACGATCTCT
>CALQLO010000035.1 GCA_943331445.1 Akkermansia muciniphila
TACGGCACGGGTCGCCCGAGCACGCGAGCAACGCTGCCCATGACGTCTTTGACCGAATACGGTGTGCCCGTTCCGAGATTATAGAAAAAGGCCTGCCCGGGCTGATTCAGTTGAGGCAGCACGTCGAGGTGGGCCCGGGAAAGGTCGTCCACATGGACGTAGTCACGTAGGCATGTACCATCCGGGGTCGGGTAATCGGAACCGAAGACCTTCAGCGGCGGGCGACGGCCAAGGGCGGCGGCGATGGCGAGGGGGATCAGATGGGTCTCGGGAGAATGGTCTTCGCCGATGGCGGCATCCGCCGAAGCACCGGCGGCATTGAAGTAGCGGAAGGCCGCGAAGCTAAGGCCGTGCGAGGCGGCTAGCTCGCGCAGACGCTTTTCGACCGCGAGCTTGGTGGCGCCGTAGGGGTTGATCGGGTTCTGGGGAAGATCCTCTGTCATCGGCATCTTCTCCGGGATACCGTAGGTGGCGCAGGTGCTCGAGAAGACCAATTTCTTAACGCCCTCGACAAGCATCGCTTGGAGCAGACCCTCGGTGCGCACGACGTTGTTTTCGTGATAGCGTTCAGGCTGCTGGACGGATTCGCCGACATTGGTGAAGGCAGCGAAATCAATCACTACCTCCGTTTGGTGGGTGCGCAAAGCGTCACGAACCAAAGCCTGATCACCCATATCGACACGAAACAAGCGCACCCCCGCAGGTACTGATTCCGCATGGCCGTAGGAAAGATTATCCAGCACGGCCACTTGATGCCCGGCGGCTAACGCCTGCCGGACGCAATGGCTGCCGATGTAGCCGGCACCGCCCACGACGAGCACGTTCATTACCGCAGATAACCCTCGCCGGACGGCCTAGGCAAGCGGGATAGGGCCGCCGGACTCTCCAAAACCTTGCCAGCATCGTCCCAAGCCTTCTATCTGCACGCATTCATGGACACTTCGGAAACAAAACCCGGGAGCTACGACTTCCCCGCCTTCGAACAGAAGTGGCAGGCCACTTGGAAAACCCAAGCCACCTTCCGCGCCGAGCCCATCACCTGCGGCAAGCCGAAGTACTACGTCCTAGACATGTTCCCCTACCCCTCCGGCGCCGGCCTGCACATCGGCCACCCCGAGGGCTACACCGCGTCCGACATCCTCGCCCGCTACAAGAAGGCCAACGGCTTTAACGTCCTCCACCCGATGGGTTGGGATGCCTTTGGACTCCCCGCCGAACAGCACGCGATCGCCACCGGCGAACACCCCGCCGTCCAGACCAAGCGTAATATTGATAATTTCCGTCGCCAGCTGCAGATGCTCGGCTTCGCCATCGACTGGGATCGCGAGCTCTCGACCACCGACGAGAACTACTTCCGCTGGACGCAGTGGATCTTCCTGAAGCTCTTCCGCCACGGGCTCGCCTACGTCTCCGAGAAGCCCGTCTGGTTCTGCCCTGTCCTCGGCACCGTCCTCGCCAACGAGGAAGTCCTCAACACCCCAGAAGGACCGCGCTCCGACCGCGGCAGCCATCCGGTCGAACGTCGCCCGATTCGCCAGTGGGTCCTGCGCATCACCGCCTACGCCGACAAACTCATCGAAGGCCTCGACCACGTCGATTGGCCTGACTCCACCAAACGCCTCCAAAAGAACTGGATCGGTAAATCCGAAGGCGCGGAAGTCACCTTTAAGCTCGATGGCCATAGCGACACCTTGACGGTGTTCACGACCCGACCAGACACGCTCTACGGCGCGACCTACATGGTCATCGCCCCCGAGCACCCGCTGATCACGAAAATCACCACGGCCGACCAGAAAAACGCCGTCGAAGCCTACGTCGCCGCGATTCGCAATAAGAGTGACCTCGAGCGTACGGACCTTGCCGAAAAGAAGAAGACCGGCGTATTCACTGGCGCCTACGCCATCAACCCCGTCAACGGCACGAAGATCCCCGTCTGGACCGCCGACTACGTGCTCATCACCTACGGCACCGGCGCCATCATGGCCGTGCCGGCGCACGACGAACGCGACTGGGAGTTCGCCAAAGAATTCAAGTTGCCCATCATCCAGGTCGTCGGCTCCAAGGAAGCGATCGACGTCAACGAGAAGCCTTGGACCGAAGATGGCCCGATGGTGAACTCGGGTCCGTTCGACGGCCTCTCCGCTGTCGAGACCAAGAAGAAGATCACTGCCGACCTTGAATCTAAGGGTCAGGGCAAGCTCGCCGTGAACTTCAAGCTGCGCGACTGGCTCTTCTCGCGTCAGCGCTACTGGGGTGAACCCTTCCCGCTCCTCTGGGTTTCACGGGCAGACTACGCCAAGATTCCGGCCGATTCTGAAGTGCGTGAATTCCTCCCGAAGGAACCCGTCACCTGCCAACTCAACGGCGTCGAAGTGTGCGCCGTCCCGCTCACCTCAAAGCAACTCCCGCTGACCCTGCCACAGGTCAAATCCTACCAGCCTTCTCCGACCGGCGACTCTCCGCTGTCGAAGGAACCTGAATGGACTGAGGTCTGGTATGACGTCTCCTCGGGAGCAACCGTCTCCCAGTCCCTGTCGCAGCCGGGTCCGCTCTGGATCAAGGCCTCGCGCGAGACGAACACGATGCCTCAGTGGGCCGGCTCCTGCTGGTATTACCTGCGCTACATCGACCCGAAGAACGCCGAGGCGATCGCCTCCAAGGCCGACCTGCAATACTGGGGCTGCCCCGACTTCTATATCGGCGGCGCCGAGCACGCCGTGCTCCACCTCCTTTACGCACGCTTCTGGCACCGATTCCTTTTTGAAATCGGCGTCCTGCCGACCGCTGAGCCGTTCAAAAAACTCTTTCACCAAGGACTCATCATGGGTGAAGACGGCGAGAAGATGTCCAAGAGTCGCGGCAACGTCGTGAACCCAGACTCGATCGTCAAGGACCACGGCGCCGACGCGCTCCGCATGTACCTAATGTTCCTCGGACCACTCGAGGCCTCCAAGCCTTGGAACTCCGACGGCATCATCGGCATCACCCGCTTCCTCCGTCGCCTCTGGCGTCTGGCAGTCGACGAGAATACCGGCAAGGTCTCGACGAAGATCAGCGCCGACGGCGCCGAATCCGAAGAGCTCGTCCGCGAACTCCATCGCACCATCCAAAAGGTCGAGAAGGACATCGAGACCCTTCAGTTCAACACCGCCATCTCGCAGATGATGATCCTCATGAACGTCGCCGAGAAGTCCCCCGCCCTGCGTCGTTCGACGGTCGAAGACTTCGTGCGCCTCGCGGCGCCGTTCGCCCCGCACGTGTGCGAGGAGATCTGGGCCCGCCTTGGTCATAAGGAGAACGTCACCGCAGCCGGCTGGCCCAAGCTCGATGCGTCGAAACTCATCGAGACGACCGTCGAGGTCATCTTCCAGGTCAACGGCAAGGTGCGTGCCACGGCTAAGGTTGCCAAGGACATCTCCAAGGATGCCCTCCTGGCGCTGGCCAAGGCCAACACCGACGTTCTCAAGTTCACTGACGGTAAGCCCGTCGTGAAGGAGATTGTCGTCCCGGGCAAACTGGTGAACATCGTCGTCGCCGGCTAAGCTCCGCGCGCCGCACCAACAAAAAGAGCCCCATCACGGGGCCCTTTTTGTTGGTGCGTTACCTATTCTTAGCCGACCAACCAAGACCAAGCCATGGGCCCGAAAATGTAAGTCGCAATCATCAGACCTGCATAACCAATCAACGTAGCGGCCGACGCCAAATCGCCCTTCTCGGATTTCTCACCCATCTTGGAGAAGACCAAGCCAGCAAGACTCAGCAGCAGGCCACCGAAGGCCATCTTGCCTACTGCACCTTCGCTAAAAGCAATCAAGAGAGCCGTTAGCCCAAGCGTCGCCATGACCATTGATGCGATAGAGTAAGATGAGCCATTCTCATCGGTGCCCAAATTCGCCATATCCAGCTTCGGAACCAAAATATGGTGCAAAGCAAAGGCAATTACGTAGGCAAAGGCACAAATGCTGAACAGAATTCCATATCCGTTAACGGGATCTGAATCCAATAGTTTTCCAGCAATAATCGGGAATGCCATTCCGCCCAATGAGCCGACGAATCCACCCAGACCCGAGATGGAAGAAACCGCCTGCTTAGGAAAAGTGTCTGAAATCGTAGCGTAAAGGCTGGCAGACCATGCTTGGTGCGCCGAAGCACCAAAGGCGATGAGCAGAACTGCCTCCCACATCCCGAGCCCACGGACAAAGAAAATCGGCAGGGAACAGAGGGCAAAAATCAACATCGAGACTTTACGGACCTTAACAATGTCATAACCACGCTCGGCTAGCCGCTTAACCACCCATCCCGCTAATATACTTAAGACTGTGACGATAGAATACAATGTCACTAATGGGAGGATTGAAGACTTGAGGTCAAGATGCTGCTCCTTCTTGAAGTAGTCAGGCAACCAAGTGAGGTAGAACCACCAAACCGGATCGGTAAGGAACTTGGCTACCATATAAGCCCAAGCCTGACGCGTCCCCAGCAAACGCACCCATGCAACTTTCTCCACGGGCTCCTCTTCCCCTGCGACGACGGGTGCCTCGCGAAACAAAGGAATCCAGGCGAACAGCCAGACGATTCCGAGGGCGCCTGCAAAAACAAAAGTTGAGCGCCAACCCCAAGCCACCGCCATCGGGAGGATGATCGCTGGTGCAAGGACCGAGCCGATATTGGTACCCGAATTGAACAATGCATTCGCAAATGCCCGCTCTCCACGGGGGAACCACTGAGCAACGGTCTTGATCGCCGCAGGAAAATTGCCCCCCTCACCAAGCCCTAATCCAAGCCGAGCCCAACGAAATCCAGTCACAGATCCAACTAAAGCATGAGCTGCGGCCGCCAATGACCAAAAGAAGATGGAGACACTATAACCGATTTTTACACCAAAACGATCAATGAACCAACCGAACCCAAGTAACCCGATGGCATAAGCACCCTGGAAAGCAGCAGTGAGTTTGCCGAAGTCCTCGTTTGACCACTTTAACTCTGCATCAAGCATCGGCTTAAGCAGCGAAAGAATCGACCGGTCGATATAGTTGATCGTCGTTGCGAAGAACAGCAGGGCCAGAATGACCCATCGATGCGAAGGGGCACCAGTGTTTGAGGCAGAGGTCGACATAATTTCGGGGTGTTTGCTAACAAACGCTCCCTTTTGACTATGTCGACCCCAGAAGTCCTGTTGACGAAACCGCCCCTGAAAGCCACTAATGGACGAGATTATATCCATAATGAAGCCGCGTATTCTTCTCACGACCACCTCCTTTCAGGACACACCCGGAGAACACCACAAGTTGCTCGCCGAAACAGGCTGGGAAGTCGTCACCGCCCGCGGGCCGCTCAATGAAGCGGACACCTTGGCGCTGATGGGGCAATTCGACGGCTACATCTGCGGCGACGACATGATCACCGCTGCGGTCATCGAGAAGGCCCTGCCGCGCCTGAAGGTCGTCTCGAAGTATGGTATTGGCGTCGATAAGATCGATGTGAAGACCCTCACAGCCAAAGGCATCCCCCTGCTCTTCACCCCCGGCGTCAACCACACCACGGTAGCGGAGCATACTTTCCTCCTCCTGCTGGCCATGGAGAAGAACTTCTATTTCCACACGGACTCCACCCGCTCCGGCGGCTGGAAGCGTAAGACGGGCCACGAGCTACTCGACAAGACGATCGGTATCATCGGTATGGGCCGCATTGGTAAGGAAGTCGCCATCCGCGCCCGCGCCTTCGGCATGAAGGTAATCGGCTTCGACCTCTATTGGGACGATAAGTTCGCCGCGCAATATGACGTGAAGCGTGCTACCACGATGGACGAAGTCTTCGCGGCCTCCGACTACCTCTCGCTCCACACCAACCTGACCCCGGAGACCCGCGACCTGATCCGTGCCGAGAACATCGCCAAGATGAAGAAGGGCGTGCTCATTCTCAACTGCGCCCGCGGTGAAATCGTCCACACCGACGACATCGCCGCCGCACTGAAGTCCGGCCAAGTCGGCGGCTACGGCACCGACGTACTTGACGAAGAGCCACCCCGCGCCGACCACCCGCTCACGAAGCTTCCGAACTGCATCGTCACGCCGCACATCGGATCGCGCACCGCCGAAAGCGTCCAGCGCCAGGCCGTCGCCGCCGTCACAAATCTCATTCGCGCCATGCATGGCGAAAAGCCCCTCGCGCAGATTAATCCCGAAGTCCCGGTGCAGAAAGTCGTCTAACCTCCCACCCGAAACCTTACCCATGAGCGAAGTTTTTTACGTCGTCCCCCAAAAAGCCCACGAGGCACTCGTCACCGCAGCCTACATTAAGCGTGGCTTCGGTGCTAAGGAATCAGCCCAGGCCGCCCAGATGGCCAGCATGGCCACTTACCACGGCATTCGCACCCACAACGCCCTCAAGGCACTCCACCTCGACGAACTTTTCGGCTCTGGCGCCAAAGTGCCAGGTTGCACGCCCAATGCGACCGTCACCAAGAAGGCCTCTCGCTTTGAAGCCGCCGAAGTCTGGGATGCCCACCAGAAACTCGGCCAGGCTGTGGCCGTCGATGCTATCAATCGCTGCATCGAACTCGCCGACAAATACGGCGTGGGCACGGTCTCCGTCGACAACGCCTTCCACTACCTCTGGGGCGGTGGCTACGTGATGGAAGCCGCCAAGCGCGGTTACATCGCTTACACGAATTGCACCGCGACGCTCGCCGAAGTCGTCCCCTTCCAAGGCAAGCATCCCACCCTAGGTACCAATCCGCACTCCTGGGGCTTCCCTACGACGGATGCCGTCGGCTTCCCGATCGTGATTGATTGGGCCACCTCAGTCATCGCCATGGGCCGCGTCCAGGTGCTCAAGCGCGAAGGCAAGATGCTCCCGCCCGACGCCGCCGTGGACAAAGACGGCAAGGTCACCCTCGACCCCAATCAAGCTGTGTCGCTCATCCCCTTCGGCGCCCACAAGGGCTACGGACTTTCGCTCATCAACGAGATTGTCGCCGGCTTCATCGGCGGCTCCCTGCCGACTATCCGCAGCCGCACGCACGTCCCTGGCGAGAAACAGGCTTGTGCGTTCTTCTTCCAAGTCATCCACCCGGACGCCATCAGTTCCGGCGTCTTCGCCCAGGGTCGAAGCCAGTCCGACAACGTGAAGGCGGTCCTCGCCGACGTACTCGGCCATGGCAACGAGAAGTGCATGCTCCCGGGCCAACTGGAAGCGGCGGCCGCTGCGCGCAGCGAAAAGGCTGGTGGCCTGCTGTTCTCTAAGGCTGAAATCGAAGAGTTCAATAAAGTCGCTGAACACATTGGCCATCAGCCGTTCGACCTCGCCACCCTGCCCACAGCCTAAGCACCCTCACCTTAAAACCCAACCCTCCTCACAACCATGGCTCTTCAGATCAAGTCGGCGAAGGAATGCACCTTCGACCAAGTATCCCTCGGTGAAATCATGCTCCGGCTCGACCCAGGCGAAGGCCGCGTGCGCACCGCGCGTCAGTTCCAGGCCTGGGAAGGCGGCGGCGAATACAACGTCGCTCGCGGCCTCCGCAAGTGCTTCAACCTGCGCACTTCCGTGTGCACGGCGTTCGTCGACAACGAAGTCGGCCGCCTGCTCGAGGACTTCGTAATGCAGGGCGGCGTGAACACCGACTTCATCAAGTGGCGCGAGGACGACGGCATCGGCCGCACGGTCCGCAACGGCCTCAACTTCACCGAGCGTGGCTTCGGCATCCGCGGCGCGGTGGGCGTCCCAGATCGCGGCAATACCGCCGCCTCGCAGATCAAGCCCGGCGACTTCGATTGGGAATACCTCTTCGGTAAACTCGGCGTCCGCTGGCTCCACACCGGAGGCATCTTCGCGGCTCTTTCTGAAACTACCGCGCAGGCCACCATCGAAGCGGTCAAGGCCGCCAAGAAACACGGCACCATCGTCTCCTACGACCTGAACTATCGCCCGTCCCTCTGGAAGACCATCGGCGGACTTAAGAAAGCCCAAGAAGTGAATCGCGAAATTGCCAAGTATGTCGACGTGATGATCGGCAACGAAGAAGACTTCACCGCCTCCCTTGGCTTCGAGGTCAAGGGTGCCGACCACAGCCTCTCACATATTGAGACCCAAGCTTTCAAAGATATGATTGGAGAAGCCGTGAAGCAGTTCCCGAACTTCAAGGTCGCCGCCACCACGCTGCGCCGCGTGATCCCCGCCACGAAGAACGACTGGAGCGCCATCTGCTGGCACGATGGCAAGTTCTACGACAGCATCCAGTTCCCTGAGCTCGAGATCCTCGATCGCGTCGGCGGTGGCGACAGCTTCGCCTCGGGCCTGGTCTTCGGCTTCCTCGAGCACAACGACGCCCAAAAGGCCGTGAACTACGGTGCCGCCCACGGTGCACTGGCGTCCACGACCCCCGGCGACACGTCGATGGTCACCCGCAAAGAAGTCGAGAAGCAGCTCTCCGGCGGTGGCGCTCGCGTCGTTCGCTAAGCCCCACCCTTCCTCCTGTCCTCAAGTCCTCTAGCCCTCCATTCCTCCATCTCCATGTCCTCCCTCGAACTCTTCTCACTCAAAGGTCGCACGGCCGTCGTCATCGGCGGCACCGGTGAACTCTGCGGTGCCATGGCCGAAGGCTTTGCCTCCGCCGGCGCTCACGTCATCCTCGTCGGCCGCGACCCCGCCAAGGCTGACGCCCGCCTCGCCAAGATCAAGGCCGCTGGCGGCTCCGGTGAATTCCGCTCGTGCGAAGCTACCGTCAAGGCCGACCTCATCAAGTTGCGCGACGAAATCCTCGCCCAGCACGGCAAGATCGACGTCCTCGTCAACGGTGCCGGCGTCAACTCGCCCACGCCCTTCTTCGAAATCGACGAAGCTCAGCTTGATAAGATTCTCACCGTAAATATCAAAGGCGTCGTCTTCGGCTGCCAGGTGTTCGGCGAAGCGATGGTCAAGGCCGGCAAGGGCTCGATCATCAACCTCGGCTCGGAATCTGGCATCCTGCCACTTTCCCGCGTCTTCACCTACTCGGCCTCCAAGGCCGCGGTGCATAACCTCTCGAAGAACCTTGCCCGCGAATGGGCCGCCAAGGGCGTCCGCGTCAACACACTCGTCCCGGGCTTCTTCCCAGCCGAACAGAATCGCAAGGTACTCACCCCTGAGCGCGTGGCGATGATCCTGGGCAAGACCCCGATGAATCGCTTCGGGGAAGCCAAGGAACTGATCGGTGCCTCTTTGCTCCTCGCTTCCGATGCCGGCAGCTTTGTCACCGGCGCGGAAATCGTCGTCGACGGCGGCTTCGCCGCGATGTCTATCTAAGCGAGACCGACGACGATGGCCTTCATGGACGACAATTTCATCCTCTCGACGGGTACGGCCCAAAAGCTCTACCACGGCGTAGCGAAGGACCAGCCGATCGTCGATTACCACTGCCACCTCAGCCCGAAGGACATCGCCGACGACCGTCGCTTCGAAGACCTCACAGCCATCTGGCTCGCTGGCGACCACTACAAGTGGCGCGCGATGCGGGCCAACGGCGTCAGCGAAGACTTGATCACCGGCGACAAGTCCACGTCGCGCGAGAAGTTCCAGGCCTGGGCCGAGACGGTTCCATCCACGCTTCGCAATCCCCTCTTCCACTGGACGCACCTTGAACTGCGTCGCCACTTCGGCATCCAGGACGTGCTCGAGGGTGCCACGGCCCAGAAGATTTGGGATGAAGCTAACCGCCAGCTGAAACACGGTGACCTCACGGCCCGTGGCATCCTGAAACTCATGAAAGTGCGTGTCGTCGGCACCACCGATGACCCCGCCGACTCACTCGACCTACACCACCAGATTGCGAAGTCTGGCTTCGGCACCAAAGTCGTCCCCACCTTCCGCCCCGACGCGTGCCTCAAGGTTCGTACCCCGGATCGCGTGCAGGCCTGGGCCAAGCGCCTCGCCGCTGCTACGGGCAAGGGCGCCGACACCTTCGCCGGCCTGATCGCCGGACTCAACCAGCGCCACGACGACTTCGCCGCCGCCGGTTGCCGCGCCTCCGATCATGGCCTCGACTACCTTCCCGACGCTGCCTGCACTGAAACCGAAGCCAAAGCCATCTGGGAAAACGCCATCGCCGGCAAGGCCGCCACGCTCGAGGAAGCCGAGAAATTCACGGCGTTCATCATGCTGCACATTGGCCGCCTTAACCACGCCAAGGGCTGGGCTACCCAGCTCCACCTCGGCGCCGTGCGCGACCCGAACCTTGGGCTACTCAAGCGCCTCGGCTCCGACGCCGGCTGCGACACCATCGGCGACTTCCGTCAGGGCCCTGGCCTCATCCGCTGGTTCGGCACACTCTCAGGCGAGAACGCCCTCGGGAAGACGATTCTCTACAACCTCAACCCCGCCGACACCGCCCTCTTCGCCTGCCTCCCCGGCTCGTTCCAGGACGGCGTCACGCCGGGCAAGATTCAGTACGGCTCGGGCTGGTGGTTCCTCGATCAGGAACGCGGGATGCGCGACCAGATGAACGCGCTGTCCGACCTCGGCCTGCTCAGCCGTTTTATCGGCATGATCACCGACTCCCGTTCCTTCCTTTCGTATCCGCGCCACGAATACTTCCGCCGCATCCTCTGCGACCTTGTCGGCCAGGATGTCGAGTCGGGCCGCATTCCAAACCGCAACGAATGGAACGAAAGGTTGATTGCCGACGTGTGCTACGGCAACGCGAGTCAGTATTTCGGCTTCCCGAAGTAACCTGAGATACAAGTACCATGGAGACCGTCGTCTTCATCACTCTCTTTGTTTTCGTTAAGCTTTTCCCGTGGTTAATCTTAATCACCGTGGGAAGTTACTGGATGGTACGCAGCCGAGGAGGGTTTACGCGCTTGGCCGTTACCCGCGACTCCGTCCTTCCTGAAAAAATCCTGACATGGGCCGGCAAGTGACTGACGTTCCTGGTCATCCTGGAACTCTTCCTGACCCATAAAGACCGTTTCACGGCGCCCGAAGCCTATTGGCTTAATCTCCTCCCGCTGGCATGGCTCGGCCTGTCCGTGTACCGCAAAGACATCCCCGGAGACAGTACCGCTAATATCGTCGGGAGTTGGACCCTCATGCCCTACGCCACCTTCGCTTTCAGCGGCAAAGACGCCCCCGACAGTATTTGGTTGAGCGTAGTCACCTTCGCTACCGCGATCTGTATCGGCATCTGGCGCGAGCTAAAGCGCCCCACGTGAATCGCGAGGCTTGCCTGCGCACGGGCTGCCCGCACCATCAAGCCACCCCGATGTTTAAACTGATTTTCTATTGGCTGGGCTGGAGTCTTGGGTGGGTCGTCCGTGCCCCCGCCACCAGCAGTGGCTTCGGCGGTGAAGACCTCGTCCCCACACGGCAACGCAACACGTTCGAAGCGTTCATCCGCATATTCAGCACCGGTCTCTTTTTTGCGGCCATCTGCGGTCATTTCATCGATAGCCTCGCACCGTTGATGAAACAGGATGCCTACTGGTTTGCCCTCCCGGCAATGCTTTGGGCGTATCAGACTATTTTTCGTCCGGAAACCCCGATGGACAGTGCCGCCATCAGCACCGGCCTCTGGTGCTTCGGACCCTACCTACCGTTCTTCCTCATGAATATCACCCTCACCCCTCTTTACAGCCTGATGGCGCAGATGGGTGGGTTTGTCGCGCTCCTTACTTACGGACTGGTTCGGGATATTCGCAAGGAATCCAAAGACGAAAACTCGCCTCAATGAGGAGCCTCTGATCGTCAGGTGCGGTCAGTGCGGTAGACCCGTTGCACCCGCTGGGTGAGCGTGCAGAGCGCCTCCCAAGGAATGCAATCAGACCAGGCACAGAACTCGGCCACCGTGATACGGTCAGCTCCTTGGGCACCGAGAATCGTGGCGATATCGCCGACGGCCACCGCGGGCACATCGGTGACATCAACAATTGTCTGGTCCATCGTCACGCGCCCAAGAATCGGGCAACGCATTCCGCGCACGAGAAACTGTCCGCGATTACTGGCCGCCGTAGGCACCCCGTCGCCGTAACCGACAGCGACGATCGCCACGCGCGTGGGACGCGTCAGCGTCTTGGTCCGATTATAACTCACGGCCGTACCCGCCGGCAGGTCCTTAACCAAGACCACGCGGGCATGAAAGGAAAGCACTGGCTCGGGGCGCAGGCTGGCGAGAAAGGAGCCCGCGGAGGGGGGTAGTCCATATTGCATCAAGCCCACGCGCACGGCATTAAAGGGAGCACTCGCGGAGAAGCTCTCCAAGCCGGCACTGTTGTCGGCATGGACAAGCAACCCGGCGCGAACGGAAGCGGGAATCAGTTCCAACAAGCCGAGAAAAATCTTCCGCTGACCAGCGGTATAGCCGGCATCGGTGTCGGCATCAGAAAAATGGGTATACACCCCGCGCCATTCGAATGCTTTGACTGACTGCACGAAGGCAAAGAGTTCAGCGGCCTGCGTGTGCCAGACGCCGGAACGGCCCATACCCGTATCGACCTTGATATGGACCTTTGCGGTCCGGCCCGACGCGGTCGCCAGCGAGGCCAACGCCTGCGCTTCGGCGAGTGAATTCAGGGTGACATCCAACCCCAGGGCGAGCGCCCGCGGTAACTCACCGGGCAAGGTCGGGCTGAGCAGGAGAATGTCGGCGTCGTGACCAATCTCGCGCAACACGGCGGCCTCAGCGACATTGGCGACGGCGAAACAATCCACCCCGGCCTGCAATAGGCGCGTCGCAACTTCAGGCATGCCATGCCCATAGGCATTAGCTTTCACGACCGCGACATACCGAACATGGTGCGGCAGTGACTGTTTAATCCGGCCGACATTACGATCAATGGCCGGCAGATCAATTTCCACCCAAGCCCGGGCGGCGAAACTATTCGAAGAAGCGCTCATGCGGAACCGCGGTGGCGTTCACCAGACCATGTGGCAAAATCATTGGCAACATTGAGCGCATCTGGCCGATGTTCAGCACGGAGAAAACCGGGCTGGGCAAAGCTACCCGGCAACGTCGCCCAAGGAGTCGGCACCATGACGACCGAAGTTAACACGCCGTTAGCCGCTTCGCTGGCGGAAATGACCCGGCGCCCTGAAGCATTAAGCTCAGCGGCTTCGGCTTCGAACGGAACTCCCAGAGATCCGTCGGCGGTGACTTCAAGGGCGTGCCAGCGCTTGAGCCGGGATTCGGTCGCCACGAGGAACGGAGCCTGCTCACCGGCCGCAAGTGCTCCGCGGGCGAGCGCGACGAGCGATTCCCAGACGAAGATTGGCCGTGGAGATAAAGCACACCATCCCCGCACGCTGAGCGCAGCAATCCGGATACCCAACACCGAACCAGGGCCGACACAGAGGGCGAAAGATTGAATGTCCGTCAGGGTGACGCCGGCCTGCGCCAGCGCACCTTCGACACACGGAAATAGAGATTCCAGGGCACCGTCCTCCGACACACCCTGACCACTCCAGCGACCGCCCTGCAACACGCCCACCCGGACGCCCGCACGGGCGGAACCGTCGAGGACGAGGCACGGTTCGGGTACGCTCATGGGTTTAGCCTGGTGGCCAATCGAGGGCGCGTCCACCCAGCAGATGCACGTGGAGGTGTGGCACGGTCTCGCCACCGTCGGGGCCGTTGTTAATCACGATCCGGAACCCTTTGGCCAGCCCCAGTTCTCTCGAAAGTTGACCAGCGACCAACAGCAGATGACCGAGGGTGGCCTGATCTTCCGCCGTAGCCTCCGCGACGCGGGGGATAGGCTTACGGGGCACGATCAACAAGTGTACTGGTGCCTGCGGGGCGATGTCATGGAAGGCCACACACACGGCGTCTTCATGCACCAGCTTAGCCGGGATCTCTTTGTCGGCGATTTTCTGAAACAGCGTCTTGGGAGCGCTCATGGGGAATTATAAAACGATGACCGTCACGCGGCGGCGGCCAGCCTGACGGGCCACCAGGCCCTGAAGATAATCGACAGCCTCGTCGTAAGCGGCGCGCCAGCGAGTCGAGCGGGCACGGGTGCCTGCGAGATACTGATCCTGCAGGCCGACGACCCAGAAAAGCACGTCGGCAGATTCGCCCGTAGTCGCCAAGGCGGCTTCGACGCGTTCATTCGCCCAAAGCGCATCAAAGGGATCCGCTCGATGATCAAGCACCGCGACCGTCGGCACCGGGCGATCAGGCGAAAGTAGCCGGAAAATCTGGGCCGCGGCGCCCGCGAGATCAGCAGCGTTCAAGCGCGGGTCCGTCTCATCATCGGCCTCGAAAACGCGCAGGACTGCGTCGACATCGGAGCGGAGTTGCGGGGCGGTACCGACCATGGAGGCCAGCAGCGCATTGAGGGTGCGCAAACGAATGGACTTCGGAAGGGCGGCGGTCACTTGGCCTTTCCTCCCTTGCGCAGCTGCTCAATGGCCTTGGCAAGTTCTTCGATGTCGCGGAATTCGCGATAGACGCTGGCGTAGCGCACATAGGCGATCTGATCGACGCCCTGCAGCTTAGCCATGATCTCCTCACCGATGGCACTGGAAGGAACCTCGTCTTCGAATTTCGCCTGCAAACCCTCGACGACTTCAGAAATCAGCAGATTGATACGTTCGACCTCGATCGGACGTTTGTCGGTCGCCTTGCGGATGCCGGCGGCAATCTTGCCCATATCAAATTCTTCACGGGCGCCATTACGCTTCACCACCGCTAGACCTTCGCGGACAATTTCCTCGATGGTACTGAAGCGGTGGGCACAGGCGAGGCACTCACGGCGACGGCGAATGGAATGATTACCCTTACCGAGGCGGGTCTCCAAGACCTTCGTATCCTCGTGATTACAGCGCGGGCAGAACATCGCTCAGAGTTTCAGGAAGTTGCCCAGCAACTGCAGCCCATGCTCGGTGGCGAAAGATTCCGGATGAAATTGGACGCCCCAGATCGGTAGCTCGCGGTGACGTAGGCCCATCACGAGACCATCTTCGGTCCACGCCGTCACTTCAAGGGCGGCAGGGAAAGTGGCACGTTCCACCACTAATGAATGGTAGCGGGTCGCAGCGAAGGGAGAAGGTAGGCCCTTGAAGACATCGGTATTATTATGAAACACTGGCGAAGTCTTGCCGTGCATCAGGTGCGGGGCGCGGATGACGTTACCGCCGAAAACATGTCCGATGGCCTGGTGACCGAGGCACACCCCGAGGATTGGCTTCTTGCCAGCGAAGGCTTTGATCATCGCGCACGAAACCCCGGCTTCAGCGGGCGAGCACGGTCCAGGCGAAATCATTACTCGATCGGGATTCAGTGCGAGCGCTTCTTCGACCGTGATCTGGTCATTGCGGTACACCTTCTGCTCCACGCCCAGTTGGCCAAAGTATTGGACCAGGTTGTAGGTGAACGAATCGTAGTTATCGATGACCAGCAGCACGTGCGGACGATTTGCTCGGTGCCTCCAACTGTCAAGGAACCGCGTCCCCGTGTGAACAAGTGAGCGTGCGAACAAAATTCGCACGAGGGACCGAAACAGGGCCAGGGCTAGGGCCAGGACGATGCATTGTTCACAGCGATGAAGTCACCCGTTGCATGCTGCACCTGTCCCATAAGTTCATCGTTCATTGTTCCTTGCTTGGCTGTTCTTGCACTCCATCGGCCACTCACCTTCCGAGCCTTGAGCCTAGCCCTAAAAAGCCCCTATCCCCACACCTACCCCTGCCCCCATGCTCCCACCGTGAATTCTGCCCCAAACCCCTCGAAAGTAGGCCTTTACAGAGGGAGGGGGGTGTGAATAACTATGTGAAAGGCATGAAACAGCGCACTCTCAGCAAAGAAGCCTCCGTCAAGGGCAAGGCCCTGCATACCGGCCAGGAGGTCACCCTTACCCTGAAGCCTGGCGCCCCCAACTCGGGTCTCGTATTCCGACGCATCGACCTCTTTGGCAAACCCGAGGTCCGCCCAGTGTCAGAAATGATCACCGAACTTGAACGCAAGACGACCGTTTCTTCCGATGCCGTGAAACTGCACACGATTGAGCATGTGCTCTCCGCCCTCAGCGGTATGGCGGTCGATAACGCCATCATCGAACTCGACGCCTCCGAGCCACCCATTGTCGACGGCTCCGCCCGTCCCTTTACCACACTCATTCATCAGTGCGGCATCGTGGAGCAAGCCGAAGCCCGCGAAGTCTTCACGCTCACGCACCCGATCACGATCAACGAAGGTAGCCGTTCGATCATCGCCCTGCCCTTTGACGGCCTGCGCATCACCTGCACCTCCGCCGATGATCGCGGCATCCACACGCAGCACCTCACGATTGATATCGATCCGGAGACCTACGAGGCCCAGATCGCGCCAGCACGCACGTTTACCATCTACGAAGATATCGAGGAACTCCTAAAGAAAGGCCTCATCCAAGGCGGCTCACTCGACTCAGCCATCATCCTCAAAGGAGACAAGGTCGTCAGCAAAGAGCCCCTGCGCTTTAAGGACGAACTCGTCCGCCACAAGATCCTCGATATCGTCGGTGACATCGTCCTGTCGGGCATCCGCCTCAAGGCCCACATCATCGCCGTCCGCCCCGGCCACGCGCTCAACGCTCGCTTGGCTGCCGCCGTCCGCAAGCAGTGGCAGGAGTTTAAGGCACCCAAGGCCAAAGCCGCTCCCGCCAATGCTAAAATCGAAGCGCCTAAGGCCCCAATGGGCTCGGCGCTCGATATCCGCCAGATTCTTAACGCCCTACCCCACCGCTATCCTTTCGTGATGGTCGATCGCGTGGTGGAGCTGACCGAAGACTCCTTGGTCGCCATTAAGAACGTGACGATCAATGAGCCCTACTTCCAAGGCCACTTCCCTGGCCAGCCAGTCATGCCTGGCGTCTTGCAGATCGAAGCGATGGCGCAAGCCGCTGGCCTCATCATGCTGCGCCGTGGTGCCGCTGATGAAGCCCCGAAAGTCGTGTTCTTTATGAGTGCCGACAAAGTAAAGTTCCGCAAGGCCGTCACTCCCGGAGACACCCTCGAGATCCGCGCCAAGCTCACCAAGGTGCGCGGTCGTATCGCCGCCGCGGAATGCGAATGCCTCGTCAACGGCGAGACGGTCTCCTCGGCCGACCTGCTCTTCACCATCACTGACTCTGGCGCCGAGGCGTAATCAGCGGATGGCCACACAGATTCATTCAACGGCAATCATCGAACCCGGTGCTAAGCTGGGCAAAGATGTCATCGTGGGTGCCTACGCCTATGTGGGCACGGACGTCACCCTCGGCGATGGCTGCATCCTACATCACCACGCCGCCGTTGAAGGCTATACGCTACTCGGGCCACAGTGCGAAGTCTTCCCGTTCGCAGTGATTGGGGGTCGCACGCAGGACCTCAAAGCCAAACCAGGTAAACCCGGCCTCAAGGTCGGCGCACGTAATACTTTCCGCGAATACGTCAGCGTCCACCTCGGCACTCAAGAAGGCGAATGGACCATCCTCGGCGACGACAACGTCTTGCTCGCCTATTCGCACATCGCGCATGACTGCGTGATCGGCAACCACCTCGTCATCTCCAGCCACTCCGCCGTCGCCGGTCATGTGCACGTCGGCGACCACGTGAACATCGGATGGAACGCCGGCATCCACCAGTTCTGTCGCATTGGCGACCACGCCATGGTCGCGGCCTGCTCGAAGTGCGTCCAAGACGTCCCTCCTTTCGTCATCGCTGATGGCAACCCCTGCGAGACCAAGATGATCAACGCCGTCGGCCTAAAGCGATCGGGCTTCACCGACGACGAGATTGCCACGGCCAAGCTGATGCACCGCCTCTTCTACCGCGACGGCCTAAACACATCGCAGGCTATCGAGAAGGCCCGTGCGTTGCCTGAGGCTTCCGGCCGTATCGCCAAGGCCTTTGTGGACTTCGCGGCGTCGACCAAGCGCGGGCTGGCCTAAGCGACGTAGGCACTTGCGCCAGCGAACGACTTTGCTAGGTTGGCGGGAATGAAAGCCTTCCTGCCTTCCCTCCTAGCGGTCCTTAGCTCCTTCGGCTCGCTCTCCGCGGCCATCGTCGAGAAGCCCCTCGAATATAAGTCCGGCGACACCGTCTGCGAAGGCTGGCAGGCCTATGATGACGCCCTCACCGGCAAGCGTCCTGGCGTGCTTGTCGTGCACCAGTGGACTGGTATCAGCGACCACGAGAAGGAAGCCGCCCACAAACTCGCCGCCCTGGGCTACAACGTGCTCGTCGCTGACATCTACGGCAAAGGCGTCCGCCCGCAGCCCCCAGCCTCTGGCAAGGAAGCTGGCAAGTACAAGGGCAACCGCCCGCTCCTCCGAACCCGCGTCAATGACGCGCTCGACGTTCTCAGCCACGACGCCCGGACCGATGCCACGAAGATCGCCGCCACCGGCTACTGCTTTGGTGGTACGACCGTCATCGAACTCGCCCGCAGCGGCGCAAAGGTGAAAGGCGTCGTCAGCTTCCACGGCGGCTTGGACTCACCGACCCCGGCCGACGGCAAGAATATCCAGGCCAAGGTCCTCGCCCTCCATGGTGCCGATGATCCCTACGTGCCTGCCAAGGATGTCGCCGCTTTCGAAGCCGAGATGAAATCTGCCGCTGTCGATTATAAGCTCATCAAGTATCCTGGCGCCGTCCACAGCTTCACGCACAAGGCCGCCGGCAACGATAACTCCAAGGGCGCCGCCTACAACGCCGATGCCGATAAAGCCTCCTGGTCGGAGATGGAGCAGTTCCTGAAGGCCACGCTCGGCCGCTGAGCGACCTATCTTTAAAATGAAAACCCGACACCTGCTGCTTTTCCTCTCGGCCTCCGCTTTGGCGGCCGAACCCAGCAACGGCCTCGCCCCCGAGGTACCCGGTCTGAACGCCGCCGCGGTCTCCTACGCCCTGGAAGCAAAA
>CALQLO010000036.1 GCA_943331445.1 Akkermansia muciniphila
CGGGGCGGGAGAAGGTGGTGACGCCCACCGCAGTCGCCGCGGCTCGGAGACCGCTGGCGGTCACGGCGTTGGCCGCCGCAGTCGACCCTGACTGTCCTTGCGAGCCTTGGCCGACGGCTGCTGTCAAGGCGGCGGTGTTGCCCGTGTTGACGAGCACGAAGGATCCGTTGATGCCAAGCATCCCTTCGTTGGTCACGGCGCCGTTGGCATAGTTGGCGCCGCCATTCGTGACCTTGATGCCGTAGAGCTGGCCGTTGGTCAGGCCGGCTTTGTCAATCGCCGTGCCCGTCGCGGTCTTGGTACCGAGGTACATATAGACCTGGCCGCCGATACCGCTGCTGCTGTAATCGCTGTTCCCGGCGACGAGCGTCGTGTCAGTCGCGGTAAGGAACGGATTGACGAGGAGATTCTCGATCGAGAAGCGGCCTAGGTGCGGCAATTCGTAGACGTTGGCGGGTGCGCCGCCTGGGGAAATGACCCAGGCGAACCCGCGGCTGCCGAGCGGGTTGCCTGCCGCGGAAGAGTTGGCGCCTTCTTCGCCGTTCATGAAGATCCGGCCGGCGTAGCCGTTGCCCGAGATTGCGTTGAGGAAGATATTGTTGGGTCCGAGATCGGCGGAGCAGAGGCGCCACATGGCATAGGAGGCACCGTTAGTGAACGATCCCAAGCTGGTGTAGGCTCCGTTGTTGGCCCAAGCTCCGGTATTCGCGTTATAGAGATAAAGATTGCTCGCCCCTGCGATGAAGTCCTGGCCCGAGATCACCTGGAAGTCGGACTTGTTGATGACGTACATGGACACGTAGGCGCCCTTGGCGCCGTCCGGACGGAGGTTGCCCCAGACGTCGTAAAGCTCGTGGTTGGAGAGAAGGGTGAAGGTGCCGTTGCCGTTGTCGAAGACGCCGAGGCCGTCGGGAATGCCGCCCATGCGGTAGCCGTTGGCTGCGGCGTCACCGGTAGTCAGGATGGAGGTCGCAGTCCAGCCGGGCGCGGTGACGGTCGAGTACGGCGAATTGGAGCTGGAAGGGCCGGTGAACTGTTGGGCGTGGAGCGCTGCGACAGAGGCCGCGGCGACGAGGAACGAACGGGCGATGGTCTTCATGGTTGGGGATGTGCATCCTACCTTTGTTTAATGTCAGGCTAGCGGCCGTTATCTTACGGCTGTGTCATACACCGTAATGTGATAATCATCACAATGAGTGCGCTATGCCGCCGATTTGTGATATATGCCATGCGCCGCCATAAATGCCTTCGGATTGGCATCAGATGCGGACAATCGTCACGCATTTGCCTTAAGCCGAAAGGGGAATCAATAAAAAGGCCGCCCGGGTGGGCGGCCTTGGTCGAACTCCTTGGTCGGCTGGGCCTCAGTATTCGATGCGAGCGCCGATTGTCAGGAGAGATTTCGGGGCGAGTTGGTAGCCGTTGAGGTTTTGATAAACCGGCAGCTGCCAGAACGCGTAGCCGCGTAAGGTTGCGGTGACCGGAAATGTCACGCCAGGGCTCACGTTGAGCGTGCGGCCACCGGTGTCATCGGGCGAAGCATTCGCCCCGGAGTCGCGGCCAGAAACCTTGCCGTTGAGTTGTAGCTGGGGGATGATGTTACCGAAGCCAAGGTAGCGGAAGCCGAGATTAAGATTCAGCGACTTGCCCGGACGATAGTCTTCCCGGCTTTTCAGCGGCACCTGTGCCAGCGCCTGTGCGAAGTAATCGAACTGCGTGCCGAGCTGACCGAAGCGGAAGACGCCGACCAAGAGGTCCGTCGTGCCCGTGCCCAACTGCAGCCCGCGATCAAGCGCGTCGCCTGCGAGCGAACCGCCGTTGAAGGTTTGATGAAATCCACCCGTGGGTAGTTTTAGGCCGAGCTGGACGCCAACGTCATGGCCGGGGTTGAAGCCTTGGTAGCGGACGGTCAGGCGGAGATCGCCTAAGCCGCTGGCGCTCGAGGTGCCATCATCGGTGCCGAGGCCAATCACGCCGTTGGTGGCGTGCGTGCGTTCGATATACGGCACCTGCAAGTTAAGGCCCCAATTCGCCGATGGGCTATAGTCGAGTCCCACCGTGGTGTAATGATTGCGCGTGTAGAGTTCCTGCTCATGGCCAGCTGCTGGCCAAGGGTTGGCGGTATCCGTGCCCGAGCGCATCTGATTCTGCGTAAAGGTGTCGAAGCGTAGGTCGTAGCGGAAGCCGGAGCCGGTCGCGAGGCCCTGGGATTCCCAGTCGGAGTTAAACGAACAGCCGCAGGTGGAGCAGGCCGAGGCACGGGTGAGCTGGATGGCTGCAGCGCAGACGAGGAGGTGCTTCCATTGAGGGAACATGGGTGGCATCGTCCGACGCGCGTTCGAGCGGGCAATCCTCAAGGTCACTCTGGCGGCCTTTTTTGTGTCTTTCCACGGTTCCTTATCGGGTGCATAAAACTTCACCCCATGAACCTCCGTGTATTGCTCTGCGCGCTATCGATATTCGCCAGCATTTCCCTTTGGGCTGCCGAGCCAGAGCGTCCCAATATCCTGTGGTTAGTCAGCGAGGACAATGATACCTTCCTGGGATCCTTCGGCGATAAGCTCGCCCGCACGCCGACGCTCGACAGGCTCGCCCGCGAAGGGGTCGTCTATGAGCGCTGCTTTACCTGCCCGGTCTGTGCGCCTTCGCGTTTTAATCTTATTTCCGGCATGAGCCCGGCGACCTGTGGGCCGGCGGAGCACATGCGGGCTCAAGGTAATATCCCGGCTTGGCTGCGCGGTTTCCCGGCATTGCTGCGTGAAGCGGGTTATTTTACCTCCAATAATGCCAAGACGGATTACAACTCTCCGATCAGCATTAAGGATGCGTGGACCGAGCAGGGTAAGAAAGCCCATTGGCGCGGTAATAAAGATAAGACACGGCCGTTCTTCAGCGTATTCAATCATGAGATTACGCATGAGAGCTGCCTCTTTCCGGAGAAGGAACTACCGTTCGATTTCGAACCCGTGAAGGCGGCCGACGTGCGCATCCCCGCGTACCAGCCCGACACCCCGGAGATTCGCGCCGACTGGGCCCGCTATTATAATCACATGCGGCTCTTAGATGAACAGATTGCCGCCAAATTGCGCGATCTCGAGAAAGACGGCCAAGCGGAGAATACTATCGTCTTCTATTATGGCGATAACGGCGGCGTGCTCCCGCGCAGCAAGCGCTTCTTGCAGGAGAGCGGCGTGCATGTGCCGTTGATTGTCTATTACCCGCCAAAGTGGCGGCATCTCGCCCCCGCGGCTCCAGGCTCGCGCCTCTCGGACCCCGTCCACTTTGTCGACTTCGCTCCCACGGTGCTCTCGCTGGCGGGCGTAAAGATTCCGGAATACATGCAGGGAAGGGCGATGGCTGGCTCGGCCAAGGCGGCGCCCAATGAGTTCGTGTTCACGACGCGTGATCGCATGGATTCCTGCTACGACATGATGCGTGGCGTCGCGGGCTCGCGTTTCCTCTACATCCGCAACTTCCGTCCCGACCTGCCCTATGTGCAGCGTCTGGAATACATGTTCCAAGCCCGCGGCTATCAGTCGTGGGCGCGGGAGGCCGCTGCTGGCCGTCTCACGGCGGCCACGGCTCAGTTCTGGGGGGCGAAGCCTTCGGAGGAACTCTACGACATGTTGAGCGATCCGGATAGCGTGCGTAATCTGGCGAGCGTACCCGCACATCGTGCGACCCTCGAAAAGATGCGCACCGCGCTTCATGGGCAGACCCTGCGCATTAAGGATAATGGATTATTGCCCGAGGGCTCGGCCTTGGAGGGGTACGACGCCTCGCATGCACCGGGCGCCTGGGATGTAGAAAAGGTTTACGTCCTGGCTTGCCTAGCCTCGGATCGGGATCCGGCTCATCTCCCTCGCTTTATCGCGGCACTCAGCGACCCCAGCGAGCCGATGCGCTGGTGGGGCGCTCAGGGCTGCACGATTCTCGGTGCGAAGGCCGCCGGCGCTGAGGTCGCCCTGCGCCAGGCCCTAGATGATAAGTCTGGGGGCGTGGCCGCCGCGGCGGCCGAAGCACTGGTGCGAATTGGTAAGCCAGCGGGTGCGCTGAAGACCCTTGAGCGATTGGTTCAATTGAAGGCTGAAGATGGTACGGTCATGCAGGCCGCCAATGTTCTGGACCGCCTCGGTGAATCCGCTCGCCCGTCGCTTCCTTTATTGAAGGAGGTTTTGGCCGGCGAAGCTTCGGCCAAGCTGGAGGGAGGAAAGTATGCACCGACCCATATCCTGAAGCACACCATCGACGTTTTGGAAGGTCGCGTGGATGCGCTCGTTTATCCCGACGCCTCTCAACTCGCCAAGTAACGGATGTCGGCCCGCGCTTTCAGAGTCACCGCCCCAGGGCGGGTCAACCTGATCGGCGAGCATACGGATTATAACGATGGGTTCGTGCTGCCGATGGCGATTCAGCAGGCCATCGTCCTGGACGTCACCCCTGCGGCCGACCGCCGGGCGGTTTTCCGCAGTGCGCAGTCTGAGGGCGAGGTCGTCATCCATCTCGACACGCCGCAACAGCCCGGCCGGCAGGACTGGGGTCGCTATGTCGCCGGCGTCATGGCGGGCTATCAACGACTCGGCTGGGAGATTCCGGGCTTCACCGCCTCGATTTCTGGCAACTTACCGGAAGGGGCGGGCTTGAGCAGTAGTGCCGCGCTCGAGGTCGCCGTGGCCACGGCGGTAGAGCATCTCTGTGGGCGCGCGCTGCCACCGATGGAGAAGGCGTTGCTCTGTCAGCAGGCCGAACATGCCTTCGCCGGCGTGCCGTGCGGCATGATGGATCAAGGCGCGGTGACGCTTTGTCAGGAAGGTAAAGCTTTGTTGCTCGATTGCCGTTCGCGGGCGGTGCGGCAGGTAGCGATGACGGCCCCAGAAATTTCCATCTTGGTGGTGAACAGCGGGGTGAAGCATGCGCTGGCTGATGGTGAATATGCGAAAAGGCGCGCACAGTGCGAAAGTGCCGCTCAGCTACTCGGGGTAAAATCCCTGCGGGATGTCGCCTTGGCTGATTTAAAGCCACCCGAGCTGGCTGAGGTTGAATTTCGCCGAGCCCGTCATGTCGTCACGGAGAACGCCCGCGTGCACGCTTTCGTAGAGGCATTGGAATCTGGCAATTGGAAGGCCGCGGGTGCCCTCATGCGGGCCAGTCACGTCTCTTTGCGCGATGACTTTGAGGTCTCGTGCCCCGAGCTCGATTTATTGGTCGAATTGGCCAGCCTCATTCCCGGGGTGCATGGTTGTCGCATGACCGGCGGGGGCTTCGGGGGCTGTGTAGTGGCCTTGGTCGATTCGGCCGCCGCTGCGAAGGTCGAGGCGGAGCTCGTATTGCGATATCGCCAAGCCAGCGGCCTCAACCCAACGTCGTTCCTGACTCGCGCCGCCCCTGGCGTGAGCGTGACCCCTTAGTTTAACTTACCCCAATACCATGCGCACCCTAGACGCCCTCGTCTTCCTTGCCTACTTCGTCCTCGTCTCGGCCTATGGCTGGTCGATCTACCGCCGTCGCAATACCGGGGTGGCTTCCTCCACCGACTTCTTCCTCGCGGAAGGCTCGCTGACGTGGTGGGCCATCGGTGCCTCCGTCATCGCCTCCAATATCTCCGCCGAGCAATTCATCGGGATGAGCGGTTCGGGGTTTAAACTTGGTCTGGCGATCGCGAGCTACGAATGGCTGGGCGGCCTAGCGTTGCTCCTCGTCGCGCTGTTCCTCCTGCCTGGGTACATCAAGAATAAGATTCATACCATGCCGCAGTTCCTCACGCAGCGCTTCGGCCCGCTGGTGGCGACCATCATGGCGGTGTTCTGGTTGCTGGTGTATGTCTTCGTCAATCTCACCAGCATCCTGTATCTCGGCGCCCTGACCGTGCAGAGCATGTCGGGCTTCGGCTTCTTCACGTGCGTGCTCTTCCTCGCGGTCTTCGCCCTGCTCATCACCCTGGGCGGCATGAAGGTCATCGGCTACACCGATGTCATCCAGGTGGTCGTGCTCGTCATCGGCGGATTGGTCACGACTTGGTTAGCCTTGGATTTGGTTGCCACGCATTTTGGGCAGAGCGGGGTGGTGGCGGGCTTTGGGCTTCTCCACACGAAGGCGGATTCCCACTTCCACATGATCTTCGCGAAGAATCACCCGAGTTATGGGGATCTGCCTGGGCTGGGTATCCTGTTGGGCGGTATGTGGGTCGCCAATATCAACTACTGGGGTTGCAATCAGTACATCACCCAACGGGCGCTGGGCGCGAAGCTGGAGACCGCCCGGGCGGGCATGCTTTTCGCCGGCGGGTTGAAGCTGATCATGCCACTCATCGTGGTCATCCCAGGTATCGCGGTCTACGTGTTGCACCAAGACGGCCTTTTCCAGAAGGAGATGTTGAACGCCGCCGGCGAAGTGAAGCCCGATCAGAGTTACTCGGCGCTGATTCAGCTTTTACCGGATGGTTTGAAGGGCCTCTCTTTTGCGGCGTTGACGGCGGCCGTGGTGGCCTCGCTCGCTGGTAAGGCCAACAGTATCGGCACCATCTTCTCGCTCGACCTCTATAAGCGATATGTCGAGCCCCAGGCCACGGAGGCCAAGCTTATCTCCATCGGGCGTATCGCGATCCTGGCTTCGCTCGCCATCGCCGTCGTAATGGCACCCCAGCTCAGCCGACTCGATCAGGCTGTGCAGTATATTCAGGAATATACCGGTTTCATCAGCCCTGGCGTGTGCGCTATCTTCCTCCTCGGTTTCTTCTGGAAGGGGGCGAACAACGCCGGCGCACTCGTCGTGGCGCTCCTCACGATTCCGCTTTCCGCGGCCTTCAAATTCTGGACGCCGCTCATGCCGTTCCTCGATCGTATGGGCTACGTCTTCCTGATTCTGGCTGCCCTCATGATTATCGTGAGCCTCGTGACGCATCGCCTTGAGGATGAAGCCAAGGCGATGGAGCAATCGCCGGGTGATTTCCGACCCGGCCCCGCCTTCACGATCGGCTTCGTGCTCTTCGTTGGTGCGCTCGCTGCACTCTACGCTGTCTACTGGTAGGCCGAGGTTAGGCGCTGATCGTTGGAATCTTCATCGACTCGCCTCCGCGCAGGGCGGATTGGTGGGCGATCATGCCAGGCACCGTGAAAGCTAGGGCTTCGTTGATGCCGACGAGTGGCTTGCGGCCCTTCGCGATTGAATCGACGAATTCATGGGTGATGAAGCAATGGGAACCCTCGTGGCCGCTATTATGGCGGAGTGGCTCTGGGAGCAGGTCTGTCTTCCACCATTTAACCTCCTCGTATTTCTCCGTGACTTGGGCGGTGCGTTCGAAGCCCCCGCTATCTTTTTCTTTGGTCGGAACGGCTTGAGAGCGGACGATGGTGGGGCTGCCCCCGCCGGTGGCGTCTGCAGAATAAAAGCTCATCTTGTCCCCGAAGTAGCGGGCCCGTTCGCCGCCTCGTTGGGCGCCGCGCCACCAGATGGCGACGCGCATGGCATTGCCACGATCGGTCCGGAAGAGGGCCGTCTCATTCCAGAAGGGGTTGTGATAGGCGTTGTCCTTCACAATCGGGTGGTCATCGCCCCAGCCGTGGCAGACGACTTCCGTGAGTCGTTCGCCAGTGATGCTGAGTAGGTGCGAGGTGCAGTGTGTGGGGTAATGCATCGGCGGGAGGCCGTGCCGCCAGGTGCGTTTACCGTTTTCAAAGTAAAGCGACTCCAGTCCGGGGTGATGGTATTCTGATTCCGTGTAATACAGGTGCCCGAACCGTCCTTCCGCATGGAACTTGCGGGCCGAGATCGTGAGCTGCTGCCAGCAGCTGGTCTCGCCCATCATGTAGGTGAGGCCAGATTTCTTCACCCCTCCGGCGAGCTGGCCGCATTCCTCCAGGGTCATCGCGGCGGGCACGGCGCTTAGTACATGTTTTCCGGCGGCGAGGCAGAGCAGGGCATGGCGGACATGGTCGGGCGCGGGCGTGGCGAGGAACACCGCTTCAACCTTGGGGTCTTTGAGCATCGCCTCGAGCGACGGGTAGCCTTTTGCACAGCTGTAGACTCTCTGCAGGGCGGCGAGGCGTTCGGGCCGGAGTTCGGCGACGGCCTCGACGATGCAGTCGGGATGTTCGTGAAACTGGAAGCCGAGTCCGAAACTACCGCCGACGATGGCCACGCGGACCTTGCGGGCCGGGGTCGTGAAGCCGGTCTGGCCGAACAGCGGTGCGGAAGCCAGGGTGGCGCCTAGCAAGGTGCTCTGGCGGAGGAAATCACGACGGGTACTCATGGGGGTGAGGGTATCCTTGGGTCGCCCTGCCAGAATTCAATGCGGGTTATCCAGTCCGCAAATCCCCTGCGCGCTTAGCGCGGCTCAGAGCCCAAATCCCTGCGACTTGCGAATCTCGCCGACGTACCAGTTCTCGAGCTTCTCGCGGGCCCAGGGGTTCTTGCGCAGGAAGGTGAGGGAAGACTTGATCGAGGGATCGAACATGAAGCAGCGGATGGGAATCCGGTGGGCCATTTCGTTCCAGCCATGTTTCTTGACCATGGCTTCAAGGAGCTTCTGCAGGGTCAGGCCGTGCAGCGGGTCGCGGGGGTGGGGGCGTTCTTCAGTCACGGTGTTCAGGCGGAGACGCGCTTCAGGAAGATGAGTTGGGCAATGGCCACAATCTTCGGGGGCAAGAGGCGCGGGCGGATGAGGGCGGGGTCCGTGGTGTGGCTGGTGACTTCGTAGAGGCCGTTGTAGAACCATTTGCCGCCTTCGGTGCGACGCACGTAAACGGGGAGCCGGCCGCGGGTCTCGGCGAGTTTGATGCCCCATTTAGCCTGGTCATCCTTGCGCCCCACCCAGACTTCGCACGGCTCGCTGTCCGCTCGCGGATTCCAGCCTAAGCCCAGGCAGACGCCAATGACTTCGCCGCCCTTGTGGATGACGAAATTAGGGGGCTTCGGGTCTCCGCCCAAGAAGGCGCGGACTTCGTTGAACTCGTAGCTCTCGCCCACGATGTGGTGGGCGGGGGCGGGCGTAGGCGAACTGTCGGTCATTGCGGACAGGCAAGGGGAGGGTCGGGGAGGGGTCAATGGGGAAGGGGCACGGCTGACCGATAGTCTGCGGCAACTCCGCCAATGAAAGAGGCTAGGAGAGCTTGCGCTCCACCTAGCCTCTGCGGCGATGGGTTGATGGGTTGCTTACAGGCCGGACGTTTCCAGGACCACGTCCTCCGGGCGCTCGATGGCGAAGCGGAAAGGCAGTTCACGTTTTTCGCCGGCCTTGAGCGGTTGGTGCCACTCCAACTGGTGCTGTTCGTTCATCTTCAGGCTATCGCTTTCCTTTTCATATTTCGGTTCTTCGAGCACGACCTTGATGTCTTCATGGTTAGAAATCGGGAGCTGATCCCAGATGACGAGATCGACCTCCGTCGACTTGGAGTTCTTCAGTTTAAAGATCTGGTCGTAGACGGTGCGGACGGTTTTCTTGCCGAAGAGTCCGTTGTTTTCGGTGCGGCGGCCGAGGACCTTGCGCTCGACGCTGACGGACTGGTCGACGCCGAGGTAGGTCCAGAATTCCTGGCCAGAAGGCACGAGGTCGATGTCGGCGTTGGCGACGAAGGCCCCATCCAGGAAGATGGCCGTGGGGCCGGGGAGGAAGGTGAAGTCAGACTTATTGACGGCCTTGGTCTTCAGGTAGACGAAAGGGGAGTATTTCGGCACGCACGTGTGGCGGAAGGTGGAAGGGAAGTTCTCGTGGGTAATCGTCACCTTGGCGGCCTTATTGTTGGAGAGAATATCCGTCGTGCGCTCAATCTTGTAGGTCTCGGCGGTACCGCCGTGTACGACCGAGGCGGACTCGGTGCGCATGCGTTTGTCTTTACGAGCCTCTGCTGGCATTAATCCGTCGGCTAACGTAAGAGATTCGCCGGCGGCGGCGACGCCATTGAAAAGTTGTTCTCCTTTGCCAACGGCTGCGGGGAGGCGGCCACTGCGGACCGCGGCGTCCCGATTGCTGCCAGCAGGCGGAACGGGTTCGCGTTTGGTGATGAACCAAGGCGCCATCGTCGGCTCGCGGCCGCCGATGCCCGGCTGGGCCGTGGAGAGGTGCAGGGCGACGCCTTTCCAGTCTTCACCGGTCGATTGACGGACTTCCGCCTGATAGCTCACCGCAAGGTTACCGGTCGTGGTGTTGGCCCGAATATCGTAAAGCGGGGTCCAGCTTGGGCCGAAGACTTGGTAGGAAAGCCGGAGGGTGATCATGCCAGGCTGCGCGACAGCGATGCGGACGTGGGCGACATTCTTAAACCGACCCTGATGCGAGCCCAGTTCGCCGAGTTGTCGATTCAATCGATCGGTGCTTTTGCTATACTCCTCGGCCTGTGCCTTGAGCTGCTGGCTCTCTTTGTCGAGGTCGGCGAGTTTCTGGACGTGGAACTTCAAGTAGCCTTCCCATTTCGTCGGATCCATGTCCGGGTTGGCGGATTCTTTGCCCACGGCGGTGAGGCGGGCGAGCACCTTGTCGAGCGCACTCTTCTGGAAGGTGATCCGCTTTTCGGCCAACGCTAAATCCTGGGTGAGTTTTTCAAACTGTTTGATTTCGTTTTGCAGGGCTTCGATTTTCTCATCGGTGACTTCCAGGGTCTGCACGTGTTCTGGGCGAATATCGATCAGCGTGAAGTCACCTTGGCCTTCGACGCGCACGGTGGCGAGATCGACGGACGCGGGGAGCTGGTCGAAGTTCAGCGTGTGTTCGCCGGCGGCGAGTTGGGATTGAAATTGGCGAACGACTTCCGCGCGGTCGGAATAAACCGTGACGGCGGAGATCTTCGCTTGGGTCGTGGGAAGCTCGGCGGCGTAACCGCCGAGGTTGAGGAAGGCCAGCAGGAGGAGGGAGCGGCTCATGGAGAGGGTTGTTCTTATGAGCGAACCCGCCGGGGTTGTCGGTCTATTTATTTATATTATCTTCAGGGGCGGGTCGCCACCCTCGCTCACGAAAAAGGCACGCTTTCGCGTGCCTCGTCTCGGCTGGTGTTCCGGGGTCTTAGGCCTTCGGCTTCGGCTCTTCGTCCACCACGCGGATACGCAGGTCGCGCAGCTGCTTGGGGGAGACGGGGCTCGGGCACTCGGCCATGAGGTCGCGGCCGTTCTGGTTCTTCGGGAAGGCTAGGATGTCGCGGATCGAACTGCGACCGGCGAGCATGGCCACGACGCGGTCAAACCCGAGGGCGATACCGCCGTGGGGCGGGGCGCCGTAGGAGAAGGCCTTGAGCATGTAGCCGAAGCGGCTTTCCACGAGATCCTGCGGAATTTTAAGGATATCCTCGAAGACGCGCTTCTGGACCGCGGGATTATGGATACGGATCGAGCCGCCGCCGAGTTCGACGCCGTTGAGGACGATGTCGTAGTGCTGGCCGCGGACCTTGGCGGGGTCGGTGGCGAGCAGGGGCTCGTCGGCGACGACTGGGGCGGTGAACGGGTGGTGGGCTGAGATGTAGCGCTTTTCTTCTTCATCCCAGAGCATCAAGGGGAACTCGATGACCCAGAGGAAGTTATACTGGTCGGTCGGCAGATTCATGCGTCCGCGGGCCTTAAGGAGGTAGGAGGACTCGAGGCGGATGCGGCCAAGGATGGTCGAGGCCTGCTCCCACGGGGCGGCGGCGAAGAAGACGATGTCGCCATCCTCGATGTTGAGCTGCTGTTTGAGCGCGGCCTTCTCCTCGTCGGAGAAGAACTTCACGATCGGGGACTTCCATTCGCCGGCTTCGCACTTGATGAAGGCCAAGCCCTTGGCGCCCTGACTCTTGGCGATGGTTTCAAAGTTGGTCAGCTCGCCCTGGGTGATGTCGGCGAGGCCCTTGGCGTTGATGGCGCGAACGACGGAGCCCGGGGTGTTGGCGGCGCCGTTGAAGACCTTGAAAGAGGAATTCTTGAACAGGGCCGTGAGGTCCTGGATTTCCATGCCGAAACGCGTGTCGGGCTTGTCGATGCCGAAGCGGTCCATGGCTTCTTGGTAGGCCATGCGCGGGAAGGGCGTCGGGATGTCGATGCCGAGGGTTTCCTTCCAGGTGCGCTTGAGGATGCCTTCGATCAGCTTGTACATGTCCTCGCGGTCGATGAAGGACATTTCCAAGTCGACCTGCGTGAACTCCGGCTGGCGGTCGGCGCGCAGGTCTTCGTCGCGGTAGCAACGGGCCATCTGGTAGTAGCGTTCGACGCCGGCCACCATGAGCATCTGCTTGTACTGCTGGGGGGACTGTGTGAGGGCGTAGAATTCGCCGGGATTGGTGCGGCTCGGCACGAGGAACTCGCGGGCGCCTTCGGGCGTGCTCTTAAAGAGGGTCGGGGTCTCGATCTCGAGGAAGTCCTGGCTATCGAGCTCGGCACGGATGGCGCGGGCGGCCTTGGCGCGTAGCTTGAGCAGGCCGATGTTGCGGGGGCGACGGAGGTCGAGGAAGCGGTATTCGAGGCGGAGGTCTTCATTCACCTTGTCGGCCTTGTCGTCGTCCATGGGGAACGGCAGGTCGGCACAGATGTTATGGACGATGAGGGATTCGGCGGCGATTTCGATGCTACCGGAGGCGAGCTTGGCGTTGATGGTCTCGGCCGAGCGGGCGCGGACCTTGCCGGTGATCTCGATCACGGATTCGGTCTTCAGGCGTTGGGCGATTTCCTGGATGCCATCGGCGCCGGGATTGAAGACGACCTGGGTCATCCCTTCGCGGTCGCGGAGGTCGACGAAGGTCACGCCGCCAAGGTCGCGCTTGGTGTCGACCCAACCCACGAGGGTCACGGTCTGGCCGGCGTCGGCGGGGCGGAGGGCGTTGCAGGTATGGGTGCGTTTCATGGGGGCGTGGACGGACGGAATCGAGGGGTATGGTTAACCCCTCAAAGGCCTCTGAAACAAGGACAAAGAGGGTTCGGAGGGGCGGAGGGGCACCTGGGAGGGGGTCTCTCCGCCAGAATCAGCGGAAAGCCCGACATGCTCGGCCCAGCCTCGCGTTAGGCCAGCACGTCCTTGACCACTTTGCCGAAGACATCCGTCAGGCGGAAGTCGCGGCCCTCGTGGCGCCACGTCAGCCGTTCATGATCGAGGCCGAACTGATGGAGCATCGTGGCATTGAGGTCATGGATGTGCACGGGTTTGTCGACGGCGCGGAAACCGAATTCATCCGTGGCGCCGTAAGTCAATCCAGCCTTGGTGCCGCCGCCGGCCATCCACATGGAGTAACCGTAGGGGCTGTGGTCGCGGCCGTTCTTGCCCTCAGTCGTCGGGGTCCGGCCGAATTCACCCGACCAGACGACAAGGGTGTCCTCGAGCAGGCCACGCTGGCGGAGGTCTTGAATGAGCGCGGTGCAGCCTTGGTCGATTTCTCGCATCCGTCGGGTCTGGCCATTGTGATTATCGCCGTGCGTATCCCAATCATCGGAATCCCCGCCGTGGTAAATCTGGATGCAACGCACGCCGCGTTCGACGAGTCGACGCGCAACAAGGCACTGTTCGCCGAAGCCTTTACCGTAGAGGGTGCGGGTCGCTTCGCTTTCGCGGCCGATGTCGACGGCATCCGGCGCGGCGGTCTGCATTCGGAAAGCGAGTTCGTAGGAAGCAATGCGCGCGTCCAGTTCGGTGTCCGCCCGAGAGGCCGCATGGCGGCGGTTCATGGTCTGGGCGTAATCGAGGACCGCGCGCTGGTCGCCACCTTTGAGGTCGGCCGGTGCTTTGAGATAGGGAATCGGGGTGGCGCCTGCGGAAATGGTCGTGCCTTGGTAAGCGGCCGGGAGAAAGCCGTTACCCCAGACGCCAGGGCCGGGCTTGAGTGGCTTGGAATGCATGACGACGAACGCCGGCAGGTTGTCGACCGAGTTGCCGAGGCCGTAAGTCAGCCACGCTCCGAGCGAAGCGCGTCCAGGCAGCGAAGCGCCCGTATTGGCCATCCAGATGGCGGGTGTGTGATTAAACACATCGTGCTGCATGCTACGAATCACGCAGAGTTCGTCGGCGACGGTTTGCAGTTTGGGGAGCGAGTCGCACATCTCGATGCCGCTCTGGCCGCAGCGTCGGAAAGTCTGGGCACTGCCCATGAGCTTCTGTTTACGGACGTCGGTGAACTGTAACTTGAGCTGATGGAAGGATTCGGGTGCGACTTGCCCGTCGGCTTTGTTGAGCGCGGGCTTCGGATCAAAGGTATCCACCTGGCTGGGTCCACCGTGCATGAAGAGGTAGATGACCGCTTTGGCTTTGGCGGGAAAATGCGGGGCGCGCGGGGCCAACGGATTCACCGCGGCCGGCGTGGGGGCGGCGTGCAGCCAGCCATCGCGGGAGAGTAGGGAGGTCAGCGCGAGGCTGCCGAGGCCGCCGCCAACGTGTCGGAGCCAATCGCGTCGGCCGAGCAAAGATGAGCGCGGTTCAGTCGACATAAAGGAATTCGTTGGTGTTCAGGAGGGCGAGGCACCATTCGATCCACGCGGCTTCGCGGGCATGCGTGGCGGGATCAGCTTTGACCGGTGACCATGAGAGCGCGGCAGCGGGTGCGGATTTTAACCAAGCTTGCTCGCGTGCGGCGATGAAGGTCGTTGCCTCGTTAATCTCTTCGCGGGTGACTGGGCGGGCGAAAAGGAGCGGCCAAGCTTTGAGTATTGCGGCACTCGGCTGGCCTTTGCTTTCGGACCAAAGTCGGCTGGCCAGCAACTTTGCTTGGATGAGGGTGTCCTGGCTGTTGAGCATCGTGAGGGCCTGCGCGGGCACCACGGTCGTATCGCGTCCGGAGCAGCTGCTGATCGTATCTGGCCCGTTGAAGACATCAAAGAACGGTAGTTTGATTGAGCGTCGGACCACCAGGTAGACGCTGCGACGATTCAATTCGGCGGCATCTTTCGTGGGCGACCAGTTCTTGTTACGTAGCGCAGCGAGCGCCCAGGGTTCGACGGGCGGGACGACGGGAGACCCGAAGGATTTAAGATTCAGCGTGCCTGAGGCCTGAAGCATCGCATCACGCAGTTGTTCGGCTTGGAGTCTCTGCCGAGGGAAGCCGGCGAGGAGTCGATGGGTCGGATCGCGTTCGGCGGCTAAGCCGGCGCCGGCGGAGCCTTGTCGGTAGGTGGCGGAGTCGAGGATTAGGCGTTGGAGGTGGCCGAGATTCCAGCCGCTCTCCACTAACTCCGCCGCCAGCCAATCGAGGAGTTCAGGGTGCGAGGGGGTGTCGCCGCGGACCCCAAAGTCATTCGCGGTCCGCACGAGGCCTTGGCCGAAATGCCATTGCCAGACGCGATTCACCATGACGCGGGCCGTCAGCGGATTCCGCGGCGAAGTCAGCCACGAAGCCAAGGTGGAACGGCGCGCTTGGCGCGAGGCGAGGGGGCCGCCCTCGGGAAGAATGGCGGGCAAGGAAGGCTTGGCGGGGCCGATGGGGAGGTCGACTTCACCGCGTCGCAGGATTTGCACCGTGTCGTCGCCCGTCCGGGCTACGATGGTCATGAAGGAAGGGCGTGCGTCGCCCGGGCCGCCGCCCTTGCCGACGCGCTCTTCCTTGGGGTTGCTTTCGGAGAAGATGGCCTGCAGGCCGTAGTAGTCGGCTTGCGTCCACGGATCGAACTTATGGTCGTGGCAGCGTGTACAGGCCATCGTCACGCCGAGGAAGGCGGCGCTGGTGGTATCGGCGACATCCGTCAGCCAATAGTTGTCGCGATTCTTGGAGCGCTGAATGCCTCCCTCGAAGCGCCATGGCCCGACCGTCAATAAGAGCACCGCATCGGCGGCTTCGGCGTCGCCCGGGTGGAGCTGATCGCCCGCGACTTGTTCGCGAATGAATTGATCCATCGGCTTATTCTTCGCGAAGGAGCGGATGAGCCAGTCACGATAGCGCCAGCTATGCGTAAAGAGGTAATCGAGTTCGTAGCCGGCGCTGTCGCCATAGCGGACCACATCCATCCAGTGCCGCGCCCAATGTTCACCGTATTGCGTCGAGCTCAGTTTGGCATCCAGCAGTTGACGATAGCCCGCATCATCGGACGGATTGCTGAAGGCGGTGATTTCTTCGGGTGTCGGCGGTAGGCCGGTCGTCCCGAAACTCATGCGACGCAGGAGGGTGGAGGCGTTCGCTGCCGGCACGGGCTTTAGGCCGTTCTGTTCCAACTTTTGGAGAATGAAGAGGTCGACCGGATTTCGGACCCAGTGGGTGTCCTGGACCGTCGGTGGCGCCGGCCGTTGCAATTTTGAGAAAGACCAATGGTCGGCGTAGGGTGCGCCTTCTTTAATCCACGTTTCCAGCAGGCGCACCTGGGCGGCCGTCAGGTCCTTGTGCTCCTTGGCGGGTGGCATTTTTTCGTCGGCATCCTGGGTGAGCAGACGACTGACCAGCACGCTTTTTTCCGGATGGCCGGGCACGATGGCGATTTCGCCAGACTTGGCGGCATGGGTGGCAGATTCGCGTTGATCGAGCCGCAGCTTACCCTTGCGCTGTTTCTCATCTGGTCCGTGGCAATTTAAGCAGTGCTCCGAGAGGAGTGGGGCGATTTCGCGGTCGTAATCCACGGCGGCGGGGAGGGCGACCGTCATCCCAAGTGCGACTAAAGATCCGTAGGCGATACGAACGCTGGACGACATCAGGGGCACGCGGTCATTTGAACCGGGGCGGAGGGGGTGAGTCGAACCCAATCCGGGCGGGCCTCCGTCGGATTTAAGGGTAATATTAAAGTTAGCATGCCCCGGCTGAATGGATAGAACGCAACCATGCTTACCCCGTCTCCCGCTGCCTGCCTCGCCGCCTTATTGGTTGCCGGTTCCCCGGTTGCGTCCTTCGCCGCAGATAACCCTAAGATTGAGATGGCTGGCTACCTTATCGTGCCGACCGAGCGTGTGACGGAGCCCTACGACGCTGGTTTCTCGATCTACGCCGCCGCCTGGCCGCTCCTCAGTCAGTACCCCGGCCACCGTTTCCAGACTGGGCTCTTCGGCACGTGGATGCACCCCCGCTACGAAGGCGCCAAGCCCAAGGACCTGTATAA
>CALQLO010000037.1 GCA_943331445.1 Akkermansia muciniphila
CCACCACAGTAAGCCAGCAGCGGAGCCCCACGTACCCGGTGCTTTCAATCGTCCGAGCGGACCGAGCGTCGCGATTTGGACGATCATGACGCCAAACCGGGCAGGTGACGACGATGACGAATCAAATAACTGGCACCGGAAATAACCGTGAGTGCGACCGACAGCCAAAACAACGACATGATGATCACCTCCCAGCGCTGATGCCAGAGAGCGGAAAGTTTCCAATGCGTCTCGTAGGCGCGCAGGCCGATGAGGTGACCGATGGCGATGATTTGCAGGAAGGTCTTAATCTTGCCGAGACCCTCCGCTTCAAGCACCTGCCCGGAGGCCGCGGCGACGAGGCGTAGCCCAGTGATCAGGAACTCGCGGATAATAATCAGCATCACCCCGAAAGAAGTATAGAGCACCGTCGCCGCGTCCGCAGAGAGCGCCTGCCCCGCCTCATCCCAGCGCTTTACCGGCAGGCAGTCGATGGCCGCGAGGCCGACGAGCAATCCGAGGATGAAGATTTTGTCGACCAGCGCGTCCATGAGGCGACCGAAGTCGGTCACGGCGTTCAGCTTGCGGGCCATCCAACCATCAAAGATATCCGTCAACGCCGCCAAGATGAACAGCGCCAAGGCGGCACTCGCCCAAGCACCCGCCCAATAGGTCCAGAGCGTAATCAGGAAGATGGCCGGGAGCCGGGCGGCCGTGAGGAGATTGGGAAGGTGCCGAAGAAAACGCATGCAGGCTTGCGGCAAGGATGTTCCCGGCCGAGAGTATGCCGCAACAGGAAAAAGATGGCCCGACTTATCCGCATCGCCGTTTACCCCGGCACCTTCGACCCGATTACCTTGGGGCACCTCGACGTCCTGCGCCGGGCCTCGCGCCTGTTTGACCAAGTCATCGTCGCCGTCGCCGCGAGCGACTCGAAGAACCCTTGGTTCACCCTCGAAGAGCGCCTCAAGATGGCCCGCCAAGCCTGTAAGGGTATCCGCAACGTGAAGGTCCTCGAACTCGACGGCCTGACCGTCGAATTCGCCCGGAAACACAAGGCGGCAGCCATCATCCGTGGCCTCCGTAAATTCAGTGATTTCGAGTTCGAATTCGACTTAGCCCACGCCAATCGACTGATGGCCCCCGAGATCGAGACGGTCATCCTCATGCCCAGCCAGGACCAGTTCGTGACCTCTTCCAGCTTCGTGAAGGACATCGCCCGGCATAAGCTTTCCCAAGCCGCGGCCTTCGTCCCCCGGTGCGTCCTGCCCCACCTACGCAAAAGACTAGCGGAAAAGGGCTAAAAGGGCCTGCCTCCGCTGTTGACCGTGGGGGGTAGTTCTATTTGCTCGGCCGTTCCCCCCTTTCGGTCCAAGACCCCGGGGGTCTCCCTCCCTTTACCTACCATGGACATCAAAATCCAAGAAACTAACCCGACCCGCCGCTCCGTCACCGTGACGGTCCCTGCCGCGACCGTCGTCGCCGCCGAGAAGGAAGTCCTCAAGGGCTTCACCCGCGAGGCCGCCCTCCCGGGCTTCCGCCCCGGCAAAGCGCCCGAGTCCGTCGTGCGCCTGAAGTACAGCAAGCAGATCGCCGATGAGGTCAGCCAGCGCCTTCTCTCCCAGGGCTACGAACGCATCCAACAGGAAAAGGGTTTCACGATCTACACCGTGGCCGACGTCCAGAAAGACGAAGCTTCCGGCACCGACGTGATCTTCCGCTACGAAGTCGACGTGGTCCCTGAGTTCAAGACCCCCGACTGGAAGTCCGTCAAGATTCCCGCCGAGACCGTCGCCGTTACTGAAGACGACATCGAAGCCCATCTGAAGAAAATCCTCGAGCAGCGCGCCCGCTACGAAAAGACCGAAGACGCCGCCGCCAAGGGCGACTACGTCCGCATCGGCTACGTCGGCACCATCGATGGCAAGCCGGTCAGCGAAATTGACGTCGAGGCCAAATCCTACGGCAGCGCCGAATCCACCTGGGAAGAAGCCGGTGCCGAAGGCGAAATCGTCGCCGTCCCCGCCATCGCCAAGGCCGTCATCGGACTCAAGGCCGGCGCCACCGCCAAGGCCGAACACACCTTCGCCGCCACCCATGAACGCGAAGCCCTCCGCGGCAAGACCGTGCAGTACGCCATCACCGCCAGCGAAGTCCGCCGCAAAGAACTCCCGAAGATCGACGAGACTTTCCTGAAGTCTGTCGGCGTGAAGGACGAAGCCGAACTCCGCGACCAACTCCGCAAGGGCATCGAAGGCTCCAAGGCCCAAGCCGCCGAAACCGCCCGCCGCGAAAAGGCCGTCGACGCCCTCCTCGCTGGTCAAGATTTCCCGCTGCCTGAATCCGCCATCAACTCCGTCGCCCAAGGGCTCTTCTACCAGTACGCTGAAATGCGCATGCGTAGCGGCACCAAGCCCGAGGAACTCGAAACCCAGCGCGACGATATCCTCGCCGAAGCGAAGAAGGCCGCCGCCATCCGCGTCCGCGCCCAATTCGTCCTCGCCCGCATCGCCGAAGAAGAAAAACTTCAGGTCTCCCAGCAGGAATTGGGCGCCGCCATCATGCAGGCCGCCCAATCCACCCAGACCCCGCCCGAAAAGCTCGTCAAGGACCGCCAGCGCATCGCTGAGATCCGCCGCGACGCCCTCCTCAATAAGGCCCTCGATCTCGTCCTCGCCGGCGGAATCGCAGCCTAAGGGTTGAGAATCCGGCCCGAGCGGGCATAGTAACCTCCACCCTCCTTCCATGTCGTACATCATTCCAAACGTAGTCGAGCGCGACGCCCGCGGCGAAAGAGCCTGGGATATCTACAGCCGCCTGCTCAAGGACCGCATCATCTTCCTCGGTGCGCCAATCTACGACGACGTCGCTAATGCGGTCATCGCCCAGCTGCTCTTCTTGCAGATGGAAGACCCGAAGAAGGATATCTCGATCTACATCAACTCCCCCGGTGGCTCCATCACCGCGGGCATGGCGATCTACGATACGATCAATTTCCTGACCTGCGAAGTGAACACTTACTGCATCGGTCTTTCGGCCAGCATGGCCACCGTGCTCCTCGCCGCCGGCACCAAGGGCAAGCGCCACGCGCTCCCCAACTGCCGCGTGATGATTCACCAGCCCAGCGGCGGTGCCACGGGCCAGACGTCCGATATCTCCATCGCCGCCAAGGAAATCCTCCGCTGGCGCGATACGCTCAATCACGTCCTCGCCAAGCACAGCGGCAAGACGCCTGAGGATCTGCAGCGCGATTCTGACCGCGATTTCTACATGACGGCCGAACAGGCCAAGGCCTACGGCCTCGTGGACCACGTGGTCGCGCCCAAGACGGGCCGCGCCTAAGCGTATGGCCGGCGACCGCGCCGAGAGCTGCTCCTTCTGCGGCAAACCTGCCACTCAGGCAGGTAAACTCATCGCTGGCCCCGGCGGCGTAGGCATCTGCGAGGCCTGCGTGAGCACCTGCGGCCGCCTACTCGAGCGCGAGAAAACCCGCGACGGCAAGCCCACGGCGCCCACGGCTGCCGGTGGCCCCGCCCTCCAGGAAGCCCCGAAGAAAAACCCTCTCGCTCCGGTCAAACTCATCCCGCCAACTAAGCTCCGCAGCGAACTGGACGCCCACGTCATCGGCCAAGACCACGCCAAGAAAGTCCTCTCCGTCGCCGTCTTCAATCACTACAAGCGGCTCAACGATCGCCTGACCCAAGCCACGGCCGAACAAGCCGGCGACCTCGCCGACGTCGAACTCGATAAGAGCAATGTACTGCTCATCGGCCCCACGGGCACCGGCAAAACACTCCTCGCCCGCTCGCTCGCGCGCATGCTCGACGTGCCTTTTGCGATCGCCGACGCCACCACCCTCACCGAAGCCGGCTACGTCGGTGATGACGTCGAGACCGTCGTGCTCCGTCTCCTGCAGGCCGCCGACATGGACATCGACCGCGCCCAGCGCGGCATCGTGTTCATTGATGAAATCGATAAGATCGGTCGGAAGTCTGATTCCGCCTCAATCACCCGCGATGTCTCGGGTGAAGGCGTCCAGCAGGCACTCCTCAAACTTCTCGAAGGGACAATCTGCAACGTCCCACCCGCCGGTGGCCGTAAACACCCGGAGCAGCAGTGCATCCGCGTCGATACGTCCGATATCCTTTTCATCTGTGGCGGCGCCTTCGCCGGCCTCGATCGCATCATCGCCCGCCGCTCCGGCTCAAAGTCCCTCGGCTTCGTCGCCCCACAGAACGACCAGCCGACCCTTTCCGCTGAACAGATCATCGCCGGCCTACAGCCCGAGGATTTGTTCTCCTTCGGGATGATTCCAGAGTTCGTCGGCCGCCTCCCCGTCATCTCCGTCCTGGAGCCACTCGATCGCGCAGCCCTCATCCGCATCCTGACCGAGCCGCGCAACGCCGCGACGAAGCAGTACCGCAAACTTTTCGCCCTCTCGGGTATGAACCTAGAGTTTAACCACGAATCCCTCGAGGCCGCCGCCGATAAGGCGCTCGCCCTCGGCACCGGCGCCCGCGGCCTCCGCTCCGTCCTTGAAGGCGTCCTCCTCGAGACGATGTACGCCCTCCCCGAAGCCGTTCCGGGTTCGAAGTTCACGGTCACGGCCGAGGCCATTCGCGGCGATAAGCCGGTGACGGTGTCCGCCCCGAAAAAGAAGGCTTCCTGATTTCCATGATCGTCTATCCGGCCATCGATATCCGCGGAGGCACCTGCGTCCGCCTCAGCCAAGGTCGCGACGACGCACGCACCGATTATTATAAGGACCCGGTCGAGCCGGCCATTCAGTTCGCCCAAGCTGGCGCCGAATGGATTCACGTCGTCGACCTCGACGGCGCCTTCGGCGGCGCCCCACTCAATCTTCCGACCCTGAAGCGCATCGCCGCGCTCGGCCCGAAAATCCAGTTCGGCGGCGGCATGCGCGACCGCGCCATCGCCGAAGCCGCCTACGCTGCCGGCGCGAGCCGCATCGTCATCGGCACGCGTGCTGCGACGGATCCCGCTTTCCTTCATGAGATGGCCAAGGCCCACGGTCCGCGCCTCGCCGTCGGCATCGATGCCAAAGACGGCCTCGTCGCCGTCAAGGGCTGGACGGCTGTCACCGCCCTCAAGGCTACGGAATTCGCCAAAGCCGCCGGTGACCTTGGCGTGTCGACGGTGATCTACACCGATATCGCGACCGACGGGATGCTCACGGGTCCTAATTGGAAATCACTCGAGGAAGTCCTCAAGGCCTGCCCTTGCGGCGTCATTGCTTCGGGTGGTGTCGCTGGCACGGAAGATGTCGCACGTCTCGCGCAGCTGTCCCAAGCCTACCCGAACCTCGTCGGAGCCATCGTGGGCAAAGCGCTCTACGAAGGCCGCTGCGATGTGCCGGGATTGCTCGCCGCCGCCCGCGGAAAGTAAGCTCAGCCGCGGCTTCCGCCGCCTTCCGATGCTTGCCAATGCGTCACCTCGCCCCACGATGAGCCCATCGATGGTCTTGTTTCGCCCAATCCTCTCGCTCTGCCTCCTGCACCTCGCCTCGGGCGTCGTCAGCGCCGCTCCCGAGGCGCCCGGGATGACCGCCGCCCAGGTGATCGCCAAGGCCCGCGCCGCCGTCGCTGACCATCCCGCCGATCTCACCAATCTCCGCGGTGTCCAGATGGAGTTCACGGCGTCCAACCTCGAGAATAAGGAATCCGCCCACTTCACCCTGACCCTGGCCGCCCCGCAACTCCGGCTCCTCCGCACCCAGGACAAGGATCGCCAATCTGAATCCTCCGTCTGCGCCGGTCGGCTCGAAGGCTGGCTGGCCCGCAAGAATAACGCCCTGGCCCGCCGGGAACTCAAGGCGGTGTCCTATGATGAGTTCAAGAAGATGCAGGATATGGCCAGCGATGACCTAGGCTTCTTCGCCGCCCCGACCACTGGCAGCGCAACCTATCGCGGCGTTGCCGAAATCAACGGCCACCAGACCCACGCTATTGCCTACACTTACCGAAGCGGCTTCGCCGTCACGCGGTACTTCGACGCGGAGTCCTTCGCCCTCGTGGCTTCGGATCAAAACACGCCGGACGGACATAAGCAGCGCCAGCTCGTCGCCGGCACGACCAAAGTCGCCGGCCTGACCTTCGTCGCCAAGGAAACCATCCTCATCGATGGCCGCAAAACTGGCGAGATGACCTATGGTAAGATTGAGGTCAACCCGACCATCGATCTGCATATTTTCGACTTCCCCTCTTTCTGAGCCCATGACCACCCTTCGCTCCAGCGATAAGGATTTTCGCGCCAAACTCCGTGCCTTCGTGGGCACGGGTGAAGCCGCCCCCGACGTGCGCACCGCCGTCGCCGCCATCATCGCCGACGTAAAAGCCCGCGGTGATATCGCCGTACTGCACCACACCGCGAAGTTCGATCACGCGAAACTCAACGTCCGCCAGATCCGCGTGCCACTCGAGCAACTCGAAAAGGCCGCGGCCAACCTCGACCCCGCGAAGCGTAAGTCCTTCGACGAGGCGGCTAAATGCATCACGGACTTCCACGCCCGCACGCTCCCCAAGGGCTGGACGGCGAAGAATCCCCACGGCGCCATGGTCGGCGAACGTCACCATGCCATTCGCCGTTGCGGTCTCTACATTCCCGGCGGCCAAGTGCCGCTTGTCTCCACGGTGCTAATGACCGCACTCCCCGCCAAGGTCGCGGGCGTGCCTGAGATTTGCGCCTGCACGCCGCCCCAGCCGGACGGCAAAATTAATCCCGATATCCTCGCCGCGCTCTACCTTAGCGGCGTCCGCGAAGTCTACGCCGTTGGCGGCGTTCAAGCCATCGCGGCGATGGCCCTCGGCACCGACAGCATCCGCGCGGTCGACAAGGTTTTCGGCCCAGGCAATGCCTTCGTGACCGAGGCCAAGCGCCAGCTCTTTGGCATCGTCGGCGTCGATCTCCTCCCCGGCCCCAGCGAAGTGATGATCATCGCCGACCGAACCGCGAAGGCCGAATGGGCCGCCGCGGATCTCTGTGCCCAAGCCGAACACGGTAGCGGTAAAGAAAAACTCTACCTCGTCACGGATAACGAAGCGTTCGCCGATAAGTGCCTCGCCTCCGCCCGCACGCAGTCCAACTCCCTCACGCACGGTGAGAAAATCCGCAAGGCCCTCGACTCGAAGGTCTGCGTGGTGCTCGTTCCGAAAATCGAAGATGCCGCCGAAGTCGCTAACCTCGTCGCCCCCGAACACCTCGAACTGATGGTGGCCAAGGCGAAACTAAAGAAACTCTCTGCCGCCGTCACGACGGCCGGTGCCATTCTGCTCGGCCCGCACACCCCCACGGTGCTCGGCGACTTCACGGCCGGCCCCAGCCACACGCTGCCCACGGGCGGCACGGGGCGCTTCTTCAGCGGCCTGCGCGTGGCCGACTTTCTTCGCCGCACGAGCCTGGTGCAGTATGACCCGGCTTCACTCAAGAAGGCCGCCGCGGTAGTCGATGCGTTCGCCCGCATGGAGCGTCTCGACGCCCATGGTCGCTCGCTGAAACTCCGCCTTTAACGGACCTCAGTCGCGCAAGGTCCGCATCACTTCCGCGTGCAGCTTCGGCGCTGCGGCGATGATATTACCTGCCTTGAGGGGGTCGCCTCCGCTCCACGAAGTGACGGTCGCCCCCGCACCGCGTAAAATGGGCAACACGGGCACCAAGTCCCAAGGGTTCATGATGGGGTCCGCCATGACGTGCGCGCGGCCGGCCGCCACGAGGAGGTGACCATAGCCGTCGCCCCAGGTGCGCACATGGGCGACGCTGTCGGCGAGGCGATTCCAGCGGACCTCGCGGTGGAGACGGCGGATATTATCGAGATCGGTGGAAACAACGACGGCCTCCTTGAGGGCGACTTCGGCGACGCGTACCGCCCGACCATTCAAAGTGGTGGTGCGATTATCACCAATCATCCGCTCACCAAGAATCGGCTGATCAATCACGCCGAGCAGGGGCTGCCCTTCGTAGCGCAGGCCGATGAGTGTGACGTAAAGCGGAACGCGCGAGAGGAAGGATTTGGTGCCATCAATCGGATCGAGCACCCAGCAGAACTCAGCGTCGACGTTCTCCGGCCCAAATTCTTCGCCCAGGATGCCGTGAGAAGGATAGGCTTTCTTAATCGCCGCCCGCATCAGCCGCTCAGCTTCCTTGTCCGCAACCGTCACGGGCGTGCCATCCGTCTTATACTCCACCTCGGTCTCGCGACGACCATGCGCGGCGATCAGAACGCCGCGGGCGAGGTCGGCGAGGGATTCGGCGAAGGCCTTGAGTTCGGTCTGGCGCGCTTCCGGGAGCATGCTTGAGAGGTAAGCCGCCCCCGCCCCCGCTCCAAGCGAAAAGCCCCGTGCACGCTTGAACCAGGCCCGATATTGCCGACACTGCGGCCATGCGGCCCTTCCCTTGGCTCCTTGGCCTGTGCAGCCTACTTAGCCAGCTGACGGCGGCGGAGCCCTGTCGCATCGAGATCGTCGAGCAAGGCACCGATTGGGTCGTACCCGGCGTCGAACTCCGCACCCAACACGGCGTCCGCTTTGTCTCCGATAATGCCGGCGTCATCGCCCTAGACCTGCCCGAGCTGATGGGCCGCGAAATCTGGCTGGAAGTCATTGGCCAAGGTTATGGCGTGAAGGCCGACGGCTTCGGCTACCGCGGCGTACGCCTCAAGCCCGCCCCCGGCAAACGACTCAAGGTCGAGGTCACCCGCACCATCCTCGCCCGCCGTCTGGGTCGCCTCACCGGAGCGGGGCTCTTCGCCGAAAGCCAAAAGGTCGGCGAACAACTCGACTGGAAAGAAAGCGGCGTCCTCGGCTCCGATAGCGTCGTCACGACGACCGTCGGCGGCAAACTGCTCTGGTTCTGGGGTGACACCAATCTGCCGCACTACCCGCTCGGGATTTTTAATGTGTCGGGCGCCACGACGGAAAAGTTTTCCCCGCCAACCCAGCCGCCGCTGCGTCCGCCTTATAAATATTTTACGAACCGCCCAGCCGCCAAGGATGAGGAGCGCCCGCGCGGCGTCGCCGACATTCCCGGCGCAGGGCCGACCTGGATTTGGGGCCTCGTCACGTTGCCTGACGCCAAGGGCGCACTGCACACGGTCTGTTCAGCGGTGAAGGTGAAAGGTGAAATGCACGCCTACCGCTGGGACCTCGCCGAATGGGATCCGCACGAGGAACTCTTCCATCCGCTGTCCACGGTCTGGACTGAAGGTGTTGACCAAACTAAAGCCCCCGTGATGCCAGATGGGCATGCGGTCCCGTGGACCGATCGCGCCGGCCGCCGCTGGATTCTGTTTTGCAATCCGTTCCCGACGCTCCGCACGCCAGCTACCTACGAGGGCTGGAAAAATCCCGAAACCTGGCGAACCCTCACGCCGGACCCCGTCGCGGTGACGGCCGAGGGCGAAAATATCAAACCCCACGGCGGCCACATCGCTTGGCACCCGTGGTGCCGTAAGTGGCTCGCCCTCTTCACCCAAAAAGGCGGCAAGCCCTCCTTCCTCGGCGAAATTTGGCTCGCCGAAGCCGACGCCCCCACGGGCCCGTGGATCAACGCGCGCAAGGTGCTCTCGCACGACGACTACACGTTCTATAATCCCGTCCTGCACCCGGAGTTCTTCCGCGACGATTCACCGATCATTCACTTCGAGGGCACGTACACGGTCACGTTCTCCGGCAATAAGCAGCCGACCCCGCGCTGGGATTATAATCAGGTACTCTACCAGCTCGACCTCTCGCTGCCTCCGTTCGATAAGACAAAATAAGGGCGCCCCGCTTGACCGCTCGCCCGGCCCGGGGACAATGGCGCCGTGCATGGTGCCATCGAGAGACTCCTGCGGGCCCGCGTCCGGCCAGGGCGTCGGGCGGTCATGCGGCAACACTGGGACGACCTTTTTTTCCTGCACTGGGAATATGACGTGGCCGCCCTCCAGGCTCGCCTCCCCGCCGGGCTCACCGTCGATACGTTCGCCGGTAAAGCCCACCTCGGCGTCGTCGGCTTTCGCATGAACGCGGTGCGCCCAGCCTTCCTCCCCGCCCTGCCCTGGCTCTCATCTTTCAACGAACTCAACGTGCGCACCTACGTACGCGACACCGCCGGCGAACCGGGCGTCTGGTTCTTCTCGCTCGACTGTGACCGCGCCCCCGCGGTGGCGATCGCCCGCGCGTTCTTCGGACTCCCCTACGAACACGCGGCCATGTCCTTCGGCCCGGGCCTCGCACAGTCCTGCCGCCGTCGCGGTGAAGCGGAGACGGCCCGCTACGCTTGGTCGGCGACCTCGGCACCTCAGGCCACCACGCCAGGGTCACTCGAATTCCATCTGGCCGAACGCTACAGCTTCTTCTCCCGCCAGGCTGGCCGTCTGGTGCGCGGCCAAGTCCATCACGCCCCCTACGAACTGAGTCAGGCCATCTCCACCGACTGGAGCGACCTGCCGCTCCGCTGGGATGGCTTTGACGTCGGCGGCCGCGCCCCTGACGTGGCCCACTGTTGCCAAGGTGTCGCCATCGAGGCTTTCTCCCTCGTGCCCGCCCATGCGTAAGAAGCTCACCGACTACCGCCACGCCGTCTGGGATTGGAATGGCACGCTCCTCGACGATACGTGGCTCTGCTGCGAGTCACTGAACCTGCTTCTGCATGAAGACGGCCACCCACGGGTCGACCCGGTCCGCTATCGTCAGATTTTCCAGTTCCCGGTGATCAAAGTCTATCAGGCCATCGGCTTCACGCCCGACGAGGCTTCGTTTCGCGCGATGTCCGTCCGCTTCATGGCCGCCTACGAAGCCCGTAAGCACGAGTGCCAACTCCACCCCCACGCCGAGACACTCCTCTCCGGACTCACCGCTGCCGGGCTCACGCATTCCGTTCTTTCCGCTTACGAGCTCAACCTGCTCACGGCGACGCTCACGCAGTACGGACTGGACCGCCACTTCATCAAGACCTGCGGCGGGAGTGACATCCACGCGGGGAGCAAAGAGGAACGCGCCCGCCACCACTTGACCGATCTCGCCCGCGGACCCGCCGAAGTTATTTATATCGGCGATACCGCTCACGACGCCGAAGCCGCGGCCGCCATGGGGGTCGATTGCGTCCTCGTTGCCCACGGGCATCAGCATCGCGACCGACTCTCGGGGCAAGGCGTCCGCGTGGTCGATAGTTTCGCCGAGTTGGTCGCTGAACTTTAGGCAACAAACCCGCGGCCCAGGGGTCAAAATACTCACAGCTCCGCGTTTTGGTTGCCCTCCGGGTGACCACGGGGTTCATATTAACGCCCGACTGACCCATGCCCCTTTCCTCCATGACCAAAGTGGTCAACCCCAGCATCCTGGATCACCCCTGGCTGGTGCTTGTCCTCGCGGTGCTGGTGGCCTTTTCCATCTACCTTATCCTTCGCTCCAAACGACCCCCCATGGCCCATACCCCCAACTCCTCCGAATCCAACGAAGAGATCGCCGACGTCAAACAGGCGAGCGCCGAAGGCTTCGGCTCCAACGAACAGATTTTCCCGCCGAGCGCCGAGTTCGTCGCCAAGGCCCGCGTCAAAGGAATGGATGGTTACCATGCCCTCTACAATCGCTCCATCCAAGACCCTGATGGCTTCTGGGCCGACGAAGCGAAGGAACTCTCCTGGTTCAAGCCGTGGACCAAAGTCCTCGATGAATCCAAAAAGCCTTTCTTCCGCTGGTTCGTCGACGGCAAGACCAACGTGGCCTATAACTGCCTCGACGCCCAAGTCGCCAAGGGCCTCGGTGACAAGGTCGCCATCGTCTACGAAGGTGAGCCCACCACCGACGGCCAGGCCACCGAAGTCCGCCGCATCACCTACCGCGAACTACTTTCCGAAGTCAGCCGCTTCTCCAATGTCCTTAAGGGCATGGGACTTCAACGCGGCGACACGGTCGCAATTTACATGCCGATGGTGCCCGAACTCGCGATGGCCGTCCTCGCCTGCGCCCGCCTCGGCATCGTCCACTCCGTGGTCTTCGGCGGTTTCTCCGCCGAATCCATCCGGGATCGCGTCAACGACGCGAAATCGAAAGCGGTCATCACGATGGATGGCGGCTACCGCCGCGGTAAATTCCTCCCACTCAAGCAGACGGTCGATGAAGGCGTGAAAGATTGTGCGACGTGCGCCCACGTACTCGTACTCCAACGCCACCCAGGCAAGCCGGACGCCGGTTGCGTCATGCAGCCCGGCCGCGATGTCTGGTACCACGAGGCCGCCTCCAAGGTCTCCGATCAATGCGAGGCCGTCCAACAGGAGGCCAATGAAATGCTCTTCCTGCTCTACACTTCCGGTTCCACCGGCAAGCCCAAGGGCATCATGCACAGCGTCGGTGGCTACATGGTCCACGCCTATGCGACCAATAAATACGTCTTCGACCTCCGCGACGACGACCTCTTCTGGTGCACGGCCGATGTGGGCTGGGTCACGGGCCACACGTACGTGGTCTACGGACCGCTCCTGAACGGCGCTTCGGTGCTCATGTACGAAGGCGCCCCAGACGCTCCTGACTTCGGTCGCTTCTGGAAAATCGTCCAAGACCACAAGGTCTCGGTCTTCTACACGGCCCCGACCGCCATCCGCGCTTTCATGAAGTGGGGCGATGAATGGGTGAAGAAGCATGACCTCTCCTCGCTCCGCCTCCTCGGCTCCGTCGGCGAACCGATCAACCCAGAAGCTTGGCTTTGGTATCATCGCAACATCGGCGCCGAGCGCTGCCCGATCGTCGACACGTGGTGGCAGACCGAAACCGGCGGCCACATGATTACCCCAATGCCCGGCTGCACGCCCACCAAGCCTGGCTCCGCGACGCTTCCCTTCTTTGGCGTCGACGCCGCAGTGCTCGATGAGAACGGCAACGAAACCGACCACGGCATCCTCGCCATCCGCAAACCCTGGCCGGGCATCACGCAAGGGATCTTTGGCGACGAACAGCGCTACGTGGACACCTACTGGAATCGCTGGGGCGGTAAATATTACTTCCCAGGCGACGGCGCCATTCGCGACAAAGACGGCTACCTCTGGATCACGGGCCGCGTCGACGATGTGGTCAATGTCTCGGGCCACCGCATCGGCACGGCTGAACTGGAAGCGATCTTCATCGAAGACGCCGCTGTGGCCGAATCCGCCGTCATTGGGGTTAAGCACGACCTCAAGGGCCAGGGTCTCATGGCCTTCGTCATTCTGAAAACGGCCGCCGCCAAGAACGTCGACGAAGCCGCCCTCGCCAAGAAGCTCAACGGGATGGTCGACGCCAAGATTGGCAAATTCGCCCGCCCGGAACGCATCGTCTTCGTGCCCGACCTTCCCAAGACCCGCTCCGGCAAGATCATGCGACGCCTGCTGCGTGATATCTCCGAAGGCCGCGAACTGGGCAATGTCTCCACCCTGGCCGACCCAGCCGTCGTCGAGGCCATCCGCGCGAAGTTCAATACCGCTAAGGCCTGAGTTAAAGTAAGTTGAGTGGTTAAAAACCCCGACACCCGTCGGGGGTTTTTGTTTCCCAATGCATGGGTAGGGTCAGCACTGCGTGCTGACCTAGCTGCCTTTGGGTAGGGGCGCGACTGCGTCGCGTGCGTTCGCAGCAAGATCACCGTTGAGCCGGGGAAGTCATCGGACCCCACAACCTCCGTCCGCCCACGGACGCCACGCAGTGGCGCCCCTACCCGATGCATATCCCCAGCATCCTCCCGGTCTCCGGTCTCCCCTTGAGCGCATCCCTATCCCGCCACCTGCCACCCGAGGCCGCCACCCGTAACAGCTATGTCGTGACGCGGTCCCGACCCTACCATCGGCCGCCTCCTCCATTCAGCCCTCAACTCAGTCCTCAACTCAGTCCTCCATTCAGGCCTCTCATTTGCACTTTTGCACTTATGGCGCCGTCCCTACCCGCTATCCGCCAACCGCTAACCGCCACCACCTTCCGACAACCCCCTCTTGCCTCCCATCATCCTCGCCCCAAACTCGTTCCCCATGCGCGCCCTGCTCCTGCTGCTGCTCACGGCCACCCTTTCCGCCGCCGGCCTAAAAGTGGGTGACCCCGCTCCTGCGACTCGCCCGGAGTCGATGCTCCAAGGTGAAGCGGTGAAAGAATTCAAGAAGGGCGAAATCTATGTCTTCGAATGCTGGGCGAGTTGGTGCGGCCCGTGCGTCGCCTCAATCCCGCACCTCAATGAACTTCATCAGAAGCTAGCCAAGAAGGGCATCGTGATTACGGGCGTGAACGTCTGGGAAGCGGAACGCGATGCGGCCTCGGCGCAACGCGCTAAAGATTTCCTCAAAGGCCAGGGCGAGAAGATGTCCTACCGCGTCGCCATCGGCGGCAAAGCTTTCATTAAAGACTGGCTCGAAGCCGCCGGCGTCAACGGCATCCCGCACGCGTTCGTCGTCTCCGAAGGGAAGATCGCTTGGGCCGGCCACCCCGCCGAACTCACCGCGGAACTACTTGGCGATATTCTCACGGGCACGCCTCTCACCGGCAATCCTCTCGCCGTCGACACCCCGGCTCGTCCCAAGAAAGCCGCCCCGAAGGTCGCGGTGGCGGATGCCGAAATCGCCAAGGCGCAGGAGAAACTTGATGCCCTTTCCAAAGCGATGGCCCGCAAGGATTGGGCCGCGGCGAAAAAAGCCCTCCCTGAAGCGGCCGGCGTCCTGCCGCCCGAAGAACGCAAAGACCTCATCGAGATGATCGAGGCACAAATTGCCTTCGCCAATGGCGATCCCACCAAGGCTTTCGCCCAGATTGAGAAAGCGGGCATGGAAGATTTCGACGACGCCGAGACGATGAACGAACTAGCCTGGGAACTCGTCACCAACGCGTCCTACACCAAATTCCTGAACCTGCCCCTCGCTGAGAAATTCGCCGTGCAAGCGGTGAAGCTCACCAAGGAAACCCACCCGGATAAACTCGATACCCTCGCCCGCGTCCGCTGGCTCCAAGGCCGCAAAGTCGAAGCGTTAGAATGGCAGGGCAAGGCCGTCGGCGCCGCCGCGACCGACCCCCGCATGCAGAAGCTCCTCCAGAAGACCCTCGATGCGATGCGTAAGGGTGAGCTGCCCAAGGCCACCACACCCGAGGAAGACGATAACAAGTAGACCACCGCATGGCCCCCCTGGATCGGCGCTCTTTTCTCGCGACGGCCTCGCTCGCTGCCTTCGGTACACTCGCCGGCTGCGCTTCGCAGCCGGCCACCGCTCGCATCCGCCCGATCACCCGCGGTCCAAAATTCCACTGGCGCGGTTACTACGATAAGTTCCTATTCTCCGCGGACGACCGCTTCGTGCTCGCGAATGAGACAAGCTTCGAGGGCCGATCGCCGACGAAGGCCGACTCGATCCGCGTCGGGATGGTCGACACGCAGGACGGCGACCGCTGGATCGACCTCGGCGGCTCCAACGCCTGGAACTGGCAACAAGGCTGCATGCTCCAATGGGTCCCGGGCTCCGACCGTGACGTGGCCTGGAACGATCGCGAAGGCGGCCAGTTCGTCACGCGCATCCTCGACGTGAAGTCCGGCCGAACCCGCACGCTGACGCATCCGTTCTATACCTTCAGCCCCGACGGCAAGACGGCCTTCGCGCCCGACTTCGCCCGACTCGACATCACCCGCCCGGGCTACGGCTACGCGACGGGGGCCGAACGCGATATCTGGAAGCTCAAGCCGGCGCCTGATGATATCGGCATCTGGCGGATGGACGTCGCCACGGGCCAGCAGCGCCTGCTCTTCTCCCTCGCCGAAGCGGCGAAGATCCCCTTCACCGGCCCGGCGGCCGCGGCCTTCAAGCCGGGCGCGGTGCATTGGTTCAACCACCTGCTCTGCAATACCGACGGCACCCGCCTCTTCTTCCTTCACCGCTGGCGCAACCCGGGCGACAAGGCCGCCTTCCGCACGCGCGCGCTCACGATCGACGTCAACGGCGGCAAGGTCCACGTGATGGACCCCAACGGCGGGACGTCGCATTTTGTCTGGCGCGACCCGCAGCACATCTTCGCCTTCGCCTGGCATCCCTCGCACGGCGAACGGTTCTACCTCTTCAAGGACCTGTCCGATGAGGTCACGGTCGTGGGCAAGGACGCGATGCCGGCCAACGGCCATAACACCTACCTGCCGAACACGAACAGCGAGTGGGTGCTCAACGACACCTACCCCCAAGGCAAGGACCGCCTGCAGAATCCGTACCTGTATCATATCCCGACAAATCGTCGCGTCCCGGTCGGCTCCTTCCCCGCCCCGCCCGCCTACGCGGGCGAATGGCGTTGCGATACGCACCCCTCGGCCAGCCGCAGCGGCCGTCAGTTCTGCTTCGACTCCGCCCACGCCGGCGGGCGTCAAGTCTACGTGGCCGACATCGCCGGGCTGCTGGGCTGAGCCGACACGGTTCTGTCACTCAATCGCGCTTCCCATCCGCG
>CALQLO010000038.1 GCA_943331445.1 Akkermansia muciniphila
GGAGGTAGGGGCGTGGCTTCGCCGCGCCCTCATGTCTCGACGTGTTCCCAACCGCCAACCGCTAACCGCCAACACCGGTTACGGAGTGCACGATGAATCGTGCCCCTACCTTGGTTCGCCCTGCGGCGACCGAGAGGCAATGGCCAGCCCTACCCGAGGCAGGAGCAGCTATGTCGTGACGCGGTCCCGACCCTACCCACGGAATGAAGAGGACAGCACGTGGTGCTGTCCCTACCCTGCTTCACAGCGGATCCCCACGCGCCCTGCGGGCGCGTTACCAACTCACGCGGAAGCCGCTGGTGAAGCCCCAGCCGTTATAGGAGCCGCCGTCACTTGCCCGATCATACATGCGGGCGTGCTCGAGCCCGAGCATCCATTTCAACTTATGTCCGTAGAAATAGCGGTTAAGGCCGAGGTAATATTCCTGATAATGATCTCCATGGCCGGCGGTGACCCAACTCTCATAGCGCGTCGTGAAGACGCCGTTGTCCAGTTTGCTCGCGAGGTAGGTGTAGCGGAAGACGAGCTGCCAGTCAGCGCTCAGGTTGTAGATGGGCTCGAACTCAAGCCCATGGAGGTCGGACTGAGTGCCCTGCCCTTGCGAAGCACAGAGGTCGACATTAAGCGTCCAAGGACCCTGGGTGAACTGACCATTTAAAGAGACTGCCTGCTGATTATTGCGGCAGAACATCTGCGGAGTGCCCGTCGAGTTTTGGGGGTCATCACCGAGTAGTAGGTAGTCCATGCGGACGAACGCCTTCTCCAGGCCCCACTGTTCATCGAAGTGCCAACCTGTCGAAACGAGACCGAGGAGGCCGGCATTGAATTTACCGAAATAGGGATCGGCCGTGCCGGAGGTAAAAACGCCCGCACGATAGAACCACTTGCCACGATCACCCTCGAAGCTGATGCCGGGGATAGATTCCTCAATCAAGCCGATGTTATAAGAGATCAGACTGCGATCGATGGTGGGCAGTACCAGCGAGGACGTCGAGCCATCGAGGGTGAAGCGCACGCCTTGACGACCAATGGTCCAGGCCTGCGTGGCATCGGGCGACCACTTCAGGTAGGCATCGGTGATTTTATTGAAGAGTGGATGCGGAGCACCGACGTTAAAATCGAACTCCGTGGAGAAATACCAGTTCTGCAGAAACTGCCCCTTCAACCCGAGTCGTGAACGGCGATTACCCCAGCCCGAACGATCATCCGTGCCATTGCCGAAGGAGTACCAATCGAACTGTTCACGACCAATAAAACGTAGCTCCTGGAAGAAATCGTCCTTCGTGCCGGACAGCAGCAAGGAATGCGACCAGAGCTTGTCGAAGGCTGACGGCTCGGCGGCAGGGGCGGCCTGAGCGGCGAGCGGGAGCAGTAAAATCGCGGCGAAAGCGCGTAGTGACGGACTGATTCTCATGGCGGGGTCAGCGGAGCGACTGCGACCCAAAGATAACCTCGCAGGGAAAACGATACTTAAAGAGCAGATATGCGTCATATCGAAAAGTTGCCATACCCCACGGCGACACCTAACTCAAGACACCCCACCCCGCCATGACCCTATCCCGTCGCCACTTCCTCGCCACCGCCGCCGTCGCCACGCTGGGCTTCCCCGCACTTGTCCGGGCACGCAATTTAAACTCCCAACTGCAGATCGCGGCCGTCGGCGCCGACGCCAAGGGTTTCGACGACATCAAGGAAATCGGCTCGCACCCCAAGGCCAAGTACGTCGCCTTCTGTGATATTGACGCGAACCGCTTCGCCCATGCCGAGGCCAAGTACCCTGGCCTGCCCCGCTTTGCGGATTTCCGCGAGATGTACGCCAAGCTCGGCGACGGCTTCGATGCGGTGAGCGTTTCGACCCCCGACCACATGCATGCTTTGGCGACCATCACGGCCATGCGCCTGAAGAAGCATGCATATTGCCAAAAACCTCTCACACACACCGTCTGGGAAGCACGTCAATTACGACTCGAAGCTGCCCGCACGGGCGTGCGCACGCAGATGGGTAATCAGATCCACTCCGCCGCCGAATACCGCACGGGCGTAAAACTCATTCAGAGCGGACGCATCGGCAAGATTCTCGCCGTGCATACCTGGCACCCCAACATGGGCAACGGCTTCACCAAGCGGACCACAGTGCCGGCGTCCGCGCCCGTACCAGCAGGCGTCAATTGGGATCTCTGGCTGGGCGTGGCCCCCGCCCGCGACTACGCACCGGCCGTCTACCATCCCTTCACCTGGCGCGATTGGGTCGACTTCGGCAGCGGCACCATGGGCGACTTCGGCTGCCACCTCTTAGACCCCGTGTTCACTGCGCTAAAGCTCGGTGAAGCCTTGAGCGTCAAAGCGGACAGCGTCGGCGCCAATGAGCAGACTTGGTGTGCGAAACAGACCATCGAGTGGGTCTTCCCTGGCACCGAATACACCGTGGGCAAGACGATCAGCGTCACGTGGTATGACGGCGGTCGCTTACCCGACGCCACGTTGGCATTACTCCCTCCGGGCAAGAAACTCGCTGGCTCCGGCTCCATCTTCATCGGCGAACTTGGTGTCATGATGTTACCGCACGTCGGCATGCCGCAGCTCTTCCCCGAAGAAAAGTTCGGGAAGAACCTCAACCCCGGCGAACTCGCTCGTCGGGCCCGCGACAAGAACCCAACCACCGACAAAGTGGCCGTCAGCCTCGCCGACCGCGTCGAAGGCTCGAGCCATTACCATGCCTGGGTGGATGCTGCCCTCAATGGCCATGAGACCACGGATAATTTCGCTTACGCCGGACCGCTGACCGAAGCCGTGCAGCTCGGCAACGTCGCCTCGCGCTTCTCTGGTGTGAAACTGGATTGGGATGCCGCGAATATGAAATTTCCGACCAAGCCTGAGGCCGAAGCCCTGCTCACCAAGACCTACCGCAAGGGCTGGGAGTTTAAGCCATCGGGAGCCTAAGGGGAGAACTTGCTGGGTTGATGGGAGACGCGCTTGCGCGAGGGGGGCATGCTGGCAAGGCGACATGCGCGGCGAAGCCGCGAGGGGGCAAGCTGGCACGGGGACATGGGGACACGGGGAGATACAGCGCTAGGCGTGTTCTTCGTTCTTGGTTCATTGTTCTTCCAGCGGTCTCAAGGTAGGGACGGCTAAGCCGCGAGGTGGAAGCGGTTGGCGGTTAGCGGTTGGGAATACAGAGAGGCAGCGGCAGAGAATAGGAGGTCGATTGAGGTGCGCATCTCCGTCCGCGAACGGACGGCTGGGAACAGCGATCCCTACCTCGCGGCATGTTCGGGCCCGTTGCATTTACTGCCATTTGAACAAGTGCGGTTGACGGGTGTCCAAGGGGCATAGACAAACAACTTCTCATGAGAAACCCCGTCTCTACCCTGCTCGCCTTCTTGCTGGCCGGCCTCGCCCCGCTCTCCGCCCAGGATGGCTTCAAATCGATCTTCGACGGCAAGACCCTCGCGGGCTGGGACGGCAACCCGGACCTCTGGTCCGTCGAAGATGGCGCCCTTACTGGTAAGACCAAGGGCCCGGACCATCTCGCATATAATCAATTCCTCATTTGGCGTGGCGGGGCCCCGAAGAACTTTGAGTTCCACGCTAAGGCTCGCTGCTCGGCCAGCAACTCCGGCATCCAGTACCGCAGCAAGGAAATCGCCGGCTCCAAGTGGGCCATCGGAGGTTACCAGTGCGACATTCACCCCAACAAGGCGAACAACGGCAGCATCTATGAAGAGCGCGGACGCGGGGTCCTCGTGACCAACGGTCAGAGCGTCATCATCGATGATAAGTCTGATAAATGGCTAGCCGCTGAACATGACGCCGTCCTCGCCGACATGAAGGGTTGGCATGACTTCACCATCATCGCACAAGGCAACCATCTCATCCAAAAAATCGATGGCAAGGTCACCATTGATCTCGTCGACCATGACGAAAAAGGCCGCGCCCTCGAAGGACTCATTGCCCTCCAACTTCACCGCGGGCCGGCCATGATTGCCCAGTTCAAGGACATCTTCATCAAAGAACTTCCCGAGGGCGGAGTCCTTTCGCTGGAGAAGAATCCCATCCCGAGCGATGCCCAGAAAATCGAGAAGCCGGCACCCAAGAAGAAAGTCGCACCTAAAACCGAAAGCCTCGTAAAGCCTGCCACCAAGGCCTTCCTCCAGCTGGCCGCTGACATCCCCGCTGTCCCCAAGGCGAAGGCCAAGGCCAAAGCACCGGCCAAGAAAGCCGACCCCAATGCCGGCATGGCCATCGGCGAGAACAAGGCCACACCCGTCGAACGCATCAAAGCCCCCGAAGGCTTCAAAGTAGAACTGCTCTATTCAGTACCAGGGGACACGCAGGGCTCCTGGGTCGCACTCTGCGCCGACGACAAGGGCCGCATCTACGCGTGCGATCAATACGGCGAACTTTATCGCTTCCCGGCCCCGGCCGCCGGCCAGACCCTCCAGTCCGCTGACATTAAGAAAATGCCGGCCAATATCCGGGCCATCAACGGCATGGTTTGGGCCTTCGGCGCCCTGTACGTCGGCGTCAACGATTACGAGAAGAAGATTCCCAGCGGCTTTTATCGCCTCAGCGACAGCAAGGGCGACGACCAGATCGACAAGGTGGAGCTCCTCCGCGCGATCGACTCTGGCGGCGACCATGGTGTGCACAAGGTAGTCGTGACGCAGGACCAACAGGGCTTCTACCTCATCAGCGGCAACAACGCCGTGAAGACTGAGACCGCCGCCACTTCGCCCGTCGCACCGCTCTGGGGTGATGACCATCTCCTGCCCCGCATGCCGGACGGTCGCGGCCATAATCGCCACGTGCTTGCCCCGGGTGGCATCGTCTACCGCATCAGCAAGGATGGAAAAACCTTCGAGACCTTCGCGAGCGGCTTCCGTAATATCTATGGCGGGGCGATTAATCGTGCCGGCGACTTGTTCACTTACGATGCCGACATGGAGTACGACTTCAACACCTCCTGGTACCGCCCCACGCGCATCAACCACGTCGTCAGCGGTGGTGAATACGGCTGGCGCAACGGCGCCGGTAAGTATCCCGAATTCTATCCCGACAACCTGCCAGCTACGCTCAACATCGGCCCCGGCTCGCCCACCGGCGTCGCGTTTGGGTACGGCGCGAAATTCCCCGCGAAATATCAAGAGGCCATGTACGCCCTCGATTGGAGCTGGGGGAAGATATACGCCGTCACGCTCAAACCGCAGGGTGCGAGCTATGTCGGCACCAAGGAAGAGTTCATCGGCGGAGCCCCCCTGCCCGTTACCGACCTATTCATCCACCCGCAGGATGGCGCGATGTATTTCGCCATCGGCGGACGCAAGGTCCAGTCTGGCCTCTATCGCGTGACTTACGTCGGCAAGGAATCCACGAACACGATTAAGTATCAGCCCGAAGGCCCTTCGGCGGAAGTCGTCGCGCGCAAGTCGCTCGAGAAGTTCCATGGACACCAGGACCCTGTGGCGGCGGATACGGCCTGGCCGTATCTCTCGTCTCCTGATCGCTGGCTGCGCTTCTCCGCACGAGTCGTCCTTGAGCATCAACCCTACGCAGGCTGGGCCGACCGAGCATTCGCTGAAAAGAATGTAACGGCCCGACTCGAAGCCCTCCTCGCGCTTGCGCGCCAGGCCGCCAAGTGCCCTTACCACACTGCCCGCGCAACCAAACCCGATCCGCGCACCGGGATTACGCCCACCACCGCTGAGCCGAACGCGGCGGAGGCGGCCTTGCGCGATCGTCTGCTCGCGGCCCTCCATTCGACTGATTTCTCGACTCTGACCAAAGAGCAGAAACTTTTGCACGTCCGTCTCGCCGAAATCATCCTACACCGCTACGGCCAACCCGAGGCGGCGGGCGTGGCTGCGCTCACTGCGCAATATGATGCGGCTTACCCGGCCGCCGACTTTGAGCTTAACTGGCTGCTCACCGAGACGCTCTCATTCCTGCAATCCCCCGCCCTCGCCACCAAAGCCATGACCTTGGTCGCCAATGCAGGCAGCCAGGAGCCCGAAATGGAATACATGCGCAGCCTCCGTAGCCTCAAGACTGGCTGGACCCCCGCCTTACGCGAAGCGCAGCTGAACTGGTTCGTGAAAGCCGCCAACTACCGCGGCGGGTCCAGTTTCGGAAAGTTTGTTGAGTTCATCCGCAACGACACCCTTGCGACCTTCACGCCTGAAGAAGTTAGTCGTCACGAGAAGCTCATCGCCCTCGCCAAAAATCCTCCCGCGAAGTCCGCCTACGAGAACGTCGGGGCCATGTTCGCCGGCCGCACGCCCAAGAACTGGACGCTTGAAGAGCTCAGCGCCGCGACCCAGACCGGGCTGAAGAATCGCGACTTCGCCCAAGGACGAAAGGTCTTCAGCGCCGCCGCCTGCTTCACCTGCCACCGTTTCGGCAATGCGGGTGGCATGACTGGTCCGGATCTCACCTTGGCCGGCGGACGCTACAGCCCGCACGACTTCCTCGACCAGATCATCAACCCCAGCAAAGTGATCAACGAGCAGTTTGCGCCTATCATCGTCACCAAGAATAATGGCGAAGTCTTCACCGGCGTCGTCGTGAACCTCAACGGCGATCGCGTGAGCATCAACACCGACCTCTCCGACCCCTCGCAGCAGGTCTCCATCGACCGCAAGGAGGTTAAGAGCATCGAACTGAGCAAGGTTTCGCCCATGCCTCCCATGCTTCTGAACATGCTCACGCAGGACGAGATCCTCGACCTCGTGGCCTATGTCCTCAGCGGCGGGGATAAGGAGAACGCCTGGTTTAAGAAGTGAAGCGCGGCCGCAGGCCGCGAGGGGGCACGTGGACAAGGTGACATGCGCGGCGAAGCCGCGAGGGGGCAAGCTGGCACGGGGACATGTGGACACGGGGAGAGGCAGCGCTAGGCGTGTTCTTCGTTCTTGGTTCATTGTTTTTGCGGCGGTCTCAAGGGTGGGACGGCGGAGCCGCGAGGTGGAAGCGGTTGGCGGTTAGCGGTTGGGAATACAGACGAGGCAGCGGTAGAGAATAGGAAGTCGATCGAGGTTCGACTGTCTGTCCGCGAACGTACGGCTGAGGACAGCCGTCCCTACCAGCGCAGCGGAGCCGCGAGGGGGTAGCGGTTGGCGGTGGGCGGTTGGGAACGCCAGAGAAACAGAGTCAACGAGGGCAGCACGCGGTGCTGCCCCTACCTTCGAGGCAGCGGCTGGCCTTACTTACCGCTTTATCTCCCCCATTCAGCCCTCCACTTTATCAATGTGAGCGGGGCGACAACGGTCGCAATCCTGCCACTTTATGGGTTTGCGGCCACGTCTGCCACGCGGCCATGCTCCCCCACCCCCCATGAGCGTCCGTATCGCCCTCGCCTCCCTCTGTCTGGCTGCACCGCTGGTGCACGCCGCCGACGTCATTGAATTCAACCGGGACATTCGCCCGATTCTCTCAGACAACTGCTTCGCCTGCCACGGCAACGATGCCAGTCACCGCAAGGCGAAACTCCGCCTCGATTTACGCGATGAAGCGTTGAAGAAGAAAGCCTTCGTGCCTGGCAATGCCGAAGAAAGCGAACTCATCAAGCGCCTGGCCTCGAAGGACCCCGAGGAGATGATGCCGCCGCCCGACTCGCATAAGAAACTTACCGCTGCGCAGAAAGAACTCCTCCAGCGCTGGATTGCACAGGGCGCGAAGTATCAGAACCACTGGTCCTACGATGCCCCCGTTAAGCGCACGACCGTCGCCGCTGACAAGGCCATCGATGAACTCATCGACCGTCGCCTCGCGGAAAAGCAACTACCTGCGGCCGGGGAAGCCGATCGTCGAACGCTCGCCCGCCGACTCCACGCCGACCTCCTGGGCCTGCCCCCGACGCCGGAGCAAGTGGACGCCTTCGTTCAGGATAAATCCCCGGACGCCTACGCCAAGCTGGTCGAGACCTTGCTCGCCAGCCCGCATTATGGAGAACGGATGGCCATCGGCTGGCTCGATGTCGTCCGTTACGCGGATACCATCGGCTACCACAGCGATACCGTCCGCAACGTTTGGCCCTACCGTGATTACGTCATCCGGAGCTTCAACGAAAACAAACCCTTCGACCAATTCACCCTCGAACAGATTGCGGGTGACATGCTCCCCAATGCTAACCTCGAGAGCAAAGTTGGGTCGGCCTTTAATCGACTGCTCCTAACGACGGAAGAAGGCGGCGCTCAGGCCAAGGATTACCAGCAACGCATGCTCACGGACCGCGTCCGGGCCGTCGGGGCCGCCTGGCTGGGCCAAACCACGGGCTGTGCCCAGTGCCATGACCACAAATTCGACCCCTTCACCCAGCGCGACTTCTATTCGCTCGGTGCTTTCTTTGCCGACATCTTCGAGCCTGACATCGGTGGTCGCGGCGAAGGCATGCTCCTCGCTACCCCTGAGCAAGAGAAGCGCCTCGCGGAACTCACCGCCGACATCGCCAAGAGCAAGAAGGCCCTCGACACCGCCGCCGCTAGCATCACTGCGGCGATTGACGCTTGGGAAAAAGAGCTCGCTGAAGACGCTAAGCCCGTACCCGCGAAGAAAGCCAAAGGTAAGCGCAAGGACCCCGATGCCCAAATCGCCGCCAAGGCCCAGCCCGCACTGAAGAAGCCAGCGGAAAAGCGCACGGCCGCTGACAAAGTCCTGATTCGGGACTACTACCTCTCCACCCATCCGGAGGCACTGAAGGCAGAACGCGAGGCCGTCGTCCAAGCCCAACAGGCCCACGACAATTATCGGGCGCCCATTGCCAAATGCCTCGTCACCACCAAGGCCGCTGAGCGCACCGTGCGCATTCTACCGCGCGGCAATTGGATGGATGAGAGCGGCGTGATTGTGAAGGCCGCCCTGCCCCACTACCTACCGCAGCCCAAGTTCACGGACCGAGTGCCTAATCGACTCGATCTCGCCCAGTGGCTCGTCTCGGAGCAAAACCCGTTGACCGCACGCGTCGTCATGAATCGCCTCTGGTTGCAGCTCTTCGGTACTGCCTTGAGCAAGAACCCTGGAGACCTCGGAGCCCAAGGCGAGCTGCCGCCCAACCAGGCGTTGCTCGATTGGCTCGCCGTCGAATTCGTTGATTCGCACTGGGACATGAAGCACATGGTCCGCCTCATCGTGAATAGCGCGGCCTATCGTCGCACCTCCGTGGCCAGCCCGGCCCAGACGGCGGCAGATCCTTATAATCGGGAACTTGGGCGCCAGAGTCCGTACCGCCTCGATGCCGAACTCATCCGCGACAACGCCCTCACGATCGCGGGATTGCTCACGCCGAAGATTGGCGGACCCAGCGTGAAACCTTACCAGCCCGATCGTTACTGGGAGAACCTCAACTTCCCCGTCCGTGAATACGTTCACGATAAAGATGCATCCCAATACCGCCGCGGCCTCTATGTCTGGTGGCAACGCACCTTCCTCCACCCGAGCATGCTCGCTTTCGATGCGCCCAATCGTGAAGAAGCGTGCACCGATCGCACGCGCTCCAACATCCCCCAACAGGCGCTCGTGATGCTCAACGACCCCACCTATGTCGAAGCCTCCCGGGCTTTTGCGGCTCGGGTGCTCGCCGAAAGCGGTAGCGACGACCAGCGCATCGTCTGGGCCTGGCGCCGCGCCCTGCAGCGCAAGCCAGACGACAAGGAACTCAGCACCCTGCGCAAAGTCCTCGGTGAACGCCGGGCGGCTTACAAGGCGGACGCCCCGGCGGCCGAACAGTTCCTCAAAGTCGGGCTCACGCCACCCCCAGCGGGCATTGACCACACCGAACTCGCCGCTTGGTCGCACGTGACCCGCGTGATTCTCAATCTCCACGAAACCCTTACCCGCGACTAAACATGGACCCGTTCATCCAATCTGCCCTGACGCGTCGGGCCTTTCTCGGGAAGGGTGCGCAAGGTGTCGGGGGCGTCGCCCTCGCTTCGCTCCTCGGCCAGACGGCGCTCACGGCGTCTCCCGGCGTGTTGAGCAAACTCCCGCTACCGCAGAAAGCTAAGCGCGTCATCTGGCTGAGCATGGCTGGTGGCCCTTCGCACCTCGAGACCTTCGACCCTAAGCCCAAGTTGGCGGAGATGCATGGCCAGCCCATGCCGGAGAGCTTCACCAAAGGCCAGCAGCTCGCACAGCTCCAAGGTCAGAAACTTACCTGCTACGGACCGCAGCATAAATTCGCGAAGTTCGGACGCGACGGCACGGAGATCAGCGATCAGTTCCCGCTCATCGGGTCTGTGTTGGGAGACATCTGCCTGATTCGCTCCATGACCACGGATGCGATCAACCACGACCCGGCGCACATGTTCATGAACACCGGTTCGCAGATTGCGGGCCGCCCCAGCATGGGCTCATGGGTGACTTACGGGCTCGGCACCGAAGCGGAAGACCTGCCTGGCTTCGTTGTCCTGACCTCCCTTGGTCGGGGCGGCCAGAACCAGCCCATCGCAGCCCGCCAGTGGAGCAGCGGCTTCCTCCCCTCCAAGCATCAGGGCGTCCAGTTACGTTCCAAAGGCGACCCCGTGCTCTACCTGACGAACCCGCCCGGCGTCTCGCGTGACTCCCAGGGTGGCGATGTCGATAGCATTGCCGAACTCAACCGACACCATCAACTCGCAGCGGCCGACCCAGAAATCGCGACGCGCATCGCTCAATACGAGATGGCGTTTAAGATGCAGGCCAGCGTACCGAAACTCATGGATGTCGCCGGCGAGACCGCCAAGACCTTCGAACTCTACGGGTGTCAGCCCGGTGATGGTTCTTTCGCAGCGAATTGCTTACTCGCCCGACGCTTAGCGGAGCGCGGCGTCCGCTTCATCCAGCTTTACCACAAGGACTGGGATCACCACGGAGGCGTTAAAGAAGGCATCACGCTCAAAGCGCAGGAAATTGACCGGGCTTGCATGGCGCTCATCACCGACCTCAAACAACGTGGCATGCTCGAGGACACGATTATCGTTTGGGCGGGCGAATTCAGCCGTACCCCGATGTCCCAAGGCGGCAGCGGTCGAGATCACCACAACAAAGCGATGTCCGTGTGGCTCGCCGGCGGCGGCATCCGCGGCGGCATTGTGCACGGGGCTTCCGACGAACTCGGCTATGCGGCCGTGGATAAAGTGGCGACCGTGCACGACCTGCACGCCACCATGTTGCACCAGCTCGGCATCAATCACGAAGCCTTCTCGATCAAGTTCCAGGGACTCGACGCCAAACTCACTGGCGTCGAACCCAGCAAAGCGATCAAGGCCATCATCGCTTAATGCTACCGGGCCTGCAGCAAATTCAGCGGCGCGCATTCATCGGCAACACCAGCCGCGGGCTGGGCGCGGTTGCCCTCGCTTCCTTGCTAGGACGGACCGCCGCGGACGCCACCCCGGGAGTCCTGAGCAAACTGCCATTCCCTCAGAAGGCCAAGCGGGTCATCTGGCTCACCATGGCAGGCGGGCCATCGCAACTCGAGTTATACGACTACAAGCCGAAGCTCGCCGAGATGGATGGCCTAGGCATGCCGGAAAGTTTCACCAAGGGGCAGCAACTCGCGCAACTCCAGGGCCAGAAACTCATTTGCCAAGGCCCGCAGTTCAAGTTCGCCAAGCACGGCAAGAACGGCACCGAGCTCTCCGAGCTACTCCCCCACCTCGGCAGTGTCGCCGACGACATCTGCGTCATCCGTTCGATGACCACGGATGCGATCAATCACGATCCCGCGCACATGTTTATGAATACTGGCTCGCAGATTGCGGGCCGGCCTAGCATGGGCTCATGGGTGACGTATGGACTCGGCAGCGAAGCCGAGGACCTTCCTGGCTTCGTGGTACTCGTCTCGACGGGCAAAGGCCGTTCGCCGCAGCCCATTGCGGCCCGCCAATGGAGCAGTGGCTTCCTGCCCTCTAAGCATCAAGGCGTCCAGTTGCGGTCCAAGGGCGACCCCGTGCTCTACCTCAATAATCCGCCGGGCGTTTCCCGGGACACTCAAGGAAGCGACGTCGAGGCGATCAATGCGCTCAACCAGATCCGGGCCACGGCCGTCAGCGACACCGAAATCAGCACGCGCATCGCCCAGTATGAGATGGCTTTTAAGATGCAGGCCAGCGTACCGGGACTCATGGATGTCACTGGCGAATCGGCAAAGACCCTCGCACTCTATGGCTGTCAGCCTGGCGATGGCACCTTCGCCTCGAACTGCTTACTCGCTCGCCGCCTAGCCGAACGGGGCAGCCGTTTCATTCAGCTTTACCATCGCGATTGGGATCACCACAGCCTCCTACGCGAAGAACTCCCGTTGCGAGCCAAGGAAGTCGACCGCGCCTGCATGGCCTTGATTACCGACCTCAAGCAGCGCGGGATGCTCGAAGACACCTTGATTGTGTGGAGCGGTGAATTCGGACGCACCCCCATGAAGCAGGGCGACAAAGGCCCCATCGGACGAGACCATCATAACAAGGCCATGTCCATGTGGCTCGCGGGCGCGGGCATCCGTGGCGGCATGACGCACGGGGCGACGGATGAACTCGGCTACGCCGCCATGGATAAAATCTGCACCGTGCATGACCTCCACGCCACCATGCTCCAGCAGCTCGGCATCCGACATGATGCCTTCACCGTGAAATTCCAAGGCCTCGACGCCAAGCTTACCGGCGTCGAACCCAGTAAGGTGATTAAGGAGATTCTCGCTTAAGCGAAGTGGAAAAGGCGGCACGGTGATATGGGGGCGCGGGAGAGGCAGCGCTAGGCGTGTTCTTCGTTCTTGGTTCATTGTTTTTTGCAGCGGTCTCAATGTAGGGACGGCGGAGCCGCGAGGTGGAAGCGGTTGGCGGTTAGCGGTTGGGAATACAGACGAGGCAGCGGTAGAGAATAGGAAGTCGATCGAGATGCGTGCGCCTGTGCGCGAACGGACGGCTGGGGACAGCCGTCCCTACCCAGCGCGACGGAGTCGCTAGGGGGCATGGTGACTTGGGAACTGCTGCGAGCGCACATAAGTTGTCTTGGGTAGGGCGGGTGGCGGGCTAATCCATCCTACCCTCGATTCAGCCCTCTGTCATCGATTCATCCATCGCCTCTTCCATTCAGCCCTCCATTCAGTCCTCAACGCAGTCATCAACTCAGTCCTCAATTCTGCCTTACCCGCCTTGCCTCCTATCATCCGGCCCTCTAAGCATGGGCTAACCCCATGCGCCTCCTCCTCGCACTTTGGCTGACCGTTACTGCATCCGCCGCGACGCAGCCGAACGTCGTCATCCTGCTGGCGGATGATGCCGGCTGGGGTGATTACTCGTACAACGGCAACAAGCAGCTCGCCACCCCGCACATCGATTCGATCGCCCAAACCGGAGCGCACTTCGATCGCTTTTACGTCGAGCCCGTCTGCTCTCCGACGCGTGCTGAACTCCTGACCGGCCGCTACCACCGAAGGACAGGAGTCTACGGCGTTTCTACCGGACAGGAGCGCATGAATCTGGACGAGCATACCTTTGCCGAATCCTTCAAGGCCGCTGGCTACGTCACCGGCATCTTCGGCAAATGGCATAACGGCAGCCAGTGGCCGTACCATCCGCTCGCCCGCGGCTTCGACACCTTCTGGGGCTACACCTCCGGCCATTGGGGCGAATACTTTGACGCCCCCCTCGAGCACAACGGCGTCATGGAGCGCACCCACGGCTACATCGTGGACGTACTTACGGACAAAGCCGTGCAGTTCATTGAACGGAACAAGGCGAAACCCTTTGTGTGCTACGTGCCCTTCACCACGCCGCACTCGCCGTTCTCCGTACCGCCCGCGGATTGGGCACGCTTTAAGGATATGCCCATCAGCCAGCAGGCCACCAACGCCCAGGCCGAAATTCCTGACGCGACGCGCTGCGCGCTCGCGATGGTTGAGAATCAGGATCGTAACGTCGGCCGCATCCTCGAAAAACTCAAGTCCCTCGGACTCGAGGAGAACACCATCGTCGTTTACTTCTCCGATAACGGTCCGAATACCGCGCGCTGGAATGGCGGCATGAAAGGCGTCAAGGCCTCGACTGATGAAGGTGGGGTTCGCTCACCGCTGTTCGTGCGCTGGCCGAGCAAAATCGCCGCCGGCACCCAAGTGCAGAACATCGCTAGCGTAATCGACCTCGCCCCCACCCTGCATGCACTGGCTGGCATCAAGCGCGTGGGCGAAAAGCCCCTGGACGGACGCGACCTCACCCCACTGCTGCAACGCGGGCTGGATGCGGACTGGGCACCTCGCCGCATCTTTAACACTTGGGCCAATCATGTCAGCGTGCGCACGCAGACCCATCGCCTGGACAACAAAGGCAACCTGTACGACATGGTCGCCGACCCCGGCCAAGTCACCCCCATTCAAGACAAAGAGCCTGGGCTCGCGAAGGAACTCAGCTTGGCGGTCGTCGCCTGGCGTCAGGAGTTAGATATTGGCCCTGTGGGCAAAGGCCCCGGCAACGCGGTCGATCCACGCCCCCTTTCCATCGGCTACCGGGAATTCCCGGCCACGATGCTGCCGGCGCGCGATGGTGAACCGCACGGCGAGATGCGACGCAGTTCCAAGGCGCCCAACTCTTCTTATTTCGTCAACTGGACGAAGACCACCGATACGGCGACGTGGAACATCGAAGTCGTCACCGCCGGCACCTATGTGGTCACCGTCGATTATACCTGCCCGCTAGCGGACGCTGGTTCCACCGTGGAACTCACCTTCGAAGAATCACGCCTACGCGGCAAGATCGTCGCGGGATGGGACCCGCCACTCTTGACGGGTCAAGATGTCGTCCCCCGCGGGGAGCACGGCGAATCGATCATGAAAGATTTTCATTCCCTCAAGCTAGGTGAAATCAAACTCGAGCCTGGCAAAGGCGAATTGAAACTGCGCGCCATCGACATTCCGGGTAAGAGCGTCATGGACCTGCGACGGTTAACCCTGACCTTGAAGTGAGGCGTCCTTGACGGACGGACAAGTGGCGACCAATTTGGTCAGATGAAGAACATGATGCTGCTGTTGCTCGGAGTGCGGTTATTATTTCTGGCAGTAGCTTCGCTTGGTTGTTTTTTTGCGATACTCTCCGCGGGGCGGCCGGGCGTGGAGTGGTATTGGCCTGTCGGCGGCTTGGTTGGCCTAGGCCTTTGCGGATTCCTGATCGGCCAGGTCTGGAAGTCGATTAAAGCGGTGCAGTCACCGAAGAAGTGAGCGGTGGGCCCGCGTGGTCGGCTAGGCTTAATTGACTACCCCGATCCCCGCCCATACCCCTAACCCTACCCCTGCCCCTTATATGCTTCGCCTCTCCTTCTCGCTGATTGTACTCCTCTCCTTCGCTGCCAACGCCTGCGCCCAGGCTAAGTTGCAGAAGATTCTGTTCGTCGGGAACAGCATCACGTTGCACGGACCCAAGGCCGATATTGATTGGCACGGCAACTGGGGCATGGCGGCGACGTCGGAGGACAAGGATTACGTCCACCTCGTGACGAAAGCCCTCGCCGCCAAGCAAGGCGCGACGCCCGTGATCATAGTCAAGAACGTCGCTGACTTTGAACGCAACCACCTCGGCTATGACATTGCTGGCAAGTTTACGGATGCCGCCGCCTTCAAGGCCGACCTCATCATTCTGTGCATCGGCGAGAATGTCGCCGCACTGAAGACCCCCGCTGACCAGGCCAAGTATCAGGAACAAGTCACCGCCTTGCTGAAGACCCTCAAGTCCAACCCTCAGGCCGCCGTTATCGTGCGGAGCAGCTTCTGGGCTAACGCCGCGAAAGATACCGCGATGCGTCAGGCCTGCGAAGCCGTCGGCGGCACGTTCGTGGACATCAGCGCCTTAGGGAAAGATGAGCAGAACTACGGTCGATCGGAGCGCCCATATAAGCATGCTGGCGTGGCCAATCATCCTGGTGATCGCGGGATGGCGGCGATTGCGGACGCCATTCTCAAAGCGGCGAAGTAAGCGTGGCGGAGCCACGCGGGGATCTGCTGGCAGGCTGGCACGCTGCAAGCAGAGGCATCAAGCAACAACACTACTGGTGGCGGGTGGCGGGAGAGGTAGGGCTAGGCGTGTTCCTCGTTCTTGGTTCATTGTTTTTGCAGCGGTCTCAAGGTAGGGGCGGCTAAGCCGCGAGGTGGAAGCGGTTGGCGGTTAGCGGTTGGGAATACAGAGAGGCAGCGGCAGAGAATAGGAGGTCGATTGAGGTGCGCATCTCCGTCCGCGAACGGACGGCTGGGGACAGCCGTCCCTACC
>CALQLO010000039.1 GCA_943331445.1 Akkermansia muciniphila
GAGATCAGCCCATCGGTGGCCGTGGTGAGATCCACATAAGGCAAGCCACGCTGCTTCGCGATTTCGGCCACCGCGGCGGCATAGTCCTGCAGGTCCTTACGATGGGCCGAGGTCGCAAGATCAGGCTGACGGCGCGAAGCCATAAATCCGCACGGCGAAAGTAAAACGATGCGGGGGGTGTGCTGGCCCAATTCATCCAACAGGCGATGGTAATCCGCCTTGAACTTAGCGAGTCCGGCCGAACCAGCCAGTGCCTCGGTCTGGCCGAACTGTAGAAAAAGCGTCGTCGCGCCCGCCGATTCGAGCTGCCCCTTCCAAGGCCCGAAATTCAAATCGCGCCACTGCTCGTGAACCGTATCCGCCTCCCAGGCCATCGAACGGAAACGAGGATTCTTGGCCGCGTAAGCGGTAGCGAGCCGAGCTTCGAGCTCACCGGACTTAGCCTCCCTTACAAGATTTTCCTGACCGATGAAAACGACGACCTCATCTGGGAGTAAATCGAACTTGGCCTCCTTGAAAGGAACGGGCGGCTTCCAGCTCGAGCTCGGTTGACCGAAACGATTCAGGACAATCTCCTTGGTGGTCGGAGGAAGGTCCGTCAGCGGATCGATGGTGATATTGCGGAAGTAGATTTGGGCCTTATTATTGCCATGAATCTGCAGGCCGATGAGGCCATAGGCATCATCGATTTTCGGATCTGTCTCGGTATAATCGAGGGTCGCTTTGCCATTCAGGTAAATCGTGATTCGAGGCCCCTCCGCACGCACCTCATAAGAGTTCCATTCGCCCGGCTTCTCGAGCGACTTGATTTCCGCTTCGCTCTTCACACCGTAGGCGGCGACGCCCTCGCCAGCGCGAGCCAGGAAGCGCTTTCGACGCGATTCATCATAAAGACAGCCCGTGTGCCCAGCCCCGATGTCGGCCTGATATCCCGACATTTCATTCTCGGGCTTGGTCAGTCGGATGCTACGAAACTGGACCCCGGAGTTCACGAAACCCTCGGTGCCGACCAACTTGTATTCAACCTTGAGGTGGAAGTTATAGTAGCTGCCTTTCGTCGTGAGGAATTCGTTACGTGGATTACCCGCCAGCGAGCCTCCAACGATGACGCCATCCTCCACCCGCCAAACCTTGGGGTCGCCCTCCCAGCCATTCAGAGTCTTGCCATCGAAGAGCGTGATGGGCTTGGCAGATAGACCAAGAGTACCGACCAATAGGCAAAGGATGAGGGCAAGACGCTTCATGGGGATACCGATTAGGCAATCCGCCCAGCCAATTGTTCCAACCCCAAATGACAACGTTCGCCGCATGGTGAACGTTAGGTAGGGGCGGGACTACGTAACGCCCAGGTCACGACGTAGTCGTGCCTCTACCCACAGGCCACCATTCGGCGGCCTGTAGACACCAAAAGACCGGAGGCTTTTTAAACCTCCGGTCCTCGTGACCTCAGGCCCTCCTGTCCTCGAGCTCAGGCCAACCCCAAGTGCTTCAAGGCCTCAGGCGTCGGTCCGTCAAAGTTTACGGTCGGGACGTTGCCGACGTAGCCGATGTCCTTCCAGCCCTGCGGAGTGGTATAGTACCCGCTGGCCGCGAGATAGCGGAAGCGGCTGAAGAAGTTCTGCTGGCCCTTGAATGCCTTCTTCACCGCGGTCTTACCGCAGATGTCGTCCGCGATGGCGCATTTCTGCGGTTCAGCAAGGTCGGCGAAATCCTTCTGAAAGCGACGCTGAGCTTCGGCATCGAGCCAATCCAGGCCGGCGGTGATGATCGGTCGATCCTTGTTAGTCTCATCGTAAGGGGAGCTGATCCATTCATCGATGAACTCCTGGACGCCGAGCTGCGAAGGCATTTTGTCGCCCGGATTGTCCGGCGGCAGAATCAGATCGGTCAGCGATGCAGCCGCCTTGCGCTGCTTGGGCGTCAGCGTCAGCGGCCAAAGGTCGCCCGGAGTGTAGTTCTTGTTCAGCACCGGGTCCGTGCCGATCCGCTGTCCGCCGGGGGCGGCGCCAGAGGGACGCGGGAGCTTGTCCTGGGCGGAGGCGTGCGGGAAGATCGCGGCGGCAGCCGCGGCGGCGCCGATCCACTTGAGAGCCTGACGGCGATCAATCTGACCGGAATTATCTGCGGGAATGTTTTCCATGTTCGTAGGCATTAGAGGTTACCCTTGCGCATCTCTTCGACGAGATGGTCGGACGCTCGCCAAGCGAGGGCCATGATGGTGAGCGTGGGGTTCTTGTCGGCGTTACTGCAGAAGGCCGAGCCGTCGTTGAGGACCAGGTTCGGGACATCCCAGCACTGGTTCCACCGGTTAGTAACCGACTTCTTGGCGTCGGCTCCCATGAGGGCTCCGCCGACTTCATGGATGATTCGTCCCCCGGCCTCGATGGCTTTGGAGCCATCAGCCTCAGGCTTCTTGGCCTTGCCGCCAATGGCTTCGATGACCATCGCGAAAGTCGCTTCCATGTGGGCCGCCTGCTTGAGTTCGTGGTCGGACCATTTCCAGTGAAAACGCAGAACGGGGATGCCCCACTTATCCTTCACGGTCGGATCGATTTCGCAGAAAGAGTTTTCGTTCGGGATCATCTCACCGCGACCGGCGAAGCCGATGCCCGCGCCATATTTCTGGCGGACTTCTTCCTTGTAGCTCTTACCGTAGCCTGGGCTCGCGCCACCGGCACCGAGTCCGGGCATACGACGTCCGGTGCCGAACTCGATATGGTAGCCGCGGGCGAACCCGAGCTTGCTGGCGTCTTTATAAAGCCACCAAGGGATGTAGACGTGCGTTCCGGCGCCTTCCTCATTATGGACCGGAAGATTTTCAAAAGCGGGGACGCTGCCGCCGAGGCCCGCGCCCACGGTGTCCATGATGTACTTGCCGACGAGACCAGAGCCGTTGGCGAGGCCGTTCGGGAAGCGATGGGACTTGGAATTGAGCAGGATGCGGGCGGTCTCGCCCGAGCTGGCGGCGAGGATCACCGCGCGGGCCTTCACGGCGCGCTCCTGGCCGGCGACCTTGTCGATGTAGATGACGCCGTTGGCCTTCCCGTCGGCGCCGACCGTGACCTCGCGGGCATGGGCGTTACAAAGGATGTCGAGGTTGCCGGTCGCGAGGGCCGGCGGGAGGTGCACGGTGGTCGACTGGTAGTTGGCCTTGATGGCGCAACCGCGACCGCAGTCGGTCGCCCAGAAGCAGGCGGCGCGCTCCTGCATGGCCTTAGCGATGATCTTCTGCGCCTTGGGATTGTTAGGATGCAGGCGAGCCGGGAAGTTAACGTGATCCTGGCGAGTCGAGAGGACGGCACGATGAATCGGAATCACCGGCATACCGAACTTCGCGATGTGCTTCTTGACGTAGAGTTCACCGGCTCGGGCCTTGGGCGCTGGCAGCAGTGTGCCATTCGGCGAGTCGGGCGTGTTCTCGAGGCCTTCGTTGGAGCCATAGACCCCGACGAGCATCTCGACCTTGTCGTAATAAGGGGCGACGTCTTCATAGCTGATCGGCCAGTCGAAACCGAGTCCGTCACGGGAGTATGGCTTGAAGTCGTAAGGGCCGTTACGGAGCGAGATACGACCCCAGTGATTGGTACGTCCGCCGAGCATGCGGGCACGCCACCAGTCGAAGCGCTGCTTCGGGTCGGTCGACGCCTGAGTATAAGGCTCACCCGGGACTTCCCAGCCGCCGTCGACGGTCGCGTCATGGAAGCCGAACGGTTTCTCCTTCGTGCTCATCGCGCGCAAGGGAGCATCCGCCTTAGACTGGAACATCGGGGTCTCGGTGACAGGGTCGTAATTACGACCAGCCTCGAGCATGAGGACCTTCACGCCGTTCATGGTAAGCGTGTAGGCCGACTGTCCGCCGCCAGCACCAGAACCCACGACAATGACGTCGTAGATAGGCTGGAGGTCTTTCTCGGTGATGATGGGCATGGGAGTGGGTTTAGAAATTAACGGGCGCCCGCAAAGTTCCAGCCGTCATTAAAGAAGCCAGCATCCTCGACCTTACCAGGGTTCTGGCTGTCAGGGGCGGTGTTCAGGTCAACGACAGCCCAGTCGGGTAGCTTGGCGATCTGGCGAGCATTGTTGAGGTAATCGTATTCGCGGTAGGTGAAGCTACTGTTGATTACAACATAGCGAGCCGGATTGAGCGGGTTAGGATAAATCAGGATTGGGGCATGATCGCCGGCGCTGTAGGTCTTACCATTGACGACCAGTTTCTCGGCCGTCCAGGTGATGGGGAGCTTGGCCACAATCTTAGCCAGCACCGCATTGGAGGAAGGATCGCCCCACAGGATGAGGTTGTTCTTGGCAATATCCTCGTCCTTGACGTCGGCATCCTTCTTCGCCGGAGCAAGGCCGCGGAACTGACGGCGCCATTCAAAACTACCGCGCTCCATCTCCGCCTTCGTCCAAGCACCCACCTTGGCATTAATCGGCTGCCCCGAGGGTGCAACGAACAGGAAGGCATCCATGAAGGCATCGTCAATCGGACCGGAGAGGCCGTGCTTCTTGGCAATCACGGCTTCATCGAGGCCTTGGATCAGCGCCCACTTGCCGTTCTGGCGAGCGAACTTGGCTGTCCACGATCGTTCGGAAGTGGCCCGGCCGGCATCAATGTCTTGGCCATCGATCTTCACCATGGTCTTCTCGCGCAAGGATTGCGGAGCGAAGCCAACCGGCATGTCGAGCGTGAGTGCGCTGACATTCTTTGTCTGCACGACCACGTTGCGTTCATCCACGGTCTTGGCGTCGACGCGGGCCATCTGCCAGTGGTTTTCCATACGATCCACCTGCACCCAGTGCATGCGGTTATAGCGCAGGAAGTAGGTCACGAAACTCACTTCTTTGGGCATGCGATTGCGGCCGGCCGCTGCGATGATATCGAGGCGGCGCTCGATTTCGGCAAACGAATCCGGATGGAAACGGTGAGGGGTCTTCGGACCAATGATGTGCGTGAGTTCGATATTTTCCTTGGCAAGGTAACGGGCCATGATGTCCGCGGCCTGCTTCTGCCCATCGATTTCACCGCTGTAAGCAATGGTCGGGGCGTTCACGAAGTTCGCGGCGACGTCGGTCGCGTTATACCAAGACCAAAGGGTCTTCTGCCAAGACGGGATACGGTTCACTTCTTCCGATTGGAAGACCTTCAAGAACTCTGGGGTTTCCGAGAAACCCGCACCGGGGCTGATGGCGCACCAGCGATCAGTGTAATGGGCGCCAAACTGCCAGACGGCAGCACCCCCCATCGAAAAGCCGCGAATCATCAAACGGTCGTCGTCGATATTGTAGCTCTTACGGGCGTGGGCATAGGCCTCCCAGAGGTCCATCTCGCCCGCGAACTTATTGGCGCAACAGTAGCGGCCGTAGAGATGGAGCACCAAGCGATTGTTAGCGGGGAGCTGACCGATGTTCTTGCGACGGTCATTCAGGAACGAAAGTTCGGTGAGGACTTCGCCGCGGCCGTGGCACCAGAAATCCAGGCGCATCAGGGAGCCGGAATAGTTCTCGGGAATAACCATGCCGTAAGGCTGCACTGAGCCGTCGATCTTCGACTTATAGCCGCGCACCACGAGCCCGGTTTGCTTCGTCCACGGGGTCTCACCTTTGAGGAAGAACGCCGTCCGAGCCTTGCCTTCCACGATGAGGTCATGGGCGGACTTGAATTCGCCCTTGTTGAAGAACTCATTGTACTTCACGGCCCAATCGACGGACTTGTAGAAAATCTCGAGGTCAGGAAGGTATTCCTCGAGTCGAGGGTTCTTGGCCTGCGCCTTAGCGGCGGCGTCGATCGCAACGCGCAGCTCGGCAAGTTCCTTGGGCAGTGAGGCCTTATCGGCCTCAGGCAGGGCCAAGGCCTTATCCGTCGGCGGGATTGGGCGGACAGCCGTGGGGATGTTGTCCTTAGGTCCGTCCGCGAAAGCGGCGACAGCCATGAGCACGAGGGGGAGAATATGACGCATTTGTGGAAAGAGGGAAGCCGACCGCCGAAGCGTGTCAGGGTGATACCAGGGGTCTCGAAGGTTTAGACTACGACCCACCCCTCCGACAAGTGTTCCTTCTATTGATAATACGACACGAATGGGCCTAGGCGGCCATTTTCCTCGCCTCGGCCCTTCCCCTTCCTCACATCTCCGGGCAATGGCCCTCCTCAGTCTCCTCGACGTCTATGTCAGCTTCGGCGGCCCTCCCATCCTGGACCACCTGAACCTCCAGATCGAGGAAGGTGAACGCGTCTGTCTGCTTGGCCGTAACGGTGCCGGTAAGACCACCCTCATGCGCATCGCCGCGGGGGAATCCCCTCCCGACACGGGCACGGTCACCATCCCCGACGGGGTCTGCATCGCCCGCCTCACGCAGGAAATCCCCGAAAGCCTCCCGGGGAACGTCCGCGATATCGTGACCTCCGGCATCCGGACTGATGACCATTCCGAGGACTGGGAAAAAGACCTGCGGGTCGATGATCTAATCGCTCGCCTCGGGCTCCCCGAAGATCGCGCCTTTGAAGACCTCTCGGGCGGCCTCAAGCGCCGCTGCCTGCTCGCCAAAGCTTTGGCCGCGAAGCCCGGCCTGCTGCTGCTGGACGAGCCGACCAATCACATGGACCTCGATTCGATCCTGTGGATGGAAGAGTTCCTCCTCGAACAGAAGATTCCTCTGCTCTTCGTCACGCACGACCGCGCCTTCCTCCGGCGTATGGCGAACCGCATCATCGAGCTCGATCGCGGCAAGCTCGCCAGCTGGTCTTGCGACTACGACACCTATCTCGTCCGTAAAGAAGAGCTCTTCGTCGCCGAAGAACGTCAACGCGCCGCCTTCGACAAGAAGCTCGGCCAAGAAGAGGCCTGGTCTCGCCGCAGCCCCGGCGCCCGCCGCACCAAGTCTAACGCCCGCATGGAAGCGCTCGTGAAGATGCGTGCCCAGCGCGGAGCGATGCGCTCCGTAACCGGCTCGGCCAAGATGGAAATCAGCGAAGCCGAACGCTCTGGCGTCCGCGTAGTCGAAGCCGAGAACATCGCCTTCGCCTACCCAGGGGGCACTCCCCTTATCCGCGATTTCAGCCTCGTCCTCAACCGCGGCGACAAGGTCGGCCTCATCGGACCGAACGGCGCCGGCAAGACCACCCTGGTTAAGATGCTGCTCGGTCAGCTGGCCCCGACCTCTGGCGTCTTGAAGTTCGGCACGAAGATGGAGGTAATTTACTTCGATCAGATGCGCGACCAAATCGACGACAATAAGACCGTCGCCGAGAATCTCGCCGGAGACAGCGATACGGTCACCGTCCAGGGACGCTCGCGGCACGTCATCAGCTACCTGCAGGACTTCCTCTTCGACCCCACCCGCGCCCGCTCCAAGGCCAAGGTGCTCTCTGGCGGCGAACGCAACCGCCTCTTGCTGGCTCGTCTTTTCACCAAGCCAGCCAACGTACTCGTGCTCGACGAACCTACGAACGACCTCGACGCCGAAACGCTCGATGTACTCGAAGACATTCTCGTCGATTACGTCGGTACGCTCATTATGGTCTCCCACGATCGCGCCTTCCTTGATAATGTCGTGACCAGCACACTCGTCTTCGAAGGCGATGGTGTTGTGACCGAACACGCCGGCGGCTATACCGACTGGCGTAACGAACTCGCCCGTATCGCTGTGGCCAAACGTACGGCGTCAATGGGCACTGCCACCAAGCCCGTCGCAGCGAAGTCGGCACCCTCCGCGCAGCCTGGCGCCAAGCTCAACAACAAGGAGCGCAAGGAACTCGAGACCCTCCCCGGCAAGATCGAGCAACTCGAAGCCGAACAGGCCCAGATCACCGTTCAGCTGGGCGACCCTGAGATTTATAAGGATGGCGGCACCAAGGCCGCGGCCCTCCAGAAACGCCTCCACGCCGCCGAAGCCGAACACTCCACCGCCCTCGGACGCTGGATGGACCTCGACGCCCGCAAGGACGCTTAAGGCCTAAGCCTCCGGAAGCGCGTGGATGGTGTTGATAATCTGTCCGCGCAGCTCAACGCCATCGGCTGACTTCAGGTCATACTTAATCCTCATCTGCATCGCAGGACGCAGGTTGGGGATCTCGAGGAAGACGGAGCGTCCATCCGCGGAGAGAGTCACCGACTTGACGTTCAGAGGGTCGTGCTTGCGCTCCGCCATCTGCTCCTTGCTGAACTGCATCTTGCCATCATTGCCCAGCTCACTGGCGGCCACCTTCTGCTCGAGCGTGGAGATGTCAGGCGAGCCGTAGGCAGACGACCAGACATAGTTCCAAGCTTCAATGTTCCAATTACCAGCATCGAGGGCGAGCTGAGCGTCCAAGGCGCAATCGAATTCAATCCGCACCCCCTTGGCGGTGGCCTTCATATTTAACGGCAAGCGCACCGCATCGCCGGTGTAACGTACGCGCTGGAAGCATCCATTATGCGTCGCCGTGGTCTGCCAGCCGCGCAACCCAGTCACGTAGAGCTGACCATCGAGCGGATTAAAGCGGGCACGCATGGCACCGCTATCAAAGTTCACATTGAAGCGGACCACCCCACCCTGCATCTGAGGCTGGCCCTTGAAGGTGACCTCCTGCGGCAACACGCCATACAACGAACAAGTGCCATAGCTAAGGTGGAGCAGGCGATTCTTCCAAGGGCCCCACTTATCCGAGGTCACCCACACCTGTCCGCCGCTGGAATTATCGACATCCTTCGGGAACCAGCAAAGCGGGCGATCGTAGTCCGTCGGCTCGGTAGCACGATGCGCCAGCGGGGGCACCCCATAGAAGCCGCCTGGCTGCACCCAATTAAGACGGCAGACGGGGGTCCAAGTACCTTCATTATCCCCTGTGGTGATTTGGCCTGTGGGACTAACCCCAATGCCATTGGGTGCACGGAAGCCCGTGGCGATGACTTCTAGCTTCTTCCCGTCGGGCGAGACTTTGAAGAGCGATCCATGGTGGTCGCAGATTTCATCAAAGCCTCGGCCACCTTTACGGACAGGTCCGGCCTTGATGAAATAGAAATTTCCTGCTGGGTCGGTCTGCAGATCGAAGACGAACTCGTGGAAGTTCTTTGTCACCATCACATCGAAGTTAAAGGCTTCGTAAGTGTCGCACTCGCCGTCGCCATCGGTGTCACGGAGTTTCCAGATGCCATCGCGGCAAGTAACGTAGATTTCACCCCTCACGACCTTCAGCCCGAGCGGATGATAAAGACCAGCGGCAAACCGACGCCAGGTGACGTTCGCCAGCCGGGCATCAACCCCTGAAGCGATGAAGACATCGCCATGAAATGTGCAGATGACCGCACGGCCATCGGGCAGGAAATCGAAGCCCGAGGTAAACATCGGCGCCTTCCATGGGTTCGCTTCAGGCAGTTTAATCTTATCCACCACATAGGCTTCGCCTTGTTTGGTGGAAAGTTCCCCCGCGGTCTCAACCGTCTCGGGCCAGAGCTGCTTAGTGCTCTTGAGCAGTTTCGACGGCAGTTCGGTTTCGAAAGACTGCGGCAGCGGGACACCCGCGGGCAGATAAGCGATCCGCACTATGGTGATTTCACCAGAGCCAGCAATGCGAGCGATGGCATGCCCTTCAAGTTGATCAATCTTGGAGGCGCCCGTCGTGACAATCCGGGCGGCGTCGGCTGATTTGCCTAGCATCACCGTCAGTCCTTTCGCAGACGGGGCAATCTCAAGCGTCCGTACGACAAACTGAACCTCATTAGCGGTGATCACTTCCACGGTTTCATCTACCCTAACGCCACCAACCTTCCACTGTACGACGACCTGCCGACCTGCATTATGAAAGCCCGTGAAGCGGGCCTTACCGGCGGGCGAAGGACCATAGCCCTTACGCACCGATAAGGCAATCGCAGCGGCGTCGGGCTCGAATCCCGCAACATCACCCGTCACAAAAATCGCCTCGCCGATGGCCGTCGGATAATCTCCGCGGGACATCAGATTCATCTCGGTGGTAAACCTACCAGCCCAGGCGCCAATGGGGCGACAAAGGTCCAAATCATAGGCGAGACCCTTCTTGCCATCATCACCCAAGCGGACGGCGAGGCCCTTCAACCCTGTTGAATCAATCGAGCCGTCCTTCTGCTTACCGACGCCGATGGTGCCGAGAATCCACTGACCAGGCGCCTCGGCGACAGCGGGCGTGCCCTTCTTAGCCGGCTTCTTCGCCTGCCCGAAAAGCAGGCCAGCCGACAGGAACAAGGCGACGAGGGACGAACGCATGAATGAATTCATAGGGACAAAGACAGGGTTAGGGACAGAATATTGTATGGGGTCAGACCGCTTCCGAGTGATATCGATCAGAAGCGGTCTGACCCCATACAAAAATCAAAGAAAAAGGGCCGGAGTCCACAGACCCCAGCCCTTTCATCATTAGCCCTGGCCGTAGCCCGGGCCCGGCTTTACCGGAGGCTCCTTAAATATGCAGCGATATCGGCGACACCCTGTTCGTTGAGGCCCATCTGAGCGGGCGTGAACATGAGCGAGCGGTCGAGCAACTTCTCTTCCTTAACGCGATTGCGCGGGATGGATTGCACAAGGCCGCCCATGGACTTGATCATCAGCGGATCGCCCGACGACAAGACCATGCCAGTGATGACCATACCGTCATCGAGCACCACGCGCGTTCCTTCGAAGCCGTGCGAGATGTTGTTGGACGGCTGCGAGATGTTGAGCACGAGGGTCTCGAGCGACTGCTGCTTGGCGTAGGTCGTGAGGTCCGGACCGAAATCGATGCCCTTGCCGTCGAACTTGTGGCAAGCCTGACAGACCGCCGAGGTAGCCTTACCCTTGGCGACGTCGCCCTTGAGCGCGGCGATAACCTCGACTGAGGCCAACGGTTTCGTGCCCGCCGGTTCAGGCGGAAGATCAGAGCCGACGAGCTTGGCGGCCGAGGCGTCACCGCCACGGGCCTTGACGATCGCATCGACGTCGAACGGCTTCCACAGATTGCTCTTACGATTACCGACCCACCATTTGGCTAGCTCAACCTGGGCAAAAGCCTTGTTGAGCGAGAGCTCGACCATCGTGCCAGCAGCTTCGAGGCTGGGCGTAAAGGCCAACGTCGTGAGGTCGCGCTTGAGTTCAACTTCAGCGAGTTTGCCCGAAAGCAGGCGCGTCCGCAGGTCGCGCACGGCGCTAGCGGGGTGCAGGCGCCAGGTCAGCCCAGCATAGGCGGGCGACCAAGACATCGCCGCGGACGACATCTCTTTGGCAATGGCGGCGTGGACTTCGGCTTCGCGGTCGGTCGAAGCAAGACCGATGGCTTCGAGGTAGGCACGATCCTTGCCATCGTACAACTTGGCGATCTTCACCAGCAGGGCCACCGCCTCGGGCGTCTTGAATTCGCGCAAGGTGATAGCGACCTCGCGGCGCACCGCTGGAGAGGAGTCTTCAGCGGAAGCCTTGGCCAAAGCAAAGACATCGCGACCTGCGGCGCGCAAAGCGCGATAGGCGACGAGACGACGGTTATCATCCGAGGAACGCAGTTCCTTCTGAACGATGGCCGCACCCTTGTCTCCTAACTGAGCGAGGAGCCAGAGGGCACGCGAAGCCACGTAAGGATTAGCATCGCTCAACAGGGCCGCAACCGGCTCGACCACCTTGTCACCCTGAGCCTTGAGACGATTAAAGCCACCTGCGCGAACATTCGGGGCAGGATTGCGAAGTGAGGCGAGCTGGCCTTCGACTGTCGTCAGGTCGATCTTGGGCATCACCGACTTAAAGCCCTTGGGGGCGATGCGATAAATCGTACCGGAGGCACCGTTATCGCGGGTAGCGTGGCCACCCACACCGGGGTCGAACCAATCGGCCACATAGATAGCCCCATCGGGACCGACGGTTACATCGCTCGGACGGAACATCGTCTTCAACACGCCAGTCGGCTTGCCACCGAGGAAGTCAGAACCTGCCCACTCCTTCTCTTTATTGGAGGTAAAGAAGTCGAAGCGTTCGAGCTTCATCCCCGCGCCGTCAGGCTTAGGAAGGTAACCAAAAACGACATTCTTGCCGGCCTCACAGGCGAGCAGCAAACCGTTCCACTTATCACCCAAAGCGCCGTTCTCGTAGAACGCGACCCCGGTCGGGGAACCGCCGCCGTAGACATCGCCAGCAGGCATGGTGTTCGGATCTTCCTGACGCCATTCGGCGGTAGGGGTATCCTGACCGGGACGCTTATCGGCGCCCCAGGAGCGCTTGCCGTCGAGCGAAGCGAACCCGGCATTGCCGCCTTCCATAATCAGGGAAACGCGGCACGCGGGCGGGTCATCGTTATCGCTCTGGTACATATCACCGAACGAGTTGATGGACTGCTCGAAGCTGTTGCGATAATTGTGGCCGACGATCTTGAGGTCGGAGCCGTCGCTGTTCATGCGCACGGAGAAGCCACCAATCCACACATTGCCGTCGTCGCTACGACGACCCGCGATATCCTGCAGCATGTAAGGGCTGCCCATGTAGAAGTGACGGCCAGTCTTATCGACAAAATTGGCCCCCGTGTTACCTTGATTGAAGTTCCACTTACCGTCCGGACCGAAAGTCACGCTATGGAGACTGTGGTCATGCTGGCGGCCATTAAAGCCCGTAAGCAGGACTTCGCGCTTATCGACGGCCGGGTCAAAGACGCCGTTGTGATTGACGTCGGTATAGACAATCAGATCCGGCGGCTGAGATACGACGATCTTGCCGTCGATGTGAGCCACCCCGAGCGGGGCTTCGAGATTAGTATCCTGAATGAAAACCGTGACCTTGTCGGCCTTACCGGCGCCCGTCGTATCCTCGAGGGTGACGATCCGATCGCCTTCCTTGCGACGACCCTTCTTGCCACGGTAATTAACGCCTTCGGCCACATACATCCGGCCGCGTTCATCGAAATCGATGTTCGTCGGGTTGAAAATCTGCGGAGAGGTAGCCCAGACCGTCACTTCAAAACCGGCTGGCACCGTGAAAAGTTCAGGCGGAACGAGCGTAGGGCCGGTATCGAAATCAGCCAACTTCTGGGCGGCCGGGGCTTGGGTGTAGACGAGAAAACGGACGTCCGCAGTCGTGATTTTGCCGCCTTGAAACGCCCCACCGTCATCGATCGCAACCTTGGCCCGGAAGCCGACGACTCCCGCAGGGAGATCGTAACCAATCACGGAGTTGGCATGCGTACCGATGCCATTGGCGTAAGTCTTACCGGCCACAACGAGGGGTCGCTTGGCATAATTCTTCCCAACACTCACGGCACCAGCGGCCGATTCAGCGAGCTTCCACTTCAGGGTCGTCAGGTCCTTCGTCGAGCCATCGGCCATCACCAACACGGGCTCAAGCCAGTCGGACCAATCGAAGGCTTGCTCACCCAGATCATTCACGACCAGGAAGAGTTCCTTCGCCCCTGTGAGGTCAGCGGATAGGTCGACGATTCGAACCTTGTCGCGTGCATGCAAGTCAGCCGACTGGGCGACAGGCTTGGGAGCGGCGAAGCTTGGGAACGGCAGGGTCATGGCCACCAGGGTGGCAGCCAAGCGGAGGATACGGACGGAGGACGTGCTCATAAGACGGGGTATGGCATTGAGACACTGCATTTATCCCCAGGTTGGAAGAAAAATAGATATCAAACCTTATTATGCATCCCCGGCTTTACATCCCCCTGATGCCCAGCACCTTTTAGGAACATTCTGGCCCCCAGACTGTTCCACTTCCCAAGCATGCCTTTCCGCCCTGCCCTCATCACCCTCTTACTCCTTCCTTTGCTGGGGAAGGGGGCGGAAACCACGCCCGCACCCACTGCCGCCCAGATCGAGTTCTTTGAAAAGGAGGTACGCCCAGTACTGGCCGATAACTGTTTCAAGTGCCATGGGCCTAAAAAGCAGAAATCGGGGCTACGCCTGGACTCACGCGAATTGATTCTCAAGGGCGGAGAAGTCGGTGCCGCCGTCGTTGCCGGGAAGCCTGAACTCAGCCGCCTGATCCTCGCCATCAACCACGCCAAGGCGAAGGACGTCGAACCGATGCCCAGCGCGGATGAGAAAATTTCCGATAAAGCCATCGCCGCACTAACCGAATGGGTGCGCATGGGCCTACCTTGGCCGACCGAAAGTTCGCCCGTCGCCAACGACCCTCGCAATCACTGGGCCTTCCAGCCGGTCAAAAACCCGCCGCCGCCCTCGATTAAAAATACTGCGGCCGTGCGCCAACCGCTTGATCGCTTTGTCTTGGCCAAACTCGAAGCGAACGGCTTGCAGGCTTCGCCCGAAGCCAACCGCGAAACCTTGGCCCGCCGTTTCACCTTAGCGCTTTGGGGCGTAAACCCGAGTGCACCGGAAGTCGCCGCCTTCGTTGCCGACAAGGACCCCGCTGCCGCGGAAAAATTTGTCGACCGCCTCATGGCAGACCCAGCCTTCGGGGAACGCTGGGGTCGTCACTGGCTCGATGTCGCCCGCTACTCCGACACCAAAGGTTACGTCTTCCAGGAAGAGCGCCGCTACCCTTACGCCTACACTTACCGCGACTGGGTCGTGAACGCATTCAACAAGGACCTGCCCTACGATCAATTCCTCCGCCTGCAGCTCGCCGCGGATAAAATCGTCCAAGGTGAAGACAACCGCGACCTCGCCGCCCTAGGTTACGTGACCCTCGGGCGGCGTTTCATTAATAACCAGCAGGACATCATCGATGACCGCATCGACGTGGTCATGCGTGGCACGCAAGCACTGACGATGGCCTGTGCCCGTTGCCATGACCACAAGTTCGACCCGCTTCCCACCACCGAATACTACTCCCTCTACTCAATCTTCAATTCGAGCGAAGAGCCGAAGGAGCTCCCCGCACTCAAGCCCTTCACCCGCACGAAGGAAACCGCAGAATTCGAAACCGAGCTGGGCGCCCTGCAAAAGAAATATGACGAGTTCGTCACCAGCCGCCGCGAGCTCTCTTTTTCCGCCGCCAAGACCGCCGACTATCTCACCCTGGTGCTCCGCTCCATCAAAGAACCCAATTTCAATTTCACCCAGGAAGCGAAACGCACCAACCTCTACCCCACGGTCCTGACTGGCTGGCAACGCATCCTCAAAGCGAAGTTGAACGACAAAGACCCCGTCTGGGGTGGCTGGTATCAGCTGAGAGATGTCGCTGATGATAAATTCGTTGGGGCCCTCGCTGCCCAGCTGGCTCAACCGGAATCCCTGAAGGATCCACTACTGCGCGCCGAGATTCAGAAGAAGGCCCCGAAGAAGTTCAGCGAACTCACCGCCTGCCTCGCCGCTACCCTCGCCGAAGCCCACAAGCCCGAGAAGGCCGCCCTCGCCGAATGGAAGTCGTGGCGGGAACTTATCGAGGCCCCGAACGGCCCGACTGCCGTTACCGCCGACTCGCTCATCCCGGGCTACAACATCGCCGACCGCAACACGCGCACCAAACTTGAGACTGAAGTCATGGCCTTCAAGGCCACGAGCCCCAAGAGCCCGCCCCACGCCATGGCGCTTCAGGATAAAGCCAAGCCAGCCCAGGGCGTGGTCTTCCTTCGAGGCAGCCCCAGCCGACCCGGCAAGAACGTTGCACGCCAGTTCCTCGCGATCCTTTCCGACGGCCCGCCTAAGGAATTCAAAGAAGGCAGCGGGCGCCTGGAACTCGCCAATGCTATCGCCAGCAAAACCAATCCGCTGACGGCTCGCGTGATGGTCAATCGCGTCTGGACGGAGCTCATCGGTGTACCGCTGGTGGAGACCCCGAGCGACTTCGGCGTCCGCACCGCTGCGTCCAAAAACCCCGAACTCCTCGATCACCTCGCCACCACCTTCATGGCCGACAACTGGTCGATGAAGAAGCTCATCCGCGCCATCGTGCTCTCCAGCACTTTTCGCCAGTCCTCCGAACTCAACCCCGCGGGCGTCGCCAAAGACCCCGACAACCTTCTTGCTTGGCGCGCCAATCGCCGCCGACTCGATTTTGAAGCGATGCGGGACAGCATCCTCCGTGTCGCCGGAAATCTCGAAATAAAGACGGGCGGCCAACCCTTCGACCTGGTCGCCAACTTCTCGACCCCCCGCCGAACCATCTACAGTTTCATCGACCGCCAGAACCTGCCCGCCGTCTTCCGGACCTTTGACTTCGCTAATCCGGACTATCACGTGCCGAAGCGCAACCAGACTACGACGCCCCAGCAGGCCCTGTGGATGCTTAACCATCCCTTCGCGAGAACCCAAGCTGACGC
>CALQLO010000040.1 GCA_943331445.1 Akkermansia muciniphila
CCGACATGGACGTCGGCGGAGGATCAAGGGGGGAGGGTGGGGAGGGGAAGGATTTCATTCGAGGACCAGACATTCGAGGACCAGAGGGCCTGAGGACCTGAGGGCAAGAGGTGGGCGCGGGTTGGGTAGGGGTGGTATGACGTGCTGTCCTAGGGGGTAATCTATCACCCTGTACTTGACCGCATCCTCGGGGCTACTAGTCTCGTTTTCGTATCCGAAAGCGCCTTCAGAGGCGTCGTATGATACCACCAGGGGGCCGCCGCAAGGCGGCCTCGCTTTTTATACGTCAATCCAGCCCAGGGACTGTTCGTTTAATCGTTTAATCAAATGGTAAGCCCCTTGCTCCTTGAGATACCGATTTGGCTGGATGGATTGTTTCAGTAGGTAGGCGACAAGGTCCGCGAGCTGAAGTTGACGTGATGTTCGTGAAGACTGGGCGACCGGGTTGCCGATGATGCTAGGCGTAAAGTCGTAATGCCAGGCGGAGGGCTGCTGGTGCATCTGATCGTGGATAATGAAGAGTTGGCTGCTTCCGCTGAACCGACCTGAGACAAGCCACTGTTCCAGGTCGTTCATGCATCTGGCTCCGGTTCGATGTAGGGGTTCGGCTGATTCTTTGTCCGCAATCCATCCGAAAAACCTGAGCTCAGGGCTTTGGCTTAGGATCCCGATGAGCCTGCGGACAATAATCAGCCTCTGCTCGCGCCGCAGTCCGCAATGCATGTTGGCTGCTCCGAGAAACTCGGCCGCATGGATTTCGTGGGCCAGATTAAGTCCATGAACTTCCTCGGCCCACTTTCGGAAAGCTCGTAGACGTTTGTCGATTTCATGCCAGTCGTCATGGTGGACGGATAGTCCTGCGAGAATATAATGTTTCGTGGGTGAGTTTTTTAAGCCGGGGTCGCCGCTCTCATCTAGGTAGATAAAATGCACGAATCGGCCTATTATCCTACTGGGGGTCAGTCGATTGGCGGAATTACCTATATCGAAGGGTGGGGCAGCACCGCGTGCTGCCCTAGCTGCATCTAGGTAGGGCGGGCTGTCCCTAGCCCGCCGTTGGGCCGCAGGAGTTACGTATCTCATTCGACGAACGGACCGCTGAGGACAGCGGTCCCTACCCATTACAGGTGTCAGCGGTTAGCGGTTGGCGGTTGGGAACGGCAGAGACGTAACAACGACAGCACCGCGTGCTGCCCTAGCTGCATCTAGGTAGGGCGGGCTGTCCCTAGCCCGCCGTTGGGCCGCAGGAGTTACGTATCTCATTCGACGAACGGACCGCTGAGGACAGCGGTCCCTACCCGATGCACCCCTCTCTTGCACCTCCCCGCCTTTACCCTATCAACCTAGGTATGGCCTTCCCCCCGCTGTCCGAGAACCTTCGTGCCCGCCGTGATTTCCTCCGTCAGGTGGCCCTCGGCGCCGCGCTGTTTTCGATACCCGGCGCCTTCGCCGAAGCCCTCACGCGTACGCCGAAGCAGACCGAGGGGCCGTTCTATCCCGACAAGCTGCCGCTCGATACTGATAACGACCTGATCATCGTGAACAACGGCGTCACGCCAGCGGTCGGCGAGATCTCGTGGCTATCTGGGCGCATCCTCGATGAGCACGGCGAGCCGGTGCGCAACGCGTTGGTCGAGATTTGGCAGGCCGATAATAATGGCGCGTACATTCATTCCAAGACGGGCAATGCCGCGAAGCGCGATGGCAACTTCCAGGGCTTTGGTCGATTCCTCACCGGCGCCAACGGCGAATATGTTTTCCGGACGATCAAGCCCGTGCCGTACAAGCCGCGCACGCCACACATTCACCTCGCCGTAAAAATCAAAGGCAAGAAGGAGCTCATTACCCAGTGCTACATCAAGGGCCATGAGCAGAATGCGAAGGATGGCATCTACATGGGTATCAAGGATGTCGCCCAGCGCGAGAGCGTCACGCTGGCGTTTGATCCGCTCAAGGGTTCTAAGGCCGGCGAACTCGCCGCGCGCTGGGACGTCGTCCTCGGGTTTACGCCGGAGGGGTAGTGAGGGTGGGGCAGCACCGCGTGCTGCCCTAGCTGCATCTAGGTAGGACGGGCTGTCCCTAGCCCGCCGTTGGGCCGCAGGAGTTACGTATCTCATTCGACGAACGGACGGCTCGGAGAGCCATCCCTACCTTTGCCACGCGCTTCACGCGCGCCCACAAAAAAGCCCCTGGAATCCAGGGGCTTGATGAGCGCGCGGTAAGCGCGGTTTACTTCGCGTGGGCCTTGACGAAGTCGATGTCGGCTTTGACCTGAGGAACGCTGTCGAGCCAATCAGCTTCGTGTTCGACGGAGATATGGCCATCGAACTTCTGGCGGATGAGTTCCTTGAGGCAGGCATCGATATCGCACACGCCCTTGCCGGCAACGACGACAGGGGAGTTGCCGAAGGTGGCCTTGTCCTTGAGGTGCACGCTGATGATGCGGCCTTCGAGGATGCGCACGCATTCGACGGACTTCAGGTTGGAGGTGGCCCAGTGGCCGAGGTCGGCGCAGGCGCCGACGCGGTGGTCGCGGCTTTCGACGACGCCGAGGATGTAGAGCGGGTTCCAGACCTTGTACTTCGGCTTGTCCATCGAGCCGCCGTGTTCATGGAAGGCGACTTTCATGTCGAACTCGATCGCGGCAGCTTCCCAGTGGGCAATCTGCTCGGTGGATTCGGTGCAGACGGAATAGAGGCCGAGCTTCTTGGCGAACTTCATGATCGCGTAGACCTCTTCCTTGTTCTTCGCGCCGACGACGCCGTAGTTCACGGCGCGGACACCTTGGCGATCGAGCTCAGCCTTCATTTCAGCAAAGGCGGCGTCGGACATGGTGTGGTTGGTCTTCTCCTTGGAGCCGGGCTTGAGGGCCTGTCCGGGGTAGAGTTCGATGAGGTTGCCGCCAGCTTCCTTGGTCTTGGCGATGGCTTCGAAGAACGAGAAGCGGTTGAAGGTGTAGGCTTGGGCGCCGACGAACCAACCGTTTTGGCGGTAGGATTCCGGAATCGGATCAGCGCTGACGCAGGCAGCGACGGCGAGGGCTAGGAGGGTGAGGAGACGCATGGGTGTGGGGTGTAAGGACAGAGAAAGGCACCTAGGGTTCCCTAGGTCAAGAACCCCTCGGGCCTAACATGGCTCAAATCAGCCCGTTTATTAGGCTGACGACATGTTTTGGCAGGATTTTTGGCAAAGTTTTCTCAACGGGTGTCGCCGCCGTCCGCTGCCTGACTCCCTGGGTGCCATGGGCGAACGCTTCGCGGAAGAGCACTATCTCCGCCAAGGCGGGCGCTGCCTTGCGAGCAATTGGCGCCACGGCCGCGACGAGCTCGATCTCGTCATCCTAGAGGGTAGCGTGCTTGTTTTCGTCGAAGTTAAGACCCGCACGGCGGAAGTCGGCGGAGAAGGGTATTGGGCCGTCAATCGACGGAAAAAGCGGGCTTTAAGGCGCGCGGCGACCGGTTGGCTCCATCAAATCAGCGGGCCGTGTCATACGCGGTTCGACGTCGTGGAAGTTCTGGTTTGCAAGAAAGGCACCGTCCGCCTCCTTCAACACCGTGGCGAAGTCCTTTTCGGACGCCGCCGCTTCTAGACTCCGATGTCAGACACCGACCGCCATCCGTTCCTCTCCGGCCTGAGTAAGCACCGCGGCGCCCAGCCGACCTGCGTGGTCATTTTCGGCGCCTCGGGCGACCTCGCCGCCCGTAAGCTGCTCCCGGCCCTGTACAACCTGGCCGTCGACAGCCTGCTCCCGGCCGATTTCCATCTGATCGGCTTCGGTCGCAAGCCCATCCCGGACGCTGAGTTTCGCACCCAGGCCGCCGCCGATCTTGCGAAGTTCTCCCGCCGTGAATTCCGTCCCGACATCTGGAAACGCATCGAAGAGAATGCCACTTACCAATCCGGTGGCTATGATGAGCCGGCCGCCTACGCCGCTTTAAAGGAACAGATTGCCGCCGCCGAGAAACGGGCCGGCCGCCCCCTCCAGTTGGTCTTCTACGTCTCCACGCCGCCGACCGTCTTCGAGCCAATTTTAGAGAACCTCGGTCAGTCCGGCCTCGCCGCCCGTGGCCTCGGCACCGACCTCGAAAGCAAGGTCATCATCGAGAAGCCTTTCGGCAAGGACCTGGCTTCGGCCGTGCACCTCAACGCCGTCGCGGCTCGTAATTTCCGCGAGTCCCAGATTTTCCGCATCGATCACTATCTCGGCAAGGAGACCGTGCAGGACTTGCTCGTGCTCCGTTTCGCCAACCCGATTCTTGAGCCGCTCTGGAATCGCCGTCACGTCGACCACGTCCAGATCACCGTTGCTGAAGAACTCGGCGTCGGTACCCGTGGTGGCTATTACGACGGCAGCGGCGCCACGCGCGACATGCTCCAGAACCACACGATGCAGCTCCTCGCGCTCGTGGCGATGGATCAGCCTCGCTCCCTTTCCGCCGAGCATATCCGCGATGAGAAGGTGAAGCTGCTCGAGTCCATCCAGCCGCTGCGCCTCGGCGTCAATGGTGATGCCGTCCGCGCCCAATATTCAGAAGGCCTTTCCGGGGGTGAACGCGTGCCAGGATATCTCACCGAGAAGGATATCCCCAAGGATTCCGCCACGGAGACTTTCTGTGCCCTGCGCCTTTCGATCGAAAATAGCCGCTGGTCGGGCGTGCCTTTTTACATGCGCTCCGGCAAGCGCCTCGCTCGCCGTGTCTCTGAAATCGCAATTCAATTCAAGCAGCCGGAGTCCGGCCTGTTCGCCGGCGACGCCCGTTACGACCTCGCGCCGAACCGCCTCGTCATTCAGATCCAGCCCGACGAAGGCACGACGCTCGTCCTCAATTCCAAGGTGCCCGGTCTCGAGCCGCGCACGCAGCCAGTCCGCTTAAGTTTCCGCTACGCCACGACCTACGGCTCCAATACGCCCGAGGCCTACGAACGCCTGATTCTCGATGCCGTCGTCGGCGATCGCACGCTCTTCATCCGTGGGGATGAGACTGAGGCCTCCTGGCGCCTCTTCACGCCGCTCCTGCAGAACTGGCAGCAGCAAGGCCGCACGGGTATCGAAGCGTACTCTTCGGGTTCATGGGGCCCGGCCGGCGCGGATGCGCTGCTCGCTGGTCATGGTCACGCTTGGCGCAACGCCGGCCGCTGATATGGCCCATCCGCTGATCGACACCCTGCCGGGCTTCCCGGTCAAGATCTCCGCGGCACTTGCCTCGTTAGATAAGGCTTGGTCCGAGGAAGGCGAAGAAGCCGCGCGCGCGTCGCAGATGAATCTCGTGCTGATGTTCGGTGCGGGCGTCTCGCCCGCCGATGCGCAGGCCCGCTTCGACGAGGCGATTCTCTTCGCCCAACGTTATCCTTGTCGCTTGGTGGTGCTCGCTGCCCGTCCGGCCGCGGAGGCCGCCGCCGCCCTCGAAGCAAAGGTGAACGTGCTTTGCTTCTTTGATCCTTCGCGGCGCGGTAAGCGTTGCTGTGAAGCCCTGATGCTCGCGCACGGTGCGCCGACGAATGAACTCGAATCACTCGTCTCGACTTGGCTCGAAGGCGATCTCCCTACAAATGTCTGGGCACACGGCGTGACCGTCGCGGAGATGACCCCGTGGCTCGCGTGGACGGCCCGCTGCCGCCGCGTCGTCGCGGATCGCTCGCTTGTGGGTGACGAGTTTTTCAAACTCGCCTTCCCGAGCCCGAAGTCCGTCCGCGACCTCGCGGTCGCCCGCTGCTTACCTGTCCGTCAGGCGCTCGGCCAATACCTCGCCGCCCATGCGCCCGCTGAGCTCGTTCGCGGCCTGCGCACCGTGACGATTAATTACGGAACCGGCCTCCGCGGTGAAGCCGCTGGTTTGCTTGAATGGATGCGCGGTTGCCTCACGCATTGCGCCGGGCTTTCCCGTTCGCACCTCGACGTCGAGTTTACCACGACGCCACAGCCGCCGCCCGGCGATAATCTCGATGCCGAGTGGGTCTTTGCCGACGGCGCCCGTTTCTCCTGGGAGCATGCCGATAAGGGCACGCGTGCGATTATCACTTTCTCGCGTAGCCGTCAGCCCGCCCCCGTCACTCAGCGTGTCGCCTTCATGGCCCCCGCCGAGGCGTTGTCCGAAGCGGTGTTTTTTTAAGAGGTAGGGACAGTACCACGTGCGGTCCTAAGGTATCTTGTCTTGAAGCGGTCTGCCCGCTTCCCCAGTAATCGGGATAACCCCATGCGAAAGACTTCCGTCGCCTTGCTGCTCCTCCTCGCCTTTTCACTGCATGCCGCGGATTGGAATCCCGTGCTGGTGCCGGCCAAGGAGACGACCCTCAATGGGCGGGCCATGGAAACTTTTGAGCACGACGTGAAACCGGAGTGGGGCTACGCGGCGCCCCAGAAGGATAGCTTTGTGGTGATCCACCCCACGACCGATCGGCGTAACGCTCCCTTGTATGTCGTGCTTCACTCCGCTGGGCATGATGTGTTCTCGTGCGTGAATTGCACGAAGACCGTTGGCAATCACGACATCTACCGTTCGCCCGATGATCATTACGCGCTGTACCTAGATTGTCGTAAGAACAAGGGCGATTGGTGGTGGGGCGGGATGCATCTCAAGGATAAAGCCCTCATCGCGAAGAACTCGGGCGGCGACCCTGTCCCCGTGGAGAAGCGCGTCATGGATACCGTCAAATGGGCGATGGAAAAATACGGCATCGACCCCGAGCGCGTCTACCTCTGCGGAAATTCCATGGGCGGCACGGGCACGCTCGGTATCGGGATGCGCAACGGTAACGTCTTTGCCGCGATTAAGGCCAATGTCCCGGCCGGGATTGAGCATGTCTCCCATCGCATGTATTTCCCGCCCGCCACCGTCCCAGCCAACGTGATTCTGCCTGAGCCGCCGGTTTGCGTGGACTACTCCGGTCAGAATGACAGCTGGTCTGCCGGCCATGAGCGTTTCGTGAAGGCGATGAACGACCGTAAGTATGCACTCTACTTTTACTGGGGCCCGTTCGGCCACGCCAACAATACGTCTAAGATCATGCTGGTGAATGACCTCATCGATTCTTTTGACTGGTTGGCCGTGCGCAAGAATGAGCCCTACGTCGCGTTCACCAACGCTTCCGGTAATTCCCCGCTGCCGTGGCCGGATGACTTAAAGAATCCCGCCGCCGGTCAGGTGAATGCCTTCTTCCGCTGGAAAAATATCACTGACACTGAAACGAAGGCCGAGCTCTCGCTCTTTCTGGTGTCCGCGGCTGACCTAAAGACCAGGTTCACGATTCCGAAAGAAGCGAACGCCGATGTCACCCTCCGTCGCCTCCAGCATTTCAAACTTACTCCAGGCGCATCTTTCAAGTGGACGTTTGGCGCCGCCAAGGGCGAAGGGAAGGCCGATCCGCAGGGCCTCATCACCATTCCCGGCCTGACGCTCACCAAGGACCCCGTCGTCCTCGGTCTTAGTAAGTAAGAGGTAGGCAGCACCGCGTGTATCGAGGTAGGGACAGCACCACGTGCTGTCCTAATCCCGGAAAGCGCATCTGACGATGCCTGGACGCTCATACCCCTTGGTCTCCCACCACGCCGAGTAAGGCCAATCAGAAGGGCTTTTCACGAGTTCAGCCCTAACGGGATTCAGGAGTACATAGTCGCGTTTCTCTAGGTAATGTTCGTAGGACCTGAGCCGATGGTCGAAGCTTCCTTTCTGCCACTCGGTCGGAAAGCGATGAGAGATGTCTCGCTTCAGTTCGCCCAAGGTCTTGGTGATGTCCGGTGTCCGGGATATTTTTGCTATAACATGGAGATGATCTGGCATGCAGAGAAACAGCATGGGATGCCATCTGCCTAAATTCTTCGCATGTTCCGCCGCCGCAAGGAGAGCATGCCATGCTTCAGGATTATCGAAGTGGTGCGTCCCTCTCTGCTTATTGCAGATTGTAATGAACAGTGGGTCGTTTTCATTGACCCAGTCGGGTCGGCGATTGCGCAATGAGTCCCTAGAGTAAAAAGGCATAGGCCACCTTACCGATGACTATAAGCCTTAGATAGAGGGGAGATGCCTTAGGACAGCACGTGGTGCTGTCCCTACCTCGATACCTCAGGCCAAGCCGTTCTCGCGCAGCCAATCGGCGAGTTGCTTGAACGCTTTGGCCCGATGGCTGATGGCGTCTTTCTTGGCCGCGCTCAGTTCACCGAAGGTCCGCGTCTCATTGGCAGGCACGAAGAGGGAGTCATAACCAAAGCCTTCGGTGCCGACTTCAGCTTCAAGGATTTTGCCCCAGCACTGACCAACGAATTTGCCGGTTTCCTGGTGGGGTCCGAGGAGGATGAGGTGGCATTCGAAACGCGCCCCGCGCTTATGGAGCGGCGCCTTCTTCATTGCTTCCAGGAGCTTCGCACGGTTCTGCGCATCCGTCGCACCGACGCCGGCATAGACGGCGGAGTCGACGCCTGGGCCGCCTTGCAAGGCGTCGCAACACAGGCCGCTATCGTCCGCGAGGACCCAAGCTTTCTGCGGGGTGATCTCGCGGAGAGCGTTAGCCTTCAGGCGGCAGTTGCCGTTAAAGGTGCCGGTGATTTCTTCGACATACGGCATGCCTCCGAGGTCCTTGGCTGAGCGGACTTTGACGTCGAGGCGCGCCCGGGCGAACATGCGGCCGAATTCCTCGGCCTTGTGTGCATTGCCCGTCGCCAGAAAGATTTCCATGGCGGGAATGTGAGCAGGAGAGGGAAATAAAGCAAGGGGTAGGGGCGGGGTAGGGGCAGCACCGCGTGCTGCCCTAGGTGCAAACTCGCGAGTATTGAGGTTGGAGTATCGAGTAGAGGGAGAGGCAGTCGCTTCGGGTGGCGGGTGGGGTAGGGCAAACGACATCCATTGCCTCGAGGTAGGGACGGCTCTCCGAGCCGTCCGTTCGCCGAGCAAATCCCGAAGCACGTCGGCTCAACGGCGGGCTAGGGACAGCCCGCCCACCCTCGATGCAGCTAGGGCAGCACGCGGTGCTGCCCCTACCTCACTACCCCTATCCCTACCCCTACCCCTTCTCTATTGTTTCCGCCCCCTTCCTCCGCCAAGTTATCCCAAGTGTTCGGCCTAACCGCCAGCCGCTACCCGCCGTCTCCCAACCGCTTCTCCCCCCTTGTCCCTCCGCTGCCTCATCACCGCAGGCCCGACCCGCGAGTTCCTCGATCCGGTGCGCTTCATCAGCAATCCTTCGACGGGTAAGATGGGCTTTGCCTTGGCGTCCGCCGCCAAGGAGGCCGGCTGGTCGGTCGATCTTGTCGCCGGGCCGGTGTCCTTGCCTGAACCTGCTGGCGTGATGGTTTACCCCGTCGTCTCCGCCGCCGAGATGCTGCGCCAGACGGATGCATTGTTTGAGCCGTGCGACGTGCTCATTATGACGGCCGCCGTCAGTGATTGGCGCCCGAAGGTGACCCATGAGCAAAAGTTGAAGAAGAACGGCGAAGGGCTCACCGTCGAGATGGAGCCGGTCCCAGATATTTTAACCACGCTCGCGGAGAATCGCCGCACCGACCAATTCATCGTGGCGTTCGCCGCCGAGACGGAAAACGTCGAAGCCAATGCGCTCGATAAATTGGAGCGCAAAGGCGCGGACCTCATCGCGGCCAATTCCGTTGCGGGTCCCGAAGGCGCCTTCGGCTCCGACGAGAATAAGATCATCCTGCTGGGCCGAAATGGCTTCCGCGAAGTCCTCGGCCCCGGGCCGAAGTCCGCCGTCGCCCGCCAGCTCGTCGAACATATCGCCCGCCAAATCAAGGCGCGCACGGTCTAAGATGGCTCGCCGTCGCTTCAGCCCGCTCGATCGCATCCTGGGCCGCATCGATGACCTCGATGCGCAGAACCTAGCCATCCTTGCCCGCCGGCTCGAACGCGAGCGCGACCTCATGGAGACGGTCCTCGACACGCTCCGCGAGGGCGTGCTGGTGCTCTCGCATGACAGCTCCATCGAGTATGCCAATGCCGCGGCGATCCGCCTGCTCGGCGTGAGCGCGGAGGACGTCAATGGCACCGAGCTTCGCCGGCTTTCCCCTGATATCGCCCAGGCGCTAGAGCTGCCGGAGACCGTCGGAGCGCTCACCCGTGAATTGGAAGTCCGTTATCCGGAGTCTCGCCTGCTGAGCCTGCACCTTACCCGCGTTGGCGATAGTCAAGGTGCCGAGCGCAGTCGCCGCGTGGCCGTCTTGAGCGACGTCACCAAGGATCGCGTGCAGACTGAGGACCGCGTCGAAAGCGAACGCATCGATTCGATTGTCTCGCTCGCCGCTGGGGTCGCCCATGAAGTCGGCAATCCTCTCAACGCCATCGGCATTCATCTGCAATTGCTGCAGCGCGAGGCCGCCAAGCTCGGCGATTCGCCCGCCGCGACCAAAGTTCGCAAAGCCGCCGAAGTCTGCCAGAGCGAGATCACTCGGCTGGACGGTATCGTGCGCGACTTCCTCGGTGCCGTCCGCCAGACGCCGCCGAATCTCGCCGACACGGACCTCGTCGCGGTGATCGCTGAAGCCACGACTTTGTTGCGCGACCAGATGGAGCAACTCGGCGTGCGAGTCTCGCTCGATGTGCCGAGCGAGGTGCCGCCGATCCTTGGCGACCGCAACCAGATCAAGCAGGCGCTCTTCAATGTCATGAAGAACGCCCTTGAGGCCATGGATCGCGGCGGCGACATCCACGTGAAGCTTTCATCGGACGACGAATCGGTCATCCTTTCGATCCGAGATACCGGCGTGGGCATTCCTGCGGAGAAGCTGACCCGGGTCTTTGACGCCTATTACACCACCAAGGATTCCGGCGGAGGCATCGGCATGCTCATCCTCCTGCGCATTATGCGGGCCCACGGCGGGACGGTCGATATCCAGAGCACCCCCGACATTGGCACCACGGTTATCCTGCGTTTTCCACTCAAACACCGTCGGGTCCGTACCATTGATGCTCCCAAGTCTTGAAACCGAACTGATTTTCCGCTGTCCTATCCCCGCACCTCTCATGAAACGCCTCGCCCTCTGCCTCCTCCTGGCTCTCCCCGCCTTCGTCCTCGCTCAGGACAAAGAACTCCCGCTCGTGCTGCCGAAGTCCATTGCGCTCGGCACGCCGCGCCCGATGAAGATCAATAATCTCGAGCCCGTCTCCAAGACCCCCCGCGTGCTCCCGAAGGTGCCCGCCGCCGCCGTCAATCTCGCCAAGGGTTGCAACGTGACCTCCAGCGCCAAGGAAGCCGCCGCCGGCGACTTCTCCTACCTGACTGATGGGGATAAGGGCGGCGAAGAAGGTTTCGAGGTCGAGCTCCCTCGCGGTGCCCATTGGGTGCAGGTCGATCTGGCTAAGCAGGCGGAGATTAGCGCCATCGTGCTTTGGCACTTCCATCGTGAGCGCCGCGTGTACTTCGACGTGGTCGTGCAGATTTCCAATGACCCGGCGTTTAAGAAGGACGTGACCACCGTTTACAATAACGACGCTGAAAACGAGCTCGGGCTCGGTAAGGGCAAGGATTACTGCTACTACGAGTCCAACGAAGGTCGTGTCATCCCTGCCGCCGCCGTCAAAGGCCGCTACGTCCGCTTCTACTCCAAGGGCAATTCCGCCGGCCCCTCGAACGATTACATCGAGACCGAAGTCTGGGGTGTGCCTGCCAAGTAAGGCCCGACAAGGCTTGAATCGGGCGGGCTTGCCCGCACCGTAAAGGTGTGAAGGTTATCCGAGCCAAGTCCGCGGGGTTCTGCTGGGGCGTCGAGCGCGCGATTGATATCGCCCGCGAGTATGCCCAGAAGGGGCGCCATCCGGTCTATACCGATGGCCCGCTCATCCATAACCGTCAGATGATGGAGGTCCTCACCGGCGAGGGCATCCGCGAGGTCGGGGATTACCGTAGTGAGGCCAAGTTAGAGGTCTCTAAATCGACAGATGCCGGTGCGGTCATGGTCGTGCGTGCCCACGGCATCTCGCCCGAACGCCGCGAATACCTGAAGTCGCTCGGCATGGAATTCCGCGACGCCACCTGTCCGGATGTCGGCATCATCGCTGGTAAGGTGCGCATGCATGCGCGCAAAGGCTACGCCACCGTCATCTTCGGTGACCCCAAGCATCCGGAGGTCATTGGCCTGCTCGGTTACGCGGAGGGCAAGGGGCATGTCATCACCTCGTCGGCCGAGATTGATGCACTGCCGGAGCTCGGCCCGCAGGTCTGCATGGTGTCGCAGTCGACGATGTTCACCGATGAGTTCGAGCAACTCGCCGCCCGCTTGAAGGCGCGCTTCGCTTCAGCCCTCGTTTTCGACACCATTTGTGGCGCCACCAAGGATCGCCAGGCGGATATCCGTGAGCTGCAGTCGCAAGGGTGTCAGGCCATCGTTGTCATCGGTGGCCGCCATTCCGCGAACACCGTCAAGCTCGCGAAGCTCGTGGAAATTCACGGTTTGCCCTGTTTCCACGTCGAGACCGCGGCGGAACTAGATTTCTCGGCCCTCGCCCGTTTTGGCACCGTCGGCGTGACTGCGGGCGCCTCGACGCCCGCGTTCCTGATCGACGAAGTCTGCGCCCGATTGGCAAAAACCGCCTAATCGTCCTTGGTGCGGGGTTGGGCGTTCCAATTTTGACATTAAATTATCACAAGGCAGGCCCGTCCCGCCTTGCAGGTGCGGGGCGGCTGGGTAAATTGCATCTCATCATGTTACCCGCCATCGGCATCTTCCTGCTCGTTATCGTCGTCATCGCTGTCATCGCCGGCACTTGGGGTGTCGGTATTTACAACGGCCTAGTGACCCTGCGGAACGCCTGCAAGAACGCCTTCGCGCAGGTGGACGTGCAGCTTAAGCGCCGCTACGACTTGATCCCTAACCTCGTCGAAACCGCCAAGGGCTACATGGCCCACGAAAGTGGTACGCTCACCGCCGTGATCGAGGCCCGCGCCAAGGCCACCCAGGCCAACGTCCGCTTCGCCGGCAACCCGAATGACCCCGCTGCCATGCGCGACCTCAGCCAAGCTGAAGCCGGCCTCAGCGGCGCCCTCGGTAAGCTTATGGTCGTCAGCGAGCAGTATCCGCAGCTCAAGGCCGACACGACCATGCGCGCGCTCATGGAAGAGCTCACCTCGACCGAGAACCGCATCGCTTTCTCTCGTCAGGCTTTCAACGACGCCGTCCTCTTCTTCAACAACGCCCGCGAGGTTTTCCCAGCGGTCTTCATCGCCAACTCCTTTGGCTTCGCCGCTGCCGAGTTCTTTAAGGCCGAAGAAGCCGATAAGGTTGCCCCGACGGTGAAGTTCTAAGCGCTCGCCGCTAACGGCCCATGGCCGCCACAATGAATTTCTTCCGGGCCCAGGATGAGGCCCGCGGACGCACGACCAAGTTGGTCGTGCTTCTGGTGTTGGCGATTATTGTCCTGACCACCTCGCTCTACGTCCTTGCGGTGATGGGGCACGGGAAGCTCTTCCACCATCGCGGCGGGTATGACTGGGTTCAGCCCAAGCTTTTCTTCGGGACCACCGGGGTCGCCTTGCTGGTCATTATTGGTGGCAGCCTATTTCGTATCGCCGATCTGGCCAAGGGCGGCGGGGCCATCGCCGAGCGCCTGGGTGGCCGTTTGGTCGGTGCGAGCACGATCGACCTCGCCGAACGCCGCTACCTCAATGTCGTGCAGGAAATTGCCCTCGCGGCCGGTTTGCCGGTCCCGTTGTGCTATGTCATCGAAGGCGATAGCACCATCAACGCATTCGCTGCGGGGAATAACCCACAGGACGCCGCCATCGGGGTGACCCGCGGGGCGCTGGTCAATCTGACGCGCGAGGAGTTGCAAGGTGTGATCGCCCACGAATTCAGCCACATCGGTAACGGCGATATGACGATCAGCATCCGCATCATCGGTGCGGTGGCCGGACTGACGGCCCTGGCCCAGCTCGGTTATATCTTCATGCGCGTCGGTGCGCAGTCTTCGGATGGCGATAAGGATTCGCTTCCGCTGACCGCCGCGCTGGTCGTGACGGGTCTCGCGGTGCTACTCATCGGCTCGGGCGGCATCCTCTTTGCTAAGATCATTCAAGCCTCGGTTTCGCGGCAGCGCGAATACCTCGCCGACGCCTCGTCGGTGCAGTTTACGCGCAATCCGCTTGGGCTGGCTTCGGCTTTGAAGAAGGTGGGTGGGATGGCGGGCGCCAAGCGCACCGGCTCGAATGCGGACCTCGAGTCGCAGCACCTCTTCTTCGCCTCTTCGGGCGGCTTCATGGAGTTCTTCTTCTCCACCCACCCACCCATCGGAGAGCGGATCAAGCGCATCGACCCGACCTTCGACGGCATCATCCCCGATGTCGTCCCGGTGCAGGTTGTTGCAGACGAGCCCACGGCCGGATTTGCCCCCGGGGTTAGGGCCGTTCCGCCGCCTTTGCCCAACGCGACTCGCTCGCTGCCGACCGACCTCCAGATTCAGGACTCCGTCGGTTTTCATGGGACGATTCCGTCCGAATTGCGGGCCGCGTCCGATGACCCGGTCAGCGCCATGGGCCTCGTACTCGGCCTAATTCTACGTCGCGATCCCGCACTCCGCGCCGCGCAACTCGAGCAGGCGCGTGGGCTCGCCGGTGGCGAGGTGTCCCGCGACGCGGCTTGGCTCGAGCCAATCCTGCGAGACTTACCGGCAGGTTATCGGGTGCCCCTCCTGGATCTTTGCATGCCTGCATTGCGCCAGCTTTCGCCGACGCAGGTCGCTCAGTTCAAGCAGGCCATTGAGCAGGTCGGCTATCAGGCTGAGGACGGACTCGTGGTCCTGTTGATCCAGGCGTCGATGCGCCGTTACCTTTCCACCGCGAAGAATCCCGAGAGCCGCCCCGGCGACCTCGCCGCCGCTTACGCGCTAGTACTCTCCGCGGTCGTGCAGACCTCGAGCGAAGCCCCGGCGGCGCAGGCTGCGGCTTATCAACTCGGTGCGGGTGTGCTGGGCTTGCCCGGCCTGAGTTCGACCATTATTTCCGCCGAGCAGGTAGACCTGCAAAAGGTCGATGAATCCTTGGGGGTAATCGCTGGCCAGAGCATCTACGACCGACGCAAGTTCGTCCGCGCGTGCGGCGTCGCCATGCTCAACGACGGTAAGGCCGAGCCTGCCGAAATCGAAATCGTGCGCGCCGTCGGCGATTCGCTCGGGATCAGTTTTGCGACGGGCCTCGGCAGGTAGACGCGAAGGTAGGGACAGCACCACGTGCTGTCCTAGCGGAGTGGTTTCTATTCGCCGCAGGGCGAATAAGTGGAGGGGCAAGCATTCG
>CALQLO010000041.1 GCA_943331445.1 Akkermansia muciniphila
ACGCGGGCGGCGTTGCGCTGGCCGTAGACGAAGTAGATTACCAGACCGATGGCCATCCAGACGATGAGCCGGATCCAGGTGTCGGCCGGGAGGGCGAGCATCAGGTAGAAGCTGGCGGCGGCGCCGGCCGGCCCGACGACCCAGATGAACGGCGTGCGGAACGGGCGATGCAGGCCCGGGTCGATGATGCGCAGGGCCATCACGCCGAGGCAGACGAGCGCGAAGGCGAAGAGGGTGCCGATGCTGCAGAGTTCGCCGACGAGCCCGATGGGCGCGAGGCCCGCGGCGACCATGATGGCCATGCCCGTGACCAGCGTGATGCGCGCGGGCGTGCGGAATTTCGGATGCACCTTGCCAAACGAGACTGGCAGAAGGCCGTCCTTGGACATCGAAAAGAAGACGCGCGTCTGGCCGAGTAGTAGCACCAGGATGACCGAGCTTAGACCAAGGATGGCACCGAACTTGATAAACGGCGCGAGCCAAGGGAGACCCATGGCGTCGATGCCCTTGGCGATTGGCTGGGCCACGTTGAGTTGGTCGTAAGGCACCACGCCCGTGAGTACATAGGCCACGAGGATGTAGAGCACCGTGCAGATGGCGAGGGAGCCGAGCATACCGATCGGCATGTCTCGCTGCGGGTTCTTGGATTCCTGGGCGGCGGTCGAGACGGCGTCGAAGCCGATGTAAGCGAAGAAGACCACGCCCGAGGCGCGAATGATGCCATCCCAACCGAATTGACCTACGCCGAGGTTCGGCGGGATGAAGAGACCCTGCGGATTGGCGGCGGTGACCCAGTTAGAATGGAGCACGTGACCAAGGCCGACCGCGATAAAGAGGACGACGATGGAGACCTTAAGGACGACGAAAGCCGCGTTGACCTTGGCGGAAGCTTCGATGCCGACAACGAGCAGGGCGGTGACGAGGGCGATGATGAGCATCGCGGGAAGATTTACGACCGCACCAGTCCGCACGAAGTGTTCGACGTGCGTCGTCGGGTCGGTGACCCAATCGAATGGCGCCGAGGAGTAGGCGTTGGCGATCTGGATGCCGAAGCCTTCGAGGAAGCCCTTGAGGTAGCCGGCCCAGCCGACAGCGACCGTGACGGCGCCGACACCATATTCGAGGACGAGGTCCCAGCCGATGATCCAAGCCATCAGTTCGCCGAGCGTGGCGTAGGCGTAAGTGTAGGCGCTACCGGAGACGGGCACCGCGGCGGCCATCTCGGAGTAGCACAGGCCGGCGAGGGCGCAGGTGATGGCACTGATGACGAAGGAAAGGACGACCGCCGGCCCAGCGTGCGAGGCAGCGGCGTGACCCGTCAGGACGAAAATACCAGCCCCGATGATGCCGCCGATGCCGATCATCACCAGGTTGGTGGCGGAGAGGGAGCGTTTGAGCGTCCCTTCTCCCGTGGAGGCGGCTTCGGTCTGGAGGGCTGCGATGCTTTTACGGGCGAACAGGCTCATGGTCAGTTTCTTAGGGAGGAAGAAGGGGAGTGCAATGCTGGGAAGCAGTCCCAGCGAAGGTGGTGGCGGTTAGCGGTTAGCGGTTGGATGAGGGCTGCATGCATGCCGACGGCCGAAATACCTGTCCCTTTGGTAGGTGTTTGGTGGTCTAATCGCCAACCGCTAACCGCCAACCCCTTATGCCCGTTATCCCCCTATTCTTCTCGCCCTTTCCATTTCCCCTACTCACTTTGCGCTAATGCCGTTTGCATCCTTAGGCCTCGACGCCTCCATCCTTAAAGCTGTGGCCGACCAGGGCTACACCGAACCGACGCCGATTCAAAAGGCTTCGATTCCGGTCATTATCGAGGGCACGGATGTCATCGGCGTGGCTCAGACCGGTACCGGAAAGACCGCCGCTTTCACGCTCCCGCTGCTCACTCGCCTCATCCGCACGAAGAATAGCACCCACCAAGGTCGCGTCCGCTGCCTGATCCTGGCCCCGACCCGCGAGCTGGTCGTCCAGATTGCCGAGAACGTCGCTGCCTATTCCCGTTATGCCGGCGTGACCGTCGCCACCTGCTACGGCGGTGTCTCCGAGCGCCCGCAGATTGCGGCCCTCCGTCGTGGTTGTGACTTCCTCATCGCCACCCCTGGCCGTTTGCTCGACCTCGGTGGTCAAGGCCATGGCGACTTCTCCGCCGTTGAGTACCTCGTGCTCGACGAAGCTGACCGCATGCTCGACATGGGCTTCTTGCCCGCGATCAACACCATCGTCCGTGCGCTGCCTCCCGAACGTCAGACCCTGATGTTCTCCGCCACGCTCTCCCGCGAGATCGAAACCCTCACCAAGCAGTATCAGCGTTCGCCGAAGCTCATTGAAGTCGGCCGCCGTACTTCTCCGGCTGAGACCGTCACCCAGCTCCTCTATGAATGCCCAGGTGCACTCAAGCAGGTTATGCTGCACCACCTTCTCAAGGACGAAGCTCTTAAGTGTGTGCTCGTCTTTGCGCGGACCAAACATGGTGCCGATCGCGTCTGCCGTAAACTCCAGACGGAGAAGATCAGCTGCGCCGCCATTCACGCCAATCGTTCGCAGAGCCAGCGTCAGCGCGCCCTGCAGGCCTTTAAGAACGGTGAGATCCGCGTGCTCGTCGCAACGGACATCGCCTCGCGCGGTATCGACGTCGACGGTATCTCGCACGTCTTCAATTTCGACTTCCCTGACCAGCTCGAAGATTACGTCCACCGTATCGGCCGTACTGGCCGCGCGCTCGCAACTGGTACCGCGATCACCTTCGTCACCCGCGAGGACCTCGGCGAACTCCGCCGCCTCGAGCGCATCGTCGGTAAGCACCTCCATTGCGGTAAACTGCAGGGCTTCGACTACACCCAGCAGGCCCCGCCCCGCACCCCGGAAGATTTCCAGCGCCACCAGGATCCCCGCGCCGGCTCGCACAACAGCGAACGCGAAGGCCGCCCGCAGGGTGGTCGTCACGGCGGCTTCCGTGCTTCGCAGGGTAACTACCGTCCCTTCGGTCGCCCAGGTACCCGCCGGACCGGTGGCCCTAAGTAAGCCAAGTTACGAGGACACGAGGACCAGAGGGCCTGAGGGCTCGGGGTCTTGCAATCAGCCCGGCGACGCCGGGCTTTTTTGTGCCTAGCATCCCTAGGTAGGGTCGGGACCGCTTCACGACATAGGGGTGCTGCGAGGACAGCACGTGGTGCTGTCCCTACCTCAAGACCTCGTTTGCCATTTCTCGAGTTATTCTTCCCTTGCGGGCGTGCCCTCCACTGTCCGTCTCATCCTCGGCGATCAGCTGAGCCCGGAGCATTCCTGGTTCGGGAAGAAGGATGCGTCGGTGACTTATGTGTTCATGGAAGTCCGCTCGGAGACGGATTACGTGGTCCATCACGCCCAGAAGGTCATCGCGGTCTTCGCAGGGATGCGTCGCATGGCGGAGGTTCTGACCAAGCAAGGCCATCAGGTCCGGTACTTCCGGTTGAGCGATAAGGATAACCGACAGAACTTCGCGGAGAACCTACGCACGGTCTTCGCCGAGACCAAGGCTGTTCGCTTTGAATACCAGGAGCCGGATGAGTGGCGGCTCGACCAAGACCTGCGTGCCTTTGCCGCTGGTTGCGGTCTAGTCACGTCCTGCGTGAGCTCTGAGCACTTCCTCGACGGCCGCGGCGGCGTCGCGGCGCATTTCCAGAAGGACGCCAAGCGCTGGCTGATGGAGTCGTATTATCGCAAGATGCGCATCCGCACGCGCCTGCTGATGGACGAGGATGGCACGCCCGCGGGTGGCGAATGGAACTACGACAAGGAGAACCGGAAGCCATGGAAGGGCACACCGCCCCCGCCGAAGTCATGGGACGTCTCGCATGACCACTCCGCGATCTGGGCAGAAATCCAGGCCGCTGGGGTTAAGACGATGGGTAAGCCCTGCGAAAAGGAGTTCCCTTGGCCGGTCGATCGCACGGAGGCCTTGGCTCAGTTGGACGCTTTCATCGAGCGAGGCTTGCCGGACTTCGGAGACTACGAGGATGCTATGCACACGTCCTCCGACCGGCTGTTCCATTCACGGCTATCCTTCGCTCTGAACGTGAAGCTGCTTGCGCCGATGGAAGTTGCCCAAGCCGCGACCGCCGCGCATACCCGTGACCCGAAACGCTATCCACTGGCGGCGACGGAGGGTTTTGTGCGGCAGATCATCGGCTGGCGTGAATACATCCGTGGAATCTATTGGGCCAAGATGCCGGGTTATGCCGACGCTAATGGGCTCGGCCACACGCTGTCGCTTCCGTCCTGGTTCTGGACTGGCAAGGTGAAGATGAACTGCCTGCGGCACTCCGTCGGGCAATCACTCGAGACCGCCTACGCGCATCACATTCAGCGCCTGATGGTCATCGGCTCATTCTGCCTGACCGCGGGTGTGGATCCCGCCGAAGTCGAGCGTTGGTATCTTGGTGTTTATATCGACGCCTTCCAGTGGGTCGAATTACCGAACGTCATCGGTATGAGTCAGCACGCGGATGGCGGCTTTCTGGCAACTAAGCCTTATTGCTGTGCCGCGAGCTACGTCTCCAAGATGTCGAATTATTGCGGCGGCTGTCCCTATGACCCTAAGGACCGTACCGGCCCGTTAGCTTGTCCGCTCAATGCCCTCTACTGGGATTTCTGGTTGCGTCACCAAGATCGCTTTCTGAACAACCCGCGCATTGGGATGGCTGTCCGCCAGGCCGCGAATATGTCGCCCGCCGAGCAAGCGGCCGTAAGGAAGAAGGCCGCGGAGCTGCGCGAGGGCATCGAAGAATTGTAAAAGGTAGGGGCGCCACTGTGTGGCGTCCGTTCGCGTCGTGACGTGCGAATCAGTGCCACTTAACTATTCTCAGCGACTCCGGCCGACGGACGCGACGCAGTCGCGCCCCTACCTCGAGACCCTTTACCGTTTCACTGGTACAATGTATTCTAGGTAGCCGACCATCATCTCGTCGTAAGTCTGCTGACCCCATTTGACGGTCTTGGAGGGGTCGGGATTGGCACGGTTGCCCGTACTGTTATCAAAGACGGCGGTGAGGCGTAAGGTGCTGCCCTTGGGGAATACTTTGGGTTCCTTGAAGTCGTAGCGCAGCTGCCAGTTGAAGTCATAGCGGGGGATATCAAGCAGAGTCTCTACGTGGGTGTCGGGGTAGATGAGCTCATATTTGAAGGCCTTACCGCGCACATGCATGTGGGCGAGCAGGTTGGTCACCGTGAGGTCGGCCGGTACCCGTTGGAGCTTGGTCTCGATGTGATTCGCCTCGTTGGGTGGAATCGAGAGGAGCGGATGAGCGACGCCCACGGTTTTAATCTCAAGTCGCGGGGCTTCCTTGGCAAAGGTGAGACCCATGCGCATGCGGTCCTGAACGGCCTTGCCGCTCGGGGTGTAATGAATCTGGAAGCTGATACGTGCTCCCGCGGGGAGTTTACGAGCGACCCCTTCGGCGTAGACGCGGGCACTATTACCTGGCACATAAATGGCCCAGTAGTTCTCGGCTCCGCCGCCAACAAGTTTTTCGCCAGGCGCATGGACCATCACGATGACGTGGTGCACGACCTCGCGCGCGGTGGGGATGATCTCGTAGGCCTTGATCCATTTGTCTTCCGTGAAGGTAGTCGTGACGATGTCGGTCTGGTACGGCATGACTCCCGTGGCCTTGATGGCGTAAGTTTTGCTGAGGGGGATAACGGTATCGGGTTTTCCGATACTCCATTCACCGTCGAACGTCAGTTTGGCCGGGGCGTCGGCTGGATTGCCCAGCGGACGTCCCGGGGAATCAATCCACGCGAGCAAGTCAGCCTTATCCTTGGTCGAGAGCGAGCAGTCGTTCGCCCAAGGGCTGGGGCCGCCCTCTTTAGGCGGCGCGGCGAACCACGGTGGCATGGTGCCTTCGCTTAAGACCCGCTTGATGGTCTTCGTATGGTCGCGCACGGAGGCGAGTTCATCCAAGGCAAAGGGCGCCAGGCCGGCGGCATGGTGGCAGCGCACGCAGTTCTGTTGAAGGATGCGGGCGACGTCGCGGTGGTAGGTGATCGGCGTCGCTGGGCCTAAGTGCGGCTGGATGTCGAGTTCGCAGCCGGGTGCGGTGGTAGCACCAATGAGCACTGGCTGATTCTTGAGCACGGCGTCGAGGGCATCGGCGAGGTAGCGGTGCTCCGGCTGCTCACGATTGTAGCCGACACCATATTGGTCATCGAGGGCACCGCGGTAGCGAAGCGTAAGTTTATGATCGATCAGGAAAACTTCGGCGGTCGTGCGCGCCCCGAGGGCTCGCACGATGGTGCCGTCTTTGTCGTGCACGTAGGCGCACTTCAAGCCGCTCTCCGTGAGTTGGGCTTTGATGTCCGCAGGGTTTTCCGCGGACATAGCGTTGACGACGAGGAGCGTCTGCCCCTTGGCGGCGAGGCTCTTTTCGAGTTGTACCAGTGTCGGCAGGTAGCGCTTACTGATCGGACAAGTCGTGCTCGACATGGCGATGACCAGTCCCTGGGTCTGGCGGATTTCGGAAAGGTGGTGCGTGGCCCCGCTGACCTCCGTGAAGGTGAAATCAGGTATCATCCGTCCCACGCCCAGGTCCCCAGGTTTATCGAGTAGCGGGCCGGCGGTGCGCGTGATGGGGGCGCTAACGGCACCACTCATCGCGATGAGCAGGGTGAGTAATGACGTCAGCTTTCGCACCGGTTACTTCGCCGACTTTTTCTTGCCCTTGCCTGCGTTGGTCGGAGCCGGGTCCACGCCGATGAGCGGGAAGTGGGGGTCAGGTACGCGGGCCGCCGCCATCTTGGCTTCGAGCTCTTTCACCACCTCGGGGAATTTATCCGCAAGGTCGATGGCCTCATTCGGGTCGGCATCGAGGTCGTAGAGTTCAAGATGAATCGGGGTCTTGGCTTGGAGGGCCTTGGCCATGTCGGTGCGGATGGCTTTCCATTTGCCGTCCCAGATGGCTTGCTGAGAGCCATAACCTGGGAATTCGCGATAGAGCGGGGCGGCGCGCGGGGTGTCGGTGCCGCGGAGTGCGCGCACGAGGCTTTCGCTGCTCATATTGGCAGAGGGTTCCATGCGAACACCCGCCAGCTCGGCGAAAGTCAGCAGCCAGTCTTCGAAGCCGGAGATGCGGTTCGAGCGGCTGCCAGCCTTGATGCCTGCGGGCCAGCGGACGACGGTAGGTTCACGGACGCCGCCTTCATGGAGCGACCCCTTGAGCCCTTTGAGGCCACCCGCGGAATTGAAATAGCCTGTGTCGACGCCGCCGGCGTCATGGGTCGCACCATTGTCGCCACTGAAGACGATAATCGTGTTGTCGGCGAGGCCCGCTTTCTCGAGCGAAGCGAGGATGCGGCCGACTTCCTTATCGAGACGTGTGATCATCGCTGCATAGGTGGCCCGCGGGGTGCGATTCGGCACGTAGCCACTTTTGTTCGGGAGGTAGGGCGCTGCTTCGGTAATCACGCCGTCGTACACTTTGAGGTCATCGGCGGGGATTTGGAGTGAGACGTGCGGTAGGGGCGAAGCGTAGTAGAGGAAGAAGGGTTTATTCTTTGGCTGCTGGGTAATGAAAGCTTCCGCGCCGGCGATGGTGCGATCGCTGGAAAAATCTTTACCGATAAAGGCCGCATAGGCCGCAGGGTCTTTGGGGTCGGCACCTTCGGGGAACTTGGCGTGGCCGGGCACGCCCTTCGGGCCGTTGTCGAGCGGGATTAACTTTCCATCATCTTGGATGAAAGCCGGATAGTGGCTATGGGCGACGCGCTGACTCGTCAGGCCGAGGAAATGGTCGAAGCCTTGCTTCAGCGGATTGCCCGTCGAATTGAAACCGCCCATGCCCCATTTCCCAAAAGCGGCCGTGGTGTAGCCCGCTTGCTTGAGGGTGGCGGGCAGGGTGGTGATGCCCGCGGGTAATGGGGTCTGTTCGCCTTCGCCGACATCCATGTTGTCGCGCACCGGGGCGTGGCCGGGATTCATGCCGGTCATGAGCACGGTGCGTGAAGGAGCGCAGACGGCGTTGCCACAATAGTGACGCGTGAGAATCATGCCCTCGCGAGCAAGGCGATCGACATTGGGCGTGCGGATGATTTTTTGTCCGTTGTAGCCGACTTCACCGTAGCCGAGGTCATCGGCTAAGATGAAAACAATGTTTGGTCGGGACTCCGCAAGGAGCCCAGCACTGCACAGCATCAGGAGCATCCAAGGGTATCGGCTCATATTGATTTACTAGGGTTAAGCGTGGGATAAGTCCAGAAACCAAGGGGCTGGCTTTGTCGGATTGACAACCCCGCCGGGCTGGGGCTTAACCCAATCTTTCCTCTCTCGGGCTGTAGCGTAGTCTGGTAGCGCGCTTGCATGGGGTGCAAGAGGTCGTGAGTTCGAATCTCACCAGCCCGACCAGAGGAAAAGTCGCCGAAAGGCCCACCAAGGGCCCGCGGCACCTCGTTTAGCGGGCCAGCTCGGTGACTTCGCTGTCGGCGAGGCCGCTGCGGTAGGCGACGGCTTTCAGCTGGATGCCCGGCTGGACGCTAATAATCCCGTTATAAATATAACCCGTGGTGCGCGTCGGGGTGGTGCCATCGAGCGTGTACCGGAAGAACGCACCCGGGGTAGCGGAGGTTAGGGCGATCCGCTTGCCGTCATGGCGGATGGCGGGCTGGGCGCAAGGCTGGGTGCCGGCCTCGTAGAGTCCGCAGTCCGGGTAGTTGCGGACGACTTCCCAGGCGAGGCTTTGGATGACCCGGGCTTGGGCGGCATTCAGGCTCGTGCCGATGGGGAGCATCTTGCCTTCGGGTGATTCGCGATGCAGAGCGGCATACCAAGTGCAGGCGACGAGGTAGCAGCCAGCTGGGTTTACGTGCACACTGTCTTCGAAGAAGAGGCTATAGAAATTCGCTTCACCCGGAGCGACGTCAGGGAACTTGCCTTCATCAATCAATGATCGGGCGAGACCGAGCGCGTGCGCGGTGGGGATGATGCGCACGGGTTTGCCTTCGTGGTAGCCGGCGAGGATGCGGTGCTGGACTTCTTCATTGTAGAGCAACATGGCAGCCATGGATTCCTGCCAGGTGAGTGCCGGGAAAGTTTTCTTCATCTGGAAGGTCGGGACGAGACCCTTGTCGGTCGGGCGGCCACGGTTCATTTCAACCCATTCAGCGTAGAGCCATGGTTGGACGTCTGGGGATTTCTCGCGGATGAGTTTGATGAAGCGCGTAGCGTGATCTGTTTCCTGGTCGACGTTGAAATCGCGCGGCTGCATGGTGAAGGTGTCGAGCGGGTGCTCGGCCTTGGCGTAGGTTTCGTCCCAGCGTTTCTTGTCGGGGCCTTGGGATTCATTCCACAGCTTCACGGTGAGAGACCCGCCGATGAGGTAAGCGGGGAACCTGTCTTCGCCGCCAGCGGTGCGGATGAAACTGGCGTAGCGGCTGGCATTACCCGTCAGGCTGTTGCCGACGTGGAAGGAGTGGGAGGGCGCCTGGCTGGGCTTGCCGACCCAGAGGGTGGTGGTGCTGGGCGGGCTTGCGGCGAGGCCGTCTTTAAAGGCTACGGCTACCAGGGTAGCGTTCTTCTCGAGGGTGAGTGGACCCGTGTAGGCAACGCCGCTGTTCGGTCCCGGAGCCGTGCCATCTAAAGTGTAGCGAATCGTCGCCCCCGGGGTGCGGCTCGAAAGTTTAACTTCGATGGGCTTCTCGAAATTACCGCCGCCGGGATTGAAGTCTGGCTGCCAAGTGGAAGCCAAGTTGCCGAGGTCGAGGCCGACGGCTTGTCCGTCGGCGAGTTCGGCGTTGAAACTCGTTTCTGGTTTGCCGTCGAGGGCGGCCTTCCAGCGTCCACCTGAGCCGAAGCCTTGGCCGCGGATTTTATTTTCACCGGCGTAGAATTCGAGCTCGGCGATATTGGCATGCGAGCCAGCTGGGGCTTCGTACCGGACCCAGCGATACGGTTGGGTGTTCGTAAACTTAATTTCTAGCCACTCACCTTTAGCGGGCTTCGTCTTGATTTCAGCCAGCGTCACGAACCCTTCGGAGGCGGAGACATTGGAGCCGCTGATCTTACCGCCAATCGTGACCTCTTCGCGTCCGGCGGCGGTGAGCAGGCGAGCCCGGTCAACGATGGTGGGCCAGGTCAGCTTAGGCGCAGCTTTGGTGGGCGCAGGGGCTTGCGCTCGGATGGCATGAGGGACTGAGGTCGCGATGACTACGACCAGCAGGGAGGCGAGGAGGGGGCGCATAAAGATTCCGACGCGAAGCCGGACGGCCATTCTCCTCGCACGTTCAGCATAATCAATGCGACAGACGCGTTGCCCCCACGCTTATCTCAGCCCTGCCGTCATTGGCGGCTGATAACGACGGAGCTTAGTGGGATTGCGTCAGCCGGCTCCGCCGCGCTGAATTATTTCGCCAAGCGTAGGGAACTGGGGGCGTCTTTCGGCGGCTCACCCAGCGTGAAATCGGCGGGTTGTCCTTTGCGTTGACGGGCGAGCCAGTTGAGCGCGGCGACCGGTTCGGAGTCATGCCCTCCTTCAAAGATGGTGATGCGAGCGGCACCGGCGATGCGGCGGAAGAGCACGGCCTTATGGCGTTCTGGGTCGGTCTGTTTTTCGGTCGCCAAGGAGTCGGGGATTTTCTGCTCCCGCGTGATGAAGTCGATATCGGCTTCGGTGAGTTGCTGCTGAGGTTGGCCGTTGGCCGCGGCCAGAACATTGAAAGCATGCAGCGATTGGCTGACGGGCACGGAACCCGTGTGGCCATCGTGGATGCCGGTATTAATATCGAGCGGTAGGCTTTTAGCTGCGGCGAGATGGAAGAGGGGCGAGCGATAGCGGTATTCCGCTGCCGTGGCCGGGCCGGGCTTTCCGCCGCAACACTGCTCGATCATCTTGGCGTAGTTATTTTTACGTGCCGTACTCTCGGCGTGCCAAGCGGTGAGATCCGAGATTGGTACCCAGGCACTGACGCCGGCCCAGAGTTGCGGTGCACGTTCGGCCATGACGAGGGACATGTGTCCGCCACCCGAGCCGCCGACGAGGTAGATGCGCGAGGCATCGATGCGAGCGTGGGTTTGGGCATAATCGACGGCGTCGATAATATCCTGCGAAGCCAGATCGGAAGCGCAGGCCTCGGGGTGATTATTGATGCCACGGAAGGCGGGCGCGATCATGACCCAGCCGCGCTGCTTGGCTAAGCCGATGAGGAGGGGGCCTTGCTCGATGCTGCCGCTCCAAGTGTGGAGGAAGACGAGGAGGGGCACGGCCTCTCCGGGGAGATTCTTGGCCGCGCATTCTGGCTGATAGTAAACCACTTTCTGCATCGAGCCATCCCGGGTGCTCTTCACGTCCACCGAAGCCTTGATGGCGGCGGCTTTCATTTCAGCGTTTCGATCCGCCGCGGGATGCGCGAGGTCCTCCGTGGGTCCGATAGCGGCCAAGGTGGCTACGCTGAGAGTACCGAGAATGACGGCGCCGCTCATTTCTTCGACTCGCCGACGAGTTTGGCTAGGAGGAAGGCCAGTGAGGAGCGGTGCTGGACGTCGGGTGCGCCAGGGTAGACGAGCTCGCAGGGGACCTTCAGCTCGTCGCAGTGTTCCTTGAGCTTAACGCCGAAGTTGGCCGTATGGGTCGCATCTTTTTCAACCTGGCCAAGATTAGGCTTCGTATTGAAGAAAAGGCCGACGGGTGGGTCGTCCGAGCTCACCAGTTCGTAAGGAGAATATTCCTTAATCCAGGGCATGATTTTTTCACGGGCATCCACGAAGGCCTGGAAGGAGGAGATTTTCTTTTTGCCATCACCGACGATGCCGAAGGCGTGGGCACCGTAGCTGCTGTTCGGCGTCCAGTCGCGCATCTGCTGGGGGTCGAGCGAGGTTTGGGGTGCGTCGACGGCGGCACAGAGGAGGCGGGTAGATTCGCGGGCGATCGGGTCGGCGCTCTTGGGATCTGCAAGGTCATCGTGGAAGGCGAGCCAAAGGCTCGTGCAGGCCCCGGCGGAACCGCCGGTGGCGCCGATGCGGGCCTTATCGATATTCCATTCCTTGGCTTTGTTGCGCACGAATTGCAGGGCGCGGGCACAATCGAGCATCGGGCCTTTGACGGGCGGCACAACGCCGTCCGCGGTGGCTTCCTTGATGAAGCGGTATTCGATGGAGACTACCGAGACGCCGGCCTTGAGGGCGGCGGTGAGCATGCCGTTGGCCCCAGTGCGGTCACCTGCGTTCCAGCCTCCACCGTGGATATAGAAAATAAGTGGGGTCGGCTTATTCGATTCGGCCTTCCAGAAATGCATCACTTGTTTGGGGTGAACGCCGTAGGCGACATCGGCCTCGGTGGGGGCGACGATGTAGGTCGCCTTTTTTGCCACCGGAGCAGCTTTCGCGGCCTCAGGTTTAGCGACGGTCGGGGTGTCGGCGGCGAACAGCGGGGCGACGCCGACCGAAAGGGCGAGAAGGGAGGTGAGCAGGGGTGTGCGCATAAGAGGCAGGATGGGATGATTACGGGGAGAGGGAAGGGGGAAGTGCCAATCCAGTCACATTGTTATTAGATATCTAGGACACTATGTCCTGATACCCGGGCCGGAGACGGCCGGATAATCGGCCTTACTTGGCGGCTGGCGGCACCTTGCAGGTCTGCCAGGCGAGCAATTTCCACTCGCCCTTTTCGAGGCGCCAGGCGCCCAGGTAGCAGATCTTCGTTTCGGTGGTGGCCTCGTTAATGATGGCTTTCACGTCGAAGAAGCCGGTCATCAGGGCAATGCCCGGAGCGGGGAAGGTGAAGTCGCGCTTCACGTAGTCGAGGCGCAGGTACTTGGCCTTACCGCTGACAATCAGATCGACGAACGAGGCCTTGGTGTCCACGAGCGCATTGGAATGGGCGTAGTGGAGGTCATCGGAGAGAAAGGTGGCGAGCTTGGCTCCATCGCGGGCTTTCATGGCGGCGACGCGGGCATCATCGGCGGCGCTGATGCGGGCGAGTTCTGGATGGTCCGCAGCTGAGCAGGTGAGGGCGGCGAGCAGGGCGATGAGGAGGGTGCGCATGGA
>CALQLO010000042.1 GCA_943331445.1 Akkermansia muciniphila
GTTATTTCGGGTTAGTTTCGGCTTTACTGTCGGCCGAGGGGTCGCCAAGTTGCGAGTCACTATCACCCATGGGAAGCCTCAAGAAGAAGCGTCGTCTGAAGATGAACAAGCACAAGCGCCGCAAGCGCTCGAAGGAAAATCGCCATAAGAAGCGTCTCTGGGGCTGATTAACCCCACCTACGGAACGAACCGGGCGGCCCAAAAGGCCGCCCGGCTCTTTTTCGGGCTTGCTCCGACCGAGACCGTTCCCAAACCTCAACCTTCCAACCGACACAAACCATGGCTCGCGAAATCGTTATCATTGAATGCACCGAAGCCCGCAAGGAGGGCAAGCGCCCGTCTCGTTACATGACCACCCGTAACAAGAAGCTTTCCCAAGAGAAAGTGGAGCTCAAGAAGTACAACCCCTCCCTGCGCCGCCACACGCTGCACAAGGAGATCAAGGGCTAAGCGCTTCCTGGTCCCACGCCCGAAGGGCCGGCCGCAGCGATGCGAGCCGGCCCTTCTGTTTGGCGGGGAGGGCTAGGTGCTTAGGCTGCCTTGCTCTGCCGACGCAACAGGCGCCAGCGCGCCCGGTGGTGGCGGGTCCAATCAATCAGGGCGCGCTCGAAGCCGATGTCGCGCCCGACCTTTTCGGATTCAATCCACTTGTGCCGAAGAATCTCTTCTCGTTCGGCCAAGAACTCAGCGTAAAGGGAAGAGCGAGCCGCTAAATCGGCTTCTGGCTTCGTCCCTTGGTCTATTTCACGCATCCTTGGTTTGAAAGGTAGCGGTTCTTAACAAATTTGCAAGACGGACGAGACAGAACCGTCACGCAGACGCTTCGAGGCCGCGCAGCACCGTCAGGGCGACGGAGCGGAAGACGCGGGCGGGATTGCCGTCCGGATGGCTGATGACGACGGGGATGCCGTGGTCACCGCCTTGTCGAACGGTTTGATCCAGAGGGACTTCACCCAAAAGAATGGAATTCAGGGCCGTGGCGACCTTGAGGCCGCCCCCTTGGCCGAAGAGATACTGGCGGGCACCGTCCGAGCCTTCGAAATAACTCATATTCTCCGCGACGCCGAGGATGGGTACGTTCACCTTGGCAAACATCGCCGCACCGCGGAGCGCAACCGAGACGGCGGCGGTCTGCGGGGTGGTCACAATAATGGCCCCACTCAGGGCCATCGCCTGGGCGATGGAGAGTTGGGCGTCGCCCGTGCCGGGCGGCAAATCGATGAGCAAGACATCGAGTTCGCCCCAGCGGACGTTGGTGGCGAACTGCGAGATGGTCTTCATAATCATTGGGCCGCGCCATACCACGGGGGCGTCCGCATCGATCAGCAGGCCCATCGACATGATTTTGACGCCAAAGTTTTCGAGCGGGATGAGGGTGTCGCCCTCGAGGAGCGGGCGGGCATTGACGCCGATCATCAGGGGGACGGAGGGTCCGTAGATATCGCAATCCATCAGGCCCACGCGGCCCGGTCGGCCTTGGTCGGAGAGGGAGCGGGCCAGGGCGCAGGCGAGATTGACGGCGAAGGTCGACTTACCGACGCCGCCCTTACCGCTGGCCACGGCGATGATATGCTTTACCTGGCCGACGCCAGCATCGGCCGGGAGTTTGGTCCCGCTGGCGGGGGTTGCGGCAGCCATGGGGGCGCCTTTGGGGACGGTAACGGTGATGGTGATTTCGGGCTGAATGGCTCCGGCGGCCTTCAGGACGGCTTCGATTTCAGCGTAGAGCTGCTTCGGGATAGCCGGATCAGCGCTCGTGACGGCGAGGCCGACGGAGACTTTACCCGCTAGGGTGACCTCGATCCCTTTGACCAATCCGAAGGAGACGATGTCCCGGCTGTAGCCCGGGTAGCGGACCTGGCTGAGGGCCTTCTGGACGGATTCCTTATCGAGAGACATTAGTGGGATTGAACTCCCTGCCTATCCTAGGTCAAACTGCTAACCACCCAATCACTTCTGTCCGATGCGTCTCTTTGCCCTTCTCGCCGTATTTCTCACCGCTCCACTCTTCGCCGCTGGCAATCTGGTCGTCACCGAAGAGGTGACCGCTGACTCCAATCGAAATGTCTCCGTATCTATCGCTTCCGACGACCCAACGCTCGGCTCGCTGGTGCAATTCGCGCTTTCCGTGCACGGCGCGATTCGGATCTCCGCTAACTCGACGGTCAAGGTGAACATCGGTCGCAACGGCACGTCCGCCGTCGTGGCCTGTGATAATCCTAACTACGCCTTTCAGACTAACGTCGAGGCCAAGGATGAAGATGAGCTCGCGCTCAAGGTTGCGGATGCGGCCATCGTCGGCCTCGGTCGACGCTGGCAGCTCAAGCCCCTGTATGCGGGCACGAAGGTAGCGTTCGTCTCGGGCTACACGGGCCACCAAGAAATCTACGTCACGAATCTCGCCCGTTCAAAGACCTTGCGGCTCACGAATTACCGCAACACCACCATCGGTCCACGCTGGTCAGCCGATGGTAGCCGGATTTATTTCGTTTCATCGGTGCGTACCGGCTTCCCGGAAATTTTCTCCTCCAACGGCATCGGTGAGCCCCGCAAAGTGATCACTGATGTCCGCGGTGCCCTCGGTGCCGCCAGTGTCGGGCCGGATGGCCGCATTGCCTTTGCTTCGTCCAATAAGGGCACGATGGATATTTTTGTCGCCGGCGGGGAGGGCGAATCGCCCCATCGGGTCATCACCGCCTCCAGTAAGGAAGTCGTTAACACCGATCCATCTTGGTCGCCCGACGGTAGTCGTTTCGCCCTCACGAGCGGTCCCACGGGTCGCCCAGGTATCTATCTCGCCAGCAGTGCCGGTGGCGCGCTCAGTCGCGTGTCGACGGGTCACGGTTATAGCACGGAGCCCCGCTGGAATCCGGTCGTGCCGAACCAGATTATCTTCACCTTCCAGGAGGGTCGTCTCCGCCTCGGCGTGATTGATCTCGCCGCGGGCACGGTCACCTCAGTCGAAACGGTGAATCCCTTGCCGCTGGCACACGCCTCATGGTGTGCGGACGGTCGCCATGTCGTGGCTTCGCAGGGCAGCTGGCTCGCGGTGGTCGATACGGTCACCGGTAAGGCAACGCGTCTCTCGGCGACGCAGTTTGGCGAGTGTTCCGAGCCAGATTGCTGGGTGCGCCGGTAAGATATCATCCACGGCGCGGGCGTTGCCCGTTAAGGGCGCTGCCTTTTACTGAGGGGCTTCCGGCACGTAGAAGGGATCCGGAATCGACGAATCAACGGGTCGGGGGAAAGCTTGGAACTTGCTGAACACACCCATCGGGATGGCGTTACCGACGGCGTACTCTTCGTAGGTCTTCTCGTCCACGAGCAGTGTCACGGAGTCTTGGTCGCTCGCGCGGGCGGTGGTGAGGAAGAACCACTGCGGCGAGTTGCGCTCTAGGAAGTAATCATGCGAAGCCGAATGGGATTTAGCCTTCAGGCGTAACGCACCCGTGGTTGTCTTGCTCGTGACCTTATAAACTTCACGGTCCAGGAAGTATTGTTCCGGCAGTTCCCGGCAAAGGTAGGGGGCGGTCTTGAGAAAGGATGAATTCCAGCGCAGAAACACCGAGTCGCCGTTGATGCGCACGGAAACAATTACTTGATCGATGTTGGAGGGGGTGATGCGGATCGTCTCATCAACGACGATGCCGCCATCGGCGACCACCTTGCCTTCCTTGGCGTTGGAGGTGAGCACCCACGCGGCGAGTTCGGCCCCGGGGCCAGCATTGAATTCGCTCCAGCGAGCCCGTCGGGCCGCCGGCTCCGTGAGGGTGTAGACCTTGCGTTGCAGGAGGTTAAGTCGATCGGCAAAGGCGTGTAAATCGGAGGCCCAGCGTTTACGGGCCGGCACGTTATCGGCGGTTTGGGCCTGAAACTCGACGCGGGTGATAAAGATTTTCAACGAGCTCATGCGCACGCCCTTGCCGTCGTTGAGTAGCTTGGCCGACTCCGGGAAGGCGCTGACAGCGGGATAGGTCTCCATCGCGGCGGCAAAGAGTTTCTGGAAGCCGCTGTCATCGAGTGCCGGAGCGAGCACCTCATCCAGCATCACTTCTTGATCCTTGATGAGCGCCGTAATCCGTCCGGGGGGCGGCGCCGCGACAACGTACACTTTAATTTCGTCGCCGATTTTGATACCCCATTTAGCGATTTTCCCGGCGAGGGGCGAGGTGTCGACCTTCCCGTTGAAGGTGAAGGCTCCGTATGGATTGATCTTCAATCGGCTGAGGGCGATGTTGACCGCCGGAATACCCCCGCTGGGTTTGCGAAATTCCGCCGTGTTGGCTCGATCGCGCACGACCGCGAATTGCTGCAATTCGTAATTCAACTGTTTGCGGCCAGCCTGGGCGTTGCCTTCTTCGCGGATGATCAAGCTGGCCACGGAGTCCACGGTTTCCCCGCAGAGGTTGTCGCCGAGGCTAATCCAAGACGAGAGGGCGGTCGCGGCGGCCAGTGCACTTATGCAAATCAGCCGCTGGGAGCGAATCGTGGCACGGAGGGTAACCTCATGGGCGGCGATGGCGCCGTTTGCTTGAATCTGGGTGAACTGATCAATGCTGACGGAGTCAGCCAACCCGTAGACCATAAGTTTTTTGCGGGTCTCGGGGTCGATGCGACCCTCCTGCGTGGCGGCTTCGACTTCCGATTGCACGGGCTTGCTCCAGTTGACTTTCAGTCCGGTTCCGAACTTGAAGTGATTGGCCAGCGGTTCCCATTCGGTGGAGCCAGCTGGCGCGCAAAGCGTTTCTGGAGTCAAACTTCCAGCCGAAATCTTGGCGGACACTTCCTCCTCGGTCAGCGGGCCGATGATTTGGTCTTCGATAAAAAGTGAGAAGTGACGCATGGGGCGGCCCACCCTCGGTAGGTATGCATAAAGATTGGGCTAACCTATTTGCTTAGCAAGCCGATTGCCTGCCGATACCTTTTGCAAATCGCCTCCGAACTCTCTTAGTTAAGGGTCGTTCCATGGGTAACCAAGGCATCAATCAGACGCAGAAGCAGGTGCAGGGCATGGTCCTGACTCCGCAGCTGCGTCAGTCCCTCCGGATTCTGCAGGTGCCCGCCGCGGAACTGTTGCGCGAAATCTCTTCCGAGTTAGCCGCCAACCCTTTGTTGGAAGAAGTGGAGCCAGTCTCGACGGATTCGGTGGATTCCCTGAGCGCTCCTGAAGAGTCCGAAGAAGAGGGGCCGCGCGAACTTTCGCTCGGGGATGATGACTTTGATGCCCTGCGCCGCATGAAGGACGACTGGGACGAAAGCTATTACGAAGAGATCCGCTCGCAGGGGTATACCCAAGAGGACGAGGAGCGTCGCCGCCACATGATGGAGTCCGCCACGGGCGAGGCATCCCTCTCCGAGCACCTGAGCGACCAAGCCCGGGGCGCTTCCGATGACGCTGCGGTCCAGGAGGCCCTCAAACTTCTCATCGCCTCGCTCGATGAGCGCGGCTTCCTTGAGGAAGATCTTTCCACCATCGCGCTACGGTCTGGGCAATCCTACGAGGCCATCATGTCGGCCCACACGCTGATGCTGGCCTTCGATCCTCCGGGCATCGGGTCGCGTGATCTGCGAGAGTGCTTTCTCGCGCAGCTCCGGCAACGGAGCCGCGGGCTTTCCACGGCGGCTCGGCTGGTGAACGATTGTTGGGAGCCGATGATGGGGCGCCGACTCGAGGAATGCGCCCGTATTTTGGACGTCGAGATCGATGGGGTCCGCGAAGGCCTCGCGGAGCTGGCCAAGTTGGAGACCGTCCCCGCTCGCCGATTCTCGCGCGATGATAATCGCGTCGTCACCCCTGATGCGACCGTTGAGCTGGGTGAGGATGGTAAATGGAAGGTCACGATGGATGACCGCCATGTGCCCAAGCTTCGGCTCGTCCCGGCCTACAAGGACATGCTCGCGGGCAACGCCCTCGGCGACAAGGAGCGGGCTTATATTTTGGAACGGATGCGTCAGGGTAAATTCCTCATCGGTGCCATCGAGGAGCGCCAGCGCACCATCGAGCGCCTGGCCTTGATTATCTTGGAGCGCCAGACGGATTTCTTCGAACACGGGCCTTCTAAATTGAAGCCTCTGACCATGACGGATGTCGCCAAGGAGATGGGCGTGCATGAGACGACGGTCGGGCGGGCGGCCGCGGGTAAGTGGATGTTGACCCCGCACGGCTTGCGTGAATTCCGCTGGTTCTTCACCTCCGGCGTTTCGACGTCAGATGGTGGTACGGTCGCCCAGGAAGGCGTGCAGGAGATGATCGCCGATATCCTCGCCCGGGAGAACCCCGCGGAGCCGCTCGCCGACGAGGCGATCACGGTGGAACTGCGTAAGCGTGGCGTGCAGATTGCGCGCCGCACCGTGGCTAAATATCGCGAAGGTCTCGGTCAGCCGTCGGCGCACATGCGCCGTCAGCGGATCTAATTACACGAGACGTCCTAAGAGGGCATCCCAGCCGAAGTTAGCCATATCCGGAAAGAGGAACTGGACGCCTCCGGTGAGCCCGTTCTCCAAGGTGGCAGGTGCAGCCAGCGCGGGTAAGCCTGCAAGGGAGGCTGGCGCATTTAGCGCGAGCAACTTTCGACGGAGTACGTCATCCATGCCTGATTTGGGTAAGGCTCCGCCGATGGTTGCAGGGAGCGCAATGAAGTGGTGGCGACGGAAGACGGCACGAAAGGCCTCGATGACGCGGGTTCGCACGGCTTCGGCGGCACGTAATTCTTCATGGGTGCGCCGCCGTCCCGCATCGAGACGCGCCCAGACGGCGGGATCGTAGTCCGGCTTGCGGCGCTCGAGCCAAGCCGCATGCACCCGTGCCGCGGCGTGGGCGCCGAGAATGGGATAGGCTTGAGCAGCCTCAGCGAGGGCCAGTCGTAAGAGGGTGGCAGCGGCAGCGTCTTCCTGAGCACCGGCCCGCAGGGCGACTCGGCGCATGGCTTCGAGATCGGTCGCGGGAATGCCGAGACCAAGGTCGCCCGCCCAGAGGCCAGCTCCCGCCGGCGGGGCTTCGCCGAGTACAGCGGAGGAAACCTGACGAAGATCCGCGGCGGTGCGCGTGATCCAGCCTTGGGTGTCATAGCCTGGAGAGAGCGGAAAGATATCGCCGACCGGAGCGAGGTCAGGGGACAGTCGCAACCCCCAGACGCCACAGTAGCCACAGGGGACGCGGATGGATCCGGCGGTATCGGTCGCCAGCGCAAACGGTACTAGCCCGCGCGCCACGGCGAAGGCGGAGCCAGAGCTTGAGCCGCCGGAGAGTAAATCCGGGCGGGTGGGATGCGGGCAGTCGCCAAAATGCGGATTCTCGCCGGTGAGTCCGAAGGCGAATTCATTGAGTTGCGTGCGACCGCATTCGATGGCGCCGGCGTCGTTTTCAAAAGCGGCCGGCAACGAAGAGCTCGTGCGTGTCTCGCCGAGCTCCTCCGGGAGGAAAGTGGAACCGGCGAACGTGGGCTGCCCAGCGCGGAAGTAGAGATCCTTCGTGAGGAAGGGCACGCCGCCGAGGGAGCTTTCGCGGAGCGGCCAAGCTGATTCGAAGCGCCGCACGAGTTCGCGCGTGTCCGGCAGACCACAAAGTGCCGCCCGTTGTTCGGTCGCCGAGAGGCCGGCCAGTTTGATCAGGAAAGCTTCCGCCGCCATGCGAGGACCGCGCGTGAGGGTGAACTCACGCCAATCTTCGACGGACTGCGGTAGGTGGCTCACAGGTCGATCGGTACGCCCGGTTCAGGGTCATGGACGCGGGTGCCCGGCATCGCCGCAGCCAGCGTTTCCTTCATCCAGGCGCGGGCGGGCGGGTCACCGTGGGTGAGGACGATATCTTTCGGGGAAAGGGCTTTCGCAAAATCAATCAGTTCTTCGCGATCTGCGTGGCCACTCAGGTGGAAGCGTTCGACCCGAGCGCGCAGGGTCGAGATGTGGTCGAGGGATTTAAATTTGAATTCTCCGCCCGGATTCATGCCGATGAGCTCGCCGCCTGGAGTTTCGGGATCGCAATAGCCCACGAAGAAAACGGCGTTCTCCGCATGGTCGAGCATGTTGGCGGCGACGCGCCAAGCGGGGGTCTTTTCAACCAGCATACCGCTGGAGAGAAGGTAGATACCGCGCTCGGGCATATTCTTACCAGGCTGGGTGTACTTGCGGGAGAGCGGCAGGATGCCGAGATCGCGGAGAACCTGGCGGCTGAATTTGACCTGCTTGGTCTTCTTGCTCGCGGCGTCGAGGTAATCGCAAAGATCCATCCCAAGGCCGGAACAGAAGATCGGCACGTCGGCGAGATTGCCCGCGTCGGCGGCCTCTTGGAGTAGCAGCAGGATTTCCTGCATGCGCCCAAAGGCGAAGGCCGGGAGGAGGACGGAGCCCCCTTCATCGCAGACTTCATTGATGGCTTTAATGAGCCGCTGCTCTTCCTTGGCGCGACTGAAAGAGGGTACCGTGGTCGTGGCACCGCGGGTGCATTCCATCACCAATGTGTCCACAGGTTGGCGCGGGAAAGTGGCCCCAGCGACAGTGCGTTGGGCCTGAAAATGAACATCGCCCGTGAAGAAGTGTTTCTGGCGGCGGTGCTCGATGAGGCAGCCCACGGCGCCGGCGACGTGCCCGGCGAGGTGAAAGGACATGGCGATTTCTTCGCCGCCCCGGCCGATGATGCGGGGGTTGGCGATCGGCACGGCAGCAAGGGCGTGTTCGACGCGTTCGACGTCGCTCTCGACGTACAGCGGGTAGTCGGCGTTGCCGGTCTCTTCGCGCTGACGCTTCATCACCTGGATGGAGTTACTCAGGAGCCGGCGCACGAAAAGGGTGGTGGCCGCGGAAGCGTAGACGCGGGAGGAGGGGTGCTGTTTAAGGAGTAATGGCAGCGACCCGAGGTGGTCGAGGTGACAGTGGGTGAGGATGACGCCATCGACCGAGCCCTGGATTTTGTCGATTTGCGGAAGTGCTTTCCGCCCGTCGAGTTTAGGATGGAGGCCGCAGTCGATCACCACGCGCAGGCCACCGAATTCGGCGAGCATGCAATTGGCGCCGATTTCGCGGCCAGAGTTTAGGTCAGTAAGTCGCATTAGGAAGGGGTCGTGGGTGGGGTCATCGCAAACTGCGGGATGCGTACGAAGACGCGTTCGCCGGTGGCGGTCGTGCCGTGGAAGGCGCCCTCGGCGGTGAGCGGTCCGCCCCCGAGGTGGTAGCTGTTATAAGAGAACTGCTCGCCGGGGGGGAGGGTAGGGGTCTCGCCGACGATGCCATCGCCCTCGACAATTTCCATGCTGCCATCGGGGGCTCGGATAATCCACTTACGGCCCAGGAGCTTGACCGTCTCCTGCGAGAGGTTGCTGATGGTCAGGAAGTAGACGAAGGCGTGCGGAGTTTCCGGAGGGAAGTTCACGTCTCGATGGTGGACCACCTTATCGACGGTGACCCTGAGGCCGAGGAGTTCCTTTCCGGTGGATTGCACGTCTGGAAAGACAAGAGGGGTTGACCCTATTACGGAAGCCATAAATCGGGCAATCTTAGGGGTTATTCCCTTCCCGTCTTGCGCCTCTCGTTTTCGGCCCTTTTGATGGAAAGTGATGGTGCCTTCCCCTACCCATAAGAGCTTAGCGCGCCGTATTCCGGGTAAGTGGAAGGCGATGTTGGTCTATGTCGTGCTCCTCATTTTGTCCGCCCAGCTGGATTTTTTCAGCGCCTATGAGCGGTACGCCAAGGGCACCCCTATTGCGGTGGACGCGTTTGATGTCGCCAGTGACGGGACGGTTTTCCCGGTCGGACGAAAAATCCCCATCCGGGCACATCTGCATGGCGTCGATGCCGGCATTGAAGAGGAGGCTCAGGTCGAGGCGCCGAAGCCGCGCTTTCGCAAGACGGTCGTGGTCTACCTCCATCGCATCCCCTGGGATGATCAAGGGAGTCGACTGTGTGAGGCTCTCGCCAAAAATGCAGAGATTTCAGTCATCGAAGCTTTCTTACCCGGTTTCCATACGACTGATTCGCGAGGGATACCCAGCCACTCCATGGAGGCGAACGCCGAGGTGGTGGCCGAGTTGGTTAAATATTACGGCCTCAAGAAATACCATGTGATTGGCCAGGGGTTGGGCGGGGTGGCCGCGCTGGAGCTCGCCAAGGCACATCCTGATCAGGTGAGTTCGCTCAGCTTGATCTCGGCACCGGGTGCCCAGGAGTTTGAGATGATGGGTAACCACCTCGTTAATAAGATTATTTACGGATTTCATTACTCCTTTTTCTGGGGGGTCTCGCGGCTGACCCCGAATTTTGGGGCTGCCGATCTGCTGCCTTGCGATCGCGATTACGCCGCCACGGTCCTCGACTCAGACCTTTCAGGCTCCAAGGAAATCCTGCGTCGCTGGCGCAAGCCGCTCTTTCTTTTGCATGGTCAGGATGATTGGGTGACGACCGTCGACGCGGCGCGATACACGAAAAATCTGCGAGACTGGGAAGATCATCGCCGTATCATCGTCAAGGGTGAGGCCATCGAGGCTTTTGAGAGCAAGGTCGAGTTGGTTGAATTACCAGGCGGGCGGGATGCAGCCTTTGCGGATGTCAACGCGACGGCGGCTAAACTTAATAAGTTCATGCTCAAGGTGGAGCTCGCGCCGCCGGTACCTGGTCCGAAGTTAGTAAAGGGCGACGCTCGGCCGGCCTTGCCGGATGACGAACTCTATCCTCCCATCCCGACGGCGCAGGGCTCCCGGTATTGGATCCTGATGGTCATCATCTTGCTTTTCTGCCTCGCGGCGGAAGACCCGACATGTCTGGCGACGGGCTTGCTCGTGGGCATGGGCATCATCGATTTCTGGTCCGGCGTCGCGGCGTGTACGGTGAGTATCTTCATCGGTGATGTGACCCTTTATTCCCTGGGCCGCTTCTTTGGGTTGAAGGCGATGCGGCGTGCCCCGTTGAAGTGGCTCATCAAGCCGCACCAGATTGAGCAGTGGGCAGGGTGGTTCTCCACCCCGCGGGGCATGCTGGTCGTCGTGAGTTCTCGCTTTGTGCCGGCGAGTCGCGTGCCAACTTTCATCACGGCCGGTATCTTGCGGCTGAAGCCCCTGCGCCTCGGGGTGTTGCTTTTCTTGGCCGCGCTGATTTGGACGCCTGTGCTCATGTTGGTCGGGGAAAAGTTTGGACCAGATATCATCAAGAAACTCAATGAGTACCACCGCGTTGCGGGTTGGATCGTGCTGGGGATGCTTTTCCTTCTCTACCTCGCGACGCATTGGGCGCTGCCCTCGCTGACCTGGCGTGGTCGCCGACAGATTACAATGAAGGTGCGCGGCTTCTTGCAGCCTTCGTTGTGGCCAGCATGGCTACTGTATCTGCCCGTGCGCCTCGGGATTTTTGCCCTGTGCCTGCGCTACGGACGTTTGACGGCGTTTGCCTCCGCCAATCCAGCTTTCGGCCGTATTGGCGGATTCGTTGGCGATTCCAAGTCCCTGTTGCTCCGTCCGTTCCAACGCGATTCACGTTGCTGCCCGACTTTGGCGTTATCCTTGGATGATCCTCAGGATGAGCGCGTGCGCGAGGCTCAGGCCTTCGCCACCTGCCATGGCTGGCCGGTCGTATTTAAGCCGGAAGTCGCCGAAAGCGGGGCGGGCTTGCGCTTCGTCCACACCGCCGAGCAGTTGGAGGAATTAGTGCGGGGCGCGGAGGAAGATTTCCTGCTGCAGAAGTATATTTCGGGGTTCGAATTCGAAGTCGTCTGGCGGCGCAACCCGGGCAAGGACGATGGCCGAATCATGGCCGTGGTGCAAAAGCGCGATGTCACCGTGCGCGGTGACGGCGAACAGACCTTGGAGGAATTAATCTGGTTGGACGAAGTGGCGGTCTCGCGCGGAGAGTTATTCATCCAGTGTCACGCCCGCGACCTCAGTCGAGTCATCCCCGCCGGTCAGAAGATCACCCTTAATCTTACCGGAAGCTACGGGCATGGTGCCCGCTGCCTCCATCGTCACGATTTAATCAGCGTACAGCTCGATGAAGCGGTGACGGCTTTCGCCAAGCGCTTCCCGGGGCTTCATTTTGCCCGCTTCGATTTACGTGCGGTCACCATCGACGAGCTGAAGGCAGGGCGCTTCATCGTCACAGAGGTGGGTGGCTGTTGCCATGTCTCTAGTCTCTTCCGCGATGAATCTTTGCGCTTCTCCCGCTCTTATGCGGCGATCTGGGGTCAGTTGAAGGCCTGCATTGAGGCCGGTGACTACAACCTTCGCCAGAAGGTCCGGCCAGTGCCTTTGGATGAATTGATGGCCCGCTGGAGCCAAGCCCACGGACGTCACGACGAATTCGCCGTGAGCGAAGAGCTTTGAGTCAGACGGTCCCCGTATAGGCGTGGCAGAGGGCTGCCGCGGCCGCATCAGATTCATCCAGCGGCAGTTCAGCGGGCAGACCCAGCACCGACTTGATCATGCGCCCGACCTGCTCCTTGCTGGCGGCTCCGTGGCCCGTCACAGCCATCTTGATTCGCTTGGGGGCGTATTCGCCAACCTTGACGCCGAGTCGGGCGAGTACGCTCAACGCCGCCCCCCGAGAGGCGCCCATCGCTTGGGCCGTGCGGAAGTTTTGCACGTAGATGGTTTCTTCGATGGCGGCTTGGGTGACACCGTGGGCCCGGGCCAGTTTTTCGACTGCGTCCGCGATTTGCCCCAGGCATTCGAAAGCGGCGAATTTGGGCGCGAGTTTGACGGTGACACTGGCGAGCAGGCGCATCGGTTCGCGGCGGGCATCGATGACCGCGAGTCCGGTGCCGCGCAGGGAGGGATCAATCCCGAGGA
>CALQLO010000043.1 GCA_943331445.1 Akkermansia muciniphila
CGGCCAAGGATGGCCGGCCCTACCCAAACAAGAAGGGCGCCTTGCGGCGCCCTATCCTTCTGCTTCGCAGCAGTTCACCCTGCCAGCGGTTCCCCGCCGTCAGGCTTACTTGGCGGCCGGAATCTCGTTCAGCGTATACCAGCCTTCGTTATGCCAAAGGGTATCGCCAGACTTGGCCTTCACGTCGGTCACGAGGTGATGGATATGGCCTCGGACGAGGCCATCGATGACCAAGCGCACCTTCAAGCCGTCGGCCGAGAGAGTTGCGGACTTGATGGTCGGCGCGGTCTGATCGACTTCCGGGCTACCGTAGCTCGCCTGGTAGATGTAAGTGAAGGTATCCATCGCGTAGTTCTTCAGGTCGGCGGCGCTGGCGGCGTCCACCGGGTGCGTGAAGGTGACTTCGAAGCCGTCATGGCGAGCGGAGATGTCATGCATCTCGAAAGGCACCTTACCCTTGAAGCGCACGCGCTCGAAGGTGAAAGGCTTGGTGCCGCGCGAACCCCAGCCGCGATTCGATCCGCCGACGAAAAGCGTGCCGTCTTCCTGGTCCATACGAACCGGAATCAAGCCAGCTTCGAAGCCGCCGAGGAAGTGGAAGACGGCGCCCTGGTAGAGGCCATTCACGAACTCGAGGTTGATGCGCTGAACCTGCGAGGCGGTCTGCTCGCCGACGAGCATCTGATTCTCCCAAGGGCCAAACTTGCCCTTGGTCATGTCGCAGGCGATGCCAGAAGGCGAGTTGCCAACCTTGGCGTGCGGGAGGATGACGGCGGGAGGAACGAAGTCCGGGAACTTCAAGCGCTCGGTAAGGATACGCGAGCCGCTGGTGGGCTCGGGCGGCGCCGGGAAATCCGACAGGGCGGCGGATTTATTGCCGGTGGGGTTACCCTGAAACGAACCGGGGCGCAGCCACTTGAAACCCGAAGAGCCATTCCAGACGCCTTGGTTATCCGTGTAGAACATGTCGCCCTTCTCATTGGCACCGATGCCGCCCGGGGAACGAATGCCAGAGGTGGTCGGGATCATCTTGCCTTCTGGCGTGACGCGGACGCACCAGCCGCGCCAAGGGGAGTGGCCGTGGAAGGAGCCGGTGAGACAGAGTACAACCCAGACGTCGCCGTTCTTATCCGGCTCAGAGCCAAAGGCGTATTCATGGTAGTCGCCGTTGATGCCCCACTTGGAGCAGATCGAGTCAAAGCGGTCCGCCTTGCCGTCGCCATCGGTGTCCGTGAGGCGGGTGTGCTCTGGGCGCTGCGTGGCGTAGAGCGAGCCAGCTTTCCAGAACATGCCGAGCGGCTCGTGTAGATTGGAAGCGAACTTAGTCCACTTGATCTTAGAGAGATCAGCGTCGTACGCACCTTCAGCAATCCAGACATCGCCACGGCGCGTGCCGATGGCGACCTTCTTACCAGGCATCAGTGCGATCGACGAGACTTCGCAGACCTCGCCCGCAGGTGTAGGGATTTCAACACGTTCGTAGAATTCAGACTGACGGGCCTCGGAGGCCTTGGTGTCCGTCTTCTTGACGACGGCCGCCGCGGATAGCCCAGAGGTCAGGGCGGCGAAAGCGAGGAACAGGGAGAACTTCTTCATAAGTTTGGTTTCCAGGGGAGAGATTAGCGGAGGGAGTAGCCGAGCACCGCGGATTCACCGGGCTTGAGGGTGACCGTCAGCGTCTTGTCGGCGGCGTTCGTGCGAGGGTATACGCCGCTCTGGGCGCGGATGACGAGGTTGGCACCCACTTCGGTGACGCCATCGGAAGGGCCCGTGAGGGCCACGCCGCGCGTCAGCACGATCGTGACTGCCTTATCGCCCGAGGCCTTGAGCGTCCGCACCAACCCAGGCTTACCTGAGGCGGCATCGGGAGCCCAAGCATCCGTCAGCGCGAAACCTTCACCGGCCGACCGGAAGGTGGGGTTGCCAGCCTTATCCAAATCGTACCCTTTGAATTCGCCTGCGACGGGCAAGGGAGAGAATTTCATTTCCTTGCCACCCTTCTCCGTGGCGAAGCGGACAATACTCCCCGACGGGGCAGTGTCTTGGATGAGCGCTTGGCCATCGGAAAGTTTCACGACGTTCGTGCCAGCAGGCGGCTCATTGCCCGCACCGCGGTCCGTCCAATGGTGACCACCATCCATGAATTTTCCGGCCCAGAGCAACTCGACGGCGGCATTATCACCGCTGTAAGCGAGGTTCATCTCGTTCGGGAAGCCGATACCAATCGCCCGTGGAGTCGTCCCACCGATGAAGTTACGGTAGATTGCGGCAACGCCATCCTTGGGCTGAATCGGAATCGAAGGCGTGGTTTTGGCGGCATTGCCACCCTTGGTCTTCGAGAGCCACTGGACGCCCTTATCCTTCGGGCCCTTGTAGCCGAGGTGAATGACCTGCTCGCCGCCCACCTGGACGAACTCGATGCGAATCGGCGTGAGGCCTTGCTTGAGGATTACCGGGACCTCTTTGCGACGGCCGCCAATGGGGGCGATGCCCTTGATTTCAGCAACCTTCTCGCCACCGACGTAGAGCGCACCGAAATCATCACAATCCAAAGTGAAGGTATACTTGCCAGCTTCCTTGGCTTCAAACTGCGCCGTCCAGACCATGGCGAAATTGGACTTCAACCCGGACTGATCGGGGTCGACCACGCCAACGTTAAAATCCTCCATGAGCGCGGGCTTCAAAGTGGAGAAGTCGGGCAGCTCCTTCCAGTTACCTTTATACATCGTGCCCACGAGATTCTTGAGTGCGGTCTTGGCCGGAGGGAACGGATGGGCCTTCAGGAGTTCCGCCGCCGTCCAAGGCGTCGTGCGGCTCGCGGTCGCGGCGCGGACGGACTTAACTTCATCCGGCGTGACGGCGCCAGCGCCGGCGGCGAAGTTTGCACGAATGTAGGTCAGCGCGGCGGCGATCTTCTCGTCGCTCAACACGGCGCCCTGGGGAGGCATATCAATATTGTAACCTTTACCCGCGACATCGACCGGGCCGGTCAGACCGTTCAGCACGATCTTGATCGACCGAGCGGCCGGGCCCTTGGGCCAATCGCTACCGACGAGCGGAGGCAGGCCGTTGAGGCCTTTGCCGTCTGGGCCGTGGCAAGCGACGCAAAGCGTGTTATAGACTTGGGCGCCATCTTCAGCGGCGGAGGCAAAGATTGCCGTAGCCAGAAGGGCGAGGAGCGACGAGGGGCGCATAGGGGTAAGCACGAGGAAGGTAAATCCCCAGCCCCTCGCAAATAAAAAGGCCTAGGGGGAAGCCTCGGCCTAGGATGATTCCGACCTCCGAGCCCTTAGCGGGCGCGGTATAGGCCCTGGGGGTCGTAAAGCCACCAGGCGTCAAACGGGTTCGCGAGGGGCGGCAGCTCGTAATAAGGGCGGCCCTTGTCGTCCACCTTCGCACTCACCCCGGTAATCTCGGTCTGGGGCGGGCGCGGGACGGCCGGCAGGGCAATCATCGGGGTGGCGGGGACGGGCAAGAGGTCGAGGACCGAAGTCTCTTCGATCCGCTCGACGACGTTGTCGACCCACTTGAGCTCCTTGGCCTTGTCGCCAAACGCCTGCCAGTCGCCCGTCGAATCGTTGGCGTACATCTGCTTCACGAATTCCTCGAGCGAGATGCCCATCTTCTTGGCCACGGGGGTGGCGAGGCGGTCGAACCACTTCGTGGTGAAATCAATCTGCTCCTTCAGTACCGTCATATTGCCACGCAGCGTGTTGGACGCCTGGTGGTGCAGGATGATGGTGTTGGGATAGCAATAGGAACGCTCGGCCAGCGTGCAGATGACAGCGGTCATCGAGGCAGCGAAGCCTTTGACGACGACGTGTACCGGCGCCTTCGAGGCGGCCATGGCCTTCTGAATCTGGTAACCAGCTGCCACGGAGCCACCGGGGGAGTTATCGACCACAATGAAGATCGGGAACTCGGAGGATTGATTGTTATAGAAGGAAATGCGCGTGCAGACGTAATCGGCCAGCTGCTCCGTCACGGCGCCGTTGAAGCTGATGCGGCGATCGCTAATGTAGAGCACGCCGTCGACCAGCGGATCCTTGAGATACTTCGGCTTGGCCTTGCTGGCGACCTTGCGGGCCTCGTCTTCCTTCTGGAAGCGTTGGATTTCATTCGAGAGCCGGGCGATGGTATTGCCAGCTTCCAGCTGGAGCTGCTTGGATTCGGCTTCGAGTTCGCGAATCTTATTGGAGCGCTCGGTCAAGCGGGCACTAGAGCGGGCGGCTTCGAGCCCAGCTTGGCGTTCAAGCTTGGCGCGCTCATCCTCGAGGGCGGCGGCTTCCGCCGAAGCCTTGGCGAGGCGCAGGGCTCGCTCGGCCGAGAGCCGAGAAACTTCCGCATTCAAAGGGGCGAGCTCTTCGGTACGCTTGGCTTCAGCGAGCGCCACTTCGGCGTCGATCCGCGCCTTCTCGCCGCGCATGCGATCCACTTCCTTGAGGGCAGTCTTCTGCTCGGGCGTAAGTTCATCGCGTTGAATCGGCCCACCGGGAGGAACGGTGGTCGGTCCAGCCGGAGCCGTGGGAATGGCGGCGGCATCAGCCGGAGCCGCTGCTGGCGCGGCAGGAGCGGCGGCGGCGCGTTTCGTCTGCGCCCAGGCCGGCGAGGCGACCAAGGCGGCGAGTGCGAGAGCGCGAAGTAAAGTGCGAGAGTGCATGGGAGTAGTTTTAGAAATTAGCGGATGATGTATTCGACAGTGGGATCAAAGACCCACCAAGCATCACACGGACCGAGAGGCGGGAGCGCCTGACGAATGCGACCGTCCTGAGACTTGCCGGCATCGACAAAGCCCTCGGGCATGATCTCCGTTGGCTTGGGCTCATTGCCCGCGGTGAAAATGGCATCTTCCGTCATCTGCTCGACGACGTTGGTAACCCAGTGTAACCGGACGGCGTCATCGCCCGTGACCTTCCAATCACCGGTGGAGACGGACTTATACATCTGGGCCACGAAATCATCGACCTTCACGCCGGCGCGGTCGGCGACCTTGACGAAGATGCGCTCCACCCAGATCTTGCTCCACTTAAGTTGCTCCTTGAGTTGGGTGACGTTGCCGCTCAGCCCGGAGGAGGCCTGGTGGTGCAGGACGATCGTCTGCGGGTAGACAAAAGAGCGCTTCGCCATCGTGGTGATGATCGCAGCCATCGAGGCAGCGTAACCCTTCACGACGACGTACACCGGAGCCTTGGAGGTTTCCATGGCCTGCAGGATCATGTAGCCAGACATCACCGAGCCACCCGGCGAACGATCGATGACGATGAAGATCGGCGCCTCGCTATCCACGGCATTATAGAAGGCGATGCGGCCGCAGACGAAGTCAGCGAGCTTGTCATCGACGCGACCGTTAAACGGGATGCGGCGATCCGAGATATGCAAGGCCCCATCAATCAACGGATCCTTCGGGTAAGTGATCTTCGCGTGAGCGGCGATGTCCGCGGCCTTCTGCTGCAGGCGAGCGATGGCGGCGACGGAAGCGACCTTGGCGTATTCCACCGAGACCTGGGCGGAGGCGAGACGGGCCTCGACTTCGAGTTCGGCACGCGCGCGATCCTTATCGGCGGAAGCCACGGTAGCTTTGGCATTCGCCAGTGCGGCTTCGATGGCGAGGCGACCCCGTTCGGCTTCGGCGGGGGCGGCGGCGGCATCTGCCCGGGCGGCCCGCACCATCGCTTCAGCCTCTAACTTACGCAGCTCGAGCGTCTGATTTAATTGAGCCAGCCGGCGTTGGGAAAACGCTAGGTCGAGCCGGGCCCGGATGACTTCGGTATCGAGTTCGGCCTTAAGCGTTTCGGGCGTCTTCTTGACGAAGCCCTGTTGCGCCCAGATCGGGGCCGCGAGGAAAAGGAGAACGAAGGCCAGGCGCGACATCGGGGTAGACGTCTGTTTTGACAGATAAATGGTTCCCTTGAAGTCCTTTTTTGGCAAATCTACCGCCATGGACGCCGATGCCCCCATAACCCTGCATAATCGCCACACCGGCGGGACCGAGGTCGAGCAGGTCTACGGCGAAGCCTGGCTACGCCGCATCTACGGCCACCCGCTCGGTAAACTGAGCCTCCATGCGGTCGTCAAACGGGGCCTTTTCTCCAAGTTATATGGCTGGGCCATGGATCGGCCCAGCAGCGCCCGTCGCATCGAGCCCTTCATTAAGACGTTTGGGCTAAATCCGGCCGAGTTCGCGGAAGCGGACCTCAGCGCATATCGCACCTTCAACGACTTCTTCTACCGCAAGCTCAAGCCCTCGACCCGCCCCGTCGACCCCCGGCCCGAGATGGCCGTACTCCCGGCGGACGGACGCCACCTCGGTTTCCAGGACGCTTCCCGCGTCAAAGGCATCTTCGCCAAAGGGCAAACCTTCGACATCCCCGCACTCGTCGCCGACCGCGCCCTCGGCGAACGCTACGCCCAAGGCACTGTCGTCTGCTCGCGGCTCTGCCCGGTCGATTACCACCGCTTCCACTTCCCTGTCGCTGGCGTGCCCGGCGAACCCGTGCTGGCTCAGGGCCAGTTATATTCCGTCAACCCAATCGCGTTACGCCGCCACGCTTCGTACCTCTGGCACAATAAACGCCAGCGCGTGACCATCGATGCCGGGGCGTTCGGCCTCGTCACCATGGTGTCCGTCGGCGCCACCAACGTCGGCACCATCATCGAGACTTATCAGCCCGGACGGGCGGTCGCCAAGGGTGACGAAAAAGGTTACTTCCGTTTCGGCGGATCATTTGTTGCCACCCTCTTCGAGCCGGGACGGATCAAACTCGAGGCCGACCTTATCCAGGCCGGCGAAACCGCCACCGAACTCTACGCCAAAGTCGGCTCGCCCCTCGGCCGGCTCGCGTAAGCGCTTGCCTCCGCCGCCCGCGCCGCAAATCTGGGACACACAGGTTTGCTCGGGTGGTGGAATGGCAGACACACTAGATTTAGGTTCTAGCGCCGCAAGGTGTGCGGGTTCGACCCCCGCCCCGAGCACCCTGTTTACTTCACGATCACGCACTGCTCTAGGCAGGGGCAGCACCGCGTCCTGCCCTCGTTGCCTCATTAGCTCCGCCGTGCGTTTTAATAAGTAGAGATGAGATCACCGTCTCATCTATTCACAGCCAGACACACGGATGCGATGTCATCGCATCCCTAACCTGCTTTGCACCAGCTCCCCGCCGAAGGCTTGTCCTGCCTCGCTGGTAGGGCGGGCTGTCCTCAGCCCGCCGTTGAGCCAATCAAGATTCGGATCTCTGCCGACGAACGGACGGCTAGGGACAGCCGTCCCTACCTAAGCTATAGAGAGCTCCGCCGAATCAACTAATCGACAGGGGCGGGCGTCTCTGCCTCGAGGCAAGCGGATGCGATATTATCGCATCCCTACCCAAGACACAGCACAGCACGTGGTACTGTCCCTACCTCCCGATTACTTCTTGGCCGGGGCGAGGGGCGTTTGCTTCGCGGCGATGACGGCACGGTTCATCGACCAATCGGGGCTCTCGGTGGCTTCCCAAATCTTGAGGTTGCGCACGGAGCCTTCGGTGCCGGCGACAAACATGATGCTGTGCTTCTGGCGGGCGATGTTCTCGTGGCGGCCGGTAAGGACGTGTCCATTGACGGTGACGGTTAACTCGTCGCCCAAAATCTCGAAGAGCACGGTGCTCCAATCGCCGGGCTTGATGGGCGTGCTCTTACGAGCGAGGAGCGCCGACTTATCAGGGCCGTCATGGTCATTATCGTCCTTCTGGATAGTGAAGCCATTCGTCGAAAGGCCCACGCTGCAGATGTAGTCCTTGTCGTCCGTGGTGCGCAGCTGGATGTAGCGATACTTGGCGCCGTGCGCGGGATCTTTATCGAGGGCCACATCTTCCATGCGCAGCTCACACTGAATCACCACGTTCTTGAAAAGGAATCCGTAGGAGGCGGTGGCGGGGTGCTTGACCTGAACGTTCTCATGCCCCTGGAAGCGGCCTTCGAGAATTTTCCACATGCCACCCTTGGATTCCGGGCCCTTCCCGTGAATGAGCCAACCCTGGAAGCCGCTGGCGAAACCCTTGGGCTTGCCGGTGTAGGGAGGTAGCTCGTTGAGGAAGTCCTGGCTGTAGATTTCCTTGCCGCGGACGGTCATCTGGGTCGGCACATCAGCCGCCGAAATAACCGCCGACACGGAGAGAGCGGCCAAGAGAGCGAGAAGAAGACGCATGGACATACCTAAACAGACACCCGCGGGGGTGTCGATGTTCCACTCCAGCTGCCCTTAGAACGCCCGGCGGATGCTCAGCGCTACCGATACGTCGGGCGTTTCGCCGAAGCCAGCGACGTGGGCCGAGAAGTTCAACAACGTGTTGGCGTTGAGCTTATGGTCCACATCAAGCCCCAGGCGGGCCTGATTAGCCGTGGGTGCGAGGCCGGCTACCGCGAAGGGCAACAAGCCGGTAGCGGTGTCGACGCCAGAGAGCGCGCCCGAGGTGCGGTCGAAACGGTGGATCCACTCGCCCGTAACCAGCAAAGTCGTGTCGGCGGTGAGGGCGTATTTCGCAGTCAGGCCGAGGCGGCCTTCAGAGGAGGTGTGCGACTGGGCATCAAAGGTGGCGGCAAAGGAACCGCCACTCTCGGCATAGGCGTCCGCCTTGGTGCGCGTCCAGGTGGTGGAGATGAACGGCGTCGCGGTTAATTGACCTGCAATCGGCTGCACGGGTCCATCATAGCGCAGACGCAGGCTTTCGGTGCTGACACCCGTCGTGCCATTGGAAACCGAAGGGCCCGCACCTGTGGTGTAGGCCCGGGCGGTCGTCGAGGTCCAGTTGCCCGACATCAAGATGACGGAGACGATGCTCTGCTTATCGGCGAGACGGTAGTCCGCTTCGGCGAGCACGTAGTTCCCGCTGACGTGAGCGGAGCCGCCGAGGGCGAGATCCTGATTCTGAGAACCATGGCCAGCGGAAAGACCCACCACAAAATCCCCAATCGTGGTGCTCGTACCGATTTCGCCGGTGGTCATGTGGGTATCCGTCTTGCGGGAGCTGGCACCGAAATCGCCCGTGGCCCAGACCTGCGAGGCCTTGCCCATGTGATCGAAAGACATCAAGGGCCGGTGATGGGCACCTTCCATCGGCAGTGAGGCCAGATTAGACGCCATCGCCAACACGCTGTTCGGCCCATTGAGCGAGCTCATCCAATTATCCCAATCAAGCATCACATTATTGGCGTAGAGGAAAGCGTGGGTGATGCTGCCGCCGAGTAATTCGCTAGAACCAACAATGACGGAGCCATCTTGGGAGGCGGCCGACGCCCAAGAATTTGCCCCGCCGAGCGTGCCGAGATCGACCATGCCGCCCGCTTGGGTCCAACGGAAGGCATGCTGCACGGCACCGGCAACGGCTGAGTTACTCGCTCCGACGACGACGTTGCCATTACCGGAAACGCCATTGGCTACCGAGTAATCACCCCCGCCAAGTGCACCGAGATCAACCATGCCACCGGCCTGCGTCCAGCGGAAGGCGTGGGTGCCGGAAATAATACCTGCCGCATACAAGCTACAGCCCACGACGACGTTGCCATCCGCGGAAACGCCGTGCGCCCAAGACTCCACCCCACCGGTAAGCGTACTGAGGTCGACCATGCCGCCCCCCTGCGTCCACCGGTAGGCGTGCACGCCATCGAAGGGGCCACCAAAGGAGCTGGTGCCGACGATAACGGAGCCATCACTGGAAATGCCGTTCGCCCAGGAATTGCCGGTGCCCGAAAGGGTTCCGAGGTCGGACATCCCACTCAGCGAAGTCCACATGAAGGCGTGAGAACCCACCCCCACATCACAACTGCCGGCCACAACGGAGCCATCCGCCGACACGGCCCGGGCATAGGAATTCGTGCCGCCGAACGCCCCCAGGTCGATGATACCGCCGGCGAGCGTCCAGGAAAATGCATGCACATCTGTGCCGTCGGAACTCTGGCCGACAACCGTCAGTCCGTCGGCGGAAATGCCGTTGGCGATAGCGTCATTCCCGCCGAGCGTGGGAAGTGCAATCATGCCTCCGCCGAGCGTCCAAATAAATGCCCGGGGGGCCGAGACGGTATCACTATGCCCAACAATCACCTCTCCGTTGGCGGACACCCCGAAGGCGGCGGACTCAAGCCCGCCAAGGGTGCCGAGGTCGGTCGGCGTCGCGTGTAAGCCTGCGGCCGCGGCGGAAAGATAAAACAGGAGGGCCGGGCGAGTTTTCATCATAAGAAATATATTTGTTCGGCCTGAAAAGCGTGCAAGGAAATTAGCCCGCGGGAGAGGGGCGCAGACCTGAGCTTTAATCAAATGGCGGCCGACCTCAGAACGCCCGGCGGAGGCTCAGGGCCGCGGAAATATCGGGCCGCTCCCCGAAGCCAGCGATGTGGACGGAGAAATTCAATAACGTGCGGGCGTTGAGTTTATAATCCACATCGAGCCCCAGCCGCGCCTGATCAGCCGCGGGCGCAAGCCCGGGAATCGCGAACGGCATCGCCCCGAGATCTGCATCAATCCCGCTCAACGCGCCCGAGGTCCGATCGAAGCGATGAATCCATTCGCCGCCAACCAACAGCGTCAGATCGACGGTGAGTGGGTATTTTACGGTGAGCCCGAGGCGCCCTTCGGTGGAAGTATGCGACTGGGCATCAAACGTGGCATTAAAGGCGCCCCCGTGCTCCTGATACGAGTCCACCTTGGCGCGCGTCCAGGTCAATGAAGCGAAGGGCGTCGCGGTGAGGCGGCCAGCTACCGGGTGCGGGGCGCCATCATACCGCAGGCGCACGCTTTCCGTAAGGATGCTGGTGACGCCGAGCGAGGAAGACGTGGCGATACCGACCACCGTGCCGAGCCCGCCCGGGCGGCGCGAGCCGATCCGGTAGGTCCGGGTGGTGTTCGACTGCCAACTACCCGGCATGGCGACGATCGAGAGGATGCTCTGTTTGTCTGCGAGCCGGAAATCCACTTCGCCTAATAGATAGTTGCCGCTGACGACTGCGGGCGAACCGAAGGGAAGCGTTTGGTTCAGGACGCCATGGCCGACCGCCAATCCGGCCATCACGTCGCCATAACTCCAGCTCGCGCCGACCTCGCCCGAGGCGAGTTGGCTGTCCGTATTACGGGAACTCGCCCCGAAATCCCCCGTGGCCCAGCATTGGCCCAACTTACCCATGCTATCATAAGACATCAGCGGACGGTGATGCGCACCCTCCATCGGCAAGGAAGCCAGGCTGTTCGCCATCGCCAATACGCTATTGGGACCATTGAGCGAACTCATCCAATCATTCACATCCAGGAGTGCGGAATTAGTGTAAAGGAAGGCGTGGGTCGTCAGGCCATCGGCCAGCAGGCTGCTGCCCACAATGATGCTGCCGTCATCCGAAACACCCCGAGCTTCCGACCAATTACCACCGAGCGTACCCAAATCGGTCATCCCCGCGCCGAGTTCATATTTCATCGCATGGGTTTCGATGAGGCTGCCCACCAATACTTCCGAGCGACCCACCACGAGTGAGCCGCTACCATTGACGGCGAAGGCGGCGGAATTTAATCCGCCGGGGAGCACCCCCAGATTAGTCATCACGCCGGCCACAGATTTGAAGGCGCGAAGATGACTCGTCCCAGGATCAGTGACCTCGCCCACTATAGTCGTGCCATTGGCTGACACCGCATAGGCACGCGATTCATCTGCCGCAGAGCCACCGGGCAATACCCCTAGGCTGACCATCCCGCCGAAGGTTGTATACTTAAAGCCCCGCGTCGTGACGCCATTATCGCTGAAGCCGACAATCACGCCACCATCGCTGGAGACGCCCGTCGCCTGGGAAGTAAACCCGCCCGGGAGCGCCCCAAGGCTGATTGGGTCTGCCGCATCGACCTGCTTAATGGCGTAAAAGCCGGAGCCAAAAGTCCCGCGGCCGACCGCGACATGGCCATCGGCAGAGACGGCGTTGAAGCGGCCGGAAATCAATGTGCCGCCGGCATCGAGCATCGTCCCGGAGGCGGAGTCGAAACGAAACGGCCGCTCCACTCCGAGCGCATCGAAACTCGCCCCCACAATCACTGACCCGTCAAAAGAGGCGCCGGTGGCCTCGGAGAAATGGGTGCCCAAGTCGCCGAGCCCGACGGCGCTGATCTCATACCTAAAGGCCTCGAAATCCAAACTGCTGTTAACCGACTGGCCGACGACGATGAGTCCGTTGCCGGAAACGCCCAACGCGCTGGACCAGCCGCCGCCCAACTCACCTAGATCCGTGAAGTTAATCGCCCAGGAAGTGGCGGGCGCCCCTAACGCCACGGCGAGGGCGAGCCCAGCAGCGGCACGGAAGAAAGACCTGCGTGGGCAGGACTGGGTGGGGGGCATAGCGTGACGCTACGCTAACACGGCGCGCATTCACTACCAAACTGAACCCAGCGGCAGGCCTCAGTGAGGACTCCCCTGCTCCCCCTAGGTCAGATTTCGAAATCCGTGCCAGACTCGTTAAGGGCGAGCTGGGCGACGGTGAAGCCGGTGAGCGACTTATCAAAACGCTTGGAGACTTCGCGCCAGAGTGCGGCGACCTGGGGTCCGGAGGCACCCTTCAAGGTGATCTTGGTGTCGATCAGGTCCGGCTCCACGACGGCGAGCACCTGCTTGAGCGTGATATCCTCCGGCGATTTCGCCAGACGGTAGCCGCCAGTCTTGCCGCGCTTAGAATCTACGAGGCC
>CALQLO010000044.1 GCA_943331445.1 Akkermansia muciniphila
ATCCGTCACCCGGGGCTGCCACCTGCAACCCGAAGTGGGTTTGCGGTTACCCCGCGATCAGCGACTCGCCGGTCATCTCGGGCGGCTTCGGCAGGCCCATGAGGGCGAGCAGGGTCGGGGCGACGTCGGCCAGGCGGCCGGTGGGGCGAGTCTTGAGGGCCTTGCAGCCTTCACCGTAGAGGATGACCTCGACGGGGCTGAGCGTGTGGCGCGTGTGGGCGCAGTTCTCTTCCGGCTCCCACATCTGGTCGGCGTTACCATGGTCGGCCGTGACGAGGGCCTTGCCCCCGACCTGGTCGATGGCGGCGAGGAGGCCGCCGAGGCCGCTGTCGACCGCTTCGCAGGCCTTGCAGACCGCGGCGAGGTCGCCGGTGTGGCCGACCATGTCGGGGTTGGCGTAGTTGACGACGATGAGGCCGAACTTACCGGAGAGGATCGCAGCCTTGGCCATCTCGGTGACGTGCGAAGCCGACATCTCGGGCTTCTGGTTGTAGGTGGAGACTTCCTTCGGGCTCTGCGCCATGCCGCGCTCTTCGCTGGGGAAGGCTTCTTCGCGGTAGTCGTTGAAGAAGAAAGTCACGTGCGGGAATTTCTCGGTCTCGGCCGTGCGGAACTGCGCGATGCCTTGCTTGGCGACCCACTCGCCGAGGATGTTCACCATCTTGGCGGGCTTATCGAAGACCACGTTGGGGCAGAGGCCTTTCTCGTAGTTGGTGAGGGTGGCGTAGAAAATCTTGAGCAGCTTCGTGCGCGGGAAGCCCTTGAACTCCGGATCGATGAAGGCGCGGGTGATTTCGCGGGGGCGGTCGCCACGGAAGTTGAAGAACAGCACCGAGTCGCCGTCCTGAATGAAGGCGGTGCCCTTGATGCGGGTGGCCGGGACGAACTCGTCGCCGGTCGTATTGGAGTCGGTCGGCTTATCGTAATAGGCCTGCACCGCTTCGGCGGCCGAAGCGGCTTCGGGCGCAGGGGAGCCCGTGAGGGCGTCGTAAGCGGTCTTCACACGTTCCCAGCGGTTGTCGCGGTCCATGGCCCAGAAGCGGCCGGCGACGCTGGCGACCTTGCCAATCCCGATCTTCACCAGCTCGGCTTCGAGCTGCTTGAGGTAGCCGAGGCCCGAGGTGGGCGGGCTATCGCGGCCGTCCATGAAGGCGTGGATGTAGACCTTCGAGAGGCCTTCTTCTTTCAGGAGGCGCAGGAGGGCGTAGAGGTGGGGAAGGGTGGAATGGACGCCGGCTTCGGAGCACAGGCCCATCAGGTGGACCGCGCCGCCGGTGGCTTTGACGTTCTCGACCAAGCCGCGGAAGGCCTTGATCTGGCGCATGGCGGCCGGATCGGTGAGGCCCTTGTCGATGCGGACGATCTCCTGGTCGACGATGCGACCGGCGCCGATGTTCTGGTGGCCGACTTCGGAATTACCCATGATGCCGACCGGCAGGCCGACATCGAGGCCGTGGGCCATGATCTCGGTGCGGGGCCAGTCCTTGGTCAGGCCGCGCGAGACCGGGATGTTCGCCAGCTTCACGGCATTGAACTTGTCATGCTTAGGGTTGTGGTTTTCGCCCCAACCGTCGCGGATCACCAGAAGTACGGGTTTCATAAGTGGATAGAGGTAAGAGATAGGGTGAGTTAGGGCAGGGAGGCAAGAAGCACTGAATTTAAGGGACAGGGGCAGGGACACGACAGTGCTGTATCGGGTAGGGACCGCTGTCCCCAGCGGTCCGTTCGCCATGCGAGATCCGTAACTCCTGCTGGTTAACGGCGGGCTAGGGACAGCCCGCCCTACCTAGATGCACCGCGGTAGGGGCGCCACTACGTGGCGTCCGTTCGTCAGTTTACTGCTTATAGGGCGCCAGCTGACTATTCTCCACGACTGGTGGGCAACGGACGCGACGCAGTCGCGCCCCTACCTTCCCGCATTTGCACCTTTGCACTTTTGCACTTTTGCACATAAATCGAGCCATGCCCCGCATCCTCCTCGCTCTGTTTGGAATGGCGTTTTGCGCCGTCGCCTCGGCCGCCACCGTCGAAAAACTCACCATCGATGGCAAAGCCGTCACGGTGAAGACCCCGGATAAGGCCGCGCCTGGTAAGCCTTGGCTTTGGGTCGGTGAGTTCGCCGGGCACTTGAAGTCGCTCGAGGACGGTCTCGTCGATAAAGGCTGGCACGTCGTCTACGTCGGCGTGAGCAATCAATTCGGCTCCGCCCGCTCGATGGCCACTTGGGAAAAGGCCTACGAGGAATTCCATGGAAAGCGCGGCTTCTCCGCCAAGCCCGCGCTCCTCGGCATCTCGCGCGGCGGGCTTTACGTCAACGCCTGGACGCGCCTGCATCCGGATCGCGTCAGCGTGCTCTACCTCGACAACGGCGTGTGCGACATCCGTTCCTGGCCGGGCGGCGTCGCCCTCACGCACCAGAGCAAGGGCAGCGCTAACGATTGGAAGCTTTACAAGACCGAGTTCGGTTATGCGAACGACGACGAAGCCAAGGCGAAGTCCCTCCAGGCCGCCGAAGGCCTGCTCCCCGCGATCAAGGCCGGCGTGTTCCTGATTTCTTGTCACGGCACCGCCGACAAGACCGTTCCGTTTGAAGACAACGCTGCCCTCGTCGCCAAACTCTGGCAGGACAACGGTGGCCGCGTGAAACTCTTCCCTAAGGAGGGCGGCGACCACCATCCCCACGGCCTATCCGACCCGAAGCCCCTCATCGAGGTCCTGACGGCTGAGGTGAAATAATGAGGTAGGGACAGCACCACGTGCTGTCCTAGTTGATTGTTTTATCCGTTCGCCGCAGGGCGAACCAAGGTAGGGGCACGATTCATCGTGCACTCCTATGCGGAGGGCGCGGCGGAGCCACGCCCCACCCACCGGCCGCCCTGCGGCGGCCTGATGCAGCTAGGTCGTGACGCGGTCCCGACCCGACCAAAGGCAACTAGGACAGCACGTGGTGCTGTCCCTACCTGTCAGGCTTCCACCCAGCGGCCCTTTTCCTTGATGAGGTCGACGAGGCGCTCGACGGCTTCTTCCTGGGGGACGTTGAACTTGATGGGGGTCTTGCCGACGTAGAGGTTGATCTTGCCGGGGGCGCCGCCGACATAGCCGAAGTCGGCATCAGCCATCTCGCCCGGGCCGTTCACGATGCAGCCCATGACGGCGATGGTGACCGACTTGAGGTGACCGGTGCGTTCCTTGATTTTGAGGGTCGTCGATTGGATGTCGAAGAGGGTGCGACCACAGCTCGGGCAGGCGACATACTCGGTCTTGGTCTGGCGCATGCGCGCACCCTGCAGAATATCGTACGCTAGCGTCAGCGACTTGGCCGAAGAAGTCGGGGTCTCGCAGGACAGGAAGTCGCCATAGCCGTCGACGAGCAGGCCGCCGGCGAAGATCGATGCCTCAATCAGGCGAGACTGGAAGCCGGCATCCAGTCGCACGGCGTTGGCGACCGTGGCGCGGATCCACAACGGGGCCTCGAGCTGGGCGACATCGGCACAGCGTAAGAGTTCGCGGACCGTACCCGTCGCGTGCAGGCCATCCTGCGGCTGCGAAGACGTGAGAATCAGTCGGCCGGCGGGAATCGCGGCGAGCTCCTTCGTGAGCGCCGCGAGCGTCGGGCCATCGAGGTCGGCGGCGAGGATCGCATCAAGCTTCGTCACGGCTTCACCCCAGGCTTTGACGTCGATGCCATCTTTGGCGGAGAAACTCTTCACGACCACCAGGCGGCTGCCGGAGCCGTCGAAGGGGAAGTCGGAGGGCGATAGGCTCGTCTCGACGAAGAGAGCTGGCACGGCCTGTCCGAGGGCTTTGCGCAGTGAGCGAAGGCTGGCGGTGTGCGCTGGGTCGTCGAGGCGCACCAGCAGGCCTTCGGCGCGGACTTCCCGCTGGGCCGCATGGGCGTCGAGGATCTCCTTCGCCGCGGCCTGCCAATCAGCGAGGCCGGCGATACTGCGGACGATCACGCGAGGGAGTTCACCCGAACCCGCGAGGCAATTTGATGAAAGTACGATGAGTTCGGTCTCACGGCGGACGAAGGAGAACGGATCAGCTGGATCGGCGGGTAGTTTGACCGACGAAGCGGCGCCGAGCGCGGCGAAGCCTTCGGCGCGACTGACGATTTCTTTGCAGACTGGAATCTCGTGCCACGGGTCTTCGGTGAGCGAGACGCGGACCGTGTCGCCCAAGCCATCGGCGAGGAGCGAACCGATGCCGATGGCGGACTTGATGCGGGCGTCTTCGCCTTCACCGGCCTCGGTCACGCCGAGGTGCAACGGGTAGTCCATGCCGAGGTCCGTCATGCGGGCGGCCGCGAGGCGGTAGGCTTCGACCATCACCTTCGGGTTCGACGACTTCATCGACAGAATCATGTCCTTGAAGCCGTGGGATTCCGCGATGCGGATGAATTCGAGGGCGGACTCCACCATCCCGTTCGGCGAATCGCCGAAGCGGTTCATGATGCGGTCGGAGAGCGAACCGTGGTTGGTGCCGATGCGGAGCGAACGGCCGAGGGCCTTGGCGCGGAGGACTAGGGGCGTGAAGGCCTCGTGCAGGCGCTCCAGTTCCTCGGCGTAGGCTTTGTCGGTGTATTCCAGCACCGCGAACTTCTTCTTGTCGGCGTAGTTGCCCGGATTGACGCGGACCTTCTCCACGTGTTCGACGGCTTCCATCGCCGCGACCGGGAGAAAATGGATGTCGGCGACGAGCGGCTGGTTGAAGCCCGCCGCGCGGAACTGCCGGTGGATGTCCTTCAGCGCGATCGCCGCGGCCTTATTTGGGGCCGTGATGCGGATGATTTCGCAGCCCGCTTCCGCCAGGCGGATGGCTTGGGCGACCGTGGCCGCGACGTCCTCCGTATCGGAGGTCGTCATCGACTGCAGGCGAATCGGATTTTTTCCGCCCACGGCCACGCTACCCACGTTTACGACGCGGGTGAGGCGGCGGACCGTGCGGTGGCGGGAGGGACAGTAGTCCGAGGACATGGGGGTATCTCAACCCCTTTGCCCCAATCCGTCAACGAGCGTCAGAAATCCCAGCGCCAGGTGGACGGAATCCACTGGTAGCCCTGACGGCCATTGGCGGCGACGGTGCCGAGGCCCGGCCAGGGGAGGTGGAAGCCAAAGGCCCGCTCCTTGGTGACGGCGATTTCGCTGAAGACCTTCTTGCGGGTGGCCACGGCGTTGGCGGGGTCGTGGTCGAAGTCGATGAACCAGTTCGGGTCTTCGAGCATCAGCACGTGGTTGTGCGCGAGGTCGGAGATGTGCAGGAGCGACTGGCCATCGGACTTGATGCGGTAGATCGCATGGCCGTCGGTGTGACCTGGGGCAGCGAGGATGGTAATCGCTCCATCGAGGATCTGGTCGCCATCTTTGTGCATGACCAAGTTCGGCTGCAGGATGTCGAAGGAGTTACGCACACTCTTGATCATGCCTTTGATGTCGTCGGTGCGGTGGGACTTAGAGAAATCCGGTTCCTTGCCGCGCCAGAAATCGATTTCCGTCTGCAGCACGTGCACGGCTGCATTCGGGTAGAGGATGTGGCCCTTGGTGGTGAAGCCACCGATGTGGTCGATATGCGAATGGCTCAAGAGGGCGTGCGTAACCTGCTCGGGCTTGATATTGATTTCCGGTGAGGCCATGGCCTGGATGAGCCAGCCCCAGGTGTCGCGTTCCACTGGGCCAAAGCCAGCGTCGACGAGGATGATTTCTTTGTCCTTACGCAGGAGCAAGATGTTGATGTAGAGCGTGACGTCATCCGGGCGTTCGCCGCTGGCGACGAGGGCCTTCGTCATCGCCTCGGTGTCGGACTTCGGGAACATCTTCTTCGTGACGCAGTTCTTGAAGGTGCCGTAGCCGTCGCTGATGGACCACGCTTCGAACTTCCCGATGGTGAATTTATAGATGTAAGGGTCCGTGATTTTCTTGCGAGGCAGGGCTTTCGCTGCGGCCTGGTCGTAATCGGCGGCAGCCAAGGAGGGTGAGAGGCTGAGCGCGGCGAGGGTGGCGCCGATGCTGCCTAGGAAGTTGCGGCGGGAGTGGGCGGGTTTTTCCATGGGGATGTAAGGGGGTGATAGGTGCAAAAATGAGAATGTGCAAACGTAACGAAAGGGGTAGGGGTAGGGGTGGGGGTAGGGGTGGGTAAGGGTTGAGGATGTTACCTGCCCCAACCCCTGCCCCTGCGAGGCCTTCAGGCCTCGCTCACTTCTTCGTGGGGCTGAAGTCCTGCGTCTTGTAGACGTGGCGCTCCAGAAGCTGCTGTTTGAGTTGGCGCTCACTATCACCGGAGCATCGACGGACGTCGTGCAAGATGATGTAGGCCATCAGGGAGAGCAGCAGGCCCATGAAAGTATACTGTAGGATAATCACGGCCTTATTACCCAGGACCCCCTTCGTGTAGCGCTGGATCGTGGCGATGAGCATGTGGCCGCCGTCGAGCACAGGAATCGGCAGGAGGTTGAGCACGGCGAGGTTCAGGTTGATGAGCACCGTGAACCAGAGCACACGGCGGATATCCTCGGAGAGATTGTAGTAGGTCTTCGTGATCGAAATCACGGAAGCCAATTGCTTCACCTGGATGTCGGAGCCGCGATCAAAGAGGCGGCCGAGGGTCGTGAAGGTTGACTTCACGATGCCCGAGCAGGTTTCCCAAGGGTTGCGGTAGGCAAGCTCGGGCTTGGAGACGAAGAAGGTGCCGATTTGTGCATGCTCGACGGGCTTGCCGCGGCGCACCTGGGCGTTGTGGAGGGTCACGTTGCCCGTGTCGCCGTTGGCGCGCTTCCAGAAGAGGGTGAGATCGCGCGCGGGGCCGGCACCGGCCTTCTCGAGGTCATCTAGGCTGCTGACCGCGATGATCTCGGCCCGGCCGTCGACCTTGTCGATAATCGTACCGATTTTCAAAGGTTCGGCGAGGGTCGCGTCCTCTGGCGAAATCCCGAGGACCATCAGTTGGTCGCGGACGGCTGCCTGGTCCTTCGTGAGGAGGTCGCGGGTGACGGGAAGGATGATGAGCGAATGGCGGGTCTTGTTTTTGTCTTTGCCCTCGTAGGCGATGATGCTCACCGGATTCACGGTCGTGTTGACCTGAGGGGTGATGATGACCTTGGTGCTGACGCCGCCCTCGCGTTCGACGAGGAGGGTGCGGGGCTTGGCGCCACCCTTGCGGAGCAGCTCGCGGAATTCGATGGTGTTGTTGAGGGGGATGCCGTCGATCGAGAGCACGCGGTCCTTAGCTTGTAGGCCGGCTTTCTCAGCAGGGGAGTCCTTCGTCGGCTGGCCGATGATGACGTCGGTGCGGGGTTGAATGCCGGCCACGCGGACGCGGTCACCTGATTGCGCGTTGAGTTCAACGCGGGCGGGATGCACGACGATCTCCAGCTCTTTTCCGTCGCGCTCGATGCGGAAGGTGGCGGTGGGGTTGGACTGGGAGTCCTTACGATTTCCGAGCATCACGGCTTCGGAGATTTGGTTGAAATTCGTGACGACGTTATCGTCGATGGCTAGGACCTTGTCGCCAGAGCGCAGGCCAGCCTTGAAGCCAGGTCCCGGGACGGTGTTGCCTAAGCCGAGTTCGGCGAGGTGGCCGGAGCTCGTCACGACTTGTTCGGGTACGTAGCCAATGACGGTGCTGGCCGAGCCTTCGGCGACGGGCATCCCAATCACCCAGAGGATACAGGCGAGGGCGAACGCGAAGATGACGTTAAAGACCGCGCCCATCACCGAGACGATCATCTTGTCCGCGTAGGAAATCTTCGGAAGCTTTTCCGCTTCTTCGCTGCTGGCGCCTTCGATGCCTTCCATCTCGGCCAGTTGCGGCAGGGCGACATAGCCACCGAGGGGGATGATGGAGACGCGGTAATCCACGCCGTCCTTACCGGTCCAGCCGAAGAGGCGCGGGCCGAAGCCGATCGAGAAGCGCTCAATCTTCAGGCCGCGCTTGCGGGCGGCGAGGAAGTGGCCGAGTTCGTGGACGAAGATGGATCCGCCGAAGAAGATGGCGACCAAGGCGACGCCCTTGATGGAGCTGAGGAGGTCGCCGAAAGAAAGATTATCCATAAAGAGGGGGAAGGAGGTTTATCTCAGCGCCTGAGCGCCAGGGCGAGCCTGGACGCAGCCGTGCGGGCTTCGGTGTCCGCAGAAAGGACATCTTCGAGCGAGCCCGGCTCGCGAGGGGCGCAAGCGGCTAATGTCTGGCGGACGAGTTCGGCGATGCCGGTGAAGGGGAGTTGGCCGTTCACGAAAGCGGCTACGGCGACCTCGTTGGCTGCATTGAAAATAGCCGGGGCAGTGCCTCCCGTGGTGGCAGCGGTGCGGGCTAGGCCGAGGCAAGGGTAGCGGGCGGGTTCGGGGGGCGCCATTGTCAGGGCCAGCGTCTGGGCTAGATTGAGCCGGGGGGCGGGGCAGGGTAGCCGATGAGGGAAGAGCAGGCAGTCTTGAATGGGGTAGGCCATCGAGGGCGGCGAGAGTTGGGCCTGCATGCTGCCGTCGGTGAGCGTAATCAGCGAATGGATGATACTCTGCGGGTGAATGACGACGTCGATGCGATCGGTCGGCAGTTCGAAAAGCCAGCGGGCCTCGATGAGTTCGAGCCCCTTGTTTGCCATCGTGGCGGAATCGATGGTCACCTTCGGGCCCATGTCCCAGTTGGGATGCTTGAGCGCTTGCGCGAGGGTGACGTTCTTTAGTTCGGCGAGTGGCGTGTCGCGGAAGGCGCCACCGGAGGCCGTTAAGACAAGGCGGGCAATATCCGCCGAGGGCTTGTCGCGCAGGAGTTGGTGGATGGCATTGTGCTCGCTGTCGACGGGCAGCAGGCGGGAGCCGGAGGCACGGGCGGTCTCGGTGACGAATTTACCGGCGAGAACGAGGATTTCTTTGCTCGCCAGGGCTACATCCTTCTTGGCGTGGAGCGCTGCGAGGGTCGGCCCAAGGCCCGCCGTCCCGACGACGGCGGAGACGACCATCGCAACTTCTGGTAGGCAGGCGATTTCAGTCAGCCCGGCGGTGCCTTCCAAGATGCGGGTGCCGGCGGGAAAAGCGCCCGAGGCGCGGGCTTCGGCGGCGGCGACCGGGTCAGCCAAGGCAATGGTCCCGACGTTGAATTCTTTGGCGGGACCGACGAGCTCACGCCAGCGCGAGTGGGCGGCCAGGCCGGCGACGCGGAGGTGGGACGGATGCGCCCTAACGACGCTCAGGGTGGTCGTGCCGATGGAGCCGGTGGCTCCGAGGATGGCGATAGCCTTGGCTTCCATGCACGCGTGGGTGCATTGGAGGCAACCGCGGGACTGCCCTGAGGCAAGCAGGTTTCAGGGCGAAGACGGCGACTAACTCCGTTCAACGCTTGTCTCTTTCAGCGGGAATGGTTGCCTGTCCGTATGGCCACTCAGCCTCAGGACCTCAGCGGGCTCTCCCACCTCGGGAATACCCAAAATAAGCCCCAGCAGACGCTGGAGACCTTCCCGAACCGCAATGCCGGGCGAATGTACCACGTCGAGCTCTCGACGGAGGAGTTCACCTGCCTGTGTCCGGCGACCGGCCAGCCTGATTTCGCCAAGATCACGATTCGCTACGTACCTGGACCGCGCATCGTCGAATCGAAGTCCCTCAAGCTTTATTTCTGGAGCTATCGCCAGCAGGGGATGTTCCATGAGCACCTGACGAACAAGATCCTCGACGACCTCGTCGCGGCGCTCGATCCGATCTGGTGTGAAGTTACCGGCGCCTTCGGCGTCCGCGGTGGCATCGGGATCACGGTGCGCGCCGAGCACGGCAAGAAGCCTCAGCCGTGAGCCGTCGCCCCGTCCAAGAAGAAGACGGGGAGCCGACGGATTGGCCGGGTTCGGCCTTGGTGTCTGATTTTCTGACGCGGCAGCTAGCCGGTCGACGGCTGGCCGCGCGGTCGTGCCTCACCTACGGACGCTCGCTCAAAGGCTTTGCCTTGTGGATGAAATCGAACGGCGGCTGGGATGGCGATTGGTCGAAACTCACGGCGCGGCATCTGCGGGATTTTGTCATCGAGCGTCAGGCGACCCACAATCGCCGTTCGGTGCATAATCAGGTCTCCGCCCTGCGCGCCTTTCTGTCCGACTTGCGTGAGCGTGGCGGCATCACCACCACGCCCGCGGCGGGCCTCGTGCTCCCGAAGCTCCCGCGGTCGTTACCGAAATTCCTCACTGAAGCGCAGACGGATACTCTGATGGATAGCGCGGAGGCGACGGAGGGAGATTCTCCGCAGACGCTCGCCCGCGATATGGCGATTTTGGAACTCCTTTATGGGGGTGGCCTGCGAGTGTCGGAACTTTGTGGTATGAGTGGAGGTGATCTCGATCTGGGCAGCGGACTCGTGCGGCTCATGGGCAAGGGCTCTAAGGAGCGCGTCGTCCCTGTGGGCGACAGCGCAGTGAAAGCCGTTCAGGCATACCTCGCACTGCGCGGTGTGCCTGCGCGAGGGGGTGCACTCCTGTTAGCAGCTCGCGGCGGGCGGCTTCATCCGCGGGCCGTCCAATTGATGTTAAAGAAGAAGCTGCTCTTGGCCGGATTGCCGGCGGATCTTACGCCGCACAAGTTGCGTCACGCCTGTGCGACCCATCTGCTTTCCAATGGGGCGGACCTTCGTCTGGTGCAGGAGCAACTTGGCCACGCTTCACTTTCGACCACCCAAATCTACACGCACCTTAGTGTCGCCAAGTTGCGCGAGGTGCATCGTAAGTCGCACCCGCGGGCTTAAGCGCTGATTCGCCTCGCCAGTGTGGCGACCGCGAATCATCGTAGCCGTGTGCTCGTCGAAGCCGCCCACGCGAAGCTGAATCTCACCCTGGCCATCACCGGTCGGCGCGCCGATGGCTTTCATGAACTGGTGAGCCTCGTGGCCAGTATTTCGTTGGCTGATCATCTCGCACTGCATCTCGGTCAGCCCTTGGGGATGACGTGTGACGATTCGTCGTTGCCCACCGATGAAACGAATCTCGTGCTCAAGGCGGCCGCGGCCTATCAGCGCCGTCGACCCGATGCCGTGGTCGGGAGATTTCACCTGACGAAAAAAATTCCACATGGAGCCGGACTGGGGGGCGGAAGTTCCGACGCCGCCGCCGCGCTCCGACTCCTGGATCGGGCTGCGGGTGCACCGCTGGGGGTTGCGGCGTTGGAAGCCATCGCGGCTGAGGTCGGTTCCGACTGCCCTTATTTTATCCGTAGCCAATCCGCGATAATGCGGGGCAGGGGAGAGCGTCTGGAAATATTATCCGAAGCGCCCCGCCGGGCTTTGGTTGGGCGGAGGTTTTTGATTGTTAAGCCGCCGTTCGGCGTTCCTACACCCGAGGCTTACGGATTGCTGGCGAAGGCGGGGGTTTATCGTGCACCGGCCAAGGCGGAGGCCGAATTGGCCGCTTGGGTTGCCCAGCCCGCCGCGGATCCCTCTCTTATCGGGAATGATTTGGAGGCTCTGGTCTTTGGGAAGCACTTGGCCTTGCCGGTCGCTTGTGATGAAATCGCCCTAAAAGCGGGTATCCGTTTTCGTCTGACCGGGAGCGGTAGCGCCTGTTTTGCTTTCGTCTCGGAGGGTTTCGAGCCCACAGGCGTGCGTTCGGCTTGCGTGGCGGCCTGGGGGCCGGGAGCTTGGCTGGCGGACGCTGTTATTTCGGGTTAGTTTCGGCTTTACTGTCGGCCGAGGGGTCGCCAAGTTGCGAGTCACTATCACCCATGGGAAGCCTCAAGAAGAAGCGTCGTCTGAAGATGAACAAGCACAAGCGCCGCAAGCGCTCGAAGGAAAATCGCCATAAG
>CALQLO010000045.1 GCA_943331445.1 Akkermansia muciniphila
AGGGAGCCGAGCGCTTCGATGCGGGCATCCTGCGTGGTCGCGGTCGGGGCAGGGAAGGTGGGCTGCGGCGCGGCTTTCTTGGCGGCGGAGTTGGTCTTCACCGGCTTGATTTTTAGCGACGTATCCGCGACCGGCTTGGCGGGCTTGAGTTTGGCGAAGTGGTCGACCTGTTCGGCCAGCAGGCGATTGAAGTCAGCAAGCTCCTTGGCCGAAGGCACACGGCCTTGCGTGAGGGTCCAAGCGGCACGGACTTGGGCGTCGGCGTCTTCCGGGTGTTCCTTGATGACGCGGGCGGCGAGGTCCTTGGCGCGTTCGATGACGAACTCATCATTCATCAGGAAGAGCGACTGCGGGGCGACGGTGGTGAGGTCACGTCGTTCGCAGTTCGGATCCATGTTCGGGAGATCGAACGTCGCGAGCGCGGTGGCCGGGCCGCTGCGACGCTGCTGGAGGTAGACCGAACGTCGGTATACTGCGGGCGAGGACGTATCGACCTTGATGACGTCGCGGTTGACGTTTCGAATCTCAACGCCTGGGATTATGCGGCCGTCGCCGGTCTTGCCGACCGTGACGGGCTCGCCGAACATCTCGGGGTTGAGCTTGCCGCTGACGGCGAGCATCGCATCGCGGATGGTCTCGGCATCGAGGCGACGGATGCGATAGCGGCCGAAGAGGGCGTTGTCGGGGTCGGCGGACTGGGCGGCATCATTGCGCGACGACTGGCGATAGGTGCGGCTGAGCATCATCTCGCGATGGACCGTCTTTAGGCTCCAGCCGGCTTCGACGAAGCGGTTCGCCAGGTAATCGAGTAGCTCCGGATGAGAAGGGCGCTCGCCGAGCATACCGAGGTCGCCCGGGGTGTTGACGATGCCCCGGCCGAAGTGGTTCATCTAGACGCGGTTCATCAACGTGCGGCCGACGAGAGGGTGCTGGCCGGAGGTCAGCCACTGCGCGTAGGCGAGGCGACGGCCGGTCGTCGGTAGCTTCGGGTCATCGACCGGGATAGCAGGGTTGCCGAGGATGGCGAGTTCGCCCGGGGTGACGGCCTGGCGCGGCTGGGCGTGGTCGCCGCGATGGTGGAGTTCGCTTTTCGGAGCGGCGTTGAGCGGCTCGACCAGCACGCTGACGCGGCCTTCGACCGGTTTCGTCGCCCGCAGGGCGGTGGCCTCAGCGCGCTTGGCGACGACCTTATTATCGGCGGCCTTGTCGTAGAGATCCAGGCCGAAGGTCGCTTGGGAAGAGAAGTATTTCTTGATGAGCGCCGCCTGTTCCTTGGTGCGTCGGGCGATGACCGTATTGCGGGCGACGCGGTAGGCAGCGCGTTCGGCTTCAGGGACGTCGAGGATCTTCTGCTCGAAGATCACATCGAGGGCGTCCTTGTACATCTTCGCGGCTTCAGCGTCGATGACTGCGGCCTTCTTCTCAATCTCGGCCGCCTTGGTCTTATCGGTCGCGGAGTAGAGGGAGACCGTGCGTTGAGTTGGGTTCTGCCATTTGCGCCAGTCGAGGGCCGGGTCGAAGATCGCGCGGAGGCGGAAGTAGTCGACCTGGCTGATGGGGTCGTAGCGATGGTCGTGGCATTGGGCGCAGGCGACCGTGAGGCCGGTGAGCGAAGTCGTCACGATGCGCAACGTGTCGGCCACGCTCTGGTTCTTTGCCAGTTCGAGGTCGGCGACGGTATCACCCGTGCCATCCGGGCCCATGCGGAGGTAGGCCGTGGCCGTGAGGGCATCGATCTTCGAAGGGTCAAGGACGGCCGCGGCGACGGTCGTGCTCGTGACGGCGTTGAGTTCATCGCCGGCCAGCTGCTCTTGGATGAAGCGGTCCCACGGCTTGTCGGCGTTCAGGGAGCGGATCACGTAGTCGCGGTAATGCCAGGCGTAGGGACGGACCGAGTCGGCGTCGGCGTAGCCATTGGTGTCGGCGTAGCCTGCGACGTCGAGCCAGTGGCGGGCCCAGCGTTCACCGTAGGCGGTCGAAGCCAAGAGTCGGTCAATCAGCTTCGCATAAGCGTCGGGCGCAGTGTCGGCGACGAACGTGGCTGTTTCGGTCGGCGTAGCTGGCAGGCCCGTCAGGTCGATGGTGGCGCGTCGGATGAGCGTGGCGCGATCGGCCTCGGGAGCGAAGTCGAGTTCCTTGGCCTTGAGCTTCGCGCGAACGAACGCGTCGATAGGGCTGAGCTCTGGTGTGTCGCTGAAGTGAGGGATGCTCGGCTTCGTGACCGGCTGGAAGGACCAGAACTTCCGGTCGCTGGCGGAAATGAAGACGCCGGGCGGCATGACCCCGGTCGGTTCCGTCTCGTTGATTTTGGCGCCGGCCTTGATCCATGCCTCGAGGAGCGCGACTTGGGCTTCGGGCATTTTCTTGCCCTTCTTCGGCATCTCGCCGGCGCGGATGAGCTTCAGCATCGCGCTCTGGTCGGGATGTCCGGGCGTGAGGACCGGTGCGCCGTCCTCGGTCTTCGCGTCCATCGTGCGACGCAGGCGGAGGTCGATGCCGCCCTTGGGCTTCTCTTCTTCGCCGTGACAGTGCGTGCAGTGCTCCTTGAAGATGGGGCGGATCTGCGTCTCGTAGTTCGGCTCACCCGCCGCACGCAGCCCCGCGGAGGCGGCGAGGAACGCGGCCAGCATGACGAGAGAGGGGCGGAGGGGAAGGGCCATGGGTCCGAGGGGTCGGAGGGATAGTTTTCAGACAAGCCCCCGCCCCTCAGGTTACAGCAATAAAACCTCTCTTTTAATAATGATATGAGCGATGTCCGTCAGGAGTCGGACCCGGCAAATAAAACGGCCCGCCGGTAAGGGCGGGCCGTGAGGGGAAGGGCGTGGAGGAAGGGTTACCGCTTCTTCTTGGCGGTCAGTTTTGGTGGTTCCGGGATCTCGTACTGTTTCTTGAGCGCAGTAAGGCGTTCCTTTAGTCGCTCGACTTCCCCTGCGTATGCGGGGTTTTTGTACGCATTGCGCATTTCCTGGGGGTCGTCCTTAAGGTCATAGAATTCCCAGGCGTCGTAGTCGTAGAAGTGGATGAGCTTGTAGCGTTCATCCCGCACGCCCATATGGCGCGGCATGTTGTATTCGCCGCGGGCTTTCGGAGTACCACCGTCGTAATAGGTGTAAAGAACGTCCTTGCGCCAGTCGGCGGGGGTGGCGCCGCCGAGTAACGGTTGAAGTGCTAGGCCATGTACCTCCTTGGGTACAGCGAGTCCGACCGCCGAGAGAAGCGTCGGAGCCAGATCGATGTTCTGGACCAGCGCGTCGACGCGCGTACCCGGGTTGATATTTCCGGGCCAGCGGATCAGGAGTGGGAACTTAAAACTTTCTTCATACATCCAGCGCTTCTCGGCCCAGCCATGCTCACCGGTAAAGAAGCCCTGATCGGAAGCATAGATGACGATGGTGTTCTTGCTTAAGCCGGATTCATCAAGATAGGCGAGGATGCGCCCCACGTTCGCGTCAAGGCCGTCCACGCAGCGGACGGTGTCCGCGATGTAACGCTGATACGCGTAGCGAACGCCGTCCTTGCCGTTGAGTTTGCCGGCGGCTTTCAATCGGGCGTATTCGCGGTTACGGGGGTCGTAGGCCTTGTGCCAGACCGCACGTTGGGCAGCGTTCATATCCTCAAGGAAGTGAGGCATTTTTTTGGGGTCAGCGGCGAGCTCTTCTTGGGTTGGGCCGATATTGAGTCCGGGTCCGTCCATACCGCTGATTTTCATCCAAGTATCCGCCACGAACGGTTGGCGGGTGGCGTAATCATCGAACAGCGTAGGAGGTTCCGGGAAGGTCACGCCGTCGTAGGAGGCCATGTCTTTAAGGGCAGGGGTGCGCGGCGTGTGGGGAGCTTTGAATTGGGCGCAGAGCAGGAAGGGCTTCGAGGCGTCCCGCTTCTTTAACCAGTCGATAGATTTGTCCGTGATGATGTCGGTCGAGTAACCTTCGCTTTTGGAGGGGCCAGCAGAGCTGATGAATTCCGGGTTATAATAAGAGCCTTGGCCGCCGGAGCCTGATAGGACATCCCAGTGCTGGAACTCATCGGTCGGATTACCCTTCAGGTGCCACTTGCCGATGACGGCGGTCTGATACCCAGCCTTGCCCAACTCGCGGGAATAGACCCATTGTTTGCCGTTCCATTTGGAGCTGTTGCCCAAGACGCCGTTGGCGGTGCTGTGTTTGCCGGTCAGGAAGGACGCACGGCTCGGGCAGCAGATTGAATTACCGACGAATGCGTGGGTGAAGATCGCGCCCTCATGCGCGATCCGGTCGAGGTTCGGCGTCTTGTTGATGGAGCCGTCGTAGGCCCCGATAGCGCGCAGTGCGTGATCGTCGCTGAATAGGAAGAGGATGTTAGGCCTGGCGGCGACATCGGCCGCGCGGAGCGGCGTGAGAGGTATCAACGCCAGGGCGATGAGGAGAGCGCAGATGGGATTCACTTTTTTCGTTCGATGAATTCTAGGGCTTTTGAGAATGATTCGGCGTTGCAGAGGTTATGGCGCATCTCGGGGACGTCGATGAGGAGGGCGTTAAAGCCCTCGGGCTTATATCCGCCGGCATAGATATCCTTGATGTAATGGTACCGGAAGTCACCCGGCCCGGTGATGAAGACAAACCGGACGTTCTTCTTGGCTTCGAGTGCGCGCTTGGCGTCGGGGATCCCGCCGTAGTCTGAGCTTTTCTTGAATTCTTCGTCGGTCACGGCGACGCGCGGGACCGGTTTATAGAAGTCAGCGCCACAGCTTTGAATCGTCCCGCGCCAGGTTTCCGGGTGCTTGAAGGCTGACATGCCTGCCACACGGGCGCCGCCGGAGTATCCGGCCACGTAAATCCGTTTCGGATCGATAAGGTAGTACTTCTTGATCAGCAGGGCGGAGGTCAGGGCTCGGGCATCCCGAAATCCGAGCGACTCCTTGTTACCTGCATTCTGGGGCGCGATATAGATGAGTTTGCGTTCGTCCAGGACAGGAGTCCATGTCGCCGGGCACTTCATCTCGTTTTGCGGCCCGCTGATGAAAACCACAATTCCGTAGGTCGCCTGCGGAGTGAAGTCGGCGGGCAGTCGGATATGGAAAGTCTCCTTAGCGCTCTCCAGCTTCACGGTATTATCAGGTAGCTGGGGTAGGAGCGGGTCAGGGCAGCCGACGGTCAGGCCTTTGCCGGGAAGAAGCGGGGGAGGTGTCCCGGGTTTGATCCAAGGATTGGCCTCGTCCTGCTTGCCTGCCCGCAAGAGGGCGGGTGAAATAAGGGCACAGGTGACGAGGAGCAGGCGTAAGAGGTTCGTCATCGGGTCGCCTTAGTTGGCTCTTATTTCTTTTCCGTGCGATTGGCTTTACGTTTCGCGGCCTTGTCGTCGCCTCCGGAAGGTTTGGCTTCACCTTCTTCGCCTGCTTCGGTCGCAAGACCTCCGGACTTGTCCAATGGCGGATAGTTGGCCACGGCTTTGGCCAGCTGGGCCGGGTTATCACGAACGTCGAAAGTCGCGAGGCAGTGGTCATGGGTTTCGATCATCCATTGACGTAGGCGATCCTGGTATTTCTTCGCGGCGGCTTGTTGGCTAGGGTCGTGGATGAGATTCTTGAGGCAGCCGGGATCTTTCTGGAGGTCATAGAATTCCTGCGGGACTCGATGGCGGAACATCTCCACGCGCGCTTGGATCGCGGGATCGGTCTTGCCGGCTTCTTCCATCGCGGCGAAGGTCAGGCCTTCATTGTTGTTCTTGTATTTGAATTTCCCGTCGGAAAAGGCGTTGAAGATATAGGCATATTGCCCGTCTTGGACGCATCGCATCGGCTTGGCTGGCCCGCCGATGGTGTAATCGATTTGGGTGAAAACGACATCGCGGCCGGCCTGGTCGCCACCTTTGAGCAGGGGGACGAGGGAGCGACCGTCGAGCCCGGCGGGTAGCGACTGGCCCGTGGCTTCCAAGAAGGTCGGGAAGAAATCAACCTCGGAGACGAAATGCGATTTGTCCGAGACGCCGGCCTTGGTCACTCCGGGCCAGCGCACGAGCATCGGCGTTCGATTGCTCGCAACGTAGGTGTTGGCCTTGGCGAAGGGGAACGACGAACCGTTGTCCGTGATGAAGACCACCATCGTATTGCCCGCCAGGCCTGAATCTTCGAGCGCCTGGAGTACGCGGCCGACAGTGTCATCCAATCGACGGACTGAGTTCAAGTAGTGTGAATATTCGATGCGGACTTTCGGCAGGTCGGGAAGGTAAGGAGGGACGACGACTTCTTCTGGCTTAAAGAGGCGGGAGGGCACTTCTTCGCCGTTTTTCTTTTTGCCTTCCGGATCGTAGAAAGGGCGATGGGGGTCATGCGAATTCACCATGAAATAGAACGGTTTGTTCTGGCTTTTGCTCCGGGCGAAAAACTCTTCCGCATAGTCATGGTATTTCTTCGGGCTACGACCGGCGCCTAGCTCTGCATAGTCATGGACAAAGTCCCACTTGAAACTCGGATCTGGGGTCGAGTGGCTGACTTTGCCCAGCACTCCGGTGAGGTAGCCTGCATCCTTAAAAGTACCGAAGACGGTGGGGATGGGTTTGGGTAGTTTGTTGAAGCCGAAGAGTCCGCTATTATGACCATAGCGTCCGGTGGCGATGATGCTGCGACTTGGGCAACAGATGGCGTTATTGACGAAGCCATGCTGGAAACTGAGGCTTTGGGTTGCGAGCTTGCTCAGGTTCGGAGTGACGTTCGCTACTTTGCCGTCCAGAAAGTCCATGACCTCATTGCCGAGGTCGTCGGCGGTGATGAGCAGGATGTTGAGCGGCGGCTCGGCGGCGCGAAGCGACGCGAGCGAGAATAGGAGCAAGGCGGCCAGGAGGGTGGAGGCGATTTTCATCGTAAGGTGGGGTTCGGTAGGGGCCTGAGGATTACTGTGTCATCGGTGGGCGATACCAGTCCTTGAAGTTCCGTTTGGCGTCCAGGGCTTCGTCGGTTTTTTCGGGTTTCTCAACGCGCACGGCGGGATCGTTCGGATCGAAGAGCGGCCAGCTGTCGGTGCGGAACGGGGAGGCGGGAATACCTTCCTTGTTGTAGAGCAGATTGCGCTGCGAGGGATTCATCGCCCAGGCGTAGCGGACGGCCACAGGAGTCGGCACTTCCTTGGATGAAACGATCACCTTGTTTCCAGCGATCTCGGCATCGGCCCAATGCCATTTTTTATCCGCTCCGGCGATGGCGAAGGCATCCAGCTTGCCGGGTTTGGCGGGCATCATGCCGCTGCCGATGCTGTCGAACTCGAGCGTGATGTTTCTGCCTTCGATCTTCTGGCTGAGATAGCGCGGGCCACTGGCGACGATGTCTTTTCCATACGCTTCTTTGAGCGCAAGATAAGCATGGCGGATGCCGATGGGCTTCTTGTTCTGGGGGTGCAGGGCGACCGGGTCGCCGCAATCGATGCCGACAGCCATGCCAGTATGTGGGAATTCATTGCTGACGAGTCGCATCGACTCGCGGTTGGCCGCCCAGGTCGCTCCGATGCCTTCGACGGGCACGCTCTGCGGAGGCTCCCAGGAAGGCAATTGAGTGAAGAAGAAGGGAAAGTCTTTTGAGACATTGCCGTCGGATAGTTCGTGCCAGGAGGTACGATAGTAGCTGATGAGACGCTCGAGTTGTTCGCGGTAGGCGATGGCTTGAGGTACGGTCTTGGAATTGCGTTCACCCTGATACCAGATGGCACCTTTGATCCCATAAGGCCGGATGGGATAGATCATGGCGTTGAAGATGTTGGCCGGATACTGATTTCCCATGTCGGCAGGCTTCTTGATGTAGGGGGGCTTAAGCTCCCTGTTCTTGCTTTTCATCGTCTCCCCCGCCGCCACTTGCTTATTGTAATCCGCCATCTCTTGATTGAAAGCCGCGAGAGATTTTTCCCGGCTTTCGCCCTTACCATCCAATTGCCGCTTTGCGCTTTTGTCCATGTCGGCTTTCTGCTCCTTCGATTGTGCGATGTCCTGCTGCACCTCCCACGGCATCCATCCTTCAATCGGCGTACCCGCGTAAGCCTCCTGAATAATCCCGACGGGCACATTGAGGGCGAGGTGGAGTTTCTTGCCAAAGTTATACGCCACGACGGAAGTCTCAGCGGCGGACTCTGGATTGCAGGTCTTCCATTGCCCCATAAGATCTCGCTTCTCTTTCAACGGCTCATGCCAGTGTTCGCGGCCGGATTTGAAGATACGGTAGTTCGGCAGGTTGACATTCGCCTCCAGCTCCGCCTCGGCGGAATTGCCCGTGGACCAGCCCATGTTGGACTGCCCGGCGCAGAGCCACACTTCGCCAATTGCGACGTCCTTGATCTCAATGGTCTTCGAGCCGGTGATTTTCAGCGAATGCCCAGTCCCGAACGCAGGTGTATCCAAGAGGACCTTCCACCCGCCGTCCGCATTGGCTTGCGCTGAGGCTGAGGCACCCCAACTCGCCGTGACGGTGATCTGTTCTTTCGGGTCGGCCCATCCCCAGATCGTATTCTTCATGTTCTGCTGCAAAATCATGTGGTCGCCAAATAGGCTCGGCAGGCGAAGGCCCGTCTTGACCGGCACCGAGGCTTCGGGCGTGGCTTTGCCTTTTGGCGAGGCTTCCGCTGCCTTGCGTCCGGCCTGTCTTTTGGAAGCTTTGTCATCCTCCGCCTTCGCCATGTAGGACAAAGGCAAGAGAAGGATTAGCGTGAGTGTGAATAGTTTTTTCATTATTTGGATCAAAGGGATGTCTTAGTAGTAGGGGCCAGCGCGGGAAATGTCACAGCGGCGGAGAAAAACGAAGTGAAGCAGGCGATCACCTTATCGACTGTGGATCGGACACATCCACGATGACGCGGATTTGCCCCAGATTATTTTGGCTCCCCGGTGTCACTTGCCAGTCAAGCTTAAGGGTGCGACGGTCTAGGCTCAGCGAGAGATGGTCTCCGCTCCTCAGGGCGCGTTCCGCTCCGGGGGGGTAAGCGAAACGTTTTTTGCCGAGTGCCTGATCGCTGGCCGCGAGTTGCTCTCCGTCGGCGATAATCGCGATAATCGGCCGGTCAAAGCTCACTTCGCCGACGAATCGCTTCGGTCCATCCTGGCCCGCTGCTTTCGTCTGCGGAGGGTGGTATTGGAGAAGATAGGTGTTCACGCGGCGTTTTTCCGGCTGCATGACAGCTTTTTGCCCAAGGATTGCTTCGGGGCCGTAATCGCCGGGCTCGGTGACGCTCACAGCGTAATCCCGCCTTAGCTTGGTCGCGAAACGTTCCGGGAAAATCACGATATTTTCGCTGTCGGTCACATCGGCCGGATTGAGGTTGGGTTGCGGGTAGCCGAAGCGAATCCGCCCGCCGGTGTTCACGATTCCGAATAGGACCGGCCAGCCGCGGAATGAGTGCGTGCGAATTTTACGCGGAATCAAGTTGGGTGAGTTTGCGTCAAGAGACACTTCGTCGCCTTCGTCGATGACTTGCTCTTCTTGGCTGGCGAGCGAGGTTACAGCGACCTTTCCTTCGAAGACCGCCACATCTGTCGCGCCGTTGAGCCCGACGAAAACACCGAAGGTCGTACCGAGATCGACGACCTTGGCTCGCTCAGTGTGGACCTGGAATCCAACGCCATCGGTGGGGACGTTGGCGGTCAGCTTTCCTTTGTGTAGACGGGTTTCCCCGGGGCCGAGGATTTCTAGGTCAGCGGGGCCTTCTAAGGTCAGGCGTACGCCTTTGGCGAAATCAATTCGGACCATGCCGGATTCGAGTCTCAGGTGGCCATTCCTGACCTCTTCTCCGACAACGAACATTTTTTCGCCCGCCCATCGGGCATCCACCTGATGCGCGACGGTGGCTAAAGGCTCGTCGGCTGGTAGCGTCGTCCAAGTTACGAATAATCCTAAAGCAATCGCGGCGGCGATCCCTGCCACTGCCAGGAGTGCCGGATGTCGTCGTCGACCCGATGGCGGTCTGAGCGCCGAGAGTACCGCAGAGGACATGTCGCGTGAGATTCCGCCGGGCAGGATGCACTGGAGCGTATCCTTCGCTCGACGATGCCCTTCATCGAGCAGAGGTAATGCTTTCAGGCAGTTCAGGAGACGGAGTTCTTCCAAGAATTGGGCTTTCAGGTCAGCATCCTTTCTTAAGACCGTCAGAAGTTCGTTTGACGCACCGTCATCGAGCGTCCCGTCTACATAGGCCTCCAGGAGTTCGTGGAATCTTTCGGCGTTCATGAGGGGCTTCCTGATTGGAGCGAACGTTCCAGGCACGCCCGCAAAGTTTTTCTGGTCCGGCTTAAGGTCGTCGTCACCCAGGTCACCGTCCGTTGTTTCTGTTCGGCAATCTCCTTGCAGCTTCGTTTGTTAAAATAGCGTAAGGTTACTAATTCGGCGGTCTCTTGCCCGAGCTTGTTGACACAAGCTCTTAGCTTGGCCAATTGTTCGGTGCGCACGTCGGGTTCATTTTCTGATGCCGCCGCTGTGGCGATTTCAACCGCCAGTTGTTCGCGATAGTTAGAGAGATGGGATGTTTCGCGCTGCTTCTTTTCTAGTTCGGTCAGGATCAGGTATTTACAGGTGACGCAAAGCCATATGCCGAATTCCTCTCCCGGCCGAAAATCGGCCAGACGCTGATAGGCACGGATGAAGGTCAGCTGCACCATCTCTTCCGCCAGCGTCCAGTCACCCAAGCGACGCAACGCGTAGCCCAGTAACATGTCCTGATGCGCCCGCACGACCTTACCGTAGGCGTCGAGATCGCCATCGAGGATGCGTTGTTGGGTGAAACTGTCCATGCGGTCTTAGAAGTAGGGTGAGGTCGCGGTTTTGTCACAAAAATTCAATAACCCCAAAGTCGGTCGGATCCTTCATTGTCTTGGGCAAACAAAACGGCCCGCCGGTGAGGGCGGGCCGTGGGGGGCGATGGACGGATCGCTTACTTCTTCGCGAGGTCGAAGCGGTCGAGGTTCATGACCTTGGTCCACGCGGCGACGAAGTCATGGACGAGCTTCGTCTTGCCGTCGGCGCTGGCGTAGACTTCCGACAGCGCGCGGAGCTGTGAGTTCGAGCCGAAGACGAGGTCGACGGCGGTCGCGTTCCACTTCACCTGGCCGGTCTTGCGGTCGCGGCCTTCGAAGAAGTGCTCGCAGATCTTGGCCTTCTCCCAGACCCCGGACTGGTCGAGGAGGTTGACGAAGAAGTCGTTGGTCAGGGCGCCGGGCTGCTTGGTCAGCACGCCGAGGCCCGGGAAGAGCACC
>CALQLO010000046.1 GCA_943331445.1 Akkermansia muciniphila
CCGGAGGGCAGGGCGGGCTTGGTAAGGGGCTTCAGCGACCACCAATCGAGCGGGTCGGTCTTCTTCAGGGAGGCGGACTCCGGCCAGACGGCGCCTTCGGCGATCCAGCGCTTCAGCGTATCGACCTCGGCCGCGGTCAGACGCTCGCCTTTGGGCGGCATGCGCGTGTCGCGATCCGCCGTCGTCACGAACTTCACCAGCGGACTCTCGGCGGCCTTACCCGGGAGGATGTTCGGGGCATGGCTTTCGCCGCCGTGCAGGGCGACCTCGCGATCATCCAGCCGGAACTCGCTCTTCTGCTTCTTCGGTCCGTGGCATTCCACGCAGTGCTTTTCGAAAATCGGCTGCACCTCCGACTCGAAAGAGACGGCGCAGGCATTCGCTACCGACAGGACTAGGGTGGCGACGAAGAGTTGGCGGGTGGGTATGAGGGTCATTTTATTTGCACGTTACTGGACGTTCCATCGGCCCCAGAGTTTAGGGGTGAGTTCGGCTTCACTAGGGACGTCGGCGGTGATGGCGGTGGCTTTATTGCTCCAGTAAACGCGTTGGGTGGTCTGGTTGTTGGCGCCGCGGAGCACGCCGAGGTCGGCGGTGACTATGTCGTTCGCCTTGGGCTGCCAGTGCAGGGTGGCGAGGGGTACGCTGATTTCGAAGTTCCCTGTGCCATCCGTGGCAAAGGCGACCTGCGCCGTCACATCTTCCACGCTGTCGATGTAAATGGTACGCCAGGGGCTGCTGAAGGCGACGGGTTGTTTGGTGCCAGCAACCTTGGACCGATAGAGCATGGCGTGGGGCTTGCCCTTGACGAGGGTGACGAGCAAGCGCTGGTCGGTGTCCGTTTGCAGCATGAGGTCAAGGCAGCCTCCGGTCTTAAAGAAGGCGGAAGGGGTCTCTCCGCTGTTGCTGAGGAGATTCTTCTCCGTCGTACGCCAGGCGGCATAGAGTCGATCGCCGCTCAGCCTAACCGCGGCGCTGACTTCATAGGGACGGGAGTCGCTGTTGAAGTTGGCTTTGGTCCCGCGTCGATCAATGTCTGCCCAGTCGGTCGTCAGGGGCCAGTCATCGAGTTTGCCATCCACGGTGGGGGCAGTGGCGTTCATGGGCACGGTAAGGATGCCCGTGCCACGGCTTTTTTGCCGGGCGACTTCGGCACGGTCGAACCATTCGCGGGCTTTTTCCAAATCACCCGTGGTGACGGTGAGGCTTTGATCTGGCAGACGCTTCAAAGTCTCGAGGCCATCGACGCGCACGAGGCTGGTCCGGGCGCCATCGATGAGGAAGACTTTGCCATCGGGTGTCTGCGTCATGCTGGGCCAGAAGTTTTCATCGTGTAGGGAGACATCGGTGACGTCCATATTGCGCGTAGCGACCGGGGCAGCCCAGTTCGGCCGCAAACGGATATCATTAAATAGGGTGCAGACGAACATGCCGTCGGCGGTGAAGAGGTACATGTTCCCCATGTTGGCATTGATGCCGAACATCGGGCCAGCGGGGCCTTGGATGAAATCGCCGAGCAGGCGGGTGTGCCCGACAACCATGCCGGGCCGATCTGGGACAGCCGCTTCATGGCTAGCATGCAAACCGGGCCATGTACTGGGGTAATTCCAGCGGGGTTCGCCCTTGAGTGTGCCGCCGAGTCCATAGGGAGAGAACGGTGCGGCGGCGTTGGTCGAGATGCTCCATTCCGCACCGAGTAACGTCTGATTACCTCCGCTGGAAGGGGGGCGGCCACCGGCCGGGCCGAGTCGGGTCGGCTTAAAGTCATATTGGGGGACGCCCTGGGCATCGAAACCCGTCGAGCTGAAGAGCGCCGTATCCTCGCCGAGTTGCGTGACAACGAAACCGAGATCACGGGTGACGGTTACGCCGCGGGCCGAGCCTTTGATCATCTTCAGTTCATTAACCTGCGGCTGGCCGTCATGGTTGGTGTCGACCCAGAGGAAGGTGGCGTGCTTGTCGGGCTGAGGGTTTTCCTTATCGGGCGTCGTTCCTTCTGGCCAGGCGGCTCGGAATTCAGGTTTACGGAGAAACTCCCACGCGTGCGCATCGCCGAAGGCGGCGACGAGTCGGGCGGATTGGCCGTCGTCGCGCCAGATGAAAGCAGCATTATCGCCGCCCGTTGGGTTGTGTGTGTAGCAACTGGTGAAGTAGCGGGTGCCATGGCTGGCACGTGGGTAGAGTGGCCAATCAGGCGAGTAGGGGCCGCCATGGGCTTCGAGGAGCGGGTCAGGTCGGGCAAAGACCCGTTTCAATTGGTCCGTGCCATTTTTCCAATCGAGCGCGAACTCCATGCCGCGGTAGAAGAATTTTCCTGCATCCTGCGAATCGAGGACGCCACCGCCGCCGTATTCTGCGGGGCCGTAGAAGGTGCGGTCGAGTTTACCTTCCTTCGACCAGACGGAAACCCGTCGCGGATTGTTGTCGGCTTCCGCGATCCACAGGCGACCTTGTGAATCAAGGGCGAGGCCGTTGGGGTTGTTCAGGTGTTGCGGATTATAGTCGCCACCCATGGGGGCTCCGGGTTTGCCGATCTTCCGGAGGGGTTTCCCGGTGGCGCTATAGATTTTGATTTGATGGGCGTTGCCGCGATCACTGATGAGTAGCTCGCCCGTGGGGCTGACGATGAGATGTCGCGGGTCTTCGAGCCCATCGGTAATCAGGGTCTCGGCTTGGGTGGCTTTGGCTGAAGCAAAGGCGAGTAGTTGGCGTCCGCTGAGAACTAGCATGCGCCCCTGAGCGTCAAACGTAATGCCCCGCGGGCTCTCGACGGGGAGGCGGCCGGTGATGGCGCCGGCTTTGGCGTCGATGAAGATCAGTTCATTCTGCCGCAGCATCGCGCAGACGATTAACCCGTCGTGCACCGCGATGGCGCTGAGGACGAATTGCCGATCCCCGCCTTCAAAGCCTTCGAGGACGGCAGGCTGCGGGTCGGTGGGCTTTTTCGGGCGCGGATCTTCGCCGAGCTGGGTTTTGAAGATGGGTTGATCGCCGAAGGTCGTGGTTTTGGCGGTGAGGCGCAGTTCCCCTTCCCAGACGGAACCAACGTAGCAGAGGTGAGTGGTGGTGGCGTTGGCGCCCGTATCAACAGCGAGGGTGGGCGCACCGGTCCAATTTCCGCCGATCCAGCCCTGGCCACCGAGTTTGGTGCCATCTTCATGGAGCCACTGTAAGCCGTGTCCGCCTTCGGCGACATAGCATCCGGTGAAGATCAAGGGCTTCCCGTCGGCGGTGCGTGATCCGGGGACGGTGGCGATGCTTGTCGGTGGCGTGTGGGTCGTGCCCCAGCAGCCTGTCTTGTCCGCGGTCTCCCAGGCCGGCTTGCCGGCGCTGTAGAGGCTGAATTCGTAGTGGAGGCTGAGCGGCTTACGCCACAGGCCGCGTACGGTGTAGTCGCCTGGCACCACTGGGCGGGTCGGGATATTGTAGACGCCGTGGCGGGCGGCTTCGGGGTCGCGGAGGAGGTCATCACTGCCATCCCACCACGCGATATTCGCCCCGGCGGGGAAGGGGGTCTCGCTGACGAGGTTACGCACGCGGCGGCCCGCTTGGTCTTCGATGACCAAGGTCACCAAGCCCGCCTCGGGGAGCGTGAAACGCACAGGAATCGGCGGAGACTCTTCGCGCGACTTAGGTAGGACGATGCTCCCCAGTGCTTTATTGTTAAGCGGTACCAGTGCCATCAACTCACCGAGCCAGACGCGTTTGCCGTATCGATCGCTTTTCTCCAAGTGGCCGCCTTTGCTCCCTTTCGTAACGGCGGTGATGCGCACTCGGATGGCCCGCGTGCTGACCGGGTGGTCGAAGGCAATCCAGTTAGGTCCGAGCCCGCTGGGGTAGAAGGTTTTCAGATTTTCGCCGGTGCCGACGTGCGTCCAAGCCGTGGCCGGTGCCTCGCGAACATTCGCATCGTCGGTGCCGGTGAAGGCGTCGACCTCGCAGGCAGCAAAGCCCGTCCAGAGTAGACAGAGTCGCTCTAGGTTGACGGCTTGCGGCCAAGTGAGCGTGAAGATTTCTGGATGCTCCGCCGAAATCGCAATGGGTGCGCCTTCCTTGGCGTTTTCCCAAGCCTGCCAAGTGCGGTTGTGGGATTCGTCGACGATTTTCATCGAGACGTCTTCGCGGGCCCGGGATTGCACGAGCGACTGCGGGCCCACATTGCCTAGACGATCTGCGAGAAGCCATACGCCTGAGAGATGTCCGGCGGTATCACTATCACGGGCGGCCGGGGTGTGGCTGAAGCGGAGGGCACGGGTGGAGGTGCCGGGTGGCAGTACCCAGAGGCCGTAAGCCCCTTCGGCGACTTCTTCATTTATTTCCGCCCCGTTTACCAAGCGCTTCGCGGGAAGCCATTGAGAGTCATCGGCGAGATCGCCCGGATAGGCGGCATCGGATTTCAGGACGCTTAAGGAGCCACCGCCGCCCACGAGTATGCTCCCCACAGGAATGGCCTGGGTGAAGCCGATGCGTAAATAGCGAACCCCAGCGGCACGGCCGGCTCCATAGGTGGCGCCTCTCCAGTGGGTCGTTGCTTGCTTGGTCCAAACCACGGCCTTGGGTCCCAGTTTCGCTGTCTCTTTGTCGCCTTGCACGAGGGATTCTGCAGTCGTGCCGATTCGTTCGGCAAAAGTGGCAGCATCGAGCAGGTTGGCGTCGAAGGCTGTGACAGGTGCAGCGGCGTGCAGCGCGGCCGACTGGACGAGCATTAGGGTGCCGAAGAGAGACAGGATAACTTTCATAACCAAAGGTGGACGTTCAGGCGATGGGGTAAATTTTCAACCGTTCATTCCCGACCGTGGAACTGTTCTTCCTGCGGTAAGGCGATGACCTTCCATGTCGCCGGGTAGAAGCGCACGATGCGGCGCGGACGGTAGCCTTCGAGGAGCATGTCGCACTTCACTTTGACCTGCACTCCGCTGCTGCCGGGTTCGAGGGGCCCCTTTTTGATATCGAGAATGTTGCCACCCTTACGGTCGTTGACCGGGTCGTACGTCATCAAGCTATCGCGGGCGACGGCGATGGTGCCCTTGGGATCTTTGGGGTTGTCTTCGGGCTTGGAGAGCGGCCAACCGAAGGGTTTCTCGTCGATGAGGGTTAGCTCGTCGAATAGCTTGGGGTCGATGCCGCCGAAGAGCGTGAGGGTGACGATCTGGGTGCGATCATCGACGGCCTGAATCCAGGCTGGGAAGCCATGCTCCCGGACGTGGTCTCGGTGGGTCGCGAGTTGGGCTTGGGTGGCGAGCGTGCGGGAGGCTTCATCCATCCACACACGGGTGATGCGACCAGGGCTGTAGAGGGTGGCCCAGGTAAGGTTGAGGAGCACGTTCTGGCCTGGCTGGAGTGCCTGGAGATCCCCAAAGCCATTGCCTTGGAAGACGCGGGTGCTGCTCAGTAGGTCGAAGACCGCGGGCTTACCTTTACCGACGGGCTTACCGTCGGCCGTGAGCGTGGCGGTGAGTTTCGCGGATTTGAGATCAACGCTCTCGATTTTCCAAAGCTGCTTTTGGCGAGCGTTGAAGGTGAAATCATCTTCCACCCGGAAACAGCGACGGAATTCCCATTCGGGGGTTTTACGTTCCCAAGAGGTTTCGGGCAGGGGCGATTTATCATCAGGCTTAGCGAGGTAGAACAAGCCATGCAGGTGGGTGCCGAGCGGGATGTCTTGGAGGGCTGCGGGTGCGCCGTGGTACCAGATAGATCCATAAGGTAGCATTGTTGCCGCGAGCGGCAAATCGAGGACGCTGGCATCCTGGCTGTCATTGCGGTCGACGCGAAGTTGTAAGCGGCGTTCTAAGTGGTCGACGCGGATGAGCTCGCCAGAGATTGCATGGGCGGAACCTTCCGGCGGGAATTCGCCATCGACTGGCTGGAACCATTTCAGCGGCTTGCCGTCACGCTCGACTTTCAAGGCGGCAGGGCCTTCGGCGTCGGTACGGAAGGCGGGTTTATCCGCCGCGGCAAGAATGCCAGCGAAGCTGAAAAGAACGGGAACGACGAAGCGCACGGCGAATTAGGCGAGGATTTCTTTCACGACATCGCCGTAGACATCCGTCAGGCGGTAATCTCGGCCGAGGTGGCGGGCGGTGAGCTTCAGGTGGTCGACGCCGAGCAGGTGCAGGATGGTAGCGTGGAGGTCGTGCACGTGGACTTTGCCGTCGACGGTGCGGTAGCCAATTTCGTCGCTTTCGCCGTAGGTGAGGCCGCCCTTGATGCCGCCGCCGGCCATCCAGGAGCAGAAGCTTTCGGGTTGGTGCTCGCGTCCGTGCTTATCGATGGGGGATTTGCCGCTGAGGTCCTGGCTCCAAGGGGTGCGGCCGAATTCGCCACTCCAGAGTACAAGGGTGTCCTCGAGTAGCCCGCGGGACTTCAGGTCCTTGATGAGGGCGGCGACCGGTTGATCGGTCTGGGCACAGAGCTTAGGCAGGTTGCCGCGGATATCGCCGTGGTGGTCCCACCCTCCGATGCTCACCTGCACGAAGCGCACGCCGGACTCGCTGAGCTTGCGGGCGAGGAGGCAGGCGCGACCGAATTTATCAGTGTCTTTGCCGCCCACGCCATAGAGGTCGAGCGTGGCCTTAGATTCCTTAGACAGGTCGACAATTGCGGGGGTAGTCGTCTGCATGCGGAAGGCCAGTTCCATGCTCTTGATCATGCCTTCCATGCTCTCGTCGCCGAGGACGTCGCTCTTCAACTGACGATTCATCCGCTGGATGAGGTCTAGGCGTTTGCGTTGGATGGCCTCGTTTTCCGAAACATTTCCGAGATTCTCAATCGGTAGGCTTTGGGCGCTGGCGGGCACGGTCAGGCTGGTGCCTTGGTGGGCGGCCGGCAGGAATGAGTTATCATAGGTGCGGATTCCTTGAGGGTGGATGGTAACGAAGCTGGGAAGATTCTGGTTCTCGGTGCCGAGTCCGTAACTAATCCAGGAGCCCATGGAGGGGCGGACCTCGGTGAAGGTGCCCGTGTGGAACTGTTGGGTCGCACCCGCGTGCTGCGGGTTATCCGCGTTCATGCCTCGCAGTAGACAGATGTCATCAGCGACCGTTGCGAGATGGGGAAGTAGGTCCGAAATCATCATACCGCTTTTACCGCGAGGTCGGACGGGTGCTTGCGTGCCGAGCGCTAGAAATTTATCGGTCCCAACTTGGGTGACTTCTTTGCGGAGAGGGGAGTCGATGCTCTTGCCGTGGCGATCATTGATGAAAGTCTTGGGGTCGAAGAGGTCGATCTGCGAGGGGCCGCCCTGCATGAAGAGGAAGATGACGCGCTTGGCCGTGGGGGCGGCGCCATTGGCGTAGGGAGAAGTCGGGGTGCCGGCCGCTTGGAGGAGATTATGGAAGGCGAGGGCGCCGAAACCACAGGCGGTGCGCTGCAGCATCTGACGTCGGCTGATAGGAGGAAGCATGGGGTATGGCTTTAGAGTCGGTAAATGAAAGCGTTAGAGGCCAGAAGGCTGTGGCAGAGTTCCTGCCAGCGAGCGGCTTCGAGGGCTTCGGGTGCGCGCGGCGTCTTCAGAAGTGGTGTGATCTCTTTTAGGAAGTTAGCGGCGCTCACGCGTTCGTCGCTGGAGATGGGGCGATTCCAGGCCCGGAGCCAGAGCGCTTCGAGGCGCACGTTTTCATCCTTATGGGCAGCGATGAGCTGCTTCGAGAGGGCGGCCGCTCGCTTGCGGACTAATTCATTGTTCAGGAGGAAGAGTGACTGCGTGGGCATCACGGTCTGGTTGCGCTGGCCAGCGACCCCGGCGGGGTCCACGAAGTCGAAGAAGCTGCGAATCTTATCCGCGGAGGTCGGACCGTTGCGCATCACCGGCAGGTAGATGGTGCGCTCGAACTCCTGGGCGGGCCGGGCTTTACGGTGATGGTAGTTCGGAGGGTTGATCCCCGCGGCTGTCAGCCCGGCGGCGTTCTCGATGTATTCGAGGACTAATCCGGGGCCGCCGGACATGGCGGTGAGTTCGCCGCTGACTTTGAGGAGGGAATCGCGGATAGCTTCAGCTTCGAGACGTTGGCGGTTCATGCGCCAGACTAAGCGATTCTCGGGGTCGAGACGCAGGCCTTCGGCGTGGTTGGCACTGCTGAGCCGGTAGGCATGGCTGAGGACGAGGCCACGAAGGAAACGCTTCTGCGACCAGCCGTCGGCCATGAAGCGGGTCGCCAGATGGTCAAGGAGTTCGGGGTGGGAAGGGCGTTCGCCACGTTCGCCGAAATAGTCGACGCTCCGAACGAGGCCTTCGCCGAAGAGCTTCTGCCAAAGGCGATTCACTGTGACGCGGGCCGTCAACGGGTTGCGACGATTAGCGATCCATTCGGCAAGCTGGAGGCGACCACTTTGGCCAGCTGGGATGGCGGGGAACTTATCCCAGGAAGCGACGCGCAGGGCGCCGCGGGGCACGACGGCGGCGGTGGCATACGGATTGCCACGCACATAGATGGGCATGTCGCCGGGCTTCTCGCCGTCTTGCATGGCGAAGGCTTTCGGTGCCTTCGATTTGAAGAACTCGGCATGCTGGATTTCGTCGGTCTTCCGTCTCATTAGGCCCGTGAGCTCGTCGCGCCTCTTGGTCAGGACCTCTTTTTCCGGTGAAGCTTTAATGGTAGGTGACGGCGTGGCGGCTGCCGTGGCCGGCTTATCGTTAGGCGCGGCGGGCTTCGCCTTCGCGGCTTTCTCCATGACATCGAGTTTGGCGACGATGGATTTATTTTCCTCGGATAACTTAGCCTGTTCGGCTTTGAGTGCGGCGATCATGGCCGCGTGGTCCATCTCGGCTTTCTGCCGCGCCGTGAGTTGTGCGGGTGTCTCCGGCAGCGGGATGCTGCGGATGGTGCTCCAGACGCCAAACCCGGTCATTTTCCCGGAGGAAGGGGAACTGCGTAAGATGCCGGCCATGCCGTAGTAGTCTTCGAGGGCAATTGGGTCGAACTTGTGATCGTGGCAGCGAGCACACCCCATGGTCATGCCGAGGAACGTCCCGCCAATCTTGATGAGCTGGGTGTCGATGTGATCCGTCTCCATCTTGGCTTTATCGGGATTAACAATCTCGAGGTCCCCGACCATCAGGAAACCCGTGGCGACGAGCTGTGAGGCGCGTTGTTCCGGTGAAGAAGAGGGCATCAGGTCGCCGGCGAGCTGCTCCTTGATGAACTGATCGAATGGCTTGTCCTGGTTGAAGGCCTGGATGAGGTAATCACGATAGCGCCAAGCGTGTTCCGCAAAGACTTCGTTGGACGTGCCAATCATGTCAGCGTAGCCCGTGAGATCCAGCCAGTGGCGCGCCCAGCGTTCACCGTAGGCGGGCGAGGCGAGCAGGCGGTCGACGACCTTGGCGTAGGCTGCGTCGGACTTGTCGTTAGAAAAGGCAACGACCTCTTCGGCGGAGGCGGGGAGTCCCGTGAGGTCGAGGCTGACGCGCCGAATCCAGGTGTGGCGGTCGGCGTCGCCGGCGGGCTTGAGGCCTTGGGCTTCTTGTTTTGCGAGAAGGAAGCGATCAATCGGATCCTTCGGCCAGGTGGCGTCTTTGACGGTTGGGGCGGCCGGATTCGTGACCGGTTGGAAGGCCCAGAACTTGCGTCCTTCCGCGAGATCGATGGTGCGTTTGGGCTTGGCGGCCTGGGCGGTTTCGCCGGTGCGTGTATCGGGCGCGCCCCGCTTTACCCATTCCTCAAGGATGGCCACTTCGTCCGCTGGCAGCCGGCTTTTGGGCGGCATGGCGAAGTCGGCGTCAAGGTAGCGCACGGCCTTGATGACGAGGCTTTTGGCGAGGTCGCCCGGGACGATGGCCGGGCCATTGTCGCCGCCATGCTGCCAGCCGGTGCGAGAATCAAGGGCAAGTCCGCCCTTGGTCTTTTTCTCTAGGGAGTGACATTCGTAACAACGCTTCATCAACAACGGGCGCACCTTCGACTCGAAAAATAATTCGTCATCGCCCGCGGCCAGAAGGGCCAGCGGTGCAAGCAGAAGGGCGGTGATGGGGTGGAAGCGAAGCATGCGTATTTAATTTGCCCAGGTCATATTAAAGAGAACGTGTTCCATCATCACTTGGGTGGCTTCGGCCGGCGTCCCGGAGGAGAGTGCTTTGAGTAACTTGCGGTGGGAGGGGATGGTGTCGGTTTCGGGGCGATAGTCTTCCTTGGCCTGTCGTTTAAAGATCTCGACGAGGTAGGCCTCATATTGCCAGCGGAGCGGTTCCCAGAGTTGCAGTAGCCGGGTGTTGCCGCTGCGGAGCATGACGTGATGATGTAGATCGATATCGAGACGGGAGAGTTCGGCGAGCGATTGAACGTTTGCTTGTGCGTCGATATTACGTGCGATGAGGGCGGTGTCTGCTGCCGTCCAATTGCGATTGGCCAGTCCGGCGGCCATGCTTTCGAGCGCAGCGCGTGCTTCCATGATTTCGCGGATATCTTTAGCCTCAATGGTGCGCACGCGCGTGCGGCCAGTCTTCTCGAAGCTGACGAGGCCTTCGCGCTCCAGGGCAATTAAGGCTTCCCGGACGGGTGCTCGGCTGGTGTGGAAGTGCTCGGCGAGGACGGGTTCAGCCAGTGCCGAGCCTTGCGGGTAGTGGCCGCTGACGATCTCCTTGCGGAGACGCAGGTGCACGGTCGTCGCGCGGTTACTCCTCGAGGCGCGAGGGGAGGGATTGGCGTGGGGTGAAGCCATAGGTTTAAAGTGTCGACACTTCTGATGCCGACAAGTCCGGAAGCATGAAGTTCCGAATCTTTTCCCGTCCAATGGCTGACTAGGTAAAACTCCTCAGACCCTCTC
>CALQLO010000047.1 GCA_943331445.1 Akkermansia muciniphila
ATCATCGGCGCCGAAGACCACTACGGCGACATGGACTTCAAGATCTGCGGCACCCGCGAAGGCATCACCGCCTTCCAGCTGGACCTTAAGATCCACGGTCTCCCGATGAGCATCGCCAAGGAAGCCATCGCCCAGAACAAGGTCTCCCGCGACGCGATCCTGGACATCATGGCCAAGACCATGCCAGCCACCCGTGCCGAGCTGAAGCCCTGTGCCCCTCGCACCCACCGCATTAAGATTCCGTCCGATAAGATCGGCGCACTCATCGGCCCAGGCGGCAAGAACATCAAGCGCATCACGGAGTACACCGGTTGCCAGCTCGACATCGATCAGGACGACTCCGGTTGGGTCACGATCTTCGCAACCGATGGCGAGTCCCTCGCCCGCGCGGTCAACGAGGTCAATCTCCTCTCGGCTCAGATCGAGATCAACAAGACGTACAAGGGCATCGTCCGTTCGGTGAAGGAATTCGGCGCTTTCGTCGAATGCCTCCCCGGTCAGGAAGGGCTCGTCCACGTCTCCGAACTCGCTGACTTCCGCGTTAACAGCGTCGAAGACATCGTGAAGCTCGGCGACGAAATTATCGTCAAGTGCGTAGGCATCGACGACAAGGGTCGTGTGCGTCTCTCTCGCCGCGCCGCCATTGCTGAGAAGGAAGGTCGCGAATACGCTCCTGCCCCTAAGCCGATGGATCGCCCTCGTGGCGACCGCCCAGACCGTCGCTAAGCCTCGGTTGAACGAACAGACAAGGCCTCGGCTCACCCCGGGGCCTTTTTTGTGCCCGCTGGCGAAGGCCTTACTTCGAGGGCTTGTCCGACGCCGTCACCCTTTCGAACCAGTCGCGCGCGGCGTTCGTCTGGGGGCAGTCGCGCAGGAGCCAGCGGTCGTTGTGCGGATGCTTTACGGATTCATTGGGAAACTTTCCGTAGAGCGCCTGCATGTCCACATCGGCGTAAGTCCAGCTGGGTGCGCTCAGCTGTGCGGCTAGGAGCGGCCGCACGGCGGCAGCACCGCTGCCTTGAGTGACGAGTAGGGGTCGGCCTTGTAATCGCTTCAGGCGGACCGCAGCCTCCTGCCGGTAGCGTGCTAGCGGTGAGCCCCAGTCGGTGCCTTTCCATTCGGTGGCCCCATCGAAATGATCGTGGGCCCATAGGCCGCACCAGAGCTTTGCGACCTCCTCGTCGTGCAAGCCGAGGAACGAGACACCGATTGCACCGCGTGAGAATCCGCAGAGGACGACCTTGTTGGCGTTGCCGCCGAATTCGTTGCAGATGCGCGGGATGTTCGTCTTGGCGTAACTTACGGTGGCGTCGATGTCGCCCCACCAGGTGATTTCGTTCTGATGATGATCCTTGGCCACATAGGGCAGGATGACCCAGATTGCTTTCCCGCGTGTTAGACCGTAACCGAGGGCCGCCCCTTCGGCTTGTCCCGTCGAGCCAGAGCCAGGGTAATAGTTGCCCGTGTATTCGGCGATGACTGGCCAGTGCTTACCACGGGCCTTCCAGTCGGGCGTCCAGTCGTCCGGTAGGGCGATGAGGTGATGGACCTTGGTGCCGACGTATTCCGCGGTGATCACGGTGGCACGCTTGCCTGGTTGCGGGGCTCCTTCCGTGAGGGGAGGGACGATTAAATCAGCCGCAGTGAGTTTCGACGCCAAGACGAGAGCGAGCAGGGCGTAGCGCATGGGCTTAGGGTAGGCGGGCGTCGACGACCTGGGAGCGGCTCCAGAGGTCATGCCAGGCGCGCTTATCGCGACGGAAAAGCGGGACGTGAAAATTGATGATGCCCAGAATCATGAAAAGTGGATTCGGTAAGGCGAAGAAAGCGGCCTTCCATGCGGAGCGAAGTAGGGCGGAGAGGAAACTGGGTGGCTCCGCCATGGGGAGTTGGATGGTCCGGAGGCTGAAGATGAGTTTACCGATGGTACGTCCTTTCATGAGCCATTCCTGCATCGTCAGGGCGCCGAGCATTGTCATGAACGTCATCGTGCCTTGAAAGGTGATCCAGATTTCCGCGGCATCTAAATCTTCCTTCTTGGGGTGAAGTGCCGCATCAACGATTCCCTGCAATTCTCTTTGGCTACTGGTCTGCAGGGCGTGCATATATTGATTCGTCAGGCGCTGGGTCCAGGCTTCGGTTTGCTTGCGGGCGGCGAGTTCCTCGGGGCTGGCAAGTAATGCCGCCAAGGCCCAGCCGAGAAACATCAACGGAATGATATCAGCCAGACAGGCGAAGGTGCGCCACCAGTAACCCGCCGCGGGCGGCGGAATCGGGGGAGGATTAGCCACGAGCTTGGGCGCGCTCGCAGGCGTCGAGCGTGTTCTTCATCAGCATCGCCACGGTCATCGGGCCCACGCCGCCAGGGACGGGCGTGATGGCTTCGCACTTCGGCGAGACAGCGTCGAAGTCGACATCGCCGACGATGCGGTAGCCGGTCTTTTTGGTCGCATCCGGGATACGGTTGATGCCGACGTCGATAATCACGGCGCCGGGTTTGACCATGTCAGCGGTGATGAACCGGGGCTTGCCAATTGCGGCGACGATGATGTCGGCCTGGCGGACGATGCCCGGCAGATCCTTCGTCCGCGAGTGGGCGATGGTGACAGTGCAGTCGCAACCTTTGGCGAGGAGTAGGGCGGCGGCGGGTTTGCCGACGATGAGCGAGCGGCCGACGACGACGGCGTGCTTGCCGGCGGTTTCGATGCCCGAGCGGCGAAGGAGCTCAATAACCCCGGCAGGCGTGCAGGCAGCGAAAGCTCCAGGCAGTTCTTGGACGAGGCGACCGATACTCTGCGTGCCGAAGCCGTCGACATCTTTGTCCGGCGAGACCCGGTTGAAGACTTCAGTTTCCGGCAGGTGCTTAGGGAGGGGGGCCTGAATGAGGATGCCATGGACCGAGGCGTCGGCATTTAAGGCGTCGAGGTGGGCGAAGAGCTCCTCCTTGGTGACAGTTTCGGGAAAAAGCTGGAGAGAGGCTTTCATGCCGACCTCGGCGGCGGTCTTCTGCTTCTTGGTTACATAGGAGACCGATGCCGGATCGTCACCCACGCGGACAAAGGCGACGTGGGGGATAGTCGGGGCGAGTTTGGCGACCCGTTCCTTGACTTCAGCGAGGACCAGCTGGGCGATGGCGTTTCCGTCAATAAGGCGCATGTCTCATCAGTAGGACAAGGTGGCCGTGGAGGGCGAGAAAAGTCCGTCCCCCTCCGTCCGATTGATTGTCTCGCCCTGCATGGGTAAATGCCTCAATGCGTAGGGCGTGCCAGCCGAAGGACCCATGCGTATTCATAAGTTCCTCGCTCAGGCGGGGGTCTGCTCCCGGCGTGAGGCCGAACGCCTCGTCGCCTCGGGGTCGGTGATGATCAATGGCAAGCTGGCCGTGACCGGACAGCCCGTCGACCCGGCCGTGGACACGGTCATCTGCCAGGGGCAGCACGTGAAGCCGCTAGGGCGTACCGTGGTTCTGATGATGAACAAGCCTCGCGGCTATCTTTGCACCAACGATGACTCTCACGGTGGTCAGACGGTTTTTGACATGGTGCCGCCGGAATACGGTGCCTTGCGTCTGTTCTGCGTGGGTCGACTCGATAAGGATTCGGAAGGCCTCCTCATCCTGACCAACGATGGCGAGTTGGCGAACAAAGTGATGCACCCCTCTGGTGGCGTCATTAAACGCTACGAAATTATTCTTAACCGGGATTACGACCCTACCTTGACCCCTCGGTTGCTTAAGGGGGCCGTGGAGGAGGGTGAGCACCTCCGCTTCAAGAAGGTCATTCGGCATCCCGATAACGCTGCACACTTGGAGATCCATCTCGATCAGGGGCGTAAGCGCGAAATTCGCCGACTCTTTGAGATCTTTGGTTTCCATGTAAAGGTGCTGCGTCGCTTCCAGGTCGGCGGCTTGGTGTTGCGCAAGATGCCTCTGGGTGATTGCCGCCCGCTTTCCCGCAAGGAAATCGACTCGATTTTCGAGAATTAGGCCTGCCCGGAGGCGTTATCCTGCTTGCTCTGAGGGGGGAGGCTTTTTAATTTTTCCTTACCCCTTATGAACGTGAACGCACTGCGCCTTCTCCTTCTCCTCGTCTGGTCCCTCTGCCTGCATGCGTCGCCTGAGGGGACCATGAAGTTGGTCTGGGAGGATAACTTCGAGGGCAAGGAGCTCGATCCTAAGAAGTGGAACGCTTACGGAGTCGTCAAAGTGGTTGATGGTCAGCTTTCACTGGAAGCCACGCCCGGGGACAAGCCGATGTTCTGGCGCGGATCGGGCGTTAACACGAACGGTAAGTTCAAGACGGGCGGCTTCGGCTACGTCGAGGCCTCGATTCTCTTTACTAAGAGCCGCGATCATAGTGGCGGTTTTTCTATCGGTAATGAAGACATGGGCAAGCCGGCGGCGCGGATGAATTTTGGCGGTGGTGGTGATGGCGCCGGTCTCGGCCTTTATATCGTCAATGATGAGCGCGGTCGCTCGCTTAGTCCTAACGAAAATCCCGTCCCCAAGGACTCTTACAGTAAGAAGTTTCATAAGTTTGGCTTCGCTTGGACGGCAATTGATTACCGCTGGTACGTGGATGGCCGCTTGGTGCAGAAGATGGTCCAGCCACCGACGACTAAGCCGATGGCTATCAGTTTCGGCCATTCGGTTGGCGGGGAGGCTGGTTTCACCAAGAATTTCCCCGACCCGACCAAGGGTCCGGAGCCCATGCGGGTCGATTGGGTTAAGGTCTACCAATAGGGTAGGGCTTGCCTGTCTTCGGTCTCATATTAACCTTTTAACTACCCTGTCATGCGCTTCGCCCTTTTACTTGTTCTCACCGCCGCCGCGCTTTCCGCCGCACCGAGTATGGGCTTGAAGCCGATCTGGGAGGAGAACTTTGACGGTAAGGAACTCGACCCCAAGAAATGGAATTCTTCCGGTGCCGTTAAATTAGTGGACGGAAAACTTTCACTGGAGATTACTTCGGCCGTCGGCGGTAAGCCTGGCTTCTGGGCTGGGTCTGCGGTAAATACCAATGGGAAATTTGATTCCATGCAGGGTTATTTTGAAGCCTCCATTCGGATGCTTCAAACCAAGGGACGCTGGGCTGATTTCTCCGTCCGTAACGCTGACATGGGTAAGATCCCTGCCGCGGCCATGAGTTTCACGACCAGCGGTAACGACAAGATCGACACCACGTTATGGTTCGCCGACGAGACGGGGAGTCACAATATGACGCCGAAGACCAGTCCGGTCGCCATGGTCAATGGTGCGTCCTACAAGAAGTTCCATACCTACGGGCTGCAGTGGACGACCAAGTCGTATATCTTCTTTGTCGATGGTCGTAAGGTCCAAAGCATGGATCGCCCTAGTCCCAAGGAGCCCATGCATATCGCTTTCGGTCATAACCTTCCCGAAGGCGGCCTGCTGAAAGACTTCATGAATCCCGCGATGGGTCCGGAGCCATTGCAGGTCGACTGGGTCAAGGCCTACAAAATTCCATGAAATACCTCGCGCTCCTGTTCTGTGCATCGTTGCTGGCCGTCGATCCGTCGAACGGTAAGAAGCTTGTCTTCTCCGACGACTTTAATGGCGACACGATTGATGAGACGAAATGGAATGTGCGCGGCAATCGTGAGGTGTTGACGTTGATCAAGGGCGGCAAGGACAAGGTGCTCCGCCTGGGTTTAAAGCAGAGCTCCGACATGCTCCAATGGAACGCTATCGATACGGTCGGTAAGTTTGAGCAGGCTTACGGCTATTTCGAGGTTTCGATGCGCACCAATGCCTACAAGGGCCATACGGGTGGATTCCGGATCTCATCCACGGATGAGAAGGCTACTCCCAACGCCATTTTCCTCTGGGAATGCGTCGGCGATGACAAGGCCTGGCCTTGGGCCCGCCAGACAAATGATAACGGCCAACACGAATACCGTCCCGAAGGCACGGGTAAGCAATTTCTTAAGGCCGGCGAGGCGTCCAAGAAATTCAACACCTATGGTATTCTTTGGACCGAGAAAGCCATCACTTGGTACGTCAATGGAAAGCAGTCTTTCAAGTTTGATAAATCCGAGGTCAAGAAGCCGATGATTCTGCGCCTCTCGCATAGTATCGGTGAATGGGAGCGCCCCAGTCTTAACCTCAAGCAGCTCCCCGACGATATTGATATCGATTGGGTCAAGGTCTGGAAGTAATTTGCATGCGCAGCCTATCCCTCCTGCTCCTGGGTTCCGCGGCGCTCCTCGCGGTCGATCCGACCTCTGGGAAGAAGCTGGTTTTCTCCGACGATTTTACGACCGATAAGATCGATGACACGAAGTGGAATCTATCTGGCAAGCCGGAGGCCTTCTCCATCGTCAAGGGTGGTAAGGAGAAGGACGGCAAAGTGCTCCGCATCACGCTGATTCAAGGCGCGGATATGCTCCAGTATAACGGCATCAATACGCGCGGTAAGTTCGAACAGATGTACGGCTATTTCGAGGCCTCCATTCGGATGCCGGCTTATAAGGGACACACCGCTTATTTCAAGGCAGGCGCCATCGACGAGAAATTGTCCCCGATGACTTACCTCAGTTTTGAGGGCTTGGGTGCCGACACCATTATGCCATGGGCGAAGGTCGTTAACGATGCTGGCACTCATGATTACCGGCCAGAGGGCAAGATGACTCAATTTCTCAAACCGACCGAGGCGACGAAGAAGTTCAATACCTACGGGGTGCTCTGGACCGAGAAAAGTTATGTTTGGTTCATCAATGGCAAGCAGGTCCATAAGTTGGATCGGGCAGAGTTTAAGAAGCCGATGATAATTTCAGTTTATCATCGGGTCGCTGAATTCGAGCGCCCGAGCCTCAATCTGAAGCAGTTGCCCGATGACGTGGATATCGACTGGGTTAAGGCCTGGAAGTAGGCCGGTCCGAAAAGAAGTTTGCATCAGCACCTAGGTAGGCATCCTGCGATGGATTCCGCCATGCCCGCGCCTTTTGATAAGAATAACCCTTTCCCAGCCCGCTTGGTCGACCGCCGCCGCCTGAGTTCGCCTGCCAGTCAGAAGGACACGCAGCATTTCTCGGTATCCCTCGAGGGCAGTGGGTTGTCCTACAAGTGCGGCGACAGCCTCGGCGTTTTCGCGACCAATAACCCTGCTTCCGTAGCCGCCTTGCTTAAGGCCGCCGGCTTCACGGGCGACGAGCAGGTGACCATCCCGAAGGATGTCTCTCCGGTCGCACTGCGCCAGGCCCTGTCGACCCGCCTTGCCCTCAACGGACCTACCTATAAGTTCGCCCAGCTCCTTCATGATCGCGCGACGGACGCCGCCGACAAGGCACGCCTCGCCGCCGCCATCGGGGAAGTCGATCCGGAGAAGAAGAAGGCTTGGATGGAACAACGCGAATTCCTTGATCTTTTCCTTGAGCATCCTTCGGCCCGACCCGCCGCCCAAGAAGTCATCGAACTCATGCGCAAGCTGATGCCTCGTCTGTATTCTATTTCTTCTGCTCCCTCGAAATACCCGCAAGAAATTCACCTCACCGTCGCGGTCGTCCGTTACGAGACCAATGGTCGCCAGCGCGAAGGTGTTTGCTCAAGCTACCTCGCTGACCGGGCTCGCATGCATGAGGCCGACCTCCCGATCTTTGTTGCGGATTCGCACTTCGGCCTGCCGGCCGACGATAATGTCCCCGTCATCATGGTTGGCCCGGGGACCGGCGTCGCGCCGTTCCGCAGTTTCGTGATGGACCGCGCCACCCGCGGTGCCAAGGGTCCAAACTGGCTTTTCTTCGGCGATCAGCGGAAAGACCACGATTTCTTGTATGCTGACGAGTGGGCCGCTCACCTTCAATCGGGAGCACTTACCCGGCTCGATACGGCGTTTTCCCGCGATCAAGCGGCGAAGGTCTATGTGCAAGACCGCATGCGTGAGAATGCCGCCGAGCTCTGGAAGTGGATTCAGCTGGGCGCCTATTTCTACGTTTGTGGCGATGCCAAGCGTATGGCCAAGGACGTTGACGCCGCACTTCATGCCATCGTGGCCGAGCAGGGCGGCCTGACACCCGAGGCCGCCGTGGAATGGGTGAAGCAGTTCAAGAAGGACGGCCGCTACCAGCGCGACGTCTACTGACCTTCGCCCGAAGGGCAGGGGGCATTCGCAGGGGTATTAGCCACTTGCCAGCATGGATGTTTCCTTGCACAAAAATGCCCGATGCATCTCACGCACAATCCTCGCGTCGCCCTTGTCACCGGAGCCGGTCGCGGCATCGGTAAAGCCATCGCGGAACGCCTCGCATCCCACGGACACACCGTGCTCTGCGTGTCGAAGTCCGATACCTGCGTCCAGGTAGCCAACGATATCGTCGCCAAGGGGCAGAAAGCGAAGGCCTTCCAGGTTGATGTCTCTGACGCCGCCGCGGTCGCCAAGGCCTGCGAACAAATCAATGCCGAGTTTGGAGCCGTGGAGATTCTCGTTAATAACGCGGGCATTACCCGCGACAAGCTGGTCATGGCGATGTCAGACCAAGATTGGAACGACGTGATTTCCACCAATCTCTCTTCCGCCTTTTACTGGACCAAGGGTCTCGTGCGCCCGATGACCAAGAAGCGCTGGGGACGTATTATTAGCATCTCCTCCGTCACCGGCGTGCAGGGTAATGCCGGTCAGGCTAATTACGCTGCCGCTAAAGCTGGTCTGCACGGCCTGACGATGACGCTCGCCCGCGAGCTTTCGGGGCGTTCGATCACCGCTAATGCCGTCGCCCCTGGTTTTATTACTACCGATATGACCGGTGAGCTTTCCGAAGAGGTGAAGCAGAAGATTCTCGGCGTAATCCCGCTGGGCCGTTTCGGTAGCGTTAATGATATCGCGGCCATGGTGGACTATCTTGCCTCCGAGGAGGGTGGCTACATCACCGGGCAGGTTCTTTCGGTGGATGGCGGTATGGCGATTTGATGGCTTTGGGCGTTGGCTTGCCCTGCGCGCTTGGTGATGGGATGCATCGGTATTATCGATGCACGCTCGACTTCGCTTTCTGGTAGGATGTGCTCTTAGCCGGGAGGGCCATTACAGGCTTGGATTCAGCGGTTTTTCTAAACTTGACGATACCCTCCCTATCTGACACCCAGATAACAACTTAAACCCCCTTTATTATGCCCGAAAACATCGAACAACGCGTCAAGGACATCATCGTCAAGCAGCTCTCAGTCACCCCCGAACAGCTGACCGATGCTGCCAGCTTCCAGGGCGACCTGAAGGCTGACTCTCTCGACCTCGTTGAGATCATCATGGCTTTTGAAGACGAATTCGGAATCACGATTCCCGAAGATAAAGCGGCCGGAATTAAGACCCTCGGTGATGCGATTGCGCACATCAAGGCCAGCGCCACCAAGTAATCGTCCCGGGCTGAATTTTCAGGCCCGCCCCCTTGAGCTCAGATCGCAAATCTCGCCGAGTAGTCGTCACGGGCATCGGCTCAGTGACGTCACTCGGTCATGACAATGCTACCTTTTGGGATGCCTTGATTAAAGGGCGTTCGGGTATCTCGCGGGTGACACGTTTCGATCCGACGGATTTCCCATCAAAGGTTGGCGCCGAAATCCGCGATTTCGACCCGGCCAAGTACATGGACGCCAAAGAGGCGAAACGTAACGACCGCTACACCCAGTACGCTGTCGCCGCTTCCCGTCTGGCCATTCAGGATGCCTCCGTTGACGTTACCAAAATTGATTCAGACCGCTTTGGCGTGATCATCGGTTCTGGTATTGGCGGGATGGAGACCATCGAAAATCAGGCCCGCATCCTGGTCGAACGTGGGCCTTCTCGCGTATCTCCGTTCACGATTCCCTCGCTCATCGCCAACATCGCCTCTGGCGTCGTGGCCATCGAGTTCCAGGCGAAGTCCGTCAACTTCGGCGTCGTCTCGGCCTGCGCTTCCGGCTCTCACGCCCTCGGCGAAGCCCTTCGCCATATCCGCGACGGCCACGCCGACATCATGCTTTCCGGTGGCTCCGAAGCCGCCATCACGCGCCTCGGCTACGCTGGCTTCTGTAACATGAAGGCGATGTCGACCGACTTTAACGACACGCCGGAGAAGGCCTCCCGTCCGTTCGATAAGCTGCGCGACGGCTTTATTATGGGTGAAGGTTCGGGCGTCCTCGTCATCGAATCCCTTGAGCACGCTCAGGCCCGTGGCGCCCGTATCTATTGCGAGCTCGCCGGTTACGGCGCCACCTGCGACGCCTATCACATCACCGGTCAGGACCAGGAAGGGAAGGGCCTCGCGCTCTGCCTGAATCGTGCCCTCGCTGAAGCGGGTATCGAGAAGTCCGAAGTCGGCTACATCAACGCCCACGGCACCTCGACCCCGATCAACGACCGTTGCGAGACCCTCGCCATCAAGCGCTGCTTCGGCGACCTCGCCCCTAAAATCTCGATTTCCTCGACCAAGTCGATGACCGGTCACCTCCTCGGTGCCGCCGGCGGCGTCGAGGCTGCTGCCTGCGTGATGGCCATCCACACGGGCATGATTCCGCCGACGATTAATTACGAAAATCCGGACCCCGACTGCGACCTCGACTACACGCCGAACGTCGCCAAGGCCCGTAAGGTGGACGTGGCAATTTCGAATAATCTGGGCTTTGGCGGACATAACGCCTCGCTGATTTTCAA
>CALQLO010000048.1 GCA_943331445.1 Akkermansia muciniphila
CCAGTCTACGCTCTCCGACCTGATGCTCTTCGAACTTGATGACCTCCAGGTACCGATCGATGACGTGAAGGAGGTCTCTAGTTACGTCGCCGCGATGGAACACGGGATGGTGCGGCTGAAAGACATGCCCCTCAGCGGTCGTCTCATCCGCGAGATGCACGAGAAGTTGATGGCGAAGGGCAGGGGGTCCGAGAAGGAGCCCGGCGAGTTCCGTCGATCCCAGAACTGGATTGGCGGCCAGCGGCCCAGCCAGGCGCACTACGTCCCGCCGCCTCCGCACGAGGTGCTGCCATGCATGGGCGATCTAGATAAGTTTATCAACGCCGAGGACGGCATGCCCACGCTCGTCCGCGCGGCGCTCGCCCATGTGCAGTTCGAGTCCATCCACCCCTTCCTCGACGGTAACGGACGAATCGGTCGCCTAATCATCGCGATGCTGCTCCAGCAGTCCGGAAAGCTCTCACGTCCGCTGCTCTACCTCAGCCTCTATCTTAAGGCCCACAAGGCGGAGTATTATCGCCTGCTCGACAAGGTGCGTGCCGAGGGGGACTGGGAGGCCTGGATCGACTTCTTCCTCAAGGGGGTAGCCGAGACGGCCCATTCCGCATCCCTGACGGCTCGGAAGCTCGCTGACTGCTACCAAGAGGACCTAGCCAAGGTCCAGAAGCTTGGCCGATCCGGCGGCAAGGCGGCCGGCGCCCTAGGCTGTTTCCGCAAGCGTCCCATCCTAGACATCAAGGGCGTCGCTGCTGCCTTGAGCACCAACTTCCCTGCTGCAACCCGCGCCGTCCAGGCACTCGTCGACAACGGCATCCTCCGCGAGACGACCGGCAAGGCTCGAAACCGCGTCTTCGTCTACCAGAGCTACATCGAGATTTTGAATGAGAGATAACTAATAGGCGCATGGAAGATCCGCCTTATATTCGAAATTTGGATGGAGAAGCCATATACATTCGAGGTGATGTGTTTGTTGAGCAGTGTGCGAATGGTTCAGCTTGTTTTTTATGTGCTAAATCTAGGTCTGATGCTGAGAGCGAATTCGACAGAGAGCATGTAATACCACAATGGCTACTAAGGGTTGCTGGGTTGCATCGTTCTACCATGACGATGCCAAACGCTCAAAAGATCAACTATTCGAGGCTCACAATTCCTTGTTGTAAGCGCTGCAATAGAAGGCTTGCGCGGGAGTTTGAGGATCCAATCTCTAAGAGCCGACAGAAGTCACTGCTTCATCTTGCTAAGCTTTTTGCTAATAATGATTATGAACTCCCACACAAGTGGAGTGCATTTATTCTGCTTAAACTGGCTATTCATGACTTCAGGTGGAAGCGTGACGTGAGTAAGCAAGGTTCGCCCATGCTCGGCAGTTTCTATGACTGGAACGAAATCCATCATCTAAGTTGTCTGGCGCGGACGGCTATCTCTAGGTTTCAGATAGATCCAGATGCTGTCGGATCTATCCTCATCACGGAGCAGGAAGATTCCGAATTTGATTTGATGACAAACATGGATCCGCTTTCGCTGATGATAAGATTGGACGGCTTATGTTTAATTTCTGTGCCTTGTGATGGTACTTATGCAGCTAAATTACACAGAGATTTAATCCGTCGTCTTGCCGGTCGAAGATTAAGTGGCTTTGAACAAATGGAGCTTTTTTGTCGTTATACATCCGCAGCTAGCCTGTTGAAACCCAGGTTAGTTTTCGAAACTACAGCAGACGGCATTATCCGGCTTTGCGACAGGGTGCCTTTTGAATTTCGTCCAGACAAAGCGGAGTTGAAACGCGCTTATGGAAGGTTGTTAGATTATCATCTTAAAATGCGTGGTCTGTACGATGGAATCGATGGCTTGCAGGAAATCACTGTGTTGAAAGGTGAGCATACATTCTTCGGAAATGAACTTCGCCCCTTTATGCCTACCTCGTGATCTGACGCGTTGTAGTCGACACTGCGTGATAATTCTTGCGCGCTAAAATCGGCCGGGTAAATTAGCAGAGTTGGCAGTTAATTTGTCCGCAAACTGTCCGCAAAGTTTCTCGGTTGTTGAAGTACAACGACATACAGACGAGAGCCATTCCTTCGAATCCCATCCTCTCCGCCACTTTTTGCCGCAAAATCCGAACTAACGGACTTTACGTGCTTTGCGTATCAGGAGCGGGCCTGAAAGGGGGCTTCGGCTGAGTCTGATTGGCCTGACGTTAACAAAAACTCTACCAAAGATTGAGTGGGCCGGTCCGGGTATGACCAAGAACTATGACCATTTCAAAACGTCTACGATCGTCAGCCTTCGGGGTTGGTCAGTAGGTGGAGGAGACGGTGATTAAGGAAGAGTTTATCGCGCCCCTGCTTGATTTCGGTGAGCACGCCCGCCTTGGTCAGCTGGACGAGATAGAGCGACGCGGTTTCACGCTTCGCGATGCCGGTGTCCACGAGGTGGCGAATCCGGCAGTAGGGCTGCTCGAAGATGGCCCGCATGATCTCGTCCAAGGGTAGGTCGGGGCACTTCTTGACGATTTGCTTCTGCGTTGATTCCAAGAGGGTGTGGATTTCCCGCACCTTGCCTGCGGTCCAGGTGGCGACTTCGACGACACCATTAAGGATATAGAGCACCCACTCTTCCCAGGCCTCGTGGCTTGTGACGGCGTTCAGTAGTCGGTAATAATCTGATCGATGGGCAAGGATGTAGCGGCTGAGGTAGAGAATCGGCTGCTCAAGCAGGCCTGCTTCCGTGAGGTAAAGGCTGTTGAGGATGCGGCCGGTGCGACCGTTGCCGTCCGTGAACGGGTGGATGGCCTCGAACTGATAATGCGCGACAGCCATGCGGATGAGCGGATCCGTGTCGTCGTCGGAGTGAAGGTAGGTCTCCCAATTGGCCAGGAGCCCGCGGATTACGGACTCGCCGACCGGCGGAGTGTACATGACCTGCTTGCGGCTCGCGATGACGGTGCCGGGCAGTTTGCGAATGGGCATGGGGTGTCCCTTGATCCGCGAGCAGACCTGCTGGGCGAGCCTTGAGCAGACCGGGAGTTTCTTCAGCCCGTGGTAGGCTTCGAGCAATGCCTCGGCGTGACGGCTAGCCTCGCGCACGATGGGTGGCGTGGACTCGCTTGGCAGGTCGGCTCGTTGGAAGAGCATGTCGTCCGTCGTCACGATGTTCTCGATCTCGGAGGAGCAACGCGCCTCCATCAGAGGGAGGGTCCGCACGAGGATGCCCGGATTGGGTAGCTTGCCGGCTAGGCGATCAAGCTCGGCTAAAGCCACGCGAGCTCGGATCGTCGCCTTGAGGACGGCCGGGGTCTGCAACGGCGTCAACGGGGGTAGGGCAGGGAGCTCGTTATAGGGCGCCTCTGGTTTCCATCCTTTCACGGGCTTGTTGGCCATGACTTAGGCAATCCACTGCCAATCGACATGTCAAAGTCGATATGTCGATTTAAGATGATTAAATCGACATGTTATGCAATCGCCCATGGGGTCAGGCCGTACCCCTAACGTAGGCGTAACTAGATTCGAGTATTTCAGGCGTTTTTAGTTACACCCTGAACCAGGGTACGGCCTGACCCCGTGCTGTATTTGCAGGTATGCCTGCAATAGTGTCAGCGTTACAGGTCAGCGCTCACTTGCCGCCTTCGATGACTTTGCGGTGCATCTCTTCGGTGAGGGCTTCAATGCGCTCGGTGAGTTTCCGGGTGATTTCGGTGAGCTGGGTGTTCTGTTTCAGCAACTCGGCCAGCACGGCGTTTTCCTTGGCGGCGAGGATCTGTCTTTCTTCGCTGGCCTTGGCGAGGTCTTCCCGGTGCTGGGCGTCGGCCTCCGCGTGCACTTTGTCGCGATCGGCCTGACGGGTCTGCGCCAGCAGGATGAGCGGTGCGGCATAGGCGGCCTGAAGACTGAACGCGAGGTTCAGGAGGATGAAAGGATAAAGGTCAAACTGGGTGACGCCGAAGACGTTCAGGCTGATCCAGAATAGCACGACGATCGTCTGGGCGATGAGGAAGAAGGGCGTGCCGAAGAAGCGGGCGAAGGCTTCCGCTTTCAACGCAAACCAATCGCCACCGAAGACATTGGCGAGGTGCAGATGGGGAAGGTGGAAACGGAAGTGATGCTTATCGGAGCCGTCTGAGGCGGTGGCGGGATTGCGATCGGTATTTTGGGGGTCCATAAATTGAGCGTGGGTAATACCAACGGATAGTCGCCGGGCGGTGGGGCGGGGCGATTGGTGAGGTCAACCAGGGGCGTGGTTGGGTTGCTGGCTCCAAGGTAGTTTTGAAGATTTCTTATGTCAACGATGGGGATCAGTGCCCAGATGATCAGCCAGTCGTGCCTGGTGGGCGCAATTCCTCAAAACAACCTTTCGCCGATTTTCTTCAGGACGGTCATGGTCGTCAGGGTGAGCAAGGTCACGATAAGGCTGCTGCCGAAAGCCAGCATGATGCGGGACCAGGCTCGGTGATGGGCACCGGGATTCCACAGCATCAAGCTGAGGATGAACGCGACGAGGGCTAAGCCGTAGGGCAGCTGTTCGAGGACTTGCCAGACGCGCAACGCCCGCGGAATACTGGCACTGTCATAGAACGCATTTTCCGAATACGGGACGGCGATACTCAAGGCCACGATCAGGATGCCGGTGGGCAGGCAGATACTGAATAGTAACCACCTCCGGAAGAGATGCCGGAACGAAGGAGTGGGGGGAGTTTCCGCCATGGGATTGATGTTCTCTGCATTCCGTTAGGAGTCAGTCTCTGACGAATAGTCTTAACCTGACCCACTTACGGAAGATGTATGGGGTTCAGGGTTACAGGTGGTCATTTAAGTTAACATGTTGAGGTTTATTACAGGGAGATCATAACAGCGTTGCTAATGCCGATGATTCATTACGGAGTGCCCCTCCGACTTCTTAAGTATACCTAAAATGAAATTACCCCTGCTTCTCAGCTTGATAGCCCTCGCTGGCTTCGCCGCGGATCCGGTCGGCGAGGTGACCGCGCCTCCGGCGGAACTAAAGCTGGCTCCATTTTATCGAAAATACATCAGCGCCCACGGCCTGCCGATCGTCTCCTCGGGGGCGGTCAGTGACTACGCGCTGAAGGAGACGGCGTACCTGGCGGACCTGATGTTGGCCAAGCGCCCCGACGTCCGGGCTGCGATGATCAAGAATGGCTCACGGGTCATCATTATGGGCTACCGCGAGTTCACGACGGATATTCCGGAGTATGCAGGGTTTAAGCCGAAGGATTATTGGGATGCCCGTGCCCGCGGCCTCGGGGGTTCTGCGACAGACCCGGTGTGCTCATGTGCGGAGGAGAACATGCTGGCGTTTCCGGGCGACCCCTATGCAGCGGAGAATATCTTTATCCACGAGTTCGCCCATAATATCCATTTGCGCGGGATGCTGAAGGTGGACCCCACTTTCGATGGTCGCTTGAAGGCCACTTATGCGGCCGCCATCGCCAAGGGACTCTGGAAAGGAAAGTATGCGGCGACGAATCACCACGAATACTTCGCGGAGGGGGTCCAGTCTTGGTTCGATAACAATCGATTCAACGATCACGACCATAACCACGTCCACCTGCGCAGTCAGTTGATTGAATATGACCCAGGCTTGGCTGCGATGTGTCGCGAGGTGTTCGGAGAAACGGAACTCACGTATACGAAACCCACCACGCGGTTGACGGGTCACATGGCTGGGTATGATCCCACGACCGCTCCGAAGTTCGCTTGGCCGGAGCGCTTGAATGCTGCCAAAGCCGAGATTCGGAAAAAGGTCGAAGAGCGGGTGAAGGCCGCGGAAAAAGGGCAGGGTGCTCCGCCGGCGGGCACAAAGTAGCTCGGGTGGCTTTGTTTCGCCCTGTTTTATAAATCTTAATAGTAGTGGCTACTGTGACCATGCACGTCAGGGTGGATGGATGTCGTCCGCCCCAGATGATGGGGTTTCCTATCGCCCATTGATTGTTAAAAGTGGAGCATTGGGCCTACCGAGTGAGCTGAAGCTTAAGGTCGAAGTTCACCACGATGAAATCGCGCTACTGGTGAAGGTCGATGGCTTGAAGTTGACGGCGGAGACGTGTGTGTCCTGTCCGCTCGGGCTGGTCTCTATTCTGGGCGGGCCGGAAACGCGGAAATACTTCACCTGCGATTGCGGTGAAAGTCGCTGCGCGAGCGCCCGGATTCCTCATGCCTTTAATGTGGAACGTCGCGGGGATGAACTCATCTGGTCGAGGACTAACTACCCCGCGCCGAGCAGTTCAGTAACTTTTGATCACCATCAGGCCTGCGTCGCCGTTTGCGAGGCGTTGCTTGAACTCAAAGCCGCCGTTGACACCCATCCTAACGGCATCGCCAGCTGTGCAAGCATGATGCCCGGCAAGTTTACCTACGAAGAACTGTTGAGCTGCATCGAGCAGTCGAAGTTGTTGGTGGCGAAGGGTGCCAAGTCTGCAGACAAGGTTTAGGGTAATGGGTGCGGGGTTTACTTTCCGCACAGGGTTCGCCTAACTGTCCCTATGCCTCGCGCGACGTTCTTCCTTCTCGCTCTCTTGATGTCCGCGGTCGTCGGGTCGGCCCAGACGCTTCGGCAGGCTTCCCCTTGGGCTTCCGGGGTAGGGCTGGCTGACCGGATTCCGGATCGCCCGGCGGACTGGCCGTTGCTGACGTCGCAGTTCAGTCATGTGACGCCCGAGAATTGCATGAAGCCAGCGGCGCTTCGTCCTGCGGACAAGGCCTGGAATTTCGAGCAGGCGGACAAGTTCGTGGCTTTTGCCAACTCGAAGGATCTCAAGGTTGTAGGTCATTGCCTGGTCTGGGCGAAGGATGACCGCACGCCGGCCTGGTTCTATCAGGACGGCGCCGCCCCAGCCACGAAGGAGGTCCTGCTGGCCCGCATGAAGTCGTACATCGATACGGTCGTCGGTCGCTACAAGGGCAAGATCTCGACCTGGGACGTGGTCAATGAGGCGCTCGATGACGGCAAGGCCGAGTTGCGTGAGTCGGGTTGGACCCGGGCCGCGGGCGAGGACTTCATCGCGCTGGCCTTCGAATACGCCCACGCGGCCGATCCCTCGGCCATGCTCATCTACAACGACTATAACAACGAACTCGACGGCAAGCGGGAGAAGATGCTGGCGCTGCTGGCACGGCTCAAGGCACGCAAGGCGCCGGTCCATGCCGTCGGCCTCCAAGGGCACTACGAGATCGACCGCGTGCCGTATGAGGCGCTGGAGAAGACCCTGATCGCCCTGCGCGGCATCGGCATGAAGGTCGTGGTCAGCGAACTGGACATCGACGTCATCCCGCGCAGCCGCTGGTGGGCGGACGGCGGCGCCCATCATGCCGAGATGGCGAAGATCAATCCTTACGCCGACGGCTGCCCGCCCGAGGTCCTCGCCCGCCAGGCCGAGCAGTACGCGAAGCTCTTCCGTCTCTTCCGTAAGTATGACGACGTCATCGCCCGCGTCTCGTTCTGGAACCTCCACGACGGCCAGAGCTGGCTGAACGACTTCCCGTGGAAGCGGGTGAACCACCCGTTGCTCTTCGACCGCCAGGGCAAGCCCAAGCCGGCGTTCGATGCCGTGGTGAAGGAGCTCACGGCAGCGATCGAGCCGGCCCGGGCGATTGAGAGGGCGCATGCCGAGACCTGGCGTCGCTTCGTCGACGAGCATGGCATCGTGCGCGATTACGTCGGAGAACTGCCGACGTCGGAAGACTGCCGCCTAGGCAAGCCCAACGCCATCGGCTGGTGGAGCCCGATCGAGAATGGCCCGATGTTCACCGGTATGTATCTGAACGCCATGGTCGAACGGGCACGTCGCTCGGGTGCGGCCGCTGATCGCGAGCAGGCTCGCAAACTTTCACAAGGGCTCCTCAAGTGCGCCTCCGTGTCGGACGTGCCGGGGTTTGTCGCCCGTGGCGTCGGCTCGGATGGCAAATGCCATTATCCGCTGAGCTCCGACGACCAGATGCAGCCATGGTTCCTGGGTATGCATGCGTACCTCCGGAGCGATATCCCGACTTCAACCGAACGGGCTATCCTCGTGGCCAAGGTCCGTGAGGTCGCCGGCGTGCTTGAGTCGACCGGTTGGCGCGTGCCGTGCGACGGCGCCTTCAAGGGAGATTTCCGCGGTGGCTTCCAAGGCGAGCATTTTCGTGATGCTGCGCGCTACCTATATTTGCTTCGCGCCACGCATGAGATGACCGGTGACGCCGTCTGGCTGGAACGTTATCGCAAGGCCCTCGCCGAGAAGCCGGCCAAGTCCGCCGAGACGCGGCGGGAGATCTGCGCACTGGGTTGTCCGCGGGACCTGTCATTCATTTCGCATATCGAGAAGGGCCAGCTGTGGATCTATGTCGGTACTCAGGCCGGCCTAGCCTGGCTTGCTTCCGTGGAGACGGACCGCTCCATTAAGGCCGCCTATCTCAAGGGACTCGATATAAACGCAAAGTTCGCGCTGCCAGCTGTCGAGACGCACGCTCAGTTCGACAACGCCGATCAGAAGGTCTACGGCCATGCCCTTTGGCGAGAAGTCTATGCCGCCTGGTTTCCCCAGAAAACCCAGGAAGACGCCCGCCGCCTGTCCGAGATCATCGACAAGAAGAAAGCCGGTACGCGTAAGTACTATGAATCCACATGGATGAAGAATCCATTGGCCGGTGCCGCCATCGTTGCCTTGGCGGGTGATGTGTACGGTCGCCCCGCGGTGCTCAAGGCCGTCAGTCATTATGATTACGCCCGGCTGAACATGGCGGAATTCTTCTTCGCCGAGGTGGCCTACTACGCCTTGCCGGAGGAGAAGTAAGTCCTTACTTCTGCCCTTGGCGCTGCTGGTTCAGCTTATTCAGGAGTGCATTGGCCCGTGCACGAAACTCGGTGGCTTTGGTCGTGTCTTGGGGGAGTCCGTCCTCTCCTTTTTCATAGCCATGGGCGAACCAGTGTAACGCCTGGAAGCCGGCGTCGTTGTCCTGTGTCGAGAAAACTTCAATCGCGGCGCGAAGTTTCTCCGGCTGACCTTTCAGTTGCTGCTTAGTCACATCGAAGACCGCTCGCGGGTAGCCACTCTTGGCCGATTTTTCCAACCACTGGAAGCCTTCGTCCCCGGTCGCGAGCCGTTGACTGAGCAAGAAATAGAGGAAGTACATCGCCTCGGTGTCGCCGGTCTCGGCCATCGCGCGTAGGCTCGCCGTGGCGTAATCCGCTGCCGGCTTAAGTTCATCCTTGGTAGAAATCTTGATCCAGGCGCTGGCGCGATCGTCGTAGCGTTGCGGACCCGAAGACACGAGCTGGGCGCGAATTTCACCAGCTTCCTTCGCAGGCAGGCCCTCGAGCGAAGCCTCGGCGCGCGCCAGCATGGCCGTTCCGTCCCATGTCGGCTTGGATTCTTTCCTTAGCAGGATGGCGACTATGGCGGCGGAGAGCAGGACGGCAGCGGCGAGGAAAAGTTTGAGAGATTTGCTCATGGTGAAATAGAATGGGTAAGGGGTGAGGGTGGCGTGCTACCAAGGTTCAAGAGGTAAATGGTAAAGCTTTCAATGCCTATGCCGTACTTGCCCTGCCTGACTCTGGCTTGCCAGCCGAAGGGGGAAGGGCAGAGTGCGCCTACCCATTATGAAGACCCGCCTCACGTCCCTCGTCGCCCTCGTGGCGTCCCTCGTCGCCGCTTCGGCTGACACGAACTACGCCATCCAGCCGGTGCTCCACCCTGGCACGGAAAAGCGCCATGAATCCTTCAATGTCATCTCGAAGCAGGGCGAAGCGCAGCTCGTCTTCCTCGGAGACTCCATCACCCACGGTTGGGAGGGCAAGGGCAAGGCCGTCTGGGAAAAGACCTGGGCTCCGCTCAAGGCCGCCAACTTCGGCATCGGCGGCGATCGCACCGAGCACGTCCTCTGGCGCCTCGAGCATGGTAACTTCGACGGCCTCAAGCCGAAGGAAATCGTCCTGATGATCGGCACCAATAACACCGGTCACCAGGGTCGCGCCCAGAAGGAGCTTAACGGCGCCGTCTATCAGTGCACCGCCGAGCAGACCGCCGACGGCGTCAAGGCCATCCTCGCCAAACTCCAGCAGAAGTGCCCGGACGCCAAGATCCTCGTCCTCGCCATCTTCCCGCGCGGCGCGAACAAGGAGGACAAGCTCCGCCAGCAGAACGAAGCCACCAATGCCATCGTGAAAGGCTTCGCCGATGACAAGAAGGTCTTCTTCCTCGATGTCGGCGCCAAGTTCCTCGAGGCCGACGGCACGCTCCCCAAGAGCATCATGCCCGACCTCCTGCACCCGAACGCCCAGGGCTACCAGATCTGGTCCGACGCCATGGAAGCGAAGGTCAAGGAGCTGCTCAAGTAAACCTGAGCACCAGCATTTGAAAATGGCCGCCTATTCGGGCGGCCTTTTTGTTTTTAAGGTAGGGACAGCACCACGTGCTGTCCTAATTACCTCTCCTCGGTCAACGGCGGGTTGGGGAC
>CALQLO010000049.1 GCA_943331445.1 Akkermansia muciniphila
CACCTCAATCGACCTCCTATTCTCTGCCGCTGCCTCTCTGTATTCCCAACCGCTAACCGCCAACCGCTTCCACCTCGCGGCTTAGCCACGCCCTAGCTTGAGACCGCTGCAAAAACAATGAACCAAGAACGAAGAACACGCCTAGCGCTGCCTCTCATGTTTGCCCCGTGTCCCCATGCTAGCACTTCCCCCTTGATGGGCCTACCCCAACCCCTATCCCTACCCCTACCCCTAAAACACATGCGCTCCCTCCTCCCGCTCCTCCTCGTTGCCACGGCTTTCGCCGCCGACGCCCCCAAGCTCCCGGCGATTCCGGCTGACTCCATCGCCAAGAAGGGCGAACTGATCTTCTCCGACGATTTCTCCGGCACGCCCGACAAGCGCTGGGTGCGCGTGGTCGATACTTTCAAGGTCGCCGATGGCGCCCTCGTCGGCGTGCAGACTCGCCTGAAGAACGAGCCGACCAAGGACGGCAAGGGAGTCATCACTGCCCACGCTGCCGTTTACGGTCTCGAAGTCCCGACTAAGGACTCGGTGGTCGAAGTTCGCATCAAGCTTGATGGCGCCTCGATGGTCGACGTCGAACTCGATGACCGCAAGTACACGGGTTGCCACTACGGCCACATCTGCCGCGCGCAGGTTCGTTATGACGCCAAGACCAAGAAGGGCTCCGTCCAGATCATCGATGAGAAAGATGGCGGCATGAAGAACGAGATTCGCGCCTTACTCCTCAATCCTGACACGAAGGCCGAAGGTCAGAAACTCCTGGTCGGTCGTTCGGCCACCTTCCCGGCCGACGTCAAGCCGGGCGAATGGCAGAATCTTGTCGTCGAAATCGTCGCCGACCAAATCCGCGTCGTCCTTGATGGTAAGCCCGTCGGTTACCTCAAGTCTTCCGGCATCGCCCACGAAACTAAGTCGCGTTACGAATTCGGCGTCGCCGGCCAGGCTCCTGGTCACACCGGCCAGTTCGACGACCTCAAAATCTATAACGCGTCCGCTAAATAAAAGGTAGGGACAGCACCACGTGCTGTCCTAATCTCCCCATCAGCCCCCTTCTTCGGGGGCTTTTTGTTGGTAGGGATGCGATGACATCGCATCCGCTGTCTTTAGGTAGGGACGCGTCGGCGACGCGTCCGCCTGTCTCTCCTGCGCTCCCACCCGCCAACCGCTATCACCTCGCGGCTCCGCCGCGCTGGTAGGGACGGCTGTCCCCAGCCGTCCGTTCGCGGACAGACGCTGCGTAGCTCGCTGCCTATACCCGATACTCCATGCTCCAATTCGTCTCCCTTGCCTTCTTATCCGCTTTACCCTCCCATCTGCCCTCATGAATCTCGCCGTCTGGACTCCGAAGCACACCCAAGCGGTGATAGGGGCAGGGCATGTACTTATTTCAGGTGCGGCTGGCGCCGGCAAATCCCACCTCCTGCGCGAGGCCATCCTGCCCGGGCTGGTCGCTTCAGGTGCCCAGGTGCTCGTCATTGATTATGCCGATGTCATCGGCGCCAAGATCCCTGGGCTCCGCCGCGAAGCCTACGGCGAGGAGACCTTCGGCGTCTCGAGCCCGAATGCGGCCTCCCCCGCGCCGGACCTCTTGCAGTCTTCTGCGTTGGCCACGCTTGCCTGCGCCCGCCCCGGTCGCGATGCGATGTGTGACCTCTTGCTGCGCTCCCTTTATTACGAGCTCACGAAGCACCCGCTTACGCCCGGTCCGCGACGATATCTCGTCGTCGACATCTCGCATCAGTCCTCGGCGCTATCCACGTTTGGCATCCTGCTGCGTACCGCCGTGCAATCGGGGTTCACGCTCATCGTTACCTGTCAGTCGCCCAGTACGCTCGATGATGATTTGTTCGCGCTCTTCCACGCGCACATCGACTTCTATCACTTCTTCAAGCGCTGCCTCAAGGCGATGGCGCAGGCGTTACTCGCCACGGATGTCACCCAGCCCGCTCCCTCCGATCGCCCGATGCCGCTTAATCATTTCGGCCAACCGCTCGCGACCCCCGGCAGTCAACTCGCGACCGAGCTCAGCCGTCTCAAGGTCGGTGAATGCATCCTCGGCATCCCCAGACACCGCCTCGAAAAACTGAAAGTTAACCCTTGGGGCTAACGCGACGGGGTCTGACTTCATCTCGCGCAGCTTGGATCTGCCTCGGTTGTGTTCCCAGCCGCTAACCGCCAACCGCTGATACCTTTCACACGTGTCTGACCTTCCTGTCGTCTTGCTGTGGGGGAACTGCTGGCATCGGTAATCGGCTGCGAAGCAGGGTAGGGATACGATGACATCGCATCCGCTGTATCTAGGTAGGGGCAGCACCGCGTGCTGCCCTAGCTGCCTCTCTGCATTTCCAACCGCCAACCGCTACCGCCTAACATGGGTAGGGGCGTGCGGCCCTCGCTTACGCCCCGTGCCCCCATGTCACCATGCCCACGTGTCCCCTCGAAGGCTCCGCCTTCGCAGGTAGGGACGGCTGTCCCCAGCCGTCCGTTCGCGGACAGGCGCACGCATCTCGATCGACTTCCTATTCTCTACCGCTGCCTCGTCTGTATTCCCAACCGCTAACCGCCAACCGCTTCCACCTCGCGGCTCCGCCGTCCCACCCTTGAGACCGCTGCAAAACATTGAACCAGGAACCAAGAACCAAGAACCAAGAACGAATTACACCCCTATTTGAGATAATAGTGCCATCAAGGGAGACGCTTAGTCTAGCAAAGGGTGGGGGGCATGGTAAACTGTCCGCTCTGAATGAAGCCCCCGTTCACGTCATTCCTTTTCCCTGTGGTCTGCACCTTGCTGTCCACGGGTCTCGTCGCCGCGGATGCCCCGGCCTGGGAGTCCAAGGTTCAAGGCTACCTCGAGGCGAATTGCCTGAAGTGCCACGACGGCAAGTCCGATAAGAGCGATTTCCGCATCGATAATCTTTCCCGCAAGGTTGGCATGGAAAACACGTCGCAGTGGCGTGAGATTGTCGAACGCATCAGCTCTGGCGAAATGCCGCCGAAGAAAGAGAAGAAGCGCCCCTCCGCCGAAGAGAGTAACTACGTGGTCGACTGGCTTTCGGGTCGTCTCCTTGAAGGTGAATCCGCCCGCCTCGCCGCCCGCGGTCCGGTGAACTACAATCGCCTCACCCGCGATGAGTACGTGAACACGATCCGCGATTTACTCGGCGTGCAGTTCGATGCCGCTGATCCCGGAGGTCTCCTCGAAGACGCCGAGTGGCATGGCTTCGAGCGCCTCGGCTCAGTGATGACGCTGTCGCCTTCTAATATCGAGAAATACCTCGCCGCCGCGGAGCTCGTCCTCAACGAGGCCTACCCGGTCAAAAAGACCCCGCCGATGTCCGGCACGAAACGGACCTATGTCGAATCGCAAATCAGCGAGCCGCACCGCACCATCCTGAAGGAGCGCGGTCTCTTTGATAAGATCCGCAACGAGATGTGGCCGGGCGATCTTTTCCGCTATTCCAATCTCGAAAATAATCCCGCCATGGTGCTCGAGCCCGGCGTTTACGAGATTAGCTACACGCTCAGCGGTCTGCGCGCTCCGGGTTCCCGCCCGCCCCGCCTGCTGGTCTACGAGAATAAGCTCGATCGCGTGCTCCATGAGCAGGACGTCATCGCAGCCGAAGATAAGCCCACCACGGTCACCTTCCGTGCCCACCTGCCCAAGGGCCGTCCCAGCATCGATGTCATCAACGACATCCCTGGCCCGTCCAACCTCCCTCGCTCGGGGCGCCATGGTAATAAGCCCTTCATTAGCACCAAAGAAGGCCGCATTCCCTGGCAGGTGAAGTTGACCGATGAGCAGGGGCAGCCCCGCTATTCGTTCCTGATCCTCGACACGATTTCATGGCGCGGCCCGATCATTGAAGATGATGTGGCGAAGCGCCGCGCGGAATACATGCCGGCCCCCACCACCGACCTCGCCCAGGTCCGCGAGGGTTTCACCCGCATGGCCCGCCGTGCTTTCCGTCGCCCAGTCAGCGAACAGGAAATCGAGCGCTATGTCGGTATCGTGAAGGCCGAACTGGCTTCCGGTGAGAAATTCCCCGACGCGGTCAAGGTCGGCATGCTTTCCATCCTCTGCTCGAAGAGTTTCCTGTTCATCACCGAGGGTGACCCGGAGGCCAAGCGCAAGACGCTCAATGATTGGGAGCTCGCCACGCGTCTCTCGTATTTCCTCTGGAGCACGATGCCCGACGACGAGCTGCTCGCCGCCGCCGAACAGGGTAAGCTGCGCGATAAGACCGAACTCAGCCGCCAGACGGCCCGCCTCCTCGCCGACCCGCGCTCCCAGCGCTTTACGGATTCCTTCGCCAATCAGTGGCTGCAACTCCGCAAGGTGGGCCGCTTCCCGCCCGACAAGAAGCTCTACCCCGATTACGACGCTAACCTGGAGAAGAGTATGGTCGGTGAGACGAAGGCTTTCTTCCGCGAGGTCCTGCAGAGCGGCCTGACGCTCCGCGAGTTCATTAACTCCGATTGGACGATGATGAACGCCCGCATGGCCACCTTCTACGGCCTGCCCGAAGGCGATCTACCGCGCGATGACTTCAAGCGCGTTACGCTCCCCCTCGATAGCCATCGCGGCGGCCTGCTCACTCAAGCAGCCATTCTTTCGCTGACGTCCGATGGCACGCGCCATCGCCCGGTGCATCGCGGCGTCTGGATTTCCGACTCAATCCTCGGTAAGGTGCCGCCACCCCCGCCCGCCAACGTCGAGCCCATCCCGACGAACGCCGTCGCCGGCACGAAAGTCTCCCTCCGCACGAAACTGGAAGCCCATATCCACGACCCGCGCTGCGCGGCGTGTCACGCCCGCATGGACCCGCTCGGCTTAGCTTTCGAAAACTTCGATGCCATCGGCCGCTGGCGCACGGAGGAGACCATTGAAGGGGAGGGTGCCAACCCGAAGGTAAATCCAGCTGGCAAGTTCCTAGACGGCCGCGCTTATGAGAACCCGGAACAGTTCAAGGCCTTGCTGGGCGACAAAATCGATTCCTTCAATCTGGCCTTCATTGAGAAGCTCGCCACCTACGGCCTGCGCCGCGCCCCGACGTTTGCCGACCGCGAAGCCCTCGCCCGCCTCGCCCAGGTCAGTAAGGAAAAGAACTACCGCCTCCGCGATATCGTCGATGCCTTCGTCCTCTCGGATCTCTTCGCCCAGCGTTAATCATTTATAACAAAACCCCGCACCCACCCATTCTCATGTCTAACCTCAATCTTAACAAGTGGCGCATCAGCCGTCGCCAGATGCTCCGCGGCCTCGGCGCCACAATCGCCCTCCCGTTGCTGGATTGCATGGCGGCCTTGCCTTCCGACCCCAAGCCGGCGGCCAAGCCGAAGCGCAGCGTCTTCCTCTACATCCCGAACGGGGTCAACACGCTCACCTGGCAGATCGAGAAGGCCGGCCGCGACTTCGAATTCACGAAGCCCCTCGCCGCCCTCGAACGCCACCGCGCCGATGTGACGCCGATCAGCGGTCTGCACCACCCGCAGGTGCTCGGTAAGCACCATAACTGCGAACGCGTCTGGCTGACGGGCGCCAACGTGCCCGCCGATGGCGGCGCTTTCCGTAATTCCGTCTCCGTCGACCAGTTGATGGCGGAAGTGCAGGGTGCCTCGACCCGTTTCGCCTCCTTGGAGATGGCCATCGAAGGCAACTCGCTGGCTTGGTCGCGCGACGGCATTCAAATTCCCGCCGAGCGTAATACGCAGAATATTTTCAATATGCTCTTCGGCGTCGAGAAGGACAGCAAGGAGACCATCCGCCGCCGCCTCAGCCGCCGCGGGAGCATTCTCGACCTCGTCTCCGACGACGCCAAGAGCTTCAACCGCTCGCTGGGCACGGAAGACCGCTCCAAGCTCGATGAATACCTGACGGCCGTCCGCCAGGTCGAAGAGCGCACCCGCCGCGCCGATGAATGGCTCAACATCCCGAAGCCGAAGCTTTCCACCGCCGAGGCCGCCCGCCTCAGCCGTAAACTCAACATGACGGTCGTCGCCGAGTACCACCGTCTGTTCTACGATTTGATGGTGATGGCCCTGCGCACGGACTCCACCCGCGTCATCTCTTGCATGATCTGCAGCGAAGGCAACGGCGGTGCGATCCCTGACATCGGCATCTCCCAGACCCGCCACGGTCTCTCCCACCACAACGGCGACCCGGAGCAGCTCCGCCGCCTGACGCAGACGGATACGTTCCTCGTCGACCAGCTCGGCTACTTCCTCGACCAGCTGAAGATGCACAATGAGAACGGGCAATCATTGCTCGATACCACGCAAGTCCTCTGGGGCAGCGGGATGGCCTACGGCCACAGCCACGGTAACGCCAACCTGCCCACGATCCTCGCCGGCGGACGTGGCCTCGGCTACAATCACGGTCAGCACGTCGACTTTAACCTGCCGAAACTCGGCAAGTATAACGTCGCCGACGCCACCAGCCACTACCGCGTCTGCTCCCGCCCAGTCGACAGCGATGCGCACCTGAGCAATCTTTTGCTGACGATGCTTAATCGCGTCGACGTGCCGGTGAAGGAATTCTCCGACAGCTTGCGCCCGATTTCTCAGCTTGTTGCCTGATTTAGTCCGTCCGTTCTGCCCGTCCATGCGCACGCTGTTCGCCTCTCTCTGCCTTCTCGTGTCCGCTGGCGCTGTGTCCGCCGCGGATGCCCCGGCTTACCGCACCGATGCCGAGGGGTTCATTAACGCGCCCTCGCCGAAGAAGTGGTACGCCTTGGTCGATGGCGCTTTCCCGCCCGAGGGCTCCGCCCACGCGGTCTCCGGCGAGCTCGTGCACATCGATCACCTCGAGCGGCATTTCTACCTCCGCGTCGACCGCAATGATAGCCAGGACCGTGGGGTCTGGGACCTCTGCATCGATGGCTTTATGCTGCCCTACGGCAGTATCTTCTATCGCGGCGCGCCCGCTGCGCTCCAGGACATCCCCCAAGGCACGCACCTTCACGGCCTCTTCTACCTCAAGCCCGCCAACGATAAAGACATGCCCCCGCCGGCGGCCTTTAATCGGCGCACGCCCGAGGGTGATTTCCGCCGATGCTTCCAACTTGAGGACGATTTCTCGCATCATCAGCGCCTGAAGCAGACGTGGAAAATCGATGAAGTGAATCTCGAGAAGATGGTGCTGACGGCGACCTTGCAGCAAGACGGCGCCCCGGTGGGCAAACCGAAGTTCTTCGACCTGCTCAATGGCACGACGGTCTATAAGGGTAATGAAATCCTCGGCTTGAAGGCCTTGCAGCCCGGCCAGAATATTTTGATCAATCTCACCTGGGTCACGCTCTACGGCCCGGGCCGCATCATCGATCTCTGGATTGATGATGCCAGTCGCGAACAGGCCACCGCCCGCCAGCTTGCACGTCATCACCTCTACATCCGTGAACGCGGCTTCCCCGCCTGGATTAACTCTGTCGATGACGTCAACGAGACCGTGACGATGACTTTCTTCGCCGGCTTCGATACGAAGTTGTTCGACGAAATGTTTATCCCCGCTCCGATTGTGCCAGGCAAAGAACCTCTGCCGGGTGCACTGCCTAAGGGCGGCCTCGCCGTGGCCCGCGATAGCCTCATGACCTACGATCCGGTCAATGATCGCAAGGGCGCCGGCATCATGGAGTTTAAGCAGATCCCCCTCGAATACGGTAACTGCGGTTATCAGCTCAAAGTGAAGTGCGACATGATGCTCGAGGGTTATCGGCCCAAGCGCATCGTGCGTTTCTTCCCGCCTTCCTGGAAGGTCAAGGAACTCCCCCGCGAAGAGAAATTTGAAGGCCGCGAATGATCCCCGCACACCCCTACCTCTCCCGCCACCCGCCAGCCGAAGCGCTGCCTCTCTGCCTCGAGGTAGGGACGGCTGTCCTCAGCCGTCCGTTCGCGGACAGACAGTCGAACCTCGATCGACTTCCTATTCTCTACCGCTGCCTCGTCTGTATTCCCAACCGCTAACCGCCAACCGCTTCCACCTCGCGGCTCCGTCGTCCCCACCTTGAGACCGCTGCAAAAAACAATGAACCAAGAACGAAGAACACGCCTAGCGCTGCCTCTCCTAGCCCTCTCCCTCTTGCTCGTCGCCGCGCTGGTCTCCGCTGCCGACGTTGAAATCACCGAGACGATTCCGCTACCGGAATGCCACTGCCTCGATTGGATTCGCGTCAACACCAGCGTGCGCGGCCAGGCCACCGCCAGCCTCATCCTCGATGAAGCCAAGTGGGGCACACCTTCGCCAGCGCAGGTCGTCTCGCAGCACTGGGACTGGCCTCTCACGGACGCCCAATGGGCCGACGCCGTGAAGCTCAAGGGGGAAGGGAAGCGGGAGGATGTTAAATTCGACCTTTGGTTGCCAGACGGGGTCGCGAACTTCCGGGGCATCGTCGTGATGTCCGGCCATGGTAGCGGCGAGACCCTTTATAAGCACCCTGAGTTGCGTAAGCTCGCCCGCGAGCTGCACCTCGCAATTTTCAAGTTCGTCGGCAATCCCATGCAGCGCGGTTTCTGGCCGCGCAGTTTATTGGATGAGCGTCTCGCCGCTTTTGCCGCGCAAGCCCAGCACCCCGAACTCAACCGCGCCCCGCTCTTCCTTTACGGCCATTCTAATGGCACGGGCTTCTCCGCTCTTTATCCTGCCGTCGAGGGCACACGCGTCTGGGCCTGGGTCTCGATGCGCCCCGGCACGACGTTCCAAGTCTACCAGCCCAAGGCCGCGCAGGTACCGGGCTTGATCATCTTCGGCGAAGACGATCCATTCTTCGCCCGTCCCTCCCGGGAGCAGAATATGGGCGTCGTTGAAGCCATGCGCCAAAAACAGGGTGCACTCTGGAGTTACGCCGTGGAGCCCAAGACCGGCCATGGCCCGGGCGAAAAGACTTGGCCGTTGGTCTTCTCTTTCCTTCGTCACAGCTTCGCGGCCCGCGTGCCGGCTGATGCCGATCCCCGCCAGGGCCCCGTCAAACTCACCGTCCTATCGCCCGCCACGGGCCAGTTGGGCCAGAATTGGAAGGTCACCCCTGGCGGCTATCAAAACCTGCCCGTGACGCCCTTTATCGCTTCCCCGAATACCTCCTCTTGGCTTTTAAACCCAGCCTTTGCGGCTGACTGGCAGGCCTTCCAGCGCCAAGGTCAGCTTTCCAAGTAAGTCCCCCTTTCTACACCCCATGAAAACAACCCTCGCCGCCCTCGCGCTGCTCTCCCTCCTCACCACCCATTCCCTGGCGCTCGATTCGCACGTCGAAGCCGTCACACGCATCGTCGAAGGCGCGAAGGGCAAAGTCGAAAAGACGGCCGATGGCCAGAGCCTCAAGCTCGTCGACCTCAACGTCCCGGGTGCCGGTCCGCATGATCACCGTGCCGTCGATCCGTATGATGCCGCTTTCTTCGAGCACCTCAGCCACATCACCACGCTCGAATCCCTGAACGTCATTTCCACCAAGGCGAACGATGAGTGGATCGCCCCGCTCGGTAAGCTCACCAACCTCAAGTCGCTCAGCTTCACTAATAATGGTAAGCTCACCGACGCTGGCATGGCGACCTTCGCTGGCCTGAAGAATCTCGAGAAATTCAATTTCGTCGGCACGGCCATGACGGGTGCCGCCTATGCTCAGTTTGACGGCTTCACCAAACTCGTGCGCGTCAGCCACCGTGGCAGCAGCATCAATGACGAAGGCCTCAAGCAGCTCTGTGCCCACCTGCCGAACCTCGAGAGCATCAGCCTCGCCCACGCCCGCTTTACCGATGCTGGTGCCCCGGCACTCGCCACGCTCACTAAGCTCAAGGGCCTCGAGCTCGGTGCCCATGGTGCTACCCCGGCGGCCTTGAAGAATATCACCGCGCTGCCCTTGGAATACCTCCAGCTCGGTGAAGGTTTCGAATCCTCCGCTGCCCTTGATATCATCAAGGACATCAAGACCCTCAACCGTCTCACCCTCACGAATTCCAAGGCCCTCACCGACGCTGATCTCCAGAAGGTCGCCCGCATGACCCAGCTCCAGAGCCTTGAGTTCAGCGGCCTCCCCATGCCTGACGAGCGCATCCCTCAGCTCCAAGCCTTCGCCTTCCTCAAGTCGCTCCGCATTGTCACCACCCCCAAGGCCCTGAGCCCCGAGCTCCAGGCCAAGGTCAAGGCACTGCTCCCCAAGACCGCCCTCCGCTTCGAGTAAGCAAGGGTAGGGACGCGTCGGCCTGTCTCGAGGGTAGGGGCAGCACCGCGTGCTGCCCTAGCTGCCTCTGCCTCGAGGTAGGGACGGCTGTCCCCAGCCGTCCGTTCGCGGACGGAGATGCGCACCTCAATCGACCTCCTATTCTCTGCCGCTGCCTCTCTGTATTCCCAACCGCTAACCGCCAACCGCTTCCACCTCGCGGCTTAGCCGCCCCTACCTTGAGAC
>CALQLO010000050.1 GCA_943331445.1 Akkermansia muciniphila
GACGGATAGTGCCACAGAGAAGATACCGCCTCCTCCGCAAGGAACGAGGTAAGGGTGAAAAGGTGGGGTAAGAGCCCACCGCTCGAAGGGTAACCGACGAGGCAAGGTAAACCCAATCCGGTGCAAGACGAACAGGGACCGTTCGAGGTAGCCCACCAAGGTTCCGGGTTGTCGCACCGCCGCAAGGCGGGTCCGCAAGGTCAGAGAAATGAATGCGCAGGGGATCGGCGAGAGCCACCCAAGGACAGAATCCGGCTTACAGTGTATGGCTCAAAAGACGGAGGGCCGAACGGAAACGTTCGGCCCTCCCCCTTTGCGCACCAAGCAGAACAATTACTTGGCAACCCCACTCGCAGCCGGGTTCGCACCGACCCGTGGCTGACCTGTACGGCCCGTCGGAGAGCCAGGGACCTCCTGAAGCCGCCCAGAGCGAGGCATGCGAATCCCTTCCTCCACGTCAGCCTTGAAGCTCCGCAGGTCATCGGCGAAGCGAAGTCGCGAATACGCGCCAGGGGCACCATAGAAAATGTCGAGGGTTCGACCGTCCAAGGCCTTATAATTTTTGTTGGCGCCTCCAAACAGGCTCAACCGACCGTCGACACTGAACACCATGGGAACAGCCTGACCCGTGAAGTCATTGCTCATGACAAAGAAGGTCCATGTCGTCCCTTTTAGGCTCTCAAGTAAAGCCTGCGAAGACTTCGCCGCATCCAACTCCTTGACCGCCTGCTCCTTTTCAGCAGCCAATAGCAACGGCGATTTAACCTTAGCGGCGACGGTCGAAGGTGCGACCCAAACGAGCTCTGCTTGAAAGAAAAGACAGAGGCCCGGGGGTGAAATATTATCACCTAAAAAGCGAAGATGAGCGCCGGATTTTGGGATGTCGATTTCCCCAAACTTAATCTCCATCGGACTATACATCGCCTCGCGAATCTTGGAGACTGACCTTCTCACCGCCTGAGCCTCATCGATCTTGGCCGAGAGATAGCCACCCGCCTGAGGAATAATGCGTGCAACCAGTCGATACCTGCCCGGCTCGACCTTAAGTTCGAAATCGATGAACCGAGTCTTATCCATCCATCCTCCGATATAAGGACCGGGTAAAGTCGAAGAAACAAAAGTCGACAGCCCTGGAGAAAGCTTCGCTTCGCGAGGCAATAAGACGACGGGCTGCCTGAGTTCGCTCGCGGCATCCACCCCAGGCGAAGCGAACATGAAGACCAAAGCGGCAAGCAAACCTGAGCGCATTTCCATACCCATATTTATGCCCCCCCCCCCGAGCTGTTTTCAAACCAAAAGCCCAATAAATAGGAATAAAAATGTAAAATATGTTTAAAATACGCACCGGACCTGACGATGGATTTAGCATCAGACCTAACTCCCGACTAATTGCCCCAATAGGCGATGCCTTCGTCGCCATAATCGTCGCACATCACCTCACGCGGGCGCGACAAACGGAAACGTGCAGCCACTTAAGCCGCGGCTTAATGGGAACCTCGCAATAGCCCGCTTAGGCTTGATTACAGGAAGGGTTACGGACATCGATGACCCCACATGGAGGCTCCCTCGGCACCGTCGGTCCGGCTCAACGAGGTGCTTCGTGCTGGCGCTCGCATCGCGATTCTCGCCCCTCACCCTGACGATGAATCCCTAGGCACGGGGGGACTCATCCAGCGTGCCCTGGCCGCCGGAGCGGAAGTCCGCGTGATTTTCGTCACCGACGGCGATAACAATCCTTGGCCGCAACGCTTCGTCGAGCGGCGCTGGTTCATTGAAGCCCCCGAACGTGCCCGCTGGGGTGCTCGCCGCCGGGCCGAAGGCCAGCATGCCCTTCAGTTACTCGGTGCCGGCCAAGTCCAAGCAGAGTCCCTCGGCCTGCCCGACGCTGGCATCCTAGCCCTCTGGGAAGAAGACCTACCAGGGCCGCGTCCCGCCTTTGAAAAGCTCCTGCGTGAATGGAAGCCCACCTTAGTGATCGTGCCTTCCGAAATCGACCGCCACCCAGACCACCAAGCCACCCATCTCTACGGACTGGACGCCGTGCGCGCCACAGGCCTCCACTGCTTGGTCTACTCCTACCTCATCCATCGCCCTTGGTCTCAGAAGGTGATGCGCCGTCACCTGGCCTCTGATCAACTCGAACTGAGCGATGCCGAAAGATCCCTTAAACTGGATGCCATCCGCTGCCACCACACCCAGATGGCCCTGAGCGGCGAACGTTTCTCCAAATTCGCCAGCCGCGAAGAACGCTATACCCTCGTCCAAATTTCCTGAACATGAGCGCACCCTCCAGCCCCGCACCCGCGGGCCCCGCCTTCCTGCACTCAACCCGCTTCCAAGCGATGGTGCTGACGGCCCTCGTGCTGTTCCTCTTCTGGTGGCGCCTCGGCAGCCTCGGGCTCATTGATCCAGATGAACCTTTCTACGCCCTGACGAGCCGTGAGATGGTGCAATCGGGCGATTGGATCACCCCGCGCGTCTTCGGCGAACCCCAGTTCGAAAAGCCGATTTTGTTCTACTGGGAAACCTGCCTCGCTCAAATTGTCTTCGGCGATAACGAGTTCGCCGCCCGTGTGCCTGGCGCACTCGCCGCTACCCTCGTGGTCTTCCTGACTTGGGGCATTGGCCGGAAACTCTTCACCCCACTTGCCGGTTTCTTAGGCGCCGTCGTCGTCGGCTCTGGCGCACTCTTCGTGGTAATGTCGCGCCTGATGCTGACGGACCTTTCCCACACCCTCTTTATCTCGGCAGGCATGTACTGCCTCTGGCGAGCGTTCCACGATGAACCCCGGCGACTTCGCTGGCTGCTGGCTCTGACCATTGCCTCCGCCCTTTCGATGCTGACTAAAGGCCCGCAAGGCCTGCTCTTCATCGCCATGGCGAGCGTGGCCTACGCTCGGCTGAGTGGACTGAAATCACCTTGGAGCTGGCGTCATCTGGCGCTCTGCTTGCCCCTCTGGCTCCTCCTCGTGGTACCGTGGTACCTCGCAATGTTCATGCTTCATAAGTCCGGCCCCACCTCGCCGGCGACTGGCTTGGCCTATTACTGGGACACCTTCTTCATCCACGAGAACTGGGACCGATTCTTCCACGCCGAGCATAAGGGTAATGACCATTGGTATTACTACCTTGAGATGCTCATCGGCGGTTCGCTGCCGTGGATTCCCCTCATCGTCGCCGCGCTCTGGGAAACCGCGGCTCACTTCCGCCAACGCTTCCGCGATCAACCTGGTCTCACCATGGTCATCTGCTGGCTCGTTCCGTCCTATATCTTCATGACCATCGCAGCCAGCAAGCTGCCTAGCTACATCTTCTTCCTCATCGTCCCTGTCGCACTCCTGGCCGGCGTCACCCTTGAGCGCTGGATCCGCGAGGGCTTCGGCCCTATTGAACGCTGGGCGGTGGGATTCTTCACGCTCCTGCAAGGCGTCGCCCTCATCTGGTACCTGCCGACGTTCCACCCGAACTCACTGCCATTCCTCCCTCAACTCATTGCCCTGGGCATACCGCTCACCATCGCCGGCCTCTTTGCCCTATTCCGTAAAGCCTTCCTCTGGGCGGCTATCTCCACCGCCTTCAACGTTGTCCTGGTCTTCACCGCCTTCTTCTGGATTGAAGCACGGCTCGAAGGGACCGTAGGCAGCCGGGAGATTTGCAAAATTGCGGCCACCGCACGCAAACCTGGCGAAAAACTCGTGACCTGCAGCTTCCTCGGCCGGGCAGCGAAATTCTACCTCGGCGAAACCCCAGCCGCAATTTTCGTACCCGACCAGAAACTCTTGGCCGACTATGGCAAAGGCAACTTCCGCCCCTACTACCCCTTCTACTCCTACCACCCCTTACCGCAGCTCACGATCGAGAAGCAATTAGGCGAATTCGCCGACACCCATGGATCACTGCTTTGCATCGGTGAAAAACGCGATTTTCGACTCCTGAACACGAGTGAAGGCTCCTCGGTGCGTGGCCGTTGCGAACTGCTCGGAGAAACCGGCGACACCCCCGGACGGGCAGTCTTCCGCATCAACGCGAAGACGGCTAAATAATCAGATCCGGTAAAGGAGCTTAAAGAATCGAATCGTATCTCGCACTGGACGAATCTTACTGGGCTGCCCCTGGTAGATGGTCCGGACTGGTACGTTGGTAATCCTTCCGCCCGCTCGAGCGGTCAGCAGCAGGACCTCGGTCTCGTAATCGTAATGGTCGCTCTTGGCGGCCAAGATGGCGGGATTGGCGACCGCCAAGGCACGATACCCGCATTGGGAATCAGGGATGTGGCAGCGACAGAGATTGCTGATGAGCCACGACATGGAGGCATTTACCATCCGACGTACGAAGGGCATGCCCTTCGGATTAGAGAAACGGTTGCCCGCGACGAGCGCGACGCCCGGCTCCTCAATGGCTTTAAGGAAAAGCGGAATCTGTTCGGCGTCGTGCTGACCGTCGCCGTCCATGGTGATGCCATGGGTGTAACCCAACTCAGCGAGCCGAGCGAAAGCGGTCTTTAAGCCTGCCCCCTTACCCTTGTTCACTTCATGACGAATCACCATCGCCCCCGCAGCCAGTGCCCTGGCCGACGTCTCGTCTGGCGAGCAGTCGTCGATGACCAAGACCGTGTCCACGAAACGCTTCGCCTCAAGCACCACTTCAGCGATGCGCGCTTCCTCGCGGAAGGCAGGCACCACGATGGCTACGCGCAAAGGAGGGATGGACATTAAAGTCGGGAGAGGCGGCGAGCAGCCGAAGCCGGCATCCCTTTAACCACGCTGCGCAATCGGCGAGTAGGCACGTTCGGTGTTCCCGACGTAAATCTGACGCGGGCGATGAATCTTCTGCTTCGGGGTCTCGGCAATTTCTTTCCAATGGGAAATCCAGCCCGGCATGCGACCAATAGCGAAGATCACCGTAAACATCTCCGTAGGGATGCCGATAGCCTTCAGAATGATGCCCGAGTAGAAGTCGACGTTCGGGTAGAGATTACGCTGCTTGAAGTACGGGTCGTTGAGCGCGGCTTCCTCCAGGCGCATCGCGATGGCGAGGAGCGGGTCATTGATGCCGAGCACCTTGAGGACCTTGTCGCACTGGGCCTTGATGATCTTGGCGCGCGGGTCGTAGTTCTTGTAAACGCGGTGACCAAAGCCCATCAGGCGGACGCTCTTGGTCTTATCCTTAGCGTCGGCGATGAAGCGTGAACCGTCGTCGCCCGAGGCGTGAATCTCTTCAAGCATCTCGATGACGGCTTGATTGGCACCACCATGCAACGGACCCCAGAGAGCACAAACACCGGCGGAGACGGACGGGAAGAGATTGGCGCCGCCAGAAGCGACCATGCGGACAGTCGAGGTAGAGCAGTTCTGCTCGTGGTCGGCGTGCAACAGCAGGATTAAATCAAGCGCACGGGCGATTTCCGGGTGAACAGCATAATCGGCGTTAGGCTGCGAGAACAAGAGGTGCAGGAAGTTGGAGCAGTAATCTAGACCCGGCTTCGGGTAGACGGGCGGCTCGCCCTCCTTGGAGCGGTGAGCGAGTGCCGCGAGCGTGCGCACCTTGGAAATCAGGACGGCAGCGGTCTCGTCAAATTTGGCCAAGTCATGCGTACGCTCGTTGGTGCCGAGCTCAGGGTAATAGCAACCCAGCGTATTCAGTGTGGCGGATAGTACGGCCATCGGGTGGGCGTTCCCAGGGAAACCGCTGAGCGCGATGCGCAGGCCTTCGTGAATCTGAGAGTTATCCAGGATGCGTGCCTTGAAGGCGACGAGTTGAGTCGAGGTCGGAAGCTCGCCGTAAATCAGTAAGTAAGCCGTCTCGATGAAGTTGGACTTCTCGGCCAGTTCCTCGATGCCGTAACCGCGGTAGCGAAGGATACCCTTTTCGCCATCGATGAAGGTGACCTTGGATTCACAGGCGCCGGTATTGGCGTAACCATCGTCAAAGGTGATGTAGCCGGTGTCGTCGCGCAGTTTGCGGACATCGACCCCACGTTCGCCTTCGGATCCGACGACGATGGGGAGGACGATTTCCTTGTCGTCCAGTTTGAGAGTAGCGGTTTTTGAGCTCATGCGGGGGTGGTACCGCCAGAGGACAAAACTCGCCTCAGCGGACGGCTAAAGTCAGGAAATTGCGGTAGAGTTGCAAGCCTTTGACCTGACTTTTCTCAGGATGGAACTGGGTCGCAAAGACCCTCCCCTTACGCACCCCGCTCACAAAGCGCCCGGCATAGTCGGTCTCACACCAGACTAGCGAGGGGTCGGTCTGCACTACCCGGTAGCTATGCACGAAATAGAAAGGCTCCCCTTCGGCCTTCAGGCCTTCCGTCAGGGGGCTGCCCGGCTTGAAGATGGCCTCGTTCCAGCCCATATGGGGAATCCTTAGGCCTGGCTGCGAAGGGAAGCGCTGTACGACCCCAGGAAAAATGCCCAAGCCAGGGCGGTCAGCCTCCTCGGATCGCTCGAAAAGCACCTGCAGCCCCATGCAGACCCCCAGGAAGGGACGATCGGCGGCGATCCACTGCTTGAGAAAGGATTCAAAATCCGTCCGGCGGATACAGTCCATGCAATCGGCCATGGCACCCTGACCCGGGAAGACCACCAGCTCAGCCTTCTCGGCCTCCTTGGGCGAAGCCGCGAGAAAAGCATCCGCACCCGCGGCGACCATCGCGCGGCTTACGCTGCGCAGGTTGCCCATGCCATAATCGATGACGGCCACCCGAGGGCGACGCGGTGTCCCGGCGGTTTCCACGGTCAAGCCAGCGAACCCTTGGTGCTCGGCACGCGACCACCCTGACGAGGATCATTCTCCACCGCTTCACGCAACGCGCGAGCGAAGGCCTTGAAGAGCGCTTCCGCGATGTGGTGCGGCTCATCGCCATACTCGAGGCGCAGGTGTAGGTTGCAGCCCAGCGAATTGGCCACCCCTTGGAAGAACTCACGCACCAGGGCAATATTGAAATCCTTCACCATGTAATTGGTAATCTCGACCTGATAGACCATCATCGGGCGATTGCTGAGATCAATGACACAACGGGCCAGCGTCTCATCCATCGGCAGAATGAAGAAACCATAGCGGCGAATGCCGGCCTTATCACCCAGGGCTTCTTTAATGGCCTGCCCGAGGACAATCCCGACATCCTCCACGGTGTGGTGATAGTCGACGTCGGTGTCGCCCGTGGCCTTGACCTTGAGGTCGACCATCGAGTGGCGGGAAAGCAACGTGAGCATGTGGTCGAAAAACGCGACCCCGGTGGAAATCTCGGATGCACCCGTGCCGTCCAGATTCACCTCTAGGGCGATCTTGGTCTCGGCGGTATCCCGACGAATGCTAGCTTTACGAACTCCTGCGCTCATCCCCGAAAAATCCCCGCGGAACACGGGATTGTCAACCTCACCCTTCCATCCAGACCGCGACAGCCGCCAGAAACACATCTGTTTCCTGCTCCGTACCCACAGAGATGCGCAAGGACTTCTCCGTGAGACGATGATTCGGGAAACGTCGAACGAGGATCTTCCGGGCCTTCAAGAACTCGAAGCAATGTTCGGAAGTCTCCGCTGACGCCGCCCGACTCGTTGACACTGGGGCAGCGAGGACGAAATTGCCAGCGGCCGGATTCACCATCCACCCCAACTGACGCAAGCCAGCGATCAGCCGATCGCGTGTGGACCGAATCTGGCCGACGGTAATATTCAGCCACTCACGGTCATCCAACGCCGCGGCGGCGGCGACCTGGGCGAGCCGATCAAGATTATAGCTGTCCCGCACCCGATGCAGCAAGGCCGCGACAGCGGCCGGACAAAGGGCGTACCCTGCCCGCAGTCCCGCCAAGGCATGTGCCTTGGACATCGTTCGCGTGACCACGACATTCGGAAGTTCACGGGCGAGCGCGACGCAATCCCCCTCGGCAAAGGAGGCATAGGCCTCATCCACAACGAGTAGTCCGGGGAAAACTTCCGCCACCTTTCGCACGACGGCAGGAGTGAAGGAGACACCCAGTGGGGCGTTGGGATTCGTCAGGAAAAATACGGAAGCCCCGCAACGCGCAATGGCCGCCGGGTCGATCGTGAAGTCATCGGCGATCGGGACACGGATGACTTCCGCCCCTTGGGCCGCCGCCAAGACCGGATAAAGCGAGTAGCTCGGATCCAGCATGCCAACGGGGCGACCCGGACCGGCATAGGCACGAATGAGCAGATTTAAAATATCGTCCGAGCCATTTCCCGCGACCACGCGTGCCGCCTCGAAGTCATGAAAGCGCGCCGCCGCCTCGCGAAGAGGCGACGAATCCGGCGAAGGATAGAGGCGCAGCGCGGCCCCTTCATTCACCAAGGCCAAGCGGATCGCCTCCAGCGAGCGTAAGCTCGGCGGGTAAGGATTCTCATTGGTGTTGAGTTTGACCCAACCCCCACCCTGCGGCTGTTCGCCGGGGACATAAGCGGACATCGCCGCCACGTGAGGGTTGGCCGAAGGAGAGGCTTGGGACATTAGCGAAGTTTAAGTTTAGCAGCGGCGAAGTCCTGCAGCAATTGACGCGTCTTGGTGGCGTCGGCCGACGAGACGACGGCTGCAGCAAGGGCGCTTAACTCCACCGACGCCGAGTGACGGAGCACGAAACGCACTTCCGCCAAAGCCGCCGGGGCCATGCTCAATTCTTGCACCCCCAGACCGACCAACAGTGGAGCCCATAAGGGATCACCGCCTAATTCACCGCAGACGGAGACGGCGATACCCCGACGCTGGGCCGACCGAAAGATCTGCATCAAGGTGCGAATCACCGCCGGGTGACACGGATCATAAAGGGCGGCCACCCTTTGATTACCGCGATCCACCGCCAGCAGGTACTGCACCAGATCGTTCGTGCCGACGCTGAAGAAATCAGACTCGATCGCCAATTCATCGGCCACGGCGGCAGCCGACGGAATTTCAATCATCGCACCAAGGCGAATGGGGGCGGCGGGGCGGATGCCCTCGCGGGCCAACTCGGTCTCGACATCGCGGAAAATCTCTTTGGCGCGACGCAACTCCTCGACGCCCGAAATCATCGGGAACATCACCTGCACCGGACCTAGCGCCGCCGAACGGATGATGGCGCGAAGCTGCGGACGGAATACATCAGGCCGCTCCAAACACAAACGCACCGCCCGATACCCCATGAAAGGATTCGCTTCATCGGCGAGGTCACCCAGACGCTTATCACCTCCCAAATCAAGGGTCCGGAAGGTCACCGGGCGGCCGCGCGCCTGGCGAATAACTGCGGCATATTCCTCATATTGAACCTCTTCAGAAGGCCAAGAATCCAAGCGGAGATAGAGATTCTCGGTGCGGTAAAGCCCAACGCCGCGAGCACAATACCCCAGGGCGTCTTCCATCTCGGCGGGGTCGCCGATATTGGCGAGGAGCTCAAACGCCGCCCCATCACTCGTGAGGTCGGGTAGCGCCACTTCGCGCATTACCCGGTCGCGACGATTACGGATGGCTTGCTCCTTATCCCGGTAGCCCTCCACCGTCTCCGGCGTTGGATTGAGAATAATTAGGCCGGATTCACCGTCGACGAGCACGATGTCACCTTCCTGCACGGCTTCCATCAGCCCTTTGACGCCGACGACCGCCGGGACATCCAAGGATCGGGCCATGATGGCGGAGTGACTGGTCCGGCCACCTTCTTCGGTGACGAAAGCAAGGACGCCGCCATCATGCAGGCCTGCGGTGTCAGAAGGCGTTAAATCCCGAGCGGCGACGACATGAGACTGAGCGGCCCGCCCCACCCGTTCTGGCTCCGTGCCGAGCAACTGATCGAGCACGCGGCCCGTGACATCGCGGATATCCGACGCCCGCTCGCGCAGGAAGTCGTCGTCCATCTTTTCAAAAATCTCGATGTAGCGCTGCGCCACTTCCTGAAAACAGAACTCGACGTTGAAACCGCTGCGGCGGATCTCCTTACTGACGTCGTCAATCAAGGCGACATCCTCAAGGACCAGCAGGTGCGCGTCAAAAATGGAAGCCTCCGATTCATTGAGCTTCCGCGCGACATCATCGCGCAACTTCGAGATAACCTCGCGCGTCGCCCCTAAGGCCACCTCCAGTCGGCGAATTTCAACTTCTGGGTCCGGCACCTTTTCGCAGGCCACAATGGTCATGC
>CALQLO010000051.1 GCA_943331445.1 Akkermansia muciniphila
CCAGGGGTAGGGGTGTAGGTAGGGGTGTAGGTAGGGACGGCTGTCCTCAGCCGTCCGTTCGCGGAGAGAGCTACGCACCTCGTGAGAGATTCTATCCTCGATCGGGTCAACGGCGGGTTGGGGACAACCCGCCCTACCCAAGGCATCGAGAAGGCAGAGCACGCCCTACCTTGATTGCCTCCCTCTGGCCCTCGTGTCCTCAGGTCCTCGGTTACGCCCCTTGCCCCCATGTCACCGTGCCCACGTGTCCCCTCGAAGGCTCCGCCTTCGCAGGGTGGGACGGCTGTCCTCAGCCGTCCGTTCACGCAGAGGGCTACGCACCTCGTGAGAGATTCTATCCTCGATCTGGTCAACGGCGGGTTGAGGACAACCCGCCCTACCCAATACAGGTGAGAGCGGTTGGGGCTCAACTTTTCTCCAGTCCTCGGGTCCTCTTGCCCTCGGATCCTCGAGCTATCACTGTCCCGGTGGCTTGGAGATATCGAATTCCGATTTCGTGGTCCACCGCTGTTTGTAGCCGGCAGGGGCTTCGACCTTGGTGCGGAAGATCACGGTGTTGTCGAGGTCGAGGTCGTCCGACCAGATAAACTTCGCGCCCGTGAAGTTGTCTTTGAACTTATAGAAATGTTCCTTCGGGCCGACACGCTCTTCGGAGAACTCCGTCGCCTGGGCCCACTTGCTGTCGTCAAAGTCGGTGGCAAACCAGTTTTCCGGCACCGGGATGTGTTGCACGGTCGGATTCTTGGTGTCGCGGTTGAGCGGTCCTTTGAAGAAGTTCTTCGCTTTCCACTTCGCATTGGTGACGGTGCCGTCCGAAAACTTTAGGATGAAGCCGCCGTCTCCGATGTGGTCACCGTATTCGAGGCCAGTCTTGGGGTCCGCGTTGTCGCGGGCCATGACGGCAATCGTCATGGGGTATTCCGGGAGGATATCGACGTTCACGACGTTGTGCGGCATGTAGTCGATGGGGTCGACGACGCGGAGCTTGCCGTTGATGTAGAGGATGAACCAGTTGTCGGCGTAGACGCTGAGTTGAATGGTGTCGGCCATGGTGGGCTTGATCATGCCAGGTTTATCGCCCTTGCCGCCTTTCTTGCCTTTCTTGCCACCAGGTCCGTCGCGCTTGGGTTCTCCCGGCGGCGGGCCTTCGGGCTCATTGGCTGCGTTGACGGCTGCCTCTAGGTCAACGGGGACGATTGCACCGCCATCCGCTGGCGGCGGCCGCTTACCTTTTTCGCCGCCCTTACCTTTACCTTTCTCGCCACCCTTGCCCTTGCCGCCGCCCGGCCCGCGTTCGTTGGGCGTATAGGTTTCCGTTTCCGTCGAGCCGTCGGCTTTCGAGTAAATGAAGGTCCAAGTCTTATCCTCGTTGAGCTTGTACTTCACGCTCAGGGCCTTGCCGTTAAGCGTGTAGTTCAGTGCGAAGTTATTACCGTCCGAAGTAAAATCCTTGATCAGCGCCCCGCGCAACGGGCTCTGCGAGTAGGCTGAGCCTTCGCGGCGGACATGGCTAGCCGAAGGCTGCGGGTCGACCTGACCATCGACTTCGGTGACTTCGCCGTGGAAGCCGCCATTGATGTAAGGGTATTTTTTCTGCGCGTGGTAGTGATAACCTAGCGCCTTGGTTTCGTGCCCACCAAACGCGTCAAGTTTACCCGGCGCTGCGCCGTCCGGCTCATTGAAGCCGTAGATAGCATAGCCATCGAGGGCAACGGCGATGGGCTTGCCCTTGCCGAGTTCTTTTTCGAGGAAGACAGGAGCGTCGTGGTAATGGTAATCATCACCCTTGCCGCAATGGCCTCCGAAATTGTCGAGTTCGCCGAAAGCTTTGGCGTCGTCGCCGCGATTATTCAAGGCGTTGAAAATCGGCACGCCGTTGGCGGCGAGCGCGATGGCGCCGCGCATGAAGTGCGTCTTGGCCGACATGGGTTCCTTGGCCGGCACGGGCTTGAGTGGGATCCGCCATGCGGAAGCGCCCACGTAGTTCTGCGGAATCGGTACCTGTTGCTGCCAAGATTTGATGCCGCCCATGAGCGGGTGGTCGGGCAGGCCTTTCACTTCGACGTACAGGGTGCTCTCGTCCCAGCGCACGTTAACGTTCTTGGTGAAAACTTGGAACGGTGCAGCGATGAGCGGTGCACTCCCAGTGGCGGCGGCGAGGTAAGTGCTGGTCAGAAAATATTGCGCGGTAGGCGGGACGACCGCGGGCGCCGCGAATGGGGTGCGGTATTGCTGATCGACGGGCGGGATATGTGCTTCGACCGCGGCATGGAAGCCGAGGGTGGTAAGCAATAGGGCGAAGGGCAGGGGGCGCATCGGAGTGATGACTGATATCATACTCCATCTGACCTTAAGGGAAGGTTAAGTGTTCTTCCTGTTTTCGGAATAATCGCCTTCTTAACCGCGAATTTTCAGCAATTCCTCAATCCGGGCTAAGTCGTCTGGCTTGATTGTAAACTTTCCGCCGAAGACGGTCTCCTTGATCTGCCCCGGCTTGCGGGCACCGACAATCGCTGCGGTCACGCGCGGCTGGCGCAGCGCCCAAGCGATGGCGAGTTCGGCGGAATTGCGGCCATAGCGATGGGCAATCTCGGCGAGGCCTTTCGTGAGCGCGATATTCTTGGCGAGTAGCGGCTCGTTGAACTGCGGATCAGCGCGACGATGGTCATCGGCCGGGAGGGCCTCGGCCCATTCTTTCGTGACCTTGCCGCTGAGCAGGCCCTTCTGCATCGGGCTGTAGGAGACGATGCCGATGTCGTTGGCTTCGCAGTAGGGGAGCAGCTCGGCTTCGATGCTGCGATTGAGCATGCTATAAGGCGGCTGCAGGAACGTGACGCGGTGGATGGGCTGAATGCGCTCGAGCTGGGCGACACTGAAGTTGCTGACGCCAGCGTAGCGCACCTTGCCCTCCTTCACGAGCTCGGCGACGGCGGACCAGCCTTCCTCGATGTCTTCATCGGGCTGCGGCCAGTGAATTTGATACATGTCGATGACGTCGACTTGCAGGCGACGGAGGCTGTCTTCGCACTCCTGCTTCACGCTCGCACGCTTGAGGCGAGGGACAATCGTGCCATCAGCTTCCCAACACCGTTCGCACTTCGTGGAAATGATGGGCTTAACTTTGATTTCCTTGAGAGCGCGGCCGACGACTTCCTCGGAGCGGCCGAGCCCGTAGACTGCCGCGGTGTCGATCCAGTTGATGCCGACGGCCATCGCTTCATGGATGGTGCGGATGGAAAGGGCGTCGTCCTGTGCGCCCCAGCCGAACTTCCAGTCGCCGCCGCCGATGGCCCAAGTACCCAGGCCGACAGGCGTGAGATAGAGGGGCGAGTTGCCGAGTTTACGGGTCTTCATGGCGGTTCACCTATTTCGGGCAAGGGAAGGGAGGATGTCGAGACTCGGTCGGTGACGGGTGGTAGCGGTTAGCGGCAGGCGGTTAGGATAAGCTCAAGGAAACCGGAGACCGGATGATTGGCTGGGGTGTCTTATGTCCGCCGCATCCTGTCCGGTTTCCGGTCTCCCTTTTGCTCGTCGGTATTTCCAACCGCCATCCGCTAACCGCCAGCCGCCACCACCTGTTAAGATTCATAAACAAAAAAGTGGCCTGGTGGCCCCTTCACCATTCCAACTAGCCCTAGCCCTAGCCCTAGCCCTAGCCCTAGCTCTGTCCCTGGCCCTGTGAGCGCGTTTTACGCGCTCACTTCACATCCTTCAGGAACTGCTGGTACTGGGCTTCGGTCTGCTCCGCGGTGAGCTTGCCGGAGTGGATCAGGATGCGGAAGCGGAAGGTCTCCGACTTGCCCGCGGCGATGGTGAAATTGAGGGTAGTCTTGCCCTTAGTGAATTCCTTGGCACCGAACGGATTGGCAGCGAAGAGGCCGTAGCCGCGGTTGTGCCAGTAGGTGGGGTAGGTGACGTTCTTTGGGTGGTCAAAGATGCCGACGCACACGTCTTCGCCTTTCACGTTGCCGGAAAGGGTCATCCACTTGGCGCGCGTGCTCCAGCTATCCTTTTCGCCGACCTTGCCTTCGCTGCTCAGGTAGATGCCGTTGACGCCGGTGTTGTCGAGCTTGGCGACGGTGGTGGGCTTGCCCGAGGCATCGGTGAAGACTTCCTTTTTGGTGGAGGGCTCTTCGAGCGCGCGCGTCACGCGGATGGCGATGGCGCCTTCCTTGGAGTCTTTGAAGACGGCGTCCTTATCCTGGGCTGTGAGGGTGATGATACGGTCGATGATGCGGAGGTCCTTGGAGGCGCGGAAGACGAGGGTCTCATCCTGCTGGAGGATCTTGGACCCGTCGTTCATAATCCAATCCGAAGAGACTTCCAGGGTGGCCGCACCTTTGCCGCTGCTGATGGCCTTGATGCTCTTATGGCGGACAGCTCCGTAAGGGGTCTTGCTGTCGCGGGTAAAGCCTTCGGGTGGGGAGTTCCAGAAATCGCAGTCATTGACGTTCCCGTAATTGAACCACGAGGAGATGTGGTGAGGGTGGTCGGTGCGCTCGCCGGCGACTTTTTCCAGCGGGAATCCGCGGGTGAAGATGTTGCCTTCCGAGGTGCGTAGCGGGGAGAGCAGGGGCTTCTTCTGGTTCGACCAGTAGACGTAGGAAGTGAACGGCTTGCCGTCGACGAGGACGTCAATCTGCTGCTTGTCCTTTTGTTCGACGAGTTTCACTTCTTCGGCGAAAGAGCCGATGGTGCTGGCGAGGAGGGCGATAAGGGTGAGGCGGAACTTCATGGGGATATTGATTGGGACATACGCCCGCCCGTAAGGTTGCCAATCGGAAAGCCCCGGGAGGTCAAAAAGTCGCACTAAATGGCGTTTAAACGCCAATGAATCTCCTTTCTAACGGCCTGCCGCTGGCCAATTATGCGGTCAACCCCATGCGTTCGATTCTTTCGTTCATTGTCTCCTTTGGCTTAGCTCAAGCTGCCGTGCCTCCCGGTCCTGCCGAGCACGTCGCGCCTTCCGCTTATAAGACAGGTCAGACTCCGACCGAGGCGATGAAGACGATGTCCCTTGCCCCAGGCTTCCAAGTCTCGTTGGTCGCGGCCGAGCCGAAGGTCGTCCAGCCAATCGCGATGTGCTTCGACGAGCGTGGCCGCCTCTGGGTCGTGGAAGGGTTGTCCTACCCGAAGAAGCGTCCTGAGGGTACGGGTGTTGATCGCATCCTGATTATGGAGGACACGAAGCACGACGGATCCTATGACAAGGTTACGGTTTTCAAAGAAGGTCTCAATCTGGTCTCAGGCATCGAAATCGGTCACGGCGGCGTCTGGGTCGGTGCGGCACCCGAACTTTTGTTCATTCCAAAGGACGCCAACGACAAGGCGGGTAAGCCAGTCGTCCTCCTCGATGGCTGGGGCTCACATGATACGCACGAGACTTTAAACAGCTTCGTCTGGGGGCCCGATGGCTGGCTCTATGGTAACCACGGCGTCTTCACGCATTCCGTCGTCGGCCGCCCAGGTGCGCCCGACGAAAAGCGCGTGAAAATTAATGCGGGTGTTTGGCGCTTCCATCCGACTCGCCAGATCTTCGAGGTGTTCGCCGAAGGCACGAGCAATCCGTGGGGGCTGGATTTCGATGCCCGCGGCGAATTCTTCAATACGGCCTGCGTGATTCCGCACCTTTACCACATTCTGCCCGGCGCCCGTTATCAGCGTCAGGCCGGCCAGCATTTCAATCCGTTCACCTACGACGATATTAAGACGATTGCCGATCACGCCCACTATGCGGGCTCGCGCATCCACCAGCCAGTGGTCTCCAAGATCCCGGAGAGCACCGACAGCGTCGGCGGCGGTCACGCCCACTCTGGCCTGGCAATCTACAACGGCGATAATTTCCCTGCCGAGTATCAGGGGATGTTGATCTTCGGTAATCTCCATGGCCACCGCTTGGTCTCAGATCAAGTCGTGCCCGAAGGCAGTGGCTACGCCGGCCACCACGGCAACGATTTCCTGCGCAGTAACGATGCCCACTTCATTCCAGTCTCCCAGCGGGTCGGCCCGGATGGTGCCCTCTACTTGAGCGACTGGACCGATAAGCAGGTCTGCCATAATGGTAATACGGAAATCTGGGACCGCACCAACGGTCGCATCTATCGGGTGAGCTACGGCAATCCGACTTCGCGTGCCCGCAACCTCTCGGCCTTGCCTGACCTCGAACTCGTCGGTCTCGCCCTTGATGACGCTAATGAATATTACGTCCGCCAGGCCCGCAAGGTGCTCGCGGAGCGCGGCCTGTCCGGCACGAAGCTTGCCGCCGAAGCACTCGCGCAACTGCGTACCACGCTGACGTCTGCCGGCCCGGCGGTCCGCCGCCTGCGCGCCCTCTGGGTGCTGCAATCCGCCAACCTTCTGGATGACGCTACACTGGCGATGGCGCTGAATGATGCCGAGCCGGCACTCCGCGCTTGGGCGGTGCGCCTGGTCGCCCAGCAGTGGACGGCTAACGTGCCGGCCTTGGCGAAACTCGCCCAGTCGGAAGCGTCCCCGGTTGTTCGCCGCGAGCTTGCTTCCGCGCTTTCCGTCCTGCCGCTCTCGGAGCGCGCCGCCATCGCCAAATCCTTGATCGCCGTCGCGGATGACGCGAAGGATCATAACATTCCGCTGCTCATCTGGTATGGTATCGAGCCACTCGTCGGGGCGGATGCGGATCAAGGTCTCGCCCTCGCGGACGTCTCCAGAATCGAGGTAGTCACGGATTATATCTACCGCCGTTTAGCGGGTGACGAAGTGGCCCGCGGTCGCGTGCTCGCCCTTGCCATCAAGTCGACGGACGCCGCCCGCCGGGCCAAGATCGTCAGTCGCGTGGTCGACGGCGTTCGCCAAGCGGGCGCTTTCAAGGCTCCCGCTGGCTGGTCCGAAATCGCTGCGACGCTCCGCCAGGACGCTTCGCCGGAGGCGATGGCCAATGTCAATGAACTCGACGCCCTCGCGGGCGACGCCGCCAGCCGGGCTTTTTACCGTGCCCAACTGGGCGACGTGAAGGCTTCCGTGCCCGCTCGCCAGCGTGCCCTTGCGGTGCTCGTGGCCTCCCGCGATCGTCTCGCCGCACCGGTGGCGGTGTCCGCCCTGAGTGAGAATCTTCCGGCCAATTTCCGTCGTCTGATTCTTCAATCGCTGGCCACCATTGGGGATGACCAATCTCCCGCGGGCGTGCTGGCAAAGTTCACCGGATTTTCTCCGACCGAAAAAGCGGATGCCATTTCCTCGCTCTCGGCCACCGTCGTCGGTGGGCGTAGCCTGATGGAGGCGGCCGCCGCCGGCAGCATCGACCGGGTGTTGCTCGGTCCGATTGTGGTGCGCCAGTTGAAATCTCTCGGTGATAAGACCGTGGATGGCTTGTTGGCCAAGGTCGTCGGAGTCGTTAATGTGACCAAGGCTGATTTCGCCAAGAACAAGGCTAAGTGGCAGGCGATTCTGAAGCCGGACGTGCTCCGCAAGGCCGATTATAAGGCTGGCCGTGAGCTCTACGTCCAGTCGTGCGGGCTGTGCCACACGTTCGGTTATATCGGCAATCAGGTTGGACCTGGTCTTGCGGGTTCGAATCTGGGCAAGCTCGATTACCTGCTCGATAACGTCCTCGATCCGAATGCGGTTATCGGGAAGGGCTATGAACTGAATGTCTTTAAACTCAAGAACGGCACCACCGTCAGCGGCATCGTGCAGTTTGAGGATGCGCAGTCTTTCCGTGTGGTACTGCCCGGCGGGAGCAAGTTCACAATCTCTAAGGGCGAGGTCGAGAAGCGCGATATGCTCACCGTATCGCTGATGCCGGAGGGTTTGCTTGATGCGCTCACCCAAGCCCAGGCGATTAACCTCGTCGCTTACTTGCAGTCTCCGGATGGCCCGCCCGCCGCATCCGTGCAGGCGGGTGTCTGGCGCATCGACGGCGCCATCGAAGGTGAAACCATGAAGGTGATCTCTAAGACTGGCGGCCAGGTGAGCGGGCAAGGTATGGGCGGCTTCAAGGCGAGTCGCTGGAGTGGTGATAATCACCTCTGGTTCACCCGCGGCAAGGTGGGCGATGTCCTTGTGTTGGCGCTCCCGGTTAAAGAGAAGGGCACCTACGAGTTGAAGTTCGTCTGCACCAAGGCCCGCGACTATGGTCAATTCGAACTCCTGCTGGATGGTAAGCCTCTCCCCGGCGGCCCGTTCGACTTTTATCATCCGGAGGAAGTTGTCACCTCGGGCGAACTGAATGCCGGGCGCTTCGAACTCGAAGCCGGCGAACATCGCTTCGAAGTTAAGGTCTTGGCCCCCAATCCATCCGCCGCCTCGGGTAATATGTTCGGCCTCGATTATATTAAATTAGAGAAGAAGTAGGAGATACAATAGGGGCAGGGCGGATGACTGAGTCGATGACAGAGGGCTGAATGGAAACGCTGGCACCTGCCGCCAGTAGTCTGGCCTTGGGTAGGGACGGCTCTCCGAGCCGTCCGTTCGCCGAGTGAGTTCCGCACGCAGATAGGCTCAATGGCCCCTGTCCCTTTTCGCTCAACCCTCTTGCCTCCCATCGCTCTTCTGCCTAAGCCTGACTCACCCCCAGCCCTGTCATGAAACTCCTCCCCGCCTTCCTCTTCACCGCCGTGGCCGCTTTCGCCGCCGACGGCCCTAAGCAGTCGATCGAGAAACTTGATCCAGCACTCGATGCGTTGCTCGATACGAATGCGAAGATTGAGACGCTCGCAACGGGCTTCACTTGGTCGGAAGGTCCGGTGTGGTTCAAGGACCGCATCGTCTTCTCCGATGTCCCGAAGAATATCGCCTACCAGTGGAAAGAGGGCGACGAGAAGGCTTCAATTTTTCTTCAGCCCAGCGGCACGGATGAAGCTTCCGATCGTCAAGGCTCCAACGGCCTGACCATTGATGCGAAGGGCAACCTCGTCCTTTGTCAGCACGGTGCCCGGCGCCTCGCCCGCCTCGGTGCCGACGGAAAATTCCAGACGCTCGCCACGTTGAATCAAGACGGTCAGCGATTCAGTAGTCCCAATGACTTGTGCATCGCCAAGGACGGCAGCGTCTACTTCACCGATCCACCCTACGGACTCAGCAAGGGTGACAAGGCCGAAACGCCTTATCACGGCGTCTACAAATTGGCCACCGACGGCAAAGTCTCCCTCGTCACCAAGGAGGTCAAATGGCCCAACGGCATCGCCCTAAGCCTCGACCAGAAATTCCTCTACCTTGCGATTTCCGATAATGCCAACACCCGCATCTCCGCCTGCGGTCTCGATGGCTCGAATCTGCACGACGTCTTCTTGGCCGCTAAGTTAAAGGGTAAGGAACGTCAGGGCGGTTGCGATGGCATGAAGCTCGACGTCAACGGTAACATTTGGACCACGGGTCCCGGTGGCGTGCTCATCATTACGCCTGAAGGTAAACTCCTCGGCTCGATTTTACTCGGCCAGCCCACCGCGAATCTCGCCTGGGGCAATGACGGCCACACCCTCTACATCACGTCCAAGGATCGGCTCTTGCGCGTGAAGACGAAGATCAAAGGCGCGGGATTCTGACCGGCGGCTGAAGGCCGCCGGAGGGGCAGGGGATCTATCTCTAACTTTAGGTAGGGCCACCACCACGGCTGTCCTCATCTTCGTTTTCGCTAGGTAGGGACGGCTGTCCTCAGCCGTCCGTTCGCGGATGGAGGTGCGCACTTCGTGAGAGACCCTATTCCCGTTCGGGTCAACGGCGGGTTGGGGACAACCCGCCCTACCTGGAGGCAGGCTAGGGCAGCACGCGGTGCTGCCCCTACCCATTACCGGTGGTAGCGGTTGGCGGTTGGCGTTTTGTGCGAGGTAGGGACGGCTGTCCTCAGCCGTCCGTTGAGCGGTGAGAGAATAGAATATCGAGAGAGGTGCGGATGTTGATC
>CALQLO010000052.1 GCA_943331445.1 Akkermansia muciniphila
CAACGCCCTTGGCGACCGCGCGCAAGGTCCCGTCAACAGCCTCGAACCCAAGCCCTTCGGCCGTCGCCTACTCGTCAGCGATTACGTCGGGAACAAGGTCGCGATCGTCGCCGCCGATGGCCGCGTCGAATGGTCGACCCCTGCCGAACGCCCACAGGACTCCTGGCTCCTGCCTAATGGCAATGTGCTCTTCAGCCACGTCCATGGTGCCAAGGAAGTAAAACCCGACCAATCCGTCGCCTGGGAATACATCGCCGATGCGAAGGTTGAAATTCAAGGCTGCCAGCCGCTGGCCGACGGGCGCGTGCTCGTCGTCGAATGTGGCCCGGGACGCCTCCTCGAGATTGGTCGCGACGGCAAGATTGCCAAGGAGATCAAAGTCCCGCTGACGATCATCCGTGCCCACGAACAAATGCGCGGATGCCGCAAGACAGCCGATGGACGCTACCTCGTGAGCGCCAAGGGTGACCACGCTATCCTGGAGCTTTCCACCGACGGCAAACTCCTCCGCAATCTTTCCGTGAAGGGCGAGCCCCATGACGTCCGCGAGCTCGCCAACGGCAACTGGCTCGTGGCGCTCGGAGAAGGTGACGGCGTCGTGGAGTACGACAAGGCCGGCAAGGTCGTCTGGAACATCGGCCGCAACGAGGTCACCGACAACCCCATCTTCCTCGCTAGCTCTGTTGAGCGCCTCGCCAACGGTAATACCCTCGTGATGAACTGGCTCGGCCACGGCCACCTCGGCGCCACCGCCCAGATCTTCGAAGTCGACGCCCAAAAGAAACTGATTCGCCAGTTCACGGATCATAAGAACTTTATCAGTATCAATCACATTCAGGTGCTCGAATAACCCCGTATGAAACTCCGCCGCCTCTTCCTCTTACTCGTCTTAAGCGGCGCTTTGCTCGCAGCGGACAAGCCCCCCATCGCCAAGAAGCCTACCACCAAAGGCGAAGACAAGACAGCGATACCGGCCGAAAAAGGCGTACCACGCACCGAACTCAAAGCGCAGGTCATGCCGGGCGCATCGCTTAAATTTGATTTTCCGGAGCTCACCGTCGATCGCCATGGAGCGATGGCGGCTTGCAACCTGACCCTTCCGCAGAATTACGAAGCTGAAAAGAAATACCCGCTGGTGGTCTGGCTTGGCGGCGGCGAGGGCGGCAACTCGCCCAGCGGAGCCTTTTTACCCGCTGGCGATTTCATCACCGTGGGCCTCCCCTATCCCAAGGGTGCCAATAATCCTGCCCAAGCCAACATGGTCGGCGAATTCCCCAAGATCTGGACTTACCATCGCTTCATGCTCGATGAGATCGCCAAGGTGATTCCCAACATTGATAAGAAGAAATCCATCGTGGCGGGATTTAGCAACGGCGGGCACTCCATCGACGGCATGCTACGCGCCAGGGCTCCGGGGGCACCCATCACAGACTACTTTGGCATCTTCATCTTCGCGGACGGCGGCGGCACCCCGTACACCTCCAAGGGGTCCCTGCCTAATCTGACCGGGAAATTTGCCTATGCCTGCTGGGGCTCCGAAAAGGGCTCCAATAAGCCGGCCACCAGCCAGCTCCCCAAGGAACTCAAGGCCAAGGGGGCGACCTCCCTCGGCAGCGAGATGGCGGGCGTCGGTCATGCTTTTGCGGACACCGAGCACCCCAAGGTGGCCGCTTGGCTCGAAAAGGTGGCCTTAGCTGGCCTGGCGACCCCAGCGAAGAAATAAGCCGAGTTCGGTCGGAACTAAGCCCCGCGGCGGCTGGTCATAAAATCCACCGACCCCGGCTTGACTCAAGCCGCCCCTAACTATTCCATTGTTGGAATAGTTTCCACCTATGAAAACACCCCTTGCTAAACGTTCGGTGCCCGTAGCCGCCGATACGGGTACTTCCAGCGTGCCCGCCCTCGAACGTGGCTTGGCCATGATGGAGACGCTCGCCCATCGACCCGAAGGCCTGACGCTCTCCGAACTCACCGCCGCCCTCGACCTCTCGCCAGCGTCCGCCCACCGCATCACGGGCACCCTCGAAGATAGCGGCTACCTCCGCCGCGATGAAGTTAGCCGTCGTTATACCCTGACGCGTAAACTCCTGCTACTCGGACAACCGCGCGGGGAATCCCGCAACTTAGTCGCGGCCGCGGCGGATGCCATGCGGGCCATCCTTCAGACGACCGGCGAAACCACGCAGCTCTGCTGTCTTGCCGAAGATCAGTGCGTGATTCTTGACCAGTTGGCCTCACTGCACCCGTTCAAGTACATCGTCGACCTTGGCTCCCTCGCCCCATTGCACTGCACTGCGCCTGGCAAAGCCATCTTGGCTTTCCTCCCCGACGCCGAACAGGACGCGGTGCTCTCGCGACTAAAGCTCGAGAAGCATACCGACAAAACGATGACCTCCAAGCGCGACGTGGCCACGGAGATTGAACGGATTCGCTCCCAGGGTTACGCCTTAGACAAAGGTGAGCACTTCGATGGCATCTATTGTGTCGCCGCCCCCATCCTTGATCAGCACGGCCACGCCATCGGTGCCGTGACCATCGCCGGCCCCTCCAGTCGATTCCCCGCCGCTGCCATGGCTGAACGCGGTCAGTTCATCCGCACCCAGGCTCATCGCATCTCCCGCACTTTCCTTTCCTAATGCGTCGCCTCTTTGCCATTCTCGCACTCGGCGTACCTGCGTTGCCGGCCGCCGACCTCAAACCGGCGGACTTAGAGTTCTTCGAGTCCAAGATCCGGCCCGTGCTGGTCGCGGAATGCTATGAGTGCCACGACGCCAAGAAACAGAAAGGCGACCTGCGGGTCGATTTTCGCGATGGCCTCCTGAAAGGTGGTGAAAACGGCGCCTCCATCATCCCGGGCAATGCGAAGAAGAGCCTCCTCATCCAATCCATCTCCCATGAGCATGAGGACTTACACATGCCGAAGAAACGGCCGAAGCTCGACGCCAAGATCATCGCGGACTTCGCTGAATGGGTAAACCGTGGGGCCCCCGACCCGCGGAACAGTGCCCCAAAAGAATCCGTGACCGCCACCTGGTCCGACCTGCTGACGGTCCGGAAAAACTGGTGGAGCTTCCAGCCCCTCATGCGCACCGATGCGCCTAGTGGCAAGGCCGCCAGCCCGATCGATCGTTTCTTAGATCAAAAAATCGCCGCCGCTGGACTTAAGCCTTCGGCGCCTGCCGATAAACGCACCTTACTTCGCCGCGCGACTTACGTGCTCACGGGCCTGCCACCCTCCCCCGCCGAGATCGACGCCTTCCTGGCGGACACTTCGTCGGAAGCTTTCACCAAAGTCGTGGACCGCCTGCTGGCCTCACCGCGTTATGGTGAACATTTTGCCCGTCACTGGATGGATTTAGTGCGCTACGCGGATTCCCACGGCAGCGAGGGCGACCCCGAAATCAATCAGGCTTGGCGTTTTCGCGACTACCTAATTCGGGCGTTCAACACGGATGTGCCTTACGATCAGTTTGTGCGCGAACAACTCGCGGGCGACCTCTTGAAAAAACCGCGCGTGGACGCCAAGGAAGGCGTCAACGAATCCGTCATCGGCCCAGGCCACTTCCGCCTCATCGAACACGGCTTCCAGCCGCTCGATACCGCCGACGAACAGGTCAAAAATGTGGACAACCAGATCGACGTCGTCAGCAAGACCTTCCTCGGACTCACCGTCTCCTGCGCCCGTTGCCACGATCATAAATTCGATGCCATTAGCCAGGCCGACTTCTATGCCCTTTACGGCATCTTCGCCTCCACCCGTCCCGCCCAAGTCACCATCGATTCCCCCGATCGACTGAACAAGAACCGTGCTGAACTCATCGCCGCCAAATCCGAACTGCGCTCAGCCTTGGCAAGTGAATGGTCGACCGCTGCCCAAACGCTGGCGGGCAAACTCGCTTCCATCGAAGCCTCCGCCGCTGAATATCGCGCGTTAAAAAACAAAGAGCAGACGGCGGAAGAAGCCCTCTCCTCCTTAGAATTCCGTACACGCCTTCAAGCAGGCGCCGTCTCCAACGGACCGACACCCGCATCGTGGTGGACTTTTGAGCAGGACGGTAAAGACCTGACCGGCAAGCTGCCCGTGAAGCTCGAAGGCGGCGCCGTCATCCGGAATGGTCGCCTTATTCTCAACGGAGAGACCGCCTTCGCGAGTACGGCTCCATTGGCCCAAGACCTCAACGCCAAGACCTTGGAAGCCTGGGTGGCCCTGCCCTCCCTTGATCAATCGGGCGGCGGTGTAGTCACCGTCGAAACCCTCGGTGGGGGCGTCTTTGACTCCATGGTCTTTGCCGAGCGCCAACCCAAGCAGTGGATGGCCGGTAGCGACAACGGCAAGCGCACGCGCGATTTCGGCGGGCCGGCGGAGAATGCCAAACCCAACGAGCTCATCCACCTCGCCCTCGTCACGGACGCCACGAGCCGCATCACGCTTTACCGCAATGGCCAACCCTACGGCACGAGTTACATCCCCGACGGCGAGCAGGCCACCCTTCGGGAATTCGGCGCCGGCAAGGCCCGCGTCCTGTTTGGACGTCGGCACACCGGCGGCGGCCGCGCCTTTTTGAAAGGTGAAATCGAAGAAGCCCGGCTCTACACCTCGGCCCTTTCCGCCCAGCAGGTCAGCGCTTCTTTCCGGGCTGGCATCTTCCGAGGAAAAATTCAGGACCTCGCTCGCAAACTTACCCCAGCCGAAGAAACCGAGCGCATCAACTACCGCCAACAGTTGACTGCGGTAAAGGCTGAACTGGCGCGACTATCGGCCGCACACGGGGATTCGCTCACCTCTTTCGAACAAGCCTCGACCAACCGCGATCACCCATTGAACGCGTGGACCAAACTCCGGGAAGCCCCGCAAGGACAAATCGCCACTGTCTGGAAAAAACTCACCGTTACTAAGCCGATCACCACCCAAGTAACCTACACCTGGGATCTGACGGGTAAAGATTCGACCGCCTGGTTCCGTCAAGGTAACGGCTTCACCGCCGATCAGTCGGGAGATTTTATCGTGGAAGCGGAAGGCGCCAAACCTGTCCGCAACCTTCTACCAGCCGGCACCTACGGTAATCTTCTGTCGAACAAACATAGCGCGATGCTCACCTCTCCGCGCTTCAAGGTGGATTCGGATTACATCAGCGTGCGCATCCTCGGTGGCGGCGGCGCGCACTTGCGACTCATCACGGACAACTACCCCATCGGACAAGGCGGCGCTGGGAGCATCTTCCCCCAGACCGAAGTCTCCGGCGACCAACCGCACTGGATTCGCCTAAGCACGGCCTATCGACGCGGCTCCTATGCCTATATTGAACTGACCATCCCGGACGACATCACGCGCCGGGCGAATCAGGATCCGAAAAACAAAAGCGCCAGCAACCGCGCCTGGTTCGGCCTCCAACAGGTCGTCTTCCACAACGAACCTGCCCTTAAGCTTCCCGCTGGTCCGACGCTGTCCGAGGCCTTGGCCGAATTTCCGGCTCCCACTTCAGCCGAAACCCACATTCGCAATCTCACCGCCGCCGTGCAGGCCGCCGCCCAAGATTGGGGCAAAGGTAAAGCCACCCCAGCACAGTTGAATCTCCTGAATGCGTTCGTGAAGTTTGACCTCTTGCCGACCAACCCGACCTCCGCAGCGGCGAAGATCACCACCGAATATCGTCGACTCGAAGCCACTATTCCAGAACTCCGCCGGGCGCCGGGCGTAGTCGAAGCCGATAGCTTCAATCAGCCCCTCTTCGTCCGCGGCGACAACAAGAAGCCAGCTGCAATGATTCCCCGCCGCTACCTCGAGGCCTTTGACACGAAGGCTTTCGTGACCCAGCAAAGCGGGCGCCTCGAACTCGCCGAGAAACTCGCCTCGCCGGAGAACCCGCTCACCTCCCGCGTGATGGTGAATCGTCTCTGGCACCATGTCTTCGGCCGCGGGCTCGTCGGCACCGTTGATAATTTCGGCCGCTTGGGAGATCAACCGACGCACCCCGAACTCCTGGACCATCTTGCCCGACAGTTCATCCAAGAAAACTGGTCCGTAAAGAGTGCCCTGCGCTCCCTACTGCTCACCGAGGCCTTTCAACGTGACAGCGTCCCTTCGACTGCCACGCAAGCCAAGGACCCCGCCAACGAGTTGCTTGCCCACATGCGGGTGCGCCGAATGGATGGCGAACCCCTCCGCGACACGCTCATCACGCTTGCTGGCCGAATGGGCGATCGGATGTACGGCCCGGGCGACAACGCCATGGCGGGAGCCCGCGAGCAAACGCGACGCAGCGTTTACCTGCTTGTCCGCCGTAACGCACTCAACCCGCTCATCACCACCTTCGATGGCCCCAAGCCCTTCACGACGCTCGGCCGTCGTGACGCCACGAATGTCCCCGCCCAGTCGCTCACCTTCCTCAACGACCCATTCATCATCGAGAGCGCCCAGAGCTGGTCCCGCCGACTGGACGCCCAGCAAAGTGACGCCTTGAAAATCGATACCCTCTTCATCCAAGCCCTTGGCCGCCCCGCGACCCCGAGCGAGCAACAAGCCTGCAGCCGCTACCTAGCCGACCTTGCGAAGACCCATGCAGGCAACCAGCCAGCGGTTTGGCAGGACCTCGCTCAGTCCATTTTCAACCTCAAGGAATTCCTTTATATTAAATAACATGTCCCCACTCACCCGTCGCGAACTTCTCCGCCGTTGCTCCCTAGGCTTCGGTGGCATCGCCTTATCTGGACTCCTCTCGTCGCCGGCCTTCGGCGCCGAATCCTCCGGCAAACGCCCGCTCAAGGCTAAGGCCAAGAACATCATCTTCTGCTACATGTCGGGTGGCGTCTCGCACGTTGACTCCTTCGACCCCAAGCCCGCCTTGGCCCGCCTGCAAGGCAAGCCCATGCCCGTGCCCGTCCAGAAAACGATGTTCAACAATAACGGCAACATCTTCGGCAGCCCTTGGCAGGCCAAGCGTTACGGCCAGTCCGGCCTCGAGATGACGAACCTCTTCCCGCACATCGCTAGCTGCGCCGACGACCTCACCATCGTCCGGTCGATGACGAGTAAGGTCAGCGAACACGCCCAAGGAAATTACTTCTTCCATACGGGCTTCCCGTTCATGGGCCACCCCAGTGCCGGTGCGTGGATGAACTACGGATTGGGAACGGAGAATCAGAACCTCCCCGGCTTCGTCGTGCTGCAAAGTGGCGGCGCCGTCACGCCTCACGGCGGCGTCGGCCTCTTCAGCAACGGCTATCTCCCGGGCCAACATCAGGCCTCGATCATCAAAGCCGACGGCAAAGTAGCCTTGGCAAATATTAAACCAGGGGAAGGCGACGCTGATCAAAAACGTCGACTCGGCTTCATTGGCGAAATGGATAAAGCATTCGCCGAAAGTTCGCGCGAGCCTCAAGTCGAGGCCGCCATCCGCAACTACGAAACCGCCTACCGCATGCAGGCCGCCGTGCCGGAAGTTTGCGACATCAGCGGCGAATCCGAAGCCACCAAGCAAATGTATGGCATCGATTCACCTGACCCCTTGATGGCAAGTTACGCCCGTCAGGCCCTGCTTGCCCGACGTCTCGTCGAGAAAGGTGTCCGCTTCGTCGAGCTCAGCTGCCTTACCTCTAACATCGGTGCCGGCGGGGCGGCCAATCCGTGGGATCAGCATGGCGCCATCGAGAAAGGCCACGGAGCCATGGCCCACCAGGTCGACCAGCCCATCGCGGCCTTGCTCAAAGACCTCAAACAGCGCGGCCTCCTCGACAGCACTATCATCATCTTCTCTGGCGAGTTCGGCCGTACGCCGTTCTCGCAGGGCAGCGATGGGCGCGACCACAACCCCTACGGCTTCAGCCTGTGGGTAGCCGGTGGGGGCTTTAAATCCGGCACGGCCTTCGGCGCGACTGACGAACTTGGCTACTACGCCGTTGATAAGCCGCTCACCGTTTATGATTTCTGGGCCACCATCCTTAATCAGCTCGGTATCGACCACGAGAAACTCACCTATCGCTTCGGAGGCCGTGACTTCCGCCTGACCGATGTGCATGGCAGCGTCGTAAAAGAGATTATTGCGTGAGGTAGGGGCGCCACTGCGTCGCGTCCGTTGACCAATATCACAAGATATAATCGCTAAGCTAAACCTTAGATTTACCCAAGGCGGACGCCACGCAGTGGCGCCCCTACCTCAATCATCTGCCCTCCAGCCCTCCTTTACTTACCTCCATGATTAAATACATCCCCCTCCTCCTGCTCAACCTCACGCTCTTCGCCGAAGAGAAACCCGTGGGAGTCATCATCCACGAAACCGGCGCCCACGAGCCGCTCGCCCAAGGGTTGGCCTTTTTCCATGGATCGTGGAAGTTCGCCGACGGCGCGATGCTCGGCGAGCAAGTGCCGACCGAGAAGCATACGGCTACAATCAAAATCCTCACCGCCTTTGACCAGATCAAGGCGGAGTGGAAGATGAAGTTCCTCGATCCGAAGGAGAATTTCCTCTTCGTCTCCTGGCCGGCCGATTCAGGTGCCCATGCGATGGACTTCACCTTCCTGCCCGACAGCGGAAAGTTCGAGCTCATCCGTCCCGCCTACAAAGACTTGAAGCGCGAAGTCCTCGCCAAAGGCCAGCTGACTGACCTCACCAAGGATTGGCATGATGTCATCTGCATCCACGATGGTGCGAAGTTCACCCTGACGATCGACGGCGTGACCATCACCGCCTCCGATGAGGCGTTCAATCGCCCCATGGGCCCGTTCTACCTCAATGGCGGCGGCTTCAACGGCGCCCGCTATCTCGTCAAGGACCTCAAGGTGACCGCACTCCCGGGCTCGCCCCAGACCCGCACCTTCATCCCCCTCAAGCCGGCAGCACCAGCGCCGAAGAAGTAAGCAGCGACTGGCATCGCCCGCCCATTTAAAGCCCACACCCCTTAGCCCCATGACCCCACGCCCCAAGGCCTACCTACCCCTCACCCTACTCATGAATCTGTCCCTCATCGGAGCAACGACAGCAGGCAATGCGGCTGGTGAGCCAGAGCTGCGCACCTTCCACGCTCAGCCCTGCTTCGTGGTCGCAACCAAAGAAGTCGAGCTGGCCATCACGCGGACCGGCGGGCACATGGCGCCGGTGACGTTTTTCCGCGATTCGGAAAAGCCCGTGAAGCCCTACTACGTCAGCCCTTGGCAGGACGAAACCCCTTC
>CALQLO010000053.1 GCA_943331445.1 Akkermansia muciniphila
AGTTCTTGGCTGCGCATCCAGAAGTCGCCCTGGGCACCATGTTTGCCAACGCAGAAGATCAGGATGCCGTTATCGCGCACCGCTTTGGTCCGGGGTTCCCAGCGTTGTTCGCCCCAGCGCTGTTCGGTGCGCAGGTGAAAGTTGTCATATTTAGCCAGCGTCGTGAGGGCGCCGAAAACCTGACCCGAAATATGGAGCACCGTTTCGCCATCGAGTTGGCGGGTCGTGAAAACCTTAAGTGGGTCGTTATTCAGGCCTAAGACAGGATCGTCCTTGGCTTTGGCGCCGCGGACATAGCCGGGAACTTCGTAAGCACGATGCACCGGCCCCAGCCACTTCTCCCATTGCGATAATCTGGCATCCAGCATCGGCTGGAAGGCGGGCTGCTCAGCGTGCACTAAGCAGGCTAGGGCGAGAAGTGGCAGGAACTGGAGTCGCATCGGCTCAGCGAACGTCGCGCCAGAGCCAGGTCATGGCTTCAGGGAGCAGTTGGGCGCCGTGGCGGCCATTGTGCGTGCCTTCGCCCATAACAAACTGGTAGTCGTAGCCTTTAGCCTTCCATGCATCGGCCATCTTCTGATTGGCCTCAGGCCAGACGCCGAACTCGTTGGTCAGGTCATGCGAGCCATCCTGGGAGAAGATGCGGATGTTCTTCTTGGGGGAGTCCATGACCATCTGCGGGAAGAGGTTACCGCCTTTTTCGAGGGGGCGAGAGCTGTCCTTGTCGTGTTCGCGCTGGCTGATCACGCCGCGGATATTGGTGAAGCTGCCGATGGTCGTGAAGACCTTGCCGAAAGCATCGGGGCGCTGCCAAGCGGCGTTGAAGGCACAGATGCCACCCGATGAGGCGCCAGCGATACCGCGGTAAGCAGGGTCCTTGGAGAGGATGAGTCCTTTGGCTTCGACGAGGGGGAGGAGTTCTTCGAGGAGGAAGGTGACGTAGCGGTCGGTGACGTTATCATACTCAAAGGAGCGATTGGATTTGCCCAGAGGTTTGCCATCCTTGCCCTTGGCGTTGTTCTTGTCGGCGCTGAAGCCAGGATTGACGAAGACGGCGATGGTCACGGGCATCTTGCCAGCGGCAATCAGGTTGTCGAAAACGACGGGCACGCGCCACTGGCCTTTGGGGTTGGCGTAGCTGAGGCCATCTTGGATAACCATCAGTGCGGCCGGCTTCTTGCCGTCATATTGAGCCGGGACGTAGACGGCCCACTTGCGAGAGTAGCCGGGGAAGGTCTTTGAGTCCTCCATGGTGTACTCGGTCAACTTGCCCTTGGGGACGTTGGGCTTTTCCTGGGAATCCGGACCGAGGACATACTGGGAGTCGTAGTCGGGCTTCTTTTCGGCAGGCTTGGGGTCAGCTGCGAGGGCGGAGATGGCCAGCAGGCAGGGGAGTAGGCGGAGTAGGCTCATGGGGAGGTCTACTTATTGCCCTACGGCCAGCCTGACACAAGCCCAAGACAGCTACCTAGACCGTTCTTGCCCGATTTTCCTGAGTTTCCAGATCTCGGGAAATTTCCAGTGGGTCAATCCCATGACCCCAAAAGTGGCGAGGCCGCCGAAGACCACGGAATTGACGGTGCCGAAGAGTCGGGCGGCTAGGCCGGATTCGGCCATGCCAAGTTCATTCGAACAGCCGATGAACACAGCCGTCACGGCGGAGACGCGACCCATCATCTCCGGTGGCACCGTCGTCTGCAGGATGGTCTGTCGAATGATGACATTCACGGCATCGGCGGCCCCGGCGATGAAGAGAAAAATGAAAGAGAAGACGAAGGCCGCCTGCAGGCTCAAGCCGAGGGCGGTGGCGAGGGCGATTGAGAGGGCAAAGCCGATGGTACTGAGTCCGAAAATAGCGAACGAGCCATAGAGGGATTGTCCCGCATTATTTAGGGGCGGGCGGATGATCAGATAGAGTGACATGATCACGGCGCCGACGGACGAGGCCGCACGGAGCATCCCGAAGCCGAACGCCCCGACGTGCAGCATGTCGGCGAAGATGGGCAGGAGGGCCACGGCGCCTCCGAGGAGCACGGCGAAGAGGTCCATCGTGAAGGCTCCGAGCATGATGCGTTGGCTGACCATGAAATCGATACCCTGACGGAGGCTAACAAAGATGGGTTCAGGTTGGCGTGTCTGGAGGGTCTGGGTTGTGCGTAAAGCAAAGGTGAGTACCAGCGAAGCGGCGAAGCAGATGGTCATCGCGGTGTACGCGACGTTCTCCGCATGGACGAGGCCGTTCTTCTCGCCGAGCCAGACCATCAGTCCGGCCAGGCCGGGGCCGATGACGCAGGCGAGTTCGAAGAGCGTGTTGCGCCAGCGGACGCCGCTCGGGATGAGTTCGCGTGGCAAGATTTCTGCGATGATCGCCTGTCGGGCCGTGGTAAGAAAACTGCGGGCCAGACCGCCGAGGATGACTGCCCCGTAAATGACGGTGAGTTGGGCCCAGCGTGCAGGGAGGAACTCTGGCAGAAAGAGTAACAGCCCCAGCAGCATCATCACAATCAGGGCGTAGATAGCGATCCGGCGGCGATTATTGGTATCCGCCACGTGTCCGGCGAACAGCACCGCGCCCACGAAGGGAATGACCTCGGCAAGGCCGATGGCACCGAGGGCCAAGGCAGCGTTGCCGCCTTCGTCTTTGGTCAAGCGATAAACCTGCCAAGCGATGGCCACGTTCTGAATTTGGATGGCGAGCGTGCCGAGTACGATCGCCGCCAGGTAGAAGCGGAAGGATGCCGAATGGACGGCAGAATCGTTGGCCGGCACGGCGGTAGACATCGCGCACACCAATGGGAGAAGCGTAAGCCTTAGGCAACCACGCCTTTGACGACCTGGCCGGCGACATCAGTGAGGCGGTAGTAGCGCCCTTGGAACTTGAAGGTCATTCGCTCGTGGTCGACACCCATCAAGTGAAGCATGGTGGCATGCATGTCGTGAACATGCACGGGGTCCTTGATGATATTGTAGCCGAAATCGTCCGTCTGACCGTAAGCCTGTCCGCCTTTGACACCGCCACCCGCCATCCAGGTGCTGAAGCAACGCGGATGGTGGTCGCGACCGTAGCTATCTTTGGACATCTTGCCTTGGCAGTAAGTCGTGCGACCAAATTCACCGCCCCACACCACGAGGGTGTCTTCCAGGAGGCCACGCTGTTTCAAGTCTTTGAGGAGGGCCGCCGAGGCTTGATCGGTTTGTTGGCACTGACGCTTGATGGCGCCAGGAAGGCCCCCGTGGTTATCCCAGCCTTGATGGAAGAGTTGGATGAAGCGGACGCCGCGCTCAATCAGTCGGCGAGCTTGGAGGCAATTGGCCGCGAACGAACCCGGGGTTTTGACGCTCGGGCCGTACATCTCAAGCGTGGCGGCGGACTCCTTGGTAAGGTCGGCGACTTCTGGTACGCTCGTCTGCATGCGGTAAGCCATTTCGGCTTGAGCCAAGCGAGCATCAACTTCTGGGTCGAGCTCGTGGGCGCGTTGATCAGCGTTCAATTTGCCTAGGGCGTCGAGCATCTCGCGTCGGGCGTGCGGAGACGTACCATCAGGGTTGGTCAGGTAAAGTACCGGTTCCTTCCCCGACTTGAACTGCACGCCTTGATGTTCACTGGGCAGGAAGCCAGAGCCCCAGAGGCGGGAGTAAATCGGCTGATCTTTTTGCGAATCGGTCGACACCATTACGATGAAGGCTGGGAGATTTTCATTCATGCTGCCTAAGCCGTAGGAGGCCCATGCGCCCATGGAGGGGCGGCCCGCAATCTGGCTGCCTGAGCAGAAGAAGGTGATGGCCGGGTCATGATTGATTGCCTCCGTGTGCATCGAGCGGATGACGCAGATGTCATCAGCCATTCCGCCGGTGAAGGGTAGGAGGTCGCTATATTCGACGCCGGATTTTCCGTATTTTTTGAATTCGGCAAATGAGCCTGCGATGGGCAGGACGGACTGATACCCACTCATGCCCGTGAGGCGTTGGCCGTTGCGGACGGAGTCAGGCAACGGTTTTCCGTGAGACGCTCTTAGGAGAGGCTTATTATCGTAGGTCTCTAATTGTGATGGGCCGCCGGCCTGAAAAAGGTAAATGATGCGTTTGGCTTTAGCGGGGAAGTGGGTGCCAGTAGGTTGAGCGGCCGCCATGCCTTCGCCAACGATACCGCGCATTGCCATCGCGCCGAGGCCGAGCGCGGAGGTGCCGAGGAAGTGACGGCGGGTGCTCTGCATCAACGTGTCGTAATTGAGGGGGCGTTGGGGCATGGGTGGGGTCAGCGAGAGGTTACGGCAGCGTCGCTGGCCAGGATAGTCGAGCAGACCATGGCGAGGGCTGCCTGATCAGCGCGGAGGGGTAGGGCGGGACCAGGTTCGGGTCGCTTGGGCGTTTCCACTTTCTTATCCTTGGCGTCAGCCTTCTTAACCTTGGGGTCAGGTGTGGCGGTCTTGACGACAGGAGGCGGGATGGGAATCGGTGCACGTGCTGAAGGGTTGGCCTTTTGGCTGACGTAAAGTTCCTTCAGGGCGGCGAATTCGGCGGGGCGAGGCACTCGGGTGCAGATCAGGCGGAAGGCCAGGGTGATTTGCTGGTCAACATCCGTGGGATGCTGTTTCTGGGCGTTCAGTGCGATTTTGGAGGCGGCATCGACGAAGAGCCGATTATTCATCAGCACCAGTGCCTGTAGCGGGGTATTCGTCGTGAGGCGACGCGGTTGGCAGGTCTCACGTGAGCCAGCGTCGAAGATTAACATGCTATCCGGCGGCGCGGTGCGTTTGCGGTAAGTGTAAAGACCTCGGCGATAAGCAGACTCCTGAACACTTTCGCCGCCGACTTTCTCGACTAATAGGCTGGCGGCTTGTAAGGCTTGGTCGCGCACCATTTCAGCGGAGAGGCGAAGAACGGGGCCATGGGAAAGTAATTTATTCGCGGGGTCTTTTTCGCGCGCCTCCGGGGTGGCAGCGGAGCTTTGCGCAAAGGTCGCACTCAAGACCATGCGTCGCAGCAAAGCTTTGATGTCCCAGCCGCTCTCGATGAATTCGACCGACAGGGTGTCGAGTAATTCCGGATGGGTAGGTGAATCGCTCTGCAGTCCGAGGTTCTCGCTGCTTGGCACGATGCCCGTGCCAAAAATCTGGGTCCAGAGTCGATTGACCGTGAGGCGAGCCGTCAGCGGGTTCTTTGGGTCGGTGAGCCATTTCGCCAAGCCGAGACGATTGCGCGGGTAGCTTTCATTCCAAGGGAAGATTCGGGTGGGGACGCCGGGCTCGATCGGGGTATCGAGTTTGGGTTGGTCATATTGTCCGCGAGTGAGGACGTAGGTCTTCGGCGCGTTAGCTGAGGCCTTCATGCAGGGGAGGCGGGGGGCTTTGTCCTGAAGTTCGGAAAGTTCGCGTTGGGCTTTCCAGAGGGCCGCTTGCGTCTGACGGACTTCAGGGTCTTCACGTAGGGCGAAGTGCTCGCGCCATTGCGCATCCGTGAAATCATGGGCTGTGTTATTGTGATGTTTGGCGACCTCAATGGAGGTGAGGGCAGCCCGCCAGATGGTCACTTCATCCATCGCGCCATTCCGGAAACCAGCGTCGCGTGAACGGTAGCCAAGCTGCAGGGTTTTTTCGCGGACGGGGGCGTCGAGGGTGTCCCGGATCACGCGGGTGGGTAGCTCTTGGCCGTCGAGATAAAGATGGAGGCCAGAGGCCTTGGATGACCCATCGTAAGTCGCCGTGATATGTTGCCATTTTTGGACCGCCATCGCTTGGGTGGTCTCGATGGAGACGGCGCTATTCGGCCAAAGGTGAATCACGCTCCAGCGCAGTCGTCCGTCGAGGATGATGATTTCCAGGCCAGAAGCGTCGCCATCTCCCGTGTAGAAATCGGAAGCGTGGAGGAGGGTGGCGCGATTATTTTTCTCTCCAAGTTTAAGGTGGGCGGAAAATGAGACCGGGTCGTATCGCCCGAATTTTTCTAAGCCGTCAAGCAGTAGGCCGCCATCGCCATCGAAAGCGGCGCCCTTGCCGGCGATACCGTCAATCGCGGTCACGCCACCCCGCGCTGGTTTGCCGTTGGGGGCGTCGTTGATGTGGCCGAGCTTACCCGGAGGTTCGAGGTGATAAAGAGCCACCGGCGCCGGCAGGTCTTTGATCGTAAGTTGAGTTGCAGGGCGGCTCAGCGATTTCGTTACGGCGTTGAGATGGAGCCGGTCAGCCTGCTCGATCGTGCGGAGGAGTTCTTGTTCGCGGACGAGTTCTGGTTCCTTGAGGAGTCGCACGAAGGGGGCTGGGGCTTCGCCGTGATAAGAGAGGAGGCCGTTTTCATCAATATCCCCGAACATAGCCGCCATGGCGTAATAATCTTTCTGGGCGATGGGGTCGTACTTGTGGTCGTGGCAGCGCGAGCACTCGAGGGTGAGCCCCATGAAGCCGAAGCCCGCCGTGGCCACCCGGTCGCCGATGCCGTCTTGTCGGAATTCCTCAGCGATTGAGCCGCCTTCGAAGGTCATCCGATGGATCCGATTATAGGCGGTCGCGATTTTTTGCGAATGCGTTGAATTGGGGAGCAAGTCGCCGGCCAATTGCTCGGTCAAAAAGCGGTCGTAAGGCATGTTCTCGTTGAAGGCCTTCAGCACCCAGTCGCGCCAAGGCCAGGCTAACATTGAGCCATCCCCAGTGTAGCCCCAGCTGTCGGCGTAGCGTGATAAATCCATCCACCCGACGGCGAGATGTTCACCGTAGCGCGGAGAAGCTAGCATGGCATCGACCCGTCGGCTAAAGGCGTCGGGCGCCGTGTCGGCCAGGAAGGTGTCGACTTCCTTGGGGGTGGGTGGAAGCCCCGTCAAGGCGAGCGAGGCGCGACGTAGTAGGGTGGTCTTGTCCGCGATGGGTGCGGGCTGGAGTCCAGCTTGTTCAATCTTGGCTAAGATGAAACGGTCGATCGGGTCTTTGGCCCAATCTGCCGATTGGGTCTGGGGTGGTTCGTGTTTGACGGGGCTGACGAAGGCCCAGTGCGGTTTGTAGTCAGCTCCTTCCTCGATCCATTTCAGTAGGATGTTTTTTTCCGTCTGACTCAGCGGGCGGTGAAGCTCGGGTGACGGCATGAGTTCCTCCGGATCTTGGGAGAGAATCCGTCGGGCCATTTCACTGTGTTTGAGGTCGCCGGGGATGATGGCGATGGCGCCGCTTTTAAGTTTTCTTCCGGCGCTTTCCGCTTCATCGAGACGTAAGCCAGCCTTGCGGCCTTTATTGGCATCCGGGCCATGGCAGCCGAAACAGCGATCGGAAAGAATCGGCCGGACGTCGCGATTGAAATCCACCGTGGCCGCGTGCTTCGGCTTATTTTGCCAGATGACTACAAACACGACACAGCTCACCAAGGCCGCTAAGCTGATTTGTAGGGGTGTGGGGCGAAACCTCATCGGTTACGATGTGGACATCCAATCTTTGGGAACTGTTCCTGTCCAATGGTATGCTTAGGGCTCTTTTGACTGCTCGATGCTTTTCGGTCCTTTGTCTGGGGTGGGCCGCCCACGTAAACCTTTTGGTTAGCGTGGTATTGGTGATTTAATGACTGGTTTAATCATATCTTTCATATAGGATGGATTTCAGTCATTTAAACTTGCCAAATCTGTAGGGGTTCTCGAAATCAGGGCATGAGCGCTAAACTCTTCGGTACGGACGGTATCCGCGGTCGAGCTAACGAGTATCCCATCACGCCCGAAATTGCGTTACGGATCGGCCAGGCGATTTCGCGCGTGTTACGCTCCAGTGGGGCGAATCACAATCGGGTGATCATTGGCAAGGACACGCGGATTTCAGGCTACATGTTGGAGACGGCGCTGACCAGTGGCTTGGTTTCGAGCGGGATGGATGTCTTCTTGGTCGGCCCGATGCCGACGCCGGCGGTGGCCCATCTAACGAAGTCGATGGGCTGCGGTGCGGGCATTATGCTCACGGCCTCTCATAATCCTTATGAAGATAATGGCTTAAAGATTTTTGGTCCGGATGGTTATAAACTTTCCGATGAGCTCGAGGCATTGGTGGAGCAAGAAGTGCTTTATGATGTGAAAGCCAATGGCGTCACCGGCGACAAGATCGGCAAAGCTTACCGCATCGACGATGCCCGCGGTCGGTACATCGAATACGCCAAGCAGAGTCTTGGTCAGGCCTATCTGGACGGCATGAAAATCGTGGTCGATTGCGGGCATGGTGCCGGCTACTTGCTGGCACCACTGATCTTTAAGGAACTGGGTGCCAAGGTCGTCAAACTTGGTGTCGAGCCGGATGGACTGAATATCAATGCAGGCTTCGGTGCGCTGCATCCAGAAGCAGCGGGTAAAGTTGTCCGGGAGCAAGGGGCGGATATCGGGATTTCACTCGATGGTGATGCGGATCGGGTAATTTTTACCGACGCCTCCGGTGTAAGTATTTCTGGCGACCGTATTTTGGCTCTCTGTGCCCTCGCATTGAAGGAAGAGGGTAAGTTGAAGGGTAATACGATGGTTTGTACGGTGATGTCGAATCTGGGCCTACACGAGTCTATGCGTCAGGCAGGCATCGGTGTCGTGACCACCGCGGTCAGTGACCGCTATGTGATCGAGGCTCTGCGTAAAGGTGGGTATTCATTCGGCGGCGAGAATTCGGGGCATCTCATTTTTGCCGACCATGCCACCACGGGTGATGGCATCATGAGCGCGTTGCAGGTGCTGCGAATCATGCGGAATAAAGGTGCGACCATCGCTCAGTTGGCGAATTGCATGCGCGAGTATCCCCAGTCGTTGGTAAACATGAAAGTTCGCTCCCGGATTCCGCTAGGACAGCTTGACTCCTTGCAGGCCGAACTACGTAAGGCTGAGGCGGCTTTCGGCCAAGCCGGCCGCCACCTGATTCGCTATTCGGGTACGGAGGACAAACTCCGTATCCTGGTCGAACACCAACAGCAGTCGGAGGTAGATCGCTGGTCGCTGACTTTTCGTCAGGCGATTGAGAAGGATTTCGCCAAAATTTAATCATGGCCACTTTCTATCTGGGAGAAACACGGGGAAACCCTTCCATGTCGGTGTTGTCGCCCCGGCCTCTGGCCGAGTTCTTGGTCGGGAATATCCCTCTGCGCCAGCACCAGTTAATG
>CALQLO010000054.1 GCA_943331445.1 Akkermansia muciniphila
CCTAGTTGCCTCTCCGTGTTCCCAACCGCCAACCGCTAACCGCTTCCACCTCGCGACACCGTCGCGCTGGTAGGGGCAGCACCGCGTGCTGCCGTAGTTGCCTCCCTCCGCCCAACGGCGGGTTGAGGACAACCCGCCCTACCCAAGACAGCCTCTCCGGCCTTCGTGTCCCCAGGTCCTCGTTAACGCCCCGGCCCTAACCTGCTTCGCAGCAGTTCCCCTGTGCCCCCTCCGCGACCTTCGGTCGCGGCCTCACTTCCCATGCGGAAACTGCTTCAGCAACTCGGCGGGAACCAGAAACCCTTCCTGCGCCTTCGTGGCTGCACGCTCCTCGGCAACCTGCGCCGGCGTGATCGCCGAACCTTTGTTGCCAAACGCATTACGCACATAGGTTAAGACCCCAGCAAGCTCGCGATCGCTGAGTCCCTTGAAGGCGGTCATGGGCACCTGACCCGGATACTTCGTGCCGTTGATTTCGATGGGGCCCATGAGGCCGTGCAGCGCGATCCGAATCAAGCGATGGGGACTGCCACTCACCCATGCCGAATTGGCGATGGGTGGGAATTGCGCCGCGGGCAAACCCTGGCCGTCGGCCTGGTGACAGGTGATGCAGTGAGCCTCCCGACGATAAACTTCGGCGCCCAATTCAAACAGCTTCTTATCCTCGCCCTGCAAAGTCGTCGCCGCCTTCGGTGCTTCCTCCGCCTGCACCGAGCCACCGTTCTGATAAGCTTCAGCGGCAGCGAAGACAGGCTTAAGCCAATCATCCACCGGGTGACGACGAGCCACGGCCAAAGCCTCAAGCGCGATGTCCTTGCCGAGCCACGAGGCGGCATTGACGGCTTCCAGACGGACGCGTCCATGCTCGTCGCCCGCGGCACGTAACAACAGGGCCTTATAATCGGCCACCTGCGTGGTGTTATAACGAAGCACGCGAACCGCCGCGGCCCGAATACGATGGTCCTTCGCCACGAGAAGCTTGTTTAATAAGGCGACGTCGACCCGATCCAGACCCCAGCTAACCCACAGGCCTTCGAGTTGGTGGTGCTCCCGTTTGGGATCCTCCGGAGAAAGCGTGCCGAGCCAGCGCTGCAGGCCGGCGAGGACTTGGTCCGCCGGACGGCCACGCAGTTCCAGGCGAGTACGCGAACGGGCGCGATCCTCCGGTAACGTGAGGTTCGTGAAGAGTTCGTCCATCGCCGCACCCGCGATAACGGGCGGCTTCACGAGCGGACGCGATGGGTAGGTAATGCGGTAGATGCGTCCGTGCGTATGGTCGCGCAACGGATCGCGGGCGCTGTGCTGCATGTGACCGATGAGGACGTTATGCCAATCGGCAACATACAGGGAACCGTCTGGAGCGAACTGCATCGAGACAGGCCGGAAATTACCATCCGTCGATTGCAAGAGGTTCTGCCGGAAACTCAGGCTGTAGCCAGTGCCATCCTCACACACAGCGTGCTGCTTGGTGCCGAGGAAGCCGATGGTGTTGTTAATCAGGATATCACCCTGCACATCATCCGGGAAGTGGCGGCTGCTAATGAATTCCAATCCAGCGGTCGGACGCACCATCTGGGCCTTGGGCACCAGGTTGCGCGGGAGCGGGGCGAATTCACCGAACGGCACCTTCAAGGTCGCGGGCGAGAGCCAGCGGACATTCGGATCAGAGGTGTCGGCAAAGAAATCCTGACCGTAGGCGTCAAAGGCCATCCCCCATGGATTCGGGATGCTGAGGCGGGCCGTGCGCTCGAGCTGATGGCGCTGCGGGGAATAACGGAACCAGCCTCCATTGGTACTGCGCACGACGCCGTAGGGAGTCTCCACATGGCTGTGCAGGAACGTACCCTCACCCATGTAAAAGGCTCCCGAAGGGTCAGCCTGGAAAGCATGGATGGCGTGGTGCGTGTCATGGTCGTCGAAGCCGCTCAGGATAACGTCGGTGCGATCGGCCACGCCGTCGCCATCGGTATCGCGCAGGAGCTCGAGGTGACTGCTCTGCGAGAGATACACGCCTTCCGGAGCGAATTCGAATGACAGCGGCAGGTGCAGCCCGCGCGCGAAGATGGTCTGCTTATCGGCCTTACCATCGCCATCGGTATCCTCGAGGATGATGATTTTGTCGTCGGGCTTAGGATCGCCGGGGCGCCAAGCGGGATAACTGGGCATGGTCGCCACCCAGAGGCGACCGCGATTGTCGAACGCGATGCGGACGGGCTTCGCGAGGTCGGGGAATTTCTCCTCCGAGGCGAAGAGTTCGATCTTATAACCAGTCGGTACAGCCAGGGTTTTGGCCGCGTCCTCGCCTTTAAGGTAATCGGGTGAGCCGTTCTTCTTGTTAGCGGCATTATAATTAGTCTTCACCGGAGGGAGCACCGAGGTTTTGGCGTCGGCCGCAGCGACGTCGAACTTCTCACCGCGGGCGGCCGCCCAGATGGCCCGATCACGAATGGCCACGAGTTCGCCCAGCTTATCGAGTTCCGCAGGGTAGTTATCCGGACCAAATGGCTTATTGCGGCGACCAAAGACGTGCACGCCATTCGGGGCCTTAAAGAGATTCTCCCAGTACCAGTTCTTATCCAGGACGGCGGCGGCCACGGCGGTGGCATCTCCCTTGGGCGCACCCGGGGCGAACACCGCGGCGAGTTTGCCCGCAAGCAAGGACTGCCCCGTAGCCTCGAGCGTCAGCCCGTTCCGGGTCAACGGCGTCGCGGCGCCGCGATACATCTCCGGGCTCTGAGCAAAGAGATCGACGAAGACGAGGTGGCGGGCCTCGGCCACGGCTCGAATGGTCTGAGCATACAGGACGAGGTCGGCATTAATCACCCGAGCGGCCATTGCGCCCTGCGGTGCGGTCCGCTCATCGAGTGCCAGCGGCGCGAGGAGCACAACCTGCGGCGCAGTCTTACCGTTGTACTTCTGCTTGGCCGTATATTCGACCCAGCCTTCGAGCTCGGTCCGGAAATCGGCGAGACCGGCGGCACCCTTGAAGGACTCAGCATAACCGAACCATGCGAGGATGATATCGGTCTTGAGGCCGGTCAGCCACTGATCGGGCGACTGGGCAAAACCAGCACCGGCATGTCCCGAGCCCCAGAAGTCCTTGGCCTTGGAAAGTGGATAGAACTTCTCGGCACCTGGATAGGCAAAGGGAGAATTACGTCCAGAATGATCCCGATAGCCCGGAGTGTCACCGTCGTCACAAAGATTGCGGATGACCAGGTCGCGCCCCGCGAACCGACGCTGGAGTTCGGCCTCGAAGGCCGGAGCGCGCAGCAGGCGTTCGCCCTGCCCTCCACCGATGATCGCGATCGATGCACCCGCCGGCGGGTCAATCAGTTCAGCGGAGGATAAGCCGACATGGCAGAGCACCAAGGCAAGAAACGAAAAGAGGCTGAGACGACGCATGGGGAATATCCCGATGAGAAGTCAATTTTCGCCTTTGTCCAGCCCGCCACGCCAGCCCGCCCAACCTTTTCCCCTCATACCCCAAGGGTGGGGCAGCACCGCGTGCTGCCCTCGTTGTCTCCCTGTGTTCCCAACCGCCAACCGCTAACCGCATCCACCTCGCGACCCCGTCGCGCTGGGTAGGGACGGCTGTCCCCAGCCGTCCGTTCGCCGACCAACGCTGCGTAGCTCCTTCGACTTTCTATTCTCTCTGGTCAACGGCGGGTTGGGGACAACCCGCCCTACCTTGATGCCGCTACACAAAAACAATGAACCAAGAACGAAGAACACGCCTAGCGCTGCCTCTCTCTGGCCCTCGTGTCCTCAGGCCCTCGCTTACGCCCCTTGTCCCCGTGTCACCATGCCCACGTGTCCCCTCGAAGGCTCCGCCTCTACTCCATACTCCATACTCGCGCGGCTCAACCTCGCGGCACCGCCGCGCCTGCTTCACCGCGCCGAGGATGAGCCCGCCTTATCCTCCGCCTGCCGTAGTCATATTTTACTTATGCCGTAAAACCGCCGCGACCGCCCCTTGCACCGCGACACCGAAAATGCCATGTTCAAACTTTATATAATAATATGTCCCCGCGTCTCCGACTCCTCCTCGTCACTGCGCTATGCCTGCTCGTCAACTTGCCCCGCGTCGCCGCCGCGCCCGCTCCAGAGTCGAAACCGCACGCGACCGAGATCGCCAAGGAAGCTGAACAACACAAGGAAATCGAGTCGCTCCGTGTGGCCGCCGAAGCCGGCGACGCCGCGGCCATGAACACCCTGGCGGGCTATTACTACGTGGGGTACGGCGTGCCCAAGAATAATGCGCTCATGGTGAGCTGGACTCGCCGGGCGGCGGAGCAAGGGAACGTCCGCGCCCAATTCTCTTACGGGGCACTCCACGACCGCGGTGAACTCATCCCCAAGAATACCGCCGAGGCACTGAAGTGGTTCCGACTCGCGGCGGCCCAAAAAGACTCCCACGCGGAACTGGCCTTAAGCAGCCTCTACGAAACTGGCAATGGCGTGCCCGCGGATCCGCAAGAAGCCGCTCGGTGGCTACGCCTCGCCGCCGAACATGGCCACTTCTCCGCCCAGCAGGCGCTTGGCCACTCTCTTGATACCGCCACCTTGCCGCTACTCCGTCAGGAACGCACCGCATGGTTTCGGCGTGCCGCGATGCAGGGGTCACCCCATGCGATGTTGGAAATGTCCGAAATTTACATGGAAGGAAAAGACGTCCCGGCGGACCGGACCCACGCCATCGCCTGGATGCTTCTGGCGCAAACCACGGGGGACGCGGAGCTGGTTCGCAACATTGAGGCATTTAAAAAAGAACTTCCGGCCAAACAACTCAAAGAGGTTACGAAACAGGCGCGGGCCCTCTGGGATAAAGTTGAACTTTCCGTGATATTCTCCGCGGGTGGCGAATCCTTCCGGAACGCCCAGTTTCACCACACGCTCATAGAAAAGGCCACCGCGGGCGACCCCGAGGCTCAACTCACCCTCGCCATCATCTATCAACAAGGCGACGGGACCATCGCGGACCCGGAGCTCGCTGCAGTCTGGTGCCGCAAGGCAGCCGAACATGGGCTCGCTGCGGCCCAATGCGTTCTCGCGGAATTTCATGAATCCGGCATCGGTGTCCCGCAAGATCCCGTTGAAATGTTTAAATGGTACCGCAAGGCCGCTGAACAAGGAGACGCTCAGGCCCAATTTCGTCTAGGTTCATGCTATCGCCTCGGCGAAGGGGTCGCGCCCAACCCCCAACTCGCTCAGTCTTGGACTCTCAAATCCGCCAATCAAGGACACGCCATCGCCCAGGGCAACATGGGGGGCTTCTGCCTCGAGAAGGGTGACCCCCAATATTACCCCGAAGCCGTCCGGTGGTTTAAGTTATCGGCAGAACAGGGCCACCCTAAGGGGATGTTCAAACTGGGCTTAATGTACTCCCTCGGCCTCGGTCATAAGGAAAATAAGCCTCTGGGCTTTGCCTGGATGCTACTCTGCCTGCCCACCGAAGATGAAACATTCCGCAAGGCCATCGAGGCCTTCCGCGCGAAGCTCTCCCCCGAAGAACTGAAACACGCGACCGACCTCTCCGTCGAAATCAAGAAAACGCTCTGAGCTTTCCAGAGCACTGGGGCGAGGTTCCCTTGAAACAAAGAACGGTCACCCCAAGAGCATACCTTAACCCAGTTGCCTCGGGCTAGAATTTCGTCACGGTGCCACTACCCCACCCGCCCATGCCCTCCAAATTACCCCGCATCGTTGCCCTCTTCTGGGTGATGAAAATTGCCGCGACCACCCTGGGCGAAACCGCCAGCGACCACCTCGCCCACACCCTCGAGCTGGGCTACGCCACCACCGCCCTGATTCTCGTCGTAGCCTTCGGTGCCATCCTCACCTGGCAGCTCCTCTCCGAGAAGCACCGCCCGTTCCTCTTCTGGTCCGTTATTCTTTCCACGAGCATTCTCGGGACGGCGCTTTCAGACTTCATGGATCGCACCCTGAAACTCGGCTATGCCGGCGGCTCTGCCATCTTGGTCGTCCTGCTCGCAGCTATCTTCCTTTATTGGCGCAACAGCGCGGGCACCCTCTCCGTCACCGATATCCGGACGCGTCGAGATGAGTCCCTTTACTGGGCGGCCATCCTCATCTCCAATACACTTGGCACGGCCCTCGGCGATTACCTTGCCGACGACTCCGGTCTCGGCTTCGCCGGCGGCGCCCTCGTCATCGGTAGCCTACTCGCACTCACCCTCGGTTTCCACTTCTTTAGCCGAGCCTCCAAGGTCACCCTCTTCTGGATCGCCTTCGTCCTCACCCGCCCGTTCGGCGCCACCCTCGGTGACGTGCTCACCAAGAAGCCCGCCGAAGGCGGCCTCAATCTCGGCACCCTGCCCGCCTCCGGAGTCCTTCTCGCCGTCCTCATCGTCGCGATTCTCTACAGCGACTACCGCGACAAGAAAGCCGCCGCCTAATTCCAGGCGCTCGCAGCTCGCGGGTAGGGGCAGCACCGCGTGCTGCCCTCGTTGTCTCCCTGTGTTCCCAACCGCCAACCGCTAACCGCATCCACCTCGCGACCCCGTCGCGCTGGGTAGGGACGGCTGTCCCCAGCCGTCCGTTCGCCGACAGATATGCGTAGCTCGCCGCCTATACTCGATACTCCATACTCGATACTCTCGCACTTTCTCTCGCCGCCCAACGGCGGGTTGGGGACAACCCGCCCTACCTTCAGACCGCTACACAAAAACAAGGAACCAAGAACGAAGAACACGCCTAGCGCTGCCTCTCTCCGGCCCTCGTGTCCTCAGGCCCTCGCTTGCGCCCCTTGTCCCCGTGTCACCATGCCCACGTGTCCCCTCGAAGGCTCCGCCTTCGTAGGTTGGGACAACCCGCCCTACCAAAGACAACCCTCGCGACTCCGCCGCGCCCACGCTTGCCTCCGCGCCCATCCACCTGCCAACATCTCCCCTCGTCGCTTGCGACTCCGCCTCCACCGTGTCTCTCACGACCTACTTACTTCTCTTCCTCGCCGCTACCGCCGCCGGTTGCATCGACGCCATCGCGGGCGGGGGCGGGCTCATTAGCGTGCCGACCCTGCTAGCCGTCGGGATCCCTCCCCAACTAGCCCTCGGGACGAGCAAGGCCCAGAGTACGGTGGGGACGATGATGTCGACCTGGCGCTATGCCCAGGCTGGGCTGATCAATTGGACCGAGGTGCGCCTCGCGATGCTTGTCACCTTCCTCTCGTCCATCGCCGGCGCCTGGGTGCTCATGCAGACCAGCAATGGCATCCTTAAGCTCATCATCCCTTGGGCTCTCTTCGGGGTGGCCATCTACGTCTACCTCAACCCGACCATGGGCGAGCGAGCCAAGCCCGCCCGGATGTCCGTCGTGAGCTTCGCCCTGCTCTTCGGCGGCCTCATCGGTTTCTACGACGGCTTCTTCGGCCCAGGCACTGGGGCATTCTGGACTCTGGCCATCGTAACCCTACTCGGTAGCGAACTCACTCGCGCGACCGCCTACACCAAAGCCGTCAACCTCGCCAGCAACGTCGGGGCGGCCGGCTTTCTCATCTGGAAAGGCGATGTCCTTTGGCCCGTCGCGCTCGTCATGACCTTCGGCCAGCTGATCGGCAACTACGTGGGCACAGGCCTCGCCCTGCACCGCGGGGCGGGCTTTATCCGCAAGGTCTTCCTCGTCGTCGTCGTGGGCCTCATCCTCGGGCTCATCGTCATCGACCTCCTGAAAGCCAAACTGGCTACCTAAACCCAAGGCAGGTGCAGCACCGCTTGCTACCCTAATTGCCTCTAGGGTAGGGACAGCACCACGTGCTGTCCTAGTTGCCTCTCTGTGTTCCCAACCGCCAACCGCTAACCGCTTCCACCTCGCGACCCCGTCGCGCAGGTAGGGACGGCTGTCCCCAGCCGTCCGTTCGCCGACCAACGCTGCGTAGCTCCTTCGACTTTCTATTCTCTCGCCGCCCAACGGCGGGTTAGGGACAACCCGCCCTACCTTGAGGCCACTACACAAAAAACAATGAACCAAGAACGAAGAACACCCCTAGCGCTGCCTCTCCCTGGCCCTCGTGTCCTCATGTCCTCGTTTATCCAAGGCTCCGCCTTCGCTTGTGGCCTCTGCCCAAGAACAATGAACCAAGAACGAAGAACACCCCTACCCTGCCCCTACCCCTACCCCTAACTCTAACTCCATTATGACCCTCCAACCCCTTGCCAAGTAAGCAGAAATTGGCATCATAAATCATTATAAAATAATGCCTAAACCGAGCCGAGAAACCCAACTGGCGGAGTTCCATGACCGCCTCGCCGTCGCCAAGAAATACCGCTCCGCCGACGAGGCCGAACTCGCCCGCGCGGAGTTCCTGCAAGCCCTAGCCTATGCCGAAAAACACTTCGGACCCGACAGCCCCGAAGTCGATCGCGCGTGCTATGAACTCGCGAACTTCCACGCGGAGCATCGTGAGTCCGCCGCCGAATTGGTCGTCCTTGAGCGGCGCGTCCAAATCCGCAAACTCGGCGGCAAGGGCGCGCCGATTGTCGATGCCCTGCAGGACGTCGCCCAATGCCACGCGAGTTACGACCAGTTGACCGAAGCCGAGCAGGTCTTCCGCGAAGCCCTCAGCCTCTGCGATGACAGTAATCTCAATCATCACGATGCCCTGCGCATGACTTTGCTCTATTTCGGAAACTTCCTCCACGACCACGATCGACACGCCGAAGCGATCACCCAGTACGAAGAAGCCCTCCGCGTCTGCGCCCTCAGTAAACGCTACCCAAGCTTCCAGGGCGCCCGCATCACGGCCCACCTCGCGGACGCATTCTTTTCCGTCGACCGCAAGCTGGAGGCC
>CALQLO010000055.1 GCA_943331445.1 Akkermansia muciniphila
GGGCATGTCTTTCAGCCGCACCATCCCGTGTTCCATCGCGGCGACGTAACTAGAGACCTCCTTCACGTCATCGATCGGTACCTGGAGGTCATCCAGTTCGAAGAGCATCAGGTCGGACAGCGTAGACTGGGTACCCTCGATCTGAGAGGAGAGCACCGCCTCCTTGCGCACATAGGCATACAGGAACAGGTCAACCTCAGGGAGATGGAGCGCCGCCCCGTCCAGTTTGGCCAAGGCGGCCTCTGCCTGCTCCAGCAGACGCCGGCGAGCAGCCGTCATCTCGATGCCGGGGCTAGGTGGCAGCGGGCTGGGTACAAAAGCTCTAACCTGCTCCCCCTGGCAGGCAGTAATCTCGAATCGGCCAGTCGGACCTCGCTTCATGCCATGTTAATTAGCCAAATCCTTGTTAATGCCAAACTAATTTTGTGTTAATAACGAAAGACCTTATTAACGTACCCTCGTGCCCTAACTATTCCTCAAAGGGTCAGCCGGGAGTAATCGGCAGGCGGGAGCATCACGACATGGGCGACAACCCTTCCCTGCCTGAAGAACCGGCAGTCAATCCTGGCCTTAGATCGCACTGAGACCTGAGCTTGGTCCGCGTCGATGAAAAGGGCCCGTTCGGATTTCTTCTTCAGGCGCTGGGCAAGTGACCTCCGACAAAACGTCGCGACCTCCGAATCATCAGCTTTCTGCAAGTCAGAGAAGCTCTGAAGCCAAATCGTGAATTCAGGTATTTTAGTCATACAGGGAGCATCTGGCGCCCGAATCAGAAGGCAAATGGCAACCGAGAAAAACATTCGTTCAAGAAAATCAGGATAACAGATGTGGGCATCTGATGGTTGAACTCCGCAACGGCATAGCTAATTAGATTACATGACTTCGAGGTCTCAGGCATTTCTTACCGCAATAGGTGCTGCCAACAGTTGGGGAGAGATTCATGCCGCCTGGGCCTCCAAGACAGAAAAGGAGAAAGGGGATCGGTTCGAAGACCTTTCAAAAGCCTATCTCCAGCTCGCTCCTGAATACGCGTCCAAACTCAAGCATGTCTGGCGTCTCGACGAGGTTCCGGCCATTACGCGCAAGAAGCTTAACCTGCCGGCCACCGACAAGGGCATCGACCTCATCGCCGAGACGCATGAAGGCGAGTTCTGGGCTATCCAGTGTAAGTATCGGCAGAACACCGATCAGCAGCTAACGCACACCGACATCTCGACCTTCACCAGCCTGACCTTCCAAGCCTGTAAGGGCATCTCTTACGCCTTGGTCTGCTCGACGACCGAAAGGGTCACCCAGCTTTACCGGGGCGAAGAACGCATAGGCTTCTGCGCTTTAGACACGTGGCAGGAACTCGACCGTGATTTCTTCGACCGACTTCGCGCCAGTTTGGCAAGCAAGCCGGTCAACCTAGAACCTAGAAAGCCCCGCCCTCACCAACATAATGCGATCCGGGATGGGCTCGAACACTTTGCCAAGCGCAAGGAAGCCCGAGGCAAACTCATCATGCCCTGCGGGACTGGTAAAAGCCTCACGGCCTGGTTCTTGGCACAGGCCCTCGGGTCCAAGCGCATCGTCATCGCCGTCCCAAGCCTCTCCCTGGTTAAGCAAACCCTGAAAGTGTGGCTGAGGGAGTCAGTGGCCAATGACATCGATGTGGAATGGATCTGCGTCTGTAGCGACGAGACTGCCGGCAAGGCCGACCAAGACGACGTTGTGGTACAGCGCCAGGACATCGCCGTCCCCTGCCTCACCGCCACGGATAAGATCGCCGAGTGGCTCAAGGCCAAGCGCAAGGGCCTCACCGTCGTATTCACGACGTACCAGAGCGGCGACGTCCTGGCTACGGCGACGCGCAAGGCCAAGTTTGCGTTCGATCTGGGAATCATGGATGAGGCCCACAAGACCGTCGGCGACGGCGATAAACAATTCTCGATCCTGCTCCACGACCATAACATTGAGATCGGCCAGCGCGTCTTCATGACCGCGACCGAGCGCCGTTACAAAGGCAGCAGCGAAAAGGTCCTAAGCATGGACGACCCGGAAGTCTACGGAGACACCTTCCACCAACTCTCGTTCAAGCAGGCGATGGAGTGCCAGCCGCCCATCCTGTGCGACTACAACGTCATCACGATCGGGGTCAGCCGCCAGGAGATCAAGGACCTCATCAAGCAGAACGTCTTCGTGCGCCCGACCGGCGGCAAGTGGGACGAGGAGATGGAGGCCGACATGCTGGCGGCCATGGTGGCACTACGGAAAGCCATGAAGGAGCACCCCATCAAGCACGCCGTCTCCTTCCACGGCAGCATCCAGAGGGCCGAGCTCTTCAAGGCGCACAACGACACCTTCACCCAGGAGTTCCCGGAGTTCGGAGGTCTGGAGACCTTCCACGTCTCCGGCCAGACCCCGACTGGCACCCGTTCAAATATCATCAAGTCATTCGCCCAAGCCGAGCGCTCGCTGGTCACCAATGCCCGCTGCCTGACGGAAGGCGTCGACGTCCCTGGCATCGACTGCGTGCTGTTCGCTGATCCCCGCAAGAGCACGGTGGATATCGTCCAAGCCGTAGGCCGTGCCCTGCGCCCTTCGGAAGGTAAGAAGCTAGGCTACGTCATCCTCCCCGTCCTGCACGAGACCGACGCCACGTCCGAGCAGGTGATCGATTCCGGCGCCTTCAAGGAGATCCTTACCACGATCAGCGCTCTGGCCTCTAACGATGACCGGATCATCGAATACTTCCGCGGCATCTCCCTAGGCCGTAAACCTTCCGGCTCCTCACGGGTCAGCTTTGAGTGGGACGAGCGCCTCGCCAAGAACATCGATTTAACAAAGCTAATTAGCGAACTAGAAATCAAATGCTGGGGTCGCTTAGCTAAGCTATCGTGGCGCAATTTTGAAGAAGCCAAGAGTTTTGCTAGAAACCTAAAACTTAAATCTCAAAAAGATTGGTCCGATTACTGTTCCGGAAGATTATCAGGCCTCCCCCAAAAACCAGCCGACATACCATCCAATCCGCAGTTAAACTACGCGCGCCAAGGCTGGGTTAACTTTGGCGACTGGCTGGGCACAGGTAATATTAGTCCAAGATACATGACTTACATGCCCTTTGCTAATGCAAGAAAGCATGCCAGAAGTCTTAAACTAAGCTCAAGGGCCCAATGGACTGCCTATTGTAAAGGCGAGCTACACAACCGCGCGCCCAAGCCTATAGATATCCCTTCAAATCCCGACACGGTCTACAAAGACGAAGGTTGGATGGGCATGGGTGACTGGCTTGGGACGGGCAACCTAAGGCCTATTGATCGCCAATATGCACCATTCACAGAAGCCAGACTTTTTGCACTTAGCCTAAACCTTAATTCGGGAAAAGAATGGCGTAATTACTGCAAAGGGATGATGCGCGACAAACCGGCAAAGCCTGAAAACATTCCGGCTGACCCGAACAGATACTATAAAAGCCAAGGGTGGAAAGGCATGGGACATTGGCTTGGAACCGGTACCACGCGCTTCGGCTCATTTATGCCATTCGCTAAAGCTAGGGCATTCGCTCGGTCACTCCGACTGTCATCTGCCAAAAAATGGTTCTTGTTCTGCAAAGGCGAACTAACTGGGATAAAATCAAAGCCAGCCAATATACCATTCGACCCGCAGAGAATTTATAAAGACGAAGGATGGATTAACTGGGGAGACTGGCTGGGGACTGGCACGGTATCGACACAGGCAAGATCTTTCATGGCCTTTACCGAAGCTAGAGGCTTTGTGCATAAGCTTAATTTAGCCTCTGCATCCGAGTGGTTCACTTATTGTAAAGGGCAAATCGCCGGAAAACCAAAAAAGCCTGACACCATCCCAACCTACCCCGCAGAAACTTACAAGGACAAGGGTTGGCGCGGGATGCGCGATTGGCTTGGTAATTAAAGCGCCTCACAAATTTATGAAAAAAGCCCAAGCCGAAGTCGATAAACTGCTCGCAGAGTTGCGGGTAATACAAAACAGGGACCTAAAAACTGCCTACGCCTTAAAACAAAAGGCATACATTCTTGCGCGAAAATTACTGGGTGAAGACTGTCCTCATGCCCGGGCGATTGGAAATATCACATTTGTGCCTTCTGAAGCTATTTACAATGAGGGGCACCCTAGAAATAAATATGCCTGGGATCTAGGTGCGGGGACTTTGAAGACTTCACTTGAAGGCATGAAATATGAGTTAGGCCTAATCGTGCCCAAACTACTACCCCCTCAAAAGATGACTTTCGGATGGCTAGTGGAGCATGTTCCACACGAAGGTTGGGTCTTGTTGTTTGCCTTAATAAGTGGGGCTTTCTCTCTTGGTGTCTGGTTGGAAAAACACTTCAAAATCGCACCATAAATATCTACCCCAAACAGCGCTAAAATCTTAGCGGCTTTGCGGACAGTTTGCGGACAAGATATTGCCTAACTCTGCTAATCCTGCTTAAGTCTGCTAACGATTCAGGGCCGATTACCCCGTTAGAAGGGGTAAATAGGCCTCAAAGTGGCGGAGAGGATGGGATTCGAAGGAATGTCTCTCGTCTGTATGTCGTTGAACTCCAACGACCGAGAAACTTTGCGGACAGTTTGCGGACAAATTAACTGCCAACTCTGCTAATTTACCCGGCATATTTTAGCGCGCAACAGTTATTCTATCGAAGCTCAAAACTTTGGGTGGTCAGGCATTACTAGACAAGACAGTCCAGCTTTTCTGGTGGTGCTCCAAGCAACTCCAAAGTAGCCTGGGTCAGACAACAAGCTTCACCTTCATACAAACATGAATGCGACTTCAGAGACAGAAATTAAGCAGCCCAAAAACCTTTATCTGCTTGGAGCGATCTACGGGGCGCTGTGGGGGTGCGTCGCCCTCGGCATCATCGCTTTCATGAGTCATGGGAACTTTCGCCACTGTTTAGAATTCGCCCCCTTCTATCTGACGGCAGGCATCGGGACAGGGATCGTCATGACACTCCTGCTTGGACCCAGGCTTAGCGGCGCGAGAGGGTGGAAACTATGGCCCTACGGAGTGTTAGCCTTGCTGCTCGGGACACTGTTCTTCGCATTTTACATGCTGGTGATCAACACAGGCGTGAGCTTAGCCCGAAACGTCAAAGAACACATGGATTTCCTGACGGCGCTTCGGAACATCCAACTGCATAATTCGTGGGTCATGTTCATCTGGTATCCGCTCTACGGGTTCATGACAATCATCCCCATTTTTCTCGCGACCTGGAATTGCCGGGACCTGCGCGACCGGATGGCCTAAGTTTCCGTGGCCTAGGCAAGTGCCCACGATATCTGATGTCGACGCCCCCTCGATTCCGTCGCAACCCGGTGAGGCCTTTCTTTTCCGTCCTTATGGCCATCCTGTTGGCCGGTTGCGGCAAGCTCACGTCCAAGGAGCCAGCCAAGGCGATGCCGCCCGCCCACCAGGAACTGATCATCCACTCAGGCGGACTGGAGCGTCACTGCGTCCTTCACCTGCCGCCCACCTACGCCCAGTCCAAGCCGCTGCCCTTGGTCATCATGCTCCACGGCATGGGTGGCACTGGCGCGGATACCGTCCGGGAGATGGGCTGGTCCGCGAAGGCTGACGCAGAGACTTTCATGGTCGCTTATCCCGACGCCAGCCGTCCCGACCCGGCCCAACCGCCGAACTTCAAAAGCAATCCGCAGGCTTGGAATGACGGGTCTGGTCGCTTTCACGCGGGAGCGCGCAACGTTGACGACGTCGCCTTCATCCGGGCGCTGCTCGACCGCCTCACGGCGGACTACAGCATCGACCGACGCCGGATTTTCGTCGCGGGTTTTTCCAACGGCGCTTCGATGGCGCTCCGCATCGGCGCGGAACTCTCCGACCGCGTGGCCGCAATCGCACCGTGCGCGGGGGCGTGCTGGACTGAGACGCCGAGGCCGACTCGTGGCATTTCACTCTGTTATATCACGGGCACCGCCGACACATTGAACCCGCTGGACGGAGGATTGCCCAAGATGGCCTTCGGCGGCGGCGACAAGGGGGGCAAGCCCAAGCCACCGGTGCGCGTCACCATCGAAAAGTGGGCCAAAAGCCTGGGCTGCCCGGGAACTCCCACCAACGACGAAACAACGAATGGCGTCCGCCGCCGCCGCTACGGCCCTGGTCGCGACGGCGCGGAAATCCTGTTCATTACCGTCGAGGATCTCGGCCATATCTGGGCTGGCGCCGGCGAGTTCGGTCCGGCCTTCATGCTCGGGAAGCCCACCGATAAGCTTAAGGCCACCGACGTGATTTGGGATTTTTTCAAAACACACCCTTCACCCTGACCCCCTCTACAAGAGTCGCAGTTCCTCCAAGCCGTGACGACCCAGGGGCGATCAGGTGCGCCTTATCCGGCCAACCGCCGTGTTATGATGGGCACATGCAAGCGGAGCCCGACCAAGGAAGGTTCTAAAACCACAGGACAAATATTGGACAAGATACGGGCTGTTTCGACAGAAACTGCCTAATCCTGCAAAGGACGAAACCCCGTTTTACTAGGTTTTCGCGATCAAAGTGGCGGAGAGGATGGGATTGGCTGCGCTGCGCTCCGGGCTTCGCCCGATGCCTGCGGCATCGCCTGTTCGCCCTTCGGGCTCACCGAACGGGTTCTCATCCCATCCCAGCCAGCTGATCGGACTTCTTGCCCGCATGCCCGCTGGCCAGCTGGCCCGCTAGTTAGCAAAAGTGGCGGAGAGGATGGGATTCGAAGGGGAGCCATATGTGTGTTTTCCATAGTGTTTATGCGGGTTTGGTGAATCTGTAGACACTGCTGTAGTCAACTTAAGTGATAGATTTGGGAATCGGTGATAATATGTGGAAAGGTGCCTCAGTGAGCGCAGGTACAGCCGTACTCCTGGCGCTTGCACTCTCCGCAGAGGGCGGTGTTCAAGGTCAGACGGAAGTTCGTCGGCTTGGCGACCGCCGAGGCACGGATCTGGACCACGATCGGGGCCGGCTCCTTGGGCTGCAGGGGGTCCTTGGTGATGAAGCCGTTCAGCTGAGGCTCCATCGCGACGTCCTTGCCATCGACCTTGAGGGTCACGGCACGTTCGCCGCGGGCGACCGGCTTACCGACCAAGTCGACGAAGGACACGATGGCCTTGCGATCCGGCTGGATTACGAACTGCGCACTCAACCCGGGCGCTTCCAGTCGGCGACCCGGCTGGACATCGGCCACCGACTTGGCGGGCTCGGCGGCGACGAGCACACCGATCGAGAACAGGGAGAGGATGAGTATTTTCATGATTGGGTGGTTTTCGGGTTGGGAGAAGAGGGGGAACGCGCCTCGACCCAGTCATAGAGGACAGGGAGAAGCAGGAGCGTCAGGGCGGTGGAAGTGAAGATCCCCCCGATGACGACGGTCGCCAGCGGTTGCTGCACCTCGGCCCCTGGACCGGTCGAAAGGGCCATGGGGATGAAGCCCAAAGAAGCGACGAGCGCTGTCAGCAACTTCGGGCGCAGACGCGTCAACGTACCGTCCGTCACGGCCTGCCGCAAAGGCACGCCGGCCTCGCGCAGCTGGTTGATGAAGCTGACCAGCATGATGCCGTTGAGGACGGCGATGCCCGACACTGCGATGAAGCCGATACCGGCCGAGATCGTGAAAGGCATCCCGCGCAGCCAAAGGGCGAGGACCCCGCCGGTGGCGGCGAGCGGCACGCACGTGAAGACGAGCGCTGCCAGGCGGAAACTCCCGAACCCGGCGTAGATCAGGAGCAGGATCAGGCCGAGGACCGCCGGGACGACCAGGGCTAGGCGCTCGCGCGCCCGCTGCAGGTTCTCGAACTGTCCGCCGAACTCCCAATAGACGCCGCCGACCGGCTTGACCTCGGCCTTGAGCTTGGCCTCGGCTTCGCGCACGAAGCCCTCGGTATCCCGGCCACGGACGTTGATGAGGATGGCCAGACGGCGGCGCGCGTCCTCGCGGGTGATGACGCCGGGACGTTCGACCAGTTTGACGTCGGCGACCTTGGAGAGCGCGACCATCGTA
>CALQLO010000056.1 GCA_943331445.1 Akkermansia muciniphila
CTCGCTCAAACTTCCCGCTGGCTACAGCAAGGGAGCGACTGGTGCGGGTGATGCGTTCGCCGCTGGCATGCTTTACGGATTGCACGAAGGCCTCGAGATTCAGGAACGCCTGAAACTCGCCGTCTGCTGCGCCGCAGCCTGACTCGCCGATCCCACGCAGTCCATAGGCCTGCGTCCGGTGAAGGACTGTCTCGCCTTGGCCGAGCAGTTCGGCTTCGGAGAGTTTTGACGGCGGCTTCGCCGCCGCGAGGTGGTAGCGGATGGCGGTTAGCGGTTAGGAAGAACAAGAGATCACCATTCTTAGGTGGTAGCTGGTAGGGCGGGCTCTCCGAGCCCGCCGTTGACCCGTTCAACATCAGCACATCACTCCGCGAACGGACGGCTCGGAGAGCCATCCCTACCAAAGGCCACAGCATCCTATCCGGTTTCCGGTCTCCCTTTGCCTTCTTGGCTTCAGCCCAACCGCCAACCGCTAACCGCCACCACCTTCCTTTAACGCGACGCTCCGCGTCGCGTTAAAAGACACCATTCGAGCGTAAAAAGACACCCGATTGGGTTTCCTTCTTTTCGGCGTGCGAGCATCCTTTTGCTCACCCCCAAGAAGTGACCCCATGAGCACCAAGAAATATAACGTCGGCGTCATCGGCTACGGCTGGGCTGCCGCGGCCCACATCGACGCCATCAACGCCACGAGCCAAGCACAGGTCACAGCCGTCTACTCCTCTCGCCCGCTCGACGCTGCCACGCTCAGCGCCAAGCACGGCAGCCAGATCAAAGTCTACGACACCGTCGAGGCCCTCTTGGCAGACACCTCCCTCCACGTGGTCGATATCACGAGCTACCCGAGCCAGCACTGCGCTCAGGCTGTCGCCGCCGCTAAAGCGAAGAAGCACATCATCCTCGAGAAGCCGATGGCCAACTCGATGGCTGAAGTAATCCAGATCTTCGAAGCCGCTAAGCAGAACGGCGTGAAGGGCTGCGTCTGCTTCGAGTGCCGTTTTTCCAGCCAGATGGAAGCCACCAAGGCCGTCATTGATCAAGGGCTCATCGGCGACATCCATTACGGTGAAGTCGATTACTACCACGGCATCGGCCCATGGTATGGCCAGTACCGCTGGAATATCGGCAAGAAGGATGGCGGCAGCGCCCTCCTCACCGCTGGCTGCCACGCCCTCGATGCACTCCTGATGTGCATGCCGGGCGAAGTCGACTCGGTCACGAGCTTCAGCACGAAGTCGAAGAGCGAATACTTTACACCTTACGAATATGACACCTCGGCTGTCACGATCCTGAAGTTTAAGAACGGCTCCGTCGGCAAGTGCGCCGCGATTGTCGACTGCCTCCAGCCCTACTACTTCCACACGCACCTCGTCGGCAGCCATGGCAGCGTCCTCGATAACAAGTTCCACTCCGCCAAGCTGAAGACCGACAAAGCCCAATGGAGTGAGCTCTCCATGAAGATGCTCGATTCCGGCGACGTCAGCGACCACCCCTACCAGTCCCAATTCCAGGCCTTCTTCGATGCCCTCGACAAGAATCAGGATATGCCCCTGACGAGTTTCACGGACGCGCTGCGCACCTTCAAAGTCATCTTTGCCGCCGACCAGAGTGCCGCGACCGGCGGCCAGCCGGTCAAGGTCGCCTGAACGCCGATGCCTTCCGTCTTAGCCATCTTCGCCCACCCCGACGACGTCGAGTTCTACGCCGCTGGCACGATGCTCCAGCTGGCGAAGCGTGGCTGGGATCTGCACTACTTCGATCTCTGCGCGGGCAACGGTGGCTCGGTCCAGATGGATGGACCCACGACCGCGACCGTTCGCCTCGCCGAAGCCCAAGAGGCCGCCCGCCTCCTCGGCGCGAAGTTTTATCCGCCGGTGGTGAATGACATGACGCTGACCTACGACATTGAGGTCATGCGCAAAATTGCCGCCGTCATCCGTCAGTCCAAGGCCGACATCATCCTCACCCATGCCCTATCGGACTACATGGAGGATCACATGACCTGTGCGCGGCTGGCCGTCTCGGCGGCCTTCACCCACGGCATGCCCAACTTCGACACCGTCCCGCCGGCGCCACCTTATGCGCACGATGTGACCATCTACCACGCCATGCCCCACGGCCTACGTGATCCGCTCCGCCAGAAAGTCCGGGCCGGCCTGTACGTCGACACCTCCGCGCACCATGCGCAGGCCAAACAAGCGCTCGGTGCTCACGCCTCCCAAAAGGATTGGCTCGATAAAAGCCAGGGGATGGATTCCTACCTCGCCACCCTTGATGCCATGTCGCTGCTCGTCGGCAAACTCTCCGGCCAGTTCACTTACGCCCAAGGCTGGCGCCGCCACCTTCACCTCGGCTTCAGCGCCACGAACATTGACCCACTCCGCGACGCACTCGGTGCGGATGCTTTAGTCGATGAGGTCTACGAAGCTGCCCTCGAACAACCCCTTCCATGACTCTCCACCTCTCGCGGCGCCGATTCTTCGAGCTCGCTGGTCTCGCGACCCTCGCCTACCCACTGCGCGGCCTAGCGGCGCTCGACACCTCGGGCGGTGACGAAATCATCCTCATCAACGATATTCATATCACCGGCGTCCCAGCAGAGAAGATTCCCGCTAATGCCAAGGCCGATGGCGAACATCTCCGCCTAGCGGTGAAGCAGATTCTGGCCCGGCCGCAAAAGCCCGCCGCGGTCATCATCAACGGCGACCTCGCCCTCGCGATTGGCACCGCCGCCGACTACGCCGTGGTCCGCGAGCTCATCGCTCCGCTGCTTGACGCCGGCATCCCGGTCCACCTTACGCTCGGCAACCATGATGTCCGCGACATCTTCATGGCGGCCTTCCCGGAGATGAAGAGCGCGTCCTCCCTCAAGGAGCACCGCCACAACAGCCTCATCGACCTTCCCTCCACCCGGCTCATCCTGCTCGACACCCTCGACCAGACCCCCGGCCCTGGCGGCAAGCTCGGTGCGGAGCAGATCGCTTGGATCCTCGCCAAGATCGACGAAGTCCCGACCAAGCAGGTCGTGATCGTCGGCCACCACAACCCACAGGTCGGCGGCGACACGAGCCACTACAAGGGCGGCATCGCCGATACGGCGGACTTCTGGCCCGAGATCGCCAAGCGCCCGCAGGTGAAGGCTTATATCCACGGCCACACCCATGAATGGACGCAGGCCTTGGAGAACGGCATCCACATCATCAGCACCATCGCCTGCGCTTACGTCTTCAACGCGAATACCAACTCCACCGGCTGGACCGCGGCCCGATTCAACGCCCACGGGTTCCAGCTGAAACTCAACACCCTCGAGACCGAGCACGCCTGGAACGGCGAGGCCAAGTGGTTCTTCGGACGCCAGCCGGCGCCCAAGAAGACCGCGCCGAAAAAGAAATAAGCGTGCGGCTCATCAAGGAACAGCAATCTCCCGTCTCGGCGAACGAGCTGGTCGCGTGCGAGCACCTGCGCCAACGCGACTTCGGCTGCGTCTGGCATCACCACCCCGAGCACGAGATCTTCTTCCTGCTTCGAGGCGGCACCGAGCGCTGGATCGGCGACAAGATGGCGCCGCTCAAGGCAGGCGAGATCCTGCTCCTCGGCTCCGACCTCCCGCACGACTTCCGTAACGACCGCAAGGGCCGCCAAGCCGGCGTGGAATGGATCCTCGTCCAATTCCGCCCGAACCTCTTCGGTGAAGAATGGACGCAACACTCGTCCGTGTCGGCTATCCGCCGACTGCTCGAACGCGCGCGCCTCGGACTCGAGTTCCGTGGCGCCACGCGCAAGCAAGCGGCCGCCATCCTGCACAAGATGCCCAAGGCCCACGGGCTCAGGCGCATGGCGCTCCTGATTGAGTTCCTCGAACTCGCTGCCAGTTCCGACGACCTCAAGGAGATTGCCTCGCCGGGCTTCCACGCGACCACCGATGCCAATACCTCGGACCGCATCGGCAACGTCGTCGCCCACATCAAAGCCAACTTGGGTAAGCCGCTCTACGTCCCCGAACTCGCCGCCCTCGCCGGGCTCAGCGAAAGCGCCTTCAGCCGACTTTTTAAGAAGTGCACCGGACGCTCCGTGCCCCAGTACCTCAACGAACTGCGCATCGCCCGCGCCGCCCGCCTACTTGCTGAGACCGACGAGTCCGTGAAGCAGATTGCGCACCAGTGCGGCTACCCCACCGCGGCGTATTTCCACCGCCAGTTCCAGCGTCACCAGGACCTCCCGCCCCTCGCCTACCGTGAGGCCATCCGCCGCCACGCCTAATCCCGCTTTCCCCTTCACCCACAAAGAACCAAGAACTTTTCCTTTCCTACCCCTACCCCCACCCCTACCCCTTATACAACCCCATGACCCCCACCCTATATCTCCGCCTAGCCGCGATGGTCTTCCTCCACTACTTCGTATGGAGCTGTTGGTATAACACCATGGCCGTGTACCTCGGTAAGCTGAACTTTACCGGCACCCAGATCGGCCTCGCCTACGGCACCACCGCCATCGGCGCTCTCATCTCGCCCTTCCTCATCGGCGTCATCGCTGATCGCTACGTCCCGGCCCAACGCCTCCTCGGCGTACTCCACCTGCTCGGAGCCGGCCTCCTCTGGTGGATTTCCCAGCAGACCACCTTCAACATCTTCTACCCGTCGCTGATCGTCTACACGCTGACCTACATGGCCGGCCATGGCCTCATCAATACCATCACCCTCACGCATACGCCTAATCCGGCGAAATGGTTCCCGATTGTCATGGTCGCCGCCTCGGCTGGCTGGATTGCTGCCGCGAACGTGGTCAACTTCTGGGGCAAGATTGCCGGCCCAATCGCCAATGGCATCAACAGCATAACCAGCGTATTTAACTACGTCGCCATCAAGGAAGTGCCGCAAGCTACCGCCAGTCTCGCCGACAATAATGGCATGTTCACCCTCGCCTGCGGAGTCGCCCTCGCGGTCGCTCTCTACTCGTTCACCCTTCCGAACACCCCGCCCAAGGGCGACACCGGACCGGTCTCGGCGAGCAAACTCCTCGGCCTCGATGCGCTGAAGCTCTTCAAAGACCGCTCGTTCGCGGTGTTCATGTTCTGCTCCTTCCTCATCTGCATCCCGCTCAGCTTCTACTTCACCTGGACCGGCGCCTTCCTCAGCGAAATGAATGTCGCCGACTACGCCTCGAAGATGACACTCGGCCAAGTCTCCGAAGTCGGCTTCCTGCTGTTGCTGCCTATCCTCCTGCCCTTCCTCGGAGCCAAACGTATCATGATCCTCGGCATGGCCGCGTGGGCAGTCCGTTTCGCGCTCTTCGCTTACTTCCATGAACAGCCCACGGCCACCTGGATGGTCTTCGGCGGCATCCTCCTCCACGGCATGAGCTACGACTTCATCTTCGTCATGGGCCGCATGTATGTCGACAAGGCCGCCGGCGACAGCCTCCGCGCTTCCGCGCAAGGTCTCCATGCCGTCTTCACCCTCGGTGCGGGCATGTTCGTTGGCTCCTGGCTCGCCGGAGTGGTCGCGCAGAATTACACCAACGCCGCCGGCGTCCACGACTGGAAGTCCATCTGGCTCGTACCAGCCATCATGAGCGCCGTGCTCATCCCCGTCTTCCTCGCCCTCTTCCGCGAAAAATCCGCCGAAGACACCCGCGCCTAATTCCCTCCGGCCCTCTTTCATCGTCTTCTGTCATCCGTCATCTGTCCTCTGCCATCTTTACGTCCAATGCCCCGCAAGCTCAGCCACATCGCCCCCGACTGGTGGGATTACACGACGCTCGATTCGTCGCTCATCAACGATGCGGCGAAGCTGACGGAGCGAGACCTGCGCCAGCTGTCGCGTCCGGGCTTCAAGGTGGTGATGTATGACACCCTTGAGGACTTCTACCTCGCCGAGGCCTTGGAATACATCGCGGCCTGGAAGCAAGCTACGGCCGACAATCCGGTCGGCATCTGCGGCCCAATCGGTCCGACCGAGCAGCTCCCGCTCGTCGCCCGCTTGGTCAACGAACTCGGTCTCAACCTGAAGCACGCGCACTTCTGGGGCATGGACGAGTGGTATGACGACAAGACAAAGAAGGAAGTACCTGTGACGCATGCGCTTTCGTTTGAACGCGCCGACCGCGAACTTTGCTTCAACCGCATCCAGAAGAAACTGGCGATGCCCGAGGCTAATCTACATTTCCCCAAGGCCAAGATCACTGACTTCGTGAAGACGTGGCACGCCGGCGTGCGCTGCGCAGTCATGCAAGGCGGCCAAGGCGACATCAAGCACTGGGCCTTCAACGACCCGCTCAAGCGCACCGGCAAATACAAGGACGCCCCGCCCTCGCCCGCCGAATACCGTAAGCTCGGCACCCGCATCGTCGAACTGCACCCCGTCACCCTCAGCCAGAACGCACGCACCTCTGGTGGCGGCAACATCACCATGGTCCCCAAGATGGCCATCACCGTCGGTCCCCAGGAAACCTGGCTGGCCGAGAAGGTCTCCATCTGGCACGCCGGCGCCCACGACAACCCCCTAGGCCAGCGACTGACCGCCTTGATGATCTCGAAGAAGATCGCCGATTCGGCCGTACCGATGTCCCTCCTCGCCGACCACCCGAACGTGCAGTTCAACTACTTCCGCGGCGGCCTAGGCTCCTGTGCGGTCGAGATGCACTGAAGCCCGCCGGGCCTGTCGGTAAGTTTCGGTCTAACTTTTTGACAAAGTCCAAAACTCGGTCTTGCTAGGGGTCGATGCGCGACCCGGAAGCCACCCTTCGCCAGCACGACCTGCCCATCACGGCCCAGCGCTTGGCCGTCCTCCGGGCCGTCTCCCGTCATCCGCACGCCACCGCTGACGCCTTGGCCGAAAGCGTCCGCGAGGACATCGGTGCGATCTCCCGTCAGTCGGTCTATAATGTCCTGAGCGTCCTCACCGACAACGGCATCATCCGTCGCATCCAGCCCGCCGACTCCCCGGCGCGCTACGAAGACCGTATCGGCGACAACCATCACCACCTCGTCTGCCGTTCCTGTGGACGCACCGAGGACGTCTGCTGCGCCGTCGGCGAAGCCCCGTGCCTCAAGGCCCACTCGCACCACGGCTTCAAGATCGACGAAGCCGAAGTGATCTATTGGGGCACCTGCCCAACATGTCAGAAAAAGAAACGTTCCTGAAGTCGTTCATCGTTCTTCGTTCTTAGTTTTTCGTACCCCTCAGAACCCCCTAGCCCATGAATCAAACCGCCAACCGCTAACCGCCAACCGCTAAAACCTCTTTCATCCTCCCACCCTCCAACCTCTCCTCACACACATGTCTGACATCTCCAAATGCCCAGTGATGGGCCACCTCGCCCCGCAGAACCGCCACACCGCCGCCGCCGCGATGAACAACGGCGACTGGTGGCCGAATCAGCTCAACCTGAACATCCTCCGTCAGAATTCCGCGAAGAGCGATCCGCTCACTCCGGGTTTCAATTACGCCGAGGAGTTCAAGAAGCTCGACCTCGAAGCCCTGCGCAAGGACCTCGCTGCGCTGATGACCGATTCGCAGGAATGGTGGCCGGCCGACTACGGTCACTACGGCCCCTTCTTCATCCGCATGGCCTGGCATAGCGCCGGCACCTACCGCGTCACCGACGGTCGTGGCGGCGCCGGTTACGGTACCCTGCGTTTCGCCCCGCTGAACAGCTGGCCGGACAACGCCAATCTCGACAAGGCCCGTCGCCTCCTCTGGCCCCTCAAGCAGAAGTACGGTCAGAAGATTTCCTGGGCCGACCTCATGGTCCTCACCGGCAACGTCGCCCTCGAGACCATGGGCTTCAAGACCTTCGGCTTCGCCGGCGGCCGTCCCGACGTTTGGGAACCACAGGAA
>CALQLO010000057.1 GCA_943331445.1 Akkermansia muciniphila
GACGGAAAACATGGTCGGCCATAAGCTCGGAGAGTTCGCTCCTACGCGCACCTTCCGCCAGCACACCCAACCCTCCCGCAAGGAAGCTCAGTAAACCCATACCGTGCGCACCGCCTTCTCCATGTTTGCCCTTCTCGTCGCCGCCACCGCGGTCGGCGCGGAAGCCCGCACCCTGGGAACGGCGGAGGCGGACGGCAAGGCTCCGGTCGTTGCGGTCGTTTCCGCCCGCTCGACGGATTTGGTTGTCTTGGATGGCGGACACGACCGCGGCTTTCGCCCCGGCACGGTCTGCAATGTTAGCCGTGATGGCCGCGCCTTCGGCGCCGTCGTCATCGCCGAAGCTGGGCTTCATCGCTCGGTCGCACTCATTCTTTCCCTCGACTCCTCCGCCCAGATCACCTCTGGCGACCTTGTCACCCCCCGCGCTAACCCCCGCATCTGAACCCCAATTTAACTAACGTCATGGAAGTACACGCCACCACCCGTTTCGCCCGCATGTCGCCCCAGAAGGTGCGAGAAGTCGCGCGCCAAATCCAAGGCCTCCCGGCCGAAGAAGCCATCCAGCTCCTGCGCTTCATCCCCCGCAAGTCCGCCCGCCTCCTGGCCAAGACGCTCGCGAGCGCCATGGCCAACGCCGAGAACAACCACAATTTGTCCAGCAGCGATCTCGTGATCGTCTCCGCCACGGTCAACCAAGGTCCGGTCATCAAGCGTTCCATGCCCGCAGCTCGCGGCTCCGCTCACCCAATCCACAAGTCCATGAGTCACATCCGCGTGGCTTTGGGCTCCGCCACCAAGTAATTTCGCACAATGGGCCAGAAAGTAAATCCTATCGGCTTCCGTCTAGCCGTCCGTCGTAACTGGGAATCCCGCTGGTACGCCACCAAGCGCGATTTCCCCGCTAACATCTTGGAGGACTACCGCATCCGTACGTTCCTCAAGGAGAAGCTCCGTCAGGCCGCTGTGCCTCGTATCTTTATCGAACGCGCTGGCCCCAAGGTTCGCGTTCGCATCTGGACCGCCCGCCCGGGCGTCGTCATCGGCCGTAAAGGCGATGAGCTCAAGAATCTCCGCGCCGAGATCCAGAAGGTCGCTGGTAAGGCTCGTATCGATGACATCATTCTCGAGGTCAACGAAGTGAAGCGCCCTGACTTGGTCGCCCAGCTCGTCGCAGAGAACATCGCCCTGCAGCTCGAACGCCGCATCTCTTTCCGCCGCGCCATGAAGAAGGCTGTCCAGACCACCATGACCAACGGAGCCGATGGCATCCGTATCCGCCTCGGCGGTCGTCTCGGTGGCGCTGAAATCGCCCGCGTCGAGTCCGCTCGCGTCGGTCGCGTCCCGCTCCATACCCTCCGCGAAAATATCGATTACGGTTTCACCGAAGCCCGCACCCTGGCCGGCAAGGTCGGCATCAAGTGCTGGATTTGCACCAAGGACTCCGAGTTCTAAGCCGTTCCGTCCACCCTCCGACTTAACTAGACCAACATGGCCAATCTCCAACCCGCCCGCACCAAGTGGCGCAAGCATCGCAAGGGCAAGATCCGCGGCAACGCCACGGCTTGCAACACCCTCGCGTTCGGCGACTTCGGCATCCAGTCCCTCGATCGTGGCCGTCTTCCGGCTAATCAGATTGAAGCCGCCCGTATCGCCATCTCCCGCTCGCTGAAGCGTAAGGGAAAGATGTGGATGCGTATCTTCCCTCACACGCCTGTGACCAAGAAGCCAGCCGAAGTCCGCATGGGCTCTGGTAAGGGCAGCGTCGAACTCTATGTGGCCTGCATCAAGCCAGGCACCATGCTCTTCGAAGTGGGTGGCGTTCCTATCTCCGTCGCTCGCGAGGCCATGCGCCTCGCCGACACTAAGTTGCAGGTCCGCTGCCGCTTTGTCGCCCGCGAAGAACTCGAAAAGTACTAAGACTTTCGATCCGACCAACCATCACTGACCCTTTTCACCGATGTCCAAGTACCAGAAAGACAAGCCCACCGCCGCCACGGCCATCCGCCCACTGGCGCCCGCCGAACTGCAGAAGCGTATTCGCGAAGCCCGCGAAGAACTTCTCAGCCTCCGCCTCAAGAAGGCCACTGGCGCCGTGGAAAACCCGGCCCGCTTCCGCGCCCTGCGCCGTGACGTGGCCCGCTGCATGACCGTGCTTTCTGGCAAGTCTGTCGCTGCCAAGAAGAAGTAAACCCAACCCTAACCCGCTTTCCCGATGTCCGAGTCCCGCTCCAACCGTAAGACCCTCCTGGGTCTAGTCGCCTCCCGTTCCGGAGACAAGACCGTCAAGGTCAACTTCCAGTACACCGTTCCTCACCCCGTTTACGGGAAGGAAGTCAAGCGCCGCACCGTCCTGCACGCCCACGACGAAAAGAACGAGTGCAAGCCCGGCGATAAGGTCGAAATCATGGAGACCCGCCCCTTGTCCAAACTCAAGCGCTGGCGCGTGATCCGTGTCGTCGAAGCTGCGAAGATCGCCGCTCAGTCCATCGAAGACTGAAGCTCGGACCTCACCTTAAAACACTAAGCCCTTTATAACATGATTCAGATGCTCTCCCGGCTCGAAGTAGCCGACAATACCGGGGCCCGCAGGGTCCGCATGATCCGTCGTCTCGGTCAGTTGACCGACACTGCCGGCGTGGGCGATATCATCATCTGCTCCGTCAAGGATTCCACTCCTGACGCCCAGGTGAAAAAGGGCTCGGTCTGCCGTGCTGTCATCGTTCGCACCGTCGCTCCGATCCGCCGTGCGGATGGTAGCTACCTCCGCTTCGACACCAACGCCGTCGTCATTCTTGACGAAAACGGCAACCCTAAGGGCACCCGCATCTTCGGGCCCGTTGCTCGCGAACTCCGCAGCAAGAACTTCATGAAGATCATCTCCCTCGCTCCCGAGGTACTCTGAAAACCATGTCCAAGACCGACATCAAAAAGGGCGACGAAGTCGTCGTCATCTCCGGCGCCGAAAAAGGTAAGCGCGGCAAAGTCGTCAGCTACAACCGTGCTGACGAGCGCCTCACCATCGAGGGCCTTAACCTTGTTAAGCGCCACTTGAAGCGTACGCAGGACGGCCAGGGCGGCATCACCGAGCGTGAAGCCCCGATCCACCGTTCTAACGTGATGCTCGGCTCCCTCTGGGATGCCCGTCGCGCCAAGAAGCCTGCGAAGGCCTCCAAGTAAACCTTACGAAACCACCCGAGATTTAATACGCCATGGCATCTGTCCCTTACCTTAAGAAGGTCTACCTCGAGAAGGTCGTCCCCGAGCTCATCAAGAGCCGCGGTTACACTAACATCCATCAGGTCCCGAACCTGAAGAAGATCGTCCTGAACTCCGCGTTCAAGGCCGAAGCCGACAAGGGCCACATGGCCGAAGTCGTCAAGGATATCACCAAGCTCTCCGGCCAGAAGCCGATCATCACCAAGGCTTCCAAGTCTGTCGCTGCCTTTAAGGTCCGCGAAGGAATGCCGCTCGGTTGCGTCGTTACCCTCCGTGGCGCTCGCATGTGGGAGTTCTACCTTCGCCTCACCGCGGTGGCCCTCCCGATGATCCGCGACTTCCGCGGCACCTCGAACCGTCTCGACGGCCGTGGTAACTATTCGCTCGGTATCGCTGACCACACCATCTTCCCTGAGACTCAGGCCGATGGTTCCCAGCGCGCCAACGTCGGTATGGACGTCATTATCGTGACTTCTGCCAACACCGACGACGAAGGTCGCGAGCTGCTCCGCCTGCTCGGTATGCCTTTCCGTCGTTCCAGCGCCGCTGATGCGGCCGCTGCCACCGCCGCCACCGCCGCCAAGGCCTAACCTCCAGCCCACTTACTAGCATGGCCAAGAAGTCCGTCATTCAGCGCGCCCTCAAGCGCGACCGTCTCGTCAAGAAGTACGCCGCCAAGCGTGCCGAGCTCAAGAAAGTCCTTACTGACCCCAAGGTCAGCGAAGAAGCTTTCTACGCTGCTCAGCGTGAGCTTGGTGAGCTCCCGCGCAGCTCCTCGAAGGTTCGTCAGAAGAACCGCTGTTCCATCTCTGGTCGTCCTCGTGCGTTCATCCGCAAGTTCGGCCTTTCCCGTATCACCTTCCGTGAGCTCGCGCTCAACGGCCAGATTCCCGGCGTCACCAAGGCCTCCTGGTAATCCCCAAGAAACAAAACCATGTCCGCTTCAACTGATACCGTCGGGGATTTCCTGACCTCCATTCGTAACGCTTCGCAGGCCAATAAGGCCGCGATCACCACCCAGTGGTCCCGCCTCCGCGAAGGCGTAGCCAAGATTCTGACCGATGCCGGTTACATCGCTTCCGCCCGCAAGGCTGAGCGCGATGGCCTTCCTGTGCTCGAGATCACTCTCAAGTACGTGGCTGGCGTCCCTGCCATCACCAGCATCGAACGCATCTCGACCCCTGGTCGCCGCGTCTACGCTGGATACTCATCCGTCCCGAAAGTCATCGGCGGTATGGGTGTGTCCATCCTCACCACCTCCCGAGGCGTCATGACTGACGCCGAAGCCCGTCGCCAAAAAGTCGGCGGCGAACTCCTGGCCAAGGTCTGGTAACCCCGACCTCAACCCTACAAGCACCGTTATGAGCCGAATTGGTAAGCAGCCCGTCAATATCCCCGACAAAGTCACCGTTGCCGTTAAGGACAACGTAGTCGTCGTCAAGGGGCCCAAGGGTGAACTCTCGAAGCCCTTCCCCAAGGAAGTCGGCGTCGTCGTCGACGCTAAAATCGTCAACGTTACTGACCTCACCGAGGTTAAGGATAAGGATGGCAAAATCGTGAAAGCCGGCACCGCTGGCGCCCTTCACGGCACCATCCGCGCCATCATCCGTAACATGGTTGAAGGCGTGGCCACTGGCTACTCCAAGACCCTTCTCATCGAAGGCGTCGGTTTCAAGGCTGCCCTCAAGGGTAATGTCCTCGATCTCGCGCTGGGTTACTCCCACCCGATTCGCTACACCGTCCCCGCCGGCGTGACCGTCGTCGTGACGGATGGCACTAAGTTGCTCATCTCTGGCGCCGATCGCCACATGGTCGGCCAGGTCGCCTCTTCGATCAAGCTGTACAAGCCTGTTGAGCCTTACAAAGGCAAGGGCGTCCGCGTCGAAGGTGAATACGTCCGCCGCAAGGAGGGCAAGAAGACGGCCTAATCAGCCCGAACCGAAAACATTCCATGAAACTGCAGAAGAAGAATCTCCTGGCGCAAAAGCGCCGCTGGCGCATCCGCAAGACGGTTCGCGGCACCGCCGCTCGTCCGCGCTTGGCGCTCAAGATGACCCACATGCACCTTTACGCACAGGCCATCGACGACGACAAGGGTGTCACCCTCGTTTCGCTCGCCACCACCTCCAAGGATCTCCGTGGCCAGAAGCTTCGCCCGACGGTGGGTGGAGCTGGTACCTTCGGCGAAGCCTTCGGCGCGAAAGCCAAGGCCGCAGGTCTCACCACCGTGGTCTTCGACCGCGCCGGACGCCGCTACCACGGCACCGTCAAGTCTTTCGCCGACGCCGCCCGCAAGGCTGGCCTGAGCTTCTAATTACATGAGCGAAGATAATAAACCCGCCGCGGCTTCCGCTGCCCCTTCGGCGGCTCCTGCTGCCCCTTCCGCCCCTGGTCGTTCCGGACCTGGCGGTGATCGTCGTGGCCCTGGTGGCCCTGGTGGTCCTGGCGGCCGTCGTTCTGGCCCCGGTGGCCCTGGCCGTGGTCCTCGTCGCGACAACCGTAACGACGCCCCTGCCTCTGAATATAACGACAAGGTCGTTCATATCAATCGTTGCTCTAAGGTCGTCAAAGGTGGCCGTCGCTTCAACTTTGCTGCGCTCATCGTGGCTGGGGATGGCAAGGGCCGAGTCGGTGTCGGCTATGGCAAGGCCAAGGAAGTTCCTGATGCAATCCGCAAGGGAACTGACCGCGCCCACCGCGCTCTCGTCCGCGTCAATCTCCGCGGTAACACGATTCCGCACGAAGTCATCGGTCACGCCGATGGTGGCGTCGTCATGCTCCGTCCGGCTGCCCCTGGTACTGGTCTCATCGCCGGCGGCGGTGTCCGTGCCGTCCTTGAGGTGGCTGGTTACAAAGACGTCCTTTCGAAGTCCATGGGTTCCAATAATCCTCAGGCTGTCGTGAAAGCGACTTTGGACGGACTCTCCAAGCTCCGTACCCTCGAACAAATCAAGGCCCTCCGCGCCTAAGCGGAATATAAAGACATGAAGCTCCATTCACTGCCCGCCATCAAGGGCTCCACTCACCGCCATAAGGTTCTCGGCCGCGGCCGCGGTTCCGGTCATGGTAAGACCTCCGGTCGAGGCCACAAAGGTATGAAGGCCCGCTCTGGCGGTGGCCATCGTCCTGGCTTCGAAGGTGGCCAGATGCCCCTCTACCGTCGCTTGCCCAAGCGCGGCTTCAATAACATCAATCGCATTGACTACGAAGTTCTGAACGTCCGTGACCTCCAGGAATTGGAAGGTAAGACCTTCGGTCTCGAAGAGCTCAAGGCTGCTGGCGTCCTGCGTTCGGCTGCGCTTCTCCTTAAGATCCTTGGCACGGGCGAAATTACCCGCGCAGTGACCGTCAAGGCCCACCGTTTTTCCGACTCCGCGAAAGCCAAAATCGAAAAAGCAGGCGGCAAGGCGATTCTGATCGAATCCAAGAAGTCGGCTACCGCCGCTGAGTGAGCCTCGGCTCGCCTTTGTCCTCGATGTTCACGGCCTTCGCCAACTGCTGGAGGATTCCTGAGCTCAGGGCTCGGTTACTTGCGACTGTGGCGTTGGTGTTCGTTGCCCGAATCGGCGCGAACATTCCACTGCCCGGCATCGATCCGGCGCCTATCCTCAAGTATTTCCAGGAAGCGGCGGATAAGTCCGCTGGGAGCGGCGGCATGGTGGCGATGTATAACATGTTCACGGGTGGCGCGCTCCTGAAGGGCGCCGTCTTTTCTTTGGGCATCATGCCCTACATCAGTGCATCGATCATCATGCAGCTGATGTCTGCAGTGGTCCCCGCCATCGCTCGTCTGCAGCAAGAAGGCGAAGTCGGTCGCCAGCGAGTCGCCCAGTATTCCCGCTACCTCACGATCCTGATCGCGATCGTCCAGTCGGCGATGCTCCTCGCGGCCTTCTGCAATCCGACTCAGGCTGGCCAAGCCCTTGGCTTAGGAAACTTCACGGAAACCATCGTGGTGATGCCTGATGTCGGCTGGCTGAGCGGCAAGGTTCTTTTCGTGTGTCTCGGCGTCAGCCTCCTGACTTCCGGCGCCATCGTGATGCTCTGGCTTGGTGAACAGATTACCCAGCGCGGCATCGGCAACGGCACCTCGGTGCTAATCACCGTCGGCATTTTGGCGGATATCCCCGGAGCGTTGAAGTCGTTTGTTGATATGACTTTCTCCGGTAAGATTGGCGCGGCTGCCGCCAACTCGCACGGCTGGGAAAAGGCGATCGGCATGATCCTGTTGTTCGTCGCGGTGACGGCTGCCATGGTCGCCATCAACCAGGCCGTCCGGAAAATTCAGATTCAATATGCCCAGCGCATGGTCGGGCGTAAGATGTACGGGGCCCAGACCAACTACCTCCCGCTTAAGGTCAATTACGCGGGCGTGATGCCCGTCATTTTTGCTGGAGCCATCATGAGCTTCCCGCCCATGTTGCTCAATCCGTTAAGCACGGTATCCACCCAGCTGGCCTTCCTCCGC
>CALQLO010000058.1 GCA_943331445.1 Akkermansia muciniphila
CCGCCCATCATCGGCGCGGGCTCGACCTTCTGGCCGGTGACTTCCGCGACGTCGGCGGCGGGGAAGGGGACTTCGATGCCGGCGAGAGGGAAGTCCTTGCGGAGTGGGTGATAAGGATACGAATCCCACATCAGGATGCGGCGCGGGTCCGGGTGGCCTTCGAAGACGATGCCGAACATGTCGAACGCTTCGCGCTCGTGCCAGTTGGCGCCGGGGTGCAGCGCAGAGACGCTCGGGACGCGGTCGTTGACGGCGTCGACGTGCAGGCGCACGTATTCCTTATGCGTCGTGCTGAGGAGATGGATGACGACGCCGAAGCGGACCGGGCGGCCTTGCAACTCGAGACCGCAGAGGTCGGCGAGCAGGTCGAAGCCCTGTTCATCGCGCAAGGCACTGACGACGGCGAGGAGGTCGCTGCCGGCGACGCGGAAGGTCGGCATGTCCTTGCCGGCGAGGTCCTGCGTGGCAGGGAAACGGGAGGTGAGCGCGGCGGCGTCCATGTCCGTGTTTAGCTGACGATCTTGGTTTCGACCGTGCGGCCGCGGAAGGTGCGGCGCAACGAGCCGCCTTCCTGGCGGATCTTTTCCTGCAGCAGCATCATGCCGTCGAGGAGGGCCTCAGGGCGGGGCGGGCAACCGGAAATATAAATATCCACCGGGACGATATTATCGACGCCCTGCAGGGTGGCGTAGGAGCGGTACATGCCGCCCGTGGAAGCGCAGGCGCCCATGGCGACGACCCACTTCGGTTCGGCCATCTGGTCGTAGATACGGCGGACGACTTCGGCCATCTTGTAGGTGACCGTGCCGGCGACGATCATGCAGTCGGCTTGGCGAGGAGAGAAGCGCATGACCTCCATGCCGAAGCGGGAGATGTCGAAGCGGGAGCCGCCAGCGGCCATGAGCTCGATGGCGCAACAGGCGAGGCCCATCGGCATCGGCCAGACTGAGTTGCTGCGCACCCAGTTCACGACGGCATCGGCGCGGGTCACGATGACCTCGCCCTCTACCTTACTGTTATAACCGAAATCGGATTTGACCATGGTCGTTGGCCGCAAGTTAGGACAGCCCCCCATAGGAGCAAGCGGGAAGGGGCAAAAAGGCCGTTTTTATCGCTTCTAATCGGGGTTGGTAGTATGAGCAGGGGTCGGGAGGGAACCTTGCAACTAAAGCCCAATGGGTTTGTTCTATCTGATACCCCATGAAGACCTTTTTCCTCCTGCTTGCCATGCTCGGCTCGGCGGTCCCCTCTTTAGCCCGCTCGCCCAACGTTGTGGTGATCTTCATCGATGACATGGGCTACGGGGACATCGGACCTTATGGGGCGACCAAGCAGCGCACCCCCCATCTCGACCGGATGGCCAAGGAAGGGATGAAGCTGACTAGTTTCTACGCCGCCCCGGTCTGCTCGGTTTCCCGCGCCCAGATGATGACCGGCTGCTATGGGGCCCGCGTCTCGGTCCCCGGAGTCTATTTCCCAGGTCAATCGGTGGGGCTTAATCCATCTGAAATTACTGTAGCAGAGAGACTTAAGGAAAAAGGATATGCCACCCAGATTATCGGAAAATGGCACCTCGGCGACCAGCCTGAATTCCTGCCCACCCGCCAGGGTTTCGACCACTACCTGGGCATTCCGTACTCCAACGACATGCTCAAGAAGAGCGCCGACACCAGGATCCCGGTCGTCCCCCTCCTCCGGGACGAAAAAATCGTCGAGCTGATGGACGGCGACGCTCAGACCCGTCTGGTCGAAATCTATACCAAGGAGGCCGTCGACTTCATCGGCCGCAACAAGGACAAGCCCTTCTATCTCTACTTCGCCCATAACGCCGTCCACACGCCGATCCACCCCGGCGCGGCCTTCGCCGGCAAATCCCAGAACGGTCGCTACGGTGATTGGGTCGAGGAAGTCGACTGGAGTGTCGGTCAGGTGTTCGAGGCGCTGCGCTCGCAAGGCCTCGATAAGGACACCCTCGTGGTCTTCACGAGCGACAACGGACCGTGGCTGACAAAAGGCACCGATGGCGGCAGTGCTGGTCCGCTCCGCGGCGGCAAGGGCTCGACTTGGGAAGGCGGCGTGCGCGAACCGACGATCGCTTGGTGGCCCGGGCATGTGCCCGCCAATTCGGTCAACGACGCTGTCGCCGGCACAATCGACCTCCTGCCGACGTTCGTCTCGCTCGCCGGTGGCACGGTGTCCGCGACGCCGGTCATCGATGGCCGCGACATCACGTCGATCCTGCTCGGTCAGTCCAAGGAGTCGGCGCGCGAGGCCCATTATTATTTTTCTGGCTACGACCTGCAGGCTATCCGCCAAGGGCGGTGGAAGCTGGCGCTGTCCCCGCAGTCGGAGGGCATGGGCAAGCAGGCGGCCAAAACCCCGCCTGGACTGCGTCTTTACGACCTCGACGCCGAGATTGGCGAGCAGACTGATGTCGCCGCGCAGCATGCCGACATCGTCGCGAAACTCAAGGCGCTGGCTGATAAAATGTCGGCGGAAATCGGCGGGAAGGCGCCGACAGCGCGTCGCCCGGCCGGCGAGGTGAAGAACCCGCAGACCCTTTACCCGATGGTCGATTACTCCCCGGGCGCCAAGGCGGCGGCCAAGAAGGGTAAGGCTGAAATCAAGAATGACGCGGCCCGGGCCGTCCCGCTCACGGAACTCAAACTCGGCGACACACTGGCTTCAGCTTCCGCGCCGCAGATTAAAGGCAAGGCCTTCAATGTTGAGTGCAAGGTGGAGACCAATCAGCGCGATGCCGTGATTCTCGCCCAAGGCGGCCAGATAGGGTATGCGCTCCATGTCCGCACGGGGCATATTATTTTCACGGTACGACAGAGCGCCGACAGCGTCACGGAAATCTCCTCGCACGATGAAGTAAAAGGAAAGTTCAGTGTCAGCGTCGGGCTCGCCGCCGATGGAACGATGACCTTGTTGGTCGCGGGACAGGAAACCGTCACGGGCAAGACCCAAGGGCTGTTTACCCGTCAGCCGGCCGAGGACTTCTGCCTTGGCGGCGATAACGGTAAGCCCGTCGGAATCTACGCCCCGTTGACGCCTCTGCGGGGTGCGATTACGGAACTCTCCTTTACGTCACGCTGAAAGACCATGTGCGTTTAGGCCCGTCTCTACTGGCTTTTATATCGCTCACGGGGTTCGACCCCAAGAAGGCCCTCAAGAACTTTCACTAAGCCCAGCCGATCATCAGGGCACCGCGGTAGAACAGGTAGCCAAGGGTGATGGTGATGGGCAGGGTGAGGACCCAGGCCCAGACGATGCGGCCGACGAGGCCCCACTTCACGGCGTCGAAGCGTTTGGTCGCACCCACGCCGAGGATCGAGGTCGAGATGACGTGCGTCGTGGAGACGGGCATACCGATGAGGGAAGCACCACCGATGGTCAGGGTGGCGGCGGTTTCGGCGGCGAAGCCGTGCACAGGTTGGAGTTTGACCATCTTATGGCCGAGCGTGCGGATGATGCGCCAGCCACCGGCGGCGGTTCCGGCGGCCATGGTCGCGGCGCAGAGGGCGATGATCCAGAAGGGGACATGTCCGTCCTTCGCGGGCTGCATGAACTGCATCCAGGAAGGCGCACTGTCGAAGGCGTGGTTCGCGGCGCCAGCCGTCAGGGCGAGCATGATGATGCCGACCGTCTTCTGGGAGTCATTCATGCCGTGGGAGAAGCCCATCATGCCGGCCGAGATTAGCTGCAGTTTGCCGAACCATTTCTGCACCTTGCTCGGCCGCGATGAGAGGCGAACGATGATTACGGTCAGTAGGACCATGAAGATGACGCCGAGCGTGAAGCCGATGAGCGGGGACAGCACCATGGGTTTGATCAGCTTGGGCCAGAGGCCGGTTGCGTGCGCGTAGTCCAGGGTGCCGTCGGCGAGCTTCGGAACCTCGTTCCACATCAGCCGGCCCCAGTTCATGTGGGTCTGGCCGAGTACGCCGCCGCAGAGGCCGCCAATGAGTGCATGTGAGGAGCTGGAGGGGATGCCGAACCACCAGGTGATCAGATTCCAGACGATGCCGCCCATCAGTCCGCAGGCGATGGCCATCTGGGTCACGCCAGAGGGGTCGTGGACGAAGCCTTTCGCGATGGTGGCGGCGACGGCCGTGCCGTAGAAGGCCCCGATGAGATTGGTGCAGGCCGCCAGCATGATCGCTTGCCGAGGCGTCAGGACACGGGTCGAGACGACGGTCGCGATGGCGTTCGCGGCGTCATGGAAGCCGTTGATGTATTCAAACACCACGGCCACCAAGATGACCAACACCATCAACAGGAAGGGATCCATGACCGGAGTCGAGGCGCGGGCTTAGGCGTATTTGAGAGCGATCTGGAACACGACCTTCCCGGCATCGCGGCAGTGATCAATCGCGCGTTCGAGGAGTTCGTAGATGTCCTTGAGGACGACGACTTCCTTGGCGTCGACATTACCCTGATAGAGGTCGCGGAGGAGGCCCACCATCAGGCGGTCGGCATCGCCTTCGATCGTCTGGAGGGTTTCGTAGTCGTCCTGGATCTCTTCGACGTTCGAGAGCTTGCGCAACTTGCGGACGAGGCTGGCGGTCACTTCGGTGGCCTGCTCGAGCATGCGCACCTGCTTGTCGACGATGTCGGTTGAGAACTGAGAGGGGCAGATTGCAAGGCGTTCGCCAATCTTCTCGCAGGTCTTCGGAATCTTATAAAGGGCGTTGGCGAGGGCTTCGATGTCCTCGCGCTCGAGTGGGGTCACGAAGGTCTTGCAGAGTTCTTGGGTGATTGACAGGCCGATGCGTTTATCGACGCGACGGGCGACGACGAGCTCGGTGAAGCATTGTTCGAAGTCCGGTTTACCCACCTGAGCGTAGAGCTTCGAGAGCGACTTGGCGCTCTTCGCAGCCTCATCGGCGCTGGCTTCCAGCAGTTCGTAGAACTTTTCATCCTTACCGAGAACCTTCTTCAGGAAGTCTTTCATGGGTGTGTTGGGTGATACGCTTCAAGATTCCCCAAGAGGGGGGTGCAAGCCCAGTTCGTCACACATCTGTAACAACCGTAACATCAGGCTATTACGATTGTTACGATTGTGTGTCGGTATGGTTCTGGCGTAAGCGGTTGGCGGTAAGCAGTTAGGCAGAAACCACGCTACTTTTCCAAACCGCCAACCGCTGACCGCGGACACTCAGTAGCGCTGTTTCCTTAATAAGACGCCGCCGACGCGGAAATGACACTTTCGTCATCTATGCTCCTGCTCCATGGAAGAAACCACCAAGGTCCCTGGGCAGCACAAGATTCACTTCCGGACGTTAATCCTGTCCGACCTGCATCTGGGCACCAAGGACGCCCAAGCGCGCGAGCTGCTCGATGTGCTCCGCGGGATCCGCTGCGACAAGCTCATCCTCAACGGCGACATCATCGACCTGTGGTCGCTGCAGCGCAAAAATCACTGGAGCCCCGCCCACACGGCCGTGATCCGCCGCATTATGAAGATGGCAGAGAAGGATGGCACGAAGGTGATTTACCTCCGCGGAAATCATGACGACTTCATTCGCCGCCTCATCCCGCTCGTGCTGGACCGGATCGAACTGGCCGAGGAGCACATCCACGTTGCTCAGGATGGTCGCAAGTATCTCTGCATCCATGGTGACGCGTTCGATACCGTAACGGTGAAGATGCGCTGGCTCGCCGTCATTGGGGATATCAGCTACCAGATTCTCCTCGATCTGAACCGCGTCTACAACAAGTGGCGCGCCTGGCGCGGCAAGGAGTACTTCTCCCTCTCGCAGGCGATTAAAGCCAAGGTCAAGACTGCGGTCAGTTACATCTCGAGTTTTGAAGAGCACCTCCAGACGCTGGCTGCTCGTCGCGGCTGCGAGGGCGTGATGTGCGGTCACATCCATAAGGCCGAGGACCGCATGATCGGTAACGTCCGCTACATCAATTCGGGTGACTGGGTCGAATCGTTGACGGCAGTGGTGGAAGAAGATGATGGCTGCCTGCGGGTCGTCGAACGGCAGGAGCTCCTGCAGCGCATCGCCGACCGCCGCGCCGCCTTCGAGGCCGCCAAGGCCGCTCCGAACTCCGAGGGCGAAGCCAACGCCACCATCGCGTTCGTCGCCTGATGAGCGTCATCCCCGTCCTCACGGCCGGCTTCGGCGAAGGGCATAACGCGGCCGCGCGTTCCATCATCGAGGCACTCGCCGCCCGTCCAGGTATCACGGGTGAACTGCATGATCTTTTTCTTTCGGCCTACGGAGCCGAGAAGGCCAAGAGCCAGCGTGACAGTTATATCGGTGTGGCGAACAAGTACCCTCGGCTGTGGGGTTGCATGTATACGGCGCTCGATCGGCTACCGCTGGTGCGGGCTTCGTTACCATTCGTACGACCCGTTGAGCAGACCCTTAATGCGATGCTTGATGAAAAGCGTCCGCAGGTGGTCGTTTCAGCTTACCCTCTTTATAACTATATGATGGCCCGCCGCTGGCATCGCGAAGATCCCGCCCGCCCGCGCTTAATCACCGTCGTCACCGATTCCATCTCGGTGAACCGCGCTTGGCATCGGGCGCACTCGGATTGGTTTGTCACCCCGAATCAGGCCACGGCTGACGTCATGGTCCGCCAAGGCGTGCCTGCGACCAAGATTCTGCCATATGGTTTTCCAGTCTCCGCCAAGCTGGCCTCGCGCTCATCGGCTAGGGTCGGCGAACGTCCGCGGGTGTTATTAATGCTCAATCCCGGCAAGCGCGATGCCGTCGAACTCGCGAGTGCGCTGTCGACGCTCGGTCTCGAGCTCACTATCACCGTGGGCAAGGACGCCTCCTTTAAGGAAGCCGTCGAACGCGCGGTCGCAGGGCGCGCGGAAGTCCTCGGCTGGACTGATCGCATCCCTCAGCTGATGCTCTCGAGTCATCTCGTGGTCAGCAAAGCTGGCGGTGCGACCACGCATGAGTGTGTCGCGGCGGGCGTCCCAATGATTATCACGCAGGTCATCCCCGGGCAGGAAGCCGGTAATGGACGCCTCATCGCTGAACATAACGCGGGCGCTTATGGCCTAACGGCCGCCGAGGCGCGCGCCACCATCGCGGAAGCTTTCTCGGGTGATTGGTCGGTATGGAAACAATGGAAAGCCTCGGTCGACGGACTCGGCGATGCCGGTGGCGCCGACCGTGTGGCCGAACTGGTGGAGCGCGAGTTGGCGGTTAAGAGGTAGAGGACTGAATCGATGGCTGAATCGATGGCTGCATGGAGGGCTGAATAGAGGGCTGAATTGAGCGATACAGAGTTAGGGGCGTTCGCCGGATGGTGAACGCTGAGGTAGGGGCGGGGCTACGCCACGCCCGGTCACGACGTAGTCATGACCCTACCTGCGGCCACCGTTCGGCGGCC
>CALQLO010000059.1 GCA_943331445.1 Akkermansia muciniphila
CGGTGACATCCTGGCCGACCTTGACGACGTCCTTGACGTTCTCAACGCGCTGTTCGGCGAGCTGGGAGACGTGCACGAGGCCGTCGATTTCGTCGGAGAGTTCGATGAACGCACCGAAGTTCGCGATCTTGGAGACCTTGCCGTTGACGAGGTCGCCGATGCGGTACTTGCGGTCGATTTCGCTCCACGGATCAGTCTGGGTCTGCTTAACGCCCAGGGAGATGCGCTGCTGGTCGACGTCGACGTCGAGCACGATGGCTTCCACGTCGTCGCCCTTCTTCATGACTTCGGCCGGGTTGTTGATGCGGCGGGTCCAGCTCATGTCGGACACGTGCACCATGCCGTCGATGCCATCTTCCAGTTCGACGAACGCACCGTAGTTGGTGAGGTTGCGCACCTTGCCGCGGACGCGAGCGCCCACGGGGTAGTTGTGGCGAACCTTTTCCCACGGATTGGTTTCGAGCTGGCGGATGCCGAGCGAGATCTTCTGTTCTTCCTTGTTGAAGTTGAGGATGACCGCATCGACTTCCTGGCCGACCTTGAGGATGTCAGAGGGCTTCTGGACGCGCTTGGTCCAAGAGAGCTCGGAGACGTGGACGAGGCCTTCGACGCCGCCTTCGATCTCGATGAACGCACCGTAGGCGACGAGGTTGACAACTTTGCCGTGGACCTTCTGGCCGACGGGGTAGCGCTTCTCGATGCCTTCCCAAGGATTGGGCTGGGTCTGCTTGAGGCCCAGGGAGACGCGTTCACGCTCGCGGTCGACTTCGACGACCATGACGGTGATTTCTTCACCGACCTTGACGACTTCGCTCGGGTGACCGATGCGGCCCCAGGACATGTCGGTGACGTGCAGCAGGCCGTCGAGACCGTCGAGGTCCACGAACGCGCCGTAGTCGGTGATGTTCTTGACGACACCACGACGGATAACGCCGGGCTTGACCTCTTCGAGGAGCTTGCGGCGGCTTTCGCCGCGCTGTTCTTCGATGAGCTCGCGACGGGAGACGACGAGGTTCTTCTTCTCTTTGTTGATCTTGATGATCTTGAAGTCGAAGGTCTGGCCCACGAACTGTTCGAGGCTCTTGGGCGGATTGACGTCGATCTGCGAGGACGGCATGAAGGCGTCGACACCGACGGAGACGATGAGGCCACCTTTGACGATGGACTTGACGCGGCCCTGGACGATGGAGCCTTCCTGGCAATTGGCTTCGATGCTTTCCCACTTACGGATCTGTTGGGCGCGATCGTAGGAGACGGTCGGGGTGCCGTCCTTATTTTCAAGCTTCTCGAGGTAGACTTCGAGCTGCATGCCGACCTGGATTTCGGCCATGTCGGGGAATTCGCCCTGAGGGATGAATCCTTCGGATTTGCCGTTGATGTCTACGATGACGAATTTGTCGTCGCGGATTTCGGTCACCGTGGCGGAGATGACTGAGTGTGCTTTGAGCGCGCCGAAATTAGAATCGGCGAGCAGTTTTTCCATTAGGCTCATGTTGTTTGGACTGTTTGTCCTGGTCGTCGCGGAGGACGGTTCCAGGGTTTGGTTGTGTTTTGGGTTTTCCCTCGGGAGGTTCCGCAGACAGATGCCAGCGGGCCAGAAGGAAGGTTTAACGAACCGTTTCGACGGGTCGCTGGCAAGCGGATTTATTACCTGGCCAGGTAGGGGTGGGGGCCGCCCGCCCTTATTTCTGCGCGGGCCGGACGCGGGCGGCGTATTCGACGATGCCGCCAGCCACCGAATCGGCGATTTTCTGCCGATAAGCGGCCTCCGCAATCTGGGCGCCTTCCTTCCGGCTCGAAATAAATCCACCCTCGACCAGTACCCCAGGGCAGGAGAGGGGTCGCAGGACGGCAAATCGGGCCCGGCGGACGCCGCGATCCTCGGCACCGGTGGCGGAGAGGATTCGGCGCTGGATGCTCCAGGCGAGGGCCATATTGCCACCGTCAAAACGATTGCCCGGCTCGGCGGCGGTGCTGGCTTTGGCTTTACCGCTATTGGTGGAGCGCTGGCCGGCTGGCGTGAGGCAGTAGGTTTCAATCCCCGAACTGGTGGAGTCCCCCGCCCCCGCGCCATTATAATGGAGGCTGATAAAAAGGTCGGCCTTATAGCGGGCCGCTAAGTCCGGACGGTCTTCGAGATCGACGAAGACGTCTTTCACCCGAGTGAAGATCACTTCGAAGCCCTGCTTCTCCAGCGCAAGCTTGAGGCGGGCGGCGGTATCCAAGGTAGCCGCCTTTTCGCTGTAGCCGAGCGGCCCGTTGATTTTTCCGGGATCCTTGCCGCCGTGACCCGGGTCGATGATAATCCGGTGAACCGCGGTCGCCGACCGGGGTGGCCCCCAGAAGAGCGGGACAAAGACTTTCTCGTAATCGAGGCGCGAGATGGTGAGGTGGCTGCGGAGCGAGCCGACGGAGTCTTCGAGCATAACTTTCACGCCGTCCACGAGGATGTACTCGCGGTTGCGCTCCGCATAGAGGCCGATGCCGCCTTTGACGCCGTGCCGTTCTGATTCCGCTCCATCACCGCGCTGCCGGTCCATCTCGCGCAGGCCGAGTTGGCGCACAGAGTCGCCCAGATAATAGCCCGTCGAGGCGGCCGACGCCTGTGCGGCCGCAACTAGGCTCAGGAGTATCGCCGCGAACCGCCCCACGGTATTATTCGGCGTCGTTCTCGCCGTTATCCACCGCGGAGTCGTCCTCGCCGTCTTCTTCGCCCGGCGTTTCGTTGTGCACCAGCTTTCGCTTGTTCTGCTGGACGGGTGTGAGGCCTACGACGATCGCGCGACCGCTGCGTTTGGGCTCATTATCGCGCGTGCTGATATGCGAAAGGGCTTCGATCGCCTTGGTGATCGTGGCGATACCGATTTCTGGGTGCTCGAGTTCGCGGTAGCGATACTGGAGCAGGAGTTTGATCTTGTGGCCGTGGAACAGGAAGTTCTCGGCGCGGCGGACCTTGATGAAGAGGTCATGCACATCGATACGCGGGCGGAGTTTAATTTCCTTCACCTTGGTCGCGGTCTTCTGGTGCTTATGCTTCTTGGCTTCTTCGTAGAGGTACTTGCCGTATTCCTGTAACTTGCAGACCGGCGGTACGGCCGTTGCGGCGATCTCGATGAGGTCGACGCCAAATTCGCGAGCGAGGTCGAGGGCCTGTTGCGTGGCCATGACGCCCATCATCTCGCCTTTCGGAGAGATGACACGGACTTCGGTCGCCCGGATGCGGTCGTTGCGCTTGGGTCCCTTATCCTCTTTGCGGAAGTTGCCGCGTTGCTGGGCCGAATTATTATTCTTAGGCCGGGGACTCTTAGGACGATAGGGTGAAGGCATTAGGTAGCTGCGGAGTTATCTCCCGAACAAACTCCCCGTTTCAGGGCTTTGATTCAAGCACCGATTCTCCGACGCGTCCCGGCACCGGCTTCACTTCGCGGCCGCGATGGCCGCAAGTAATTGCTTCCCGTGCTCCGCGGCTTCGACTTTGGGGACGACGCCGATCAGCTTGCCGTCGGCATCGAAGAGGTAGGCGGCCCGGAGCGGCCCCAGGTATTTCTTCCCGTACATGGATTTCTCGACGATGGCATCCATGGCCTTAGAGAACTGGTCCTCGGGGTCCGCCACATGGGTATGCTTATAGCCATGCTTGGCGATGTACTTGAGGTGGGATGCGCAGGTGTCTCGCGAGACTGAAATCACCCTAAATCCTTGTTTGGCAATGACTTTCAAGTTTTTATCCAGTTCGGCCGCCTGTTTATCGCAGGCCGAGGTATTATTTCGCATGTAGACGGAAACGATGGTGGGGCCGTCCAAGAGATCGGCAAAGGGCCCCTGGCAGGGCTTCCCGTCCACCAAGGCGTCTATTTTGAAGGTTAGTTTGGGCTTTTTTCCTAGGGAAATCATGTTTTTAGGGGCTGGTGGAGATGGGCAGGGGAGTCGGGTCCGGCGTGATTGTCAAACGCCCGAGGTCGGTTCCTGCGCCGACATCGGGACCGGATTCCGGTCGAACCCCGGGGTGGGGTGGCCCTTTCCCCTTTACAAGTCCCCTCCGAGGGCCTTTGTTCCGACCCTTTCCGCCATGCAAAAGACCCGCAAGTCCATCTCCAAGCGTTTCAAGGTGACCGGTACCGGCAAAGTGATGCGCCGTTCCTCCAACACCCGCCACTTGCTGAGCGCTAAGTCCCGCAAGCAGCGTCGCCGCGCCAATAAGTCCAAGCGCGTCGACTCCGGCTTCGAGAAGAAGATGCTGGCCTCGATGCCCTTCGCCTAAATCGAAGATCCTATTTTTAGCCGAACGGGTGTTCATTAAGGCGACCCCGAGGCTATCTAACCAAAACCAAAACCAAATACCAACATGCCTAGAGCAACCAATGGCCCGGCCACCAAGGCCCGAAAGAAGCGCGCGATCAAAGCCGCTAAGGGCTACTTCGGAAATAAATCCCGTCTGTACGTCTACGCCCTCGAGGCCGTTCAGCGCGCGCAGAAATTCGCTTATCGCGATCGCCGCAAGAACAAGTCGACGTTCCGTCAGCTTTGGATCGTGCGTCTTAACGCCGCCTGCCGTCCCCTCGGCATTTCCTACAGCCGTCTGATCGCTGGCCTCAAAAAGGCTAACATCACGATGGACCGTAAGAATCTGAGCGAACTGGCCATCCATGACGCCCCCGCTTTTGAAGCGATCGTCAAGAAGGCCCAGGCCGCCCTCGTTTAAGACGACTTCACCGTCCTCCCACGAAGCCCCGGCCCTCCGGGGCTTCTTTGTTTTAAGGTGCTTTCGCTTGCCGACTTTCCCCGCCAACACACAAATCAATCCATGCAGCAGCAGCTCGCCCAACTCGTCGCCGCCGCCACCCAGGAAGCCGCCCTCGTCGCCACCCGCGCCGAGCTGGAGGCCTTCAAGGCGCGCGTCGTCGGCCCTAACGGCTCCCTCACCCAGGTGATGAAGGGCATGGCAACCCTTTCCAAAGAAGAGCGCCCGGTCGTGGGCAAGCTCATCAATGAGGCGAAGAAGTCCGTCGAGGAACTGATCGCGGCTCTTTTGGTGAAGGTTGAAAATTCGGAAATCGCCGCCGCACTCGGTGCGTCCGTCGATCCGACCTTGCCGAGCCCCGACGCTCCCGTCGGCTCCCTTCATCCGCTCAGCCGGACCCGGGAACGTATCTTAGCCTCTTTTCGGAAACTAGGTTTCGTCGTCGCCGATGGTCCCGAGGTTGAGACGGAGTGGCATTGTTTCGACGCTCTTAACACGCCGGCAGATCACCCCGCCCGCGACATGCAGGATACTTTGTACATGCCGAAGTCCTTCCGCTCTGCCGACGCTCCACGGAAAGGCGAGGAAGCGATTCTGCTGCGCACGCACACTTCGAGTGTCCAAGTGCGCACGATGCTCACGCGCAAGCCACCCTTCCGCATCGTCGCTCCAGGTCGTTGCTTCCGCCGCGACGCGGTTGACGCCACGCACTCCGCTAACTTCCACCAAGTCGAGGGGCTTTGGATCGACCGCCATGTAACGCTGGCCGATCTGCGCGGCGTCCTGGACTTCTTTGTGAAGGAAACCTTCGGCGCCGACGCCGAGATCCGCCTACGTCCGTCTTTCTTCCCGTTCACGGAACCGTCCTTCGAGATGGACCTGCGCTCACCTAACCTCGGTCGCCTTTCCAATCGCTGGTTGGAAATCATGGGCTGCGGCCTCGTCGACCCGAAGGTCCTCGAGCTCTGCGGTCTCGATCCGCAGGAATGGTCGGGCCTCGCCTTCGGCCTCGGCCTCGAACGCATCGCGATGCTGGTCCACGGCATCGACGACATCCGCCACTTCTACAACAACGACACGCGCTTCCTGCGCCAGTTCGCCTAAGCCATGAAAGTTTCTTTCCAAGCCCTCTCCCGTCACCTCGACCTCGCCGGCGTCACCGCCGAACGCGTCGCGGAAGTCCTCCCGATGCTCGGCCTCGAGGTGGAGTCGGTCACGACCTTCGGCCTCGCCCCGCTGCCCCTTGTGGTGGTCGGCGAGATTAAGTCTTTCGATAAGCACCCGAAGGCCGATCGTCTCAGCGTCTGTCAGGTCGACGTGGGCGACGGCGCGATCCGCCAAATCGTCTGCGGCGCGAAGAACTTCAAGGCGGGTGACCGGGTCCCGGTCGCTCTCCCGGGCACGGTGATGCCGAGCGGTTTCGCGATCTCGGTCTCGAAGCTCCGCGATGTCGATTCCGCAGGCATGATGTGCTCCGCCGAAGAACTCGGCCTCGGTAAGGGCGAGGACGGTCTGCTCATCCTGACGCCGCGCCAGCCGGCCCTGGGCACGCCGCTTAATTCGCTTTTCGGCGCACCAGATACGGTGCTCGAAATCTCGGTCACGCCGAACCGCGGCGATTGCCTCGGCATCCGTGGCGTCGCTCGTGATCTCGCCGCCGCGCTTGGCCTGACGCTCAAGCCGCTCACGGTAAAGACGGCCGCTGGTTTCGCCGCCGCGCCTTCCGCCGCCGACGCGGTGAAGTTCATCCGCTCGTCCTCCGAGTTCTGTCCTTACTACACGCTCCGCACGCTGAAGAACGTGAAGGTTGGCCCGAGCCCCGAATGGCTCCGCCGCGACCTCGAGGCCGCCGGTCTCCGTCCGATCAACAACGTGGTCGACATCACGAACTGGGTGCTGCTCGAATTGGGCCAGCCGCTCCATGCGTTCGACGCGAAGAAGGTCTCCGAAGGCATCGAAGCCCGCCCGGCCCGCGAAGGCGAAGAGATCGTCCTGCTCGACGGCAAGAAGGTGAAGCTCGAGACCGGCGTCTGCGTCATCGCTGACGCCCAGC
>CALQLO010000060.1 GCA_943331445.1 Akkermansia muciniphila
GCGCGTTCTTCGGTGGAGAGCTGTTTCAGGGCGTCATCCTTCGAGCGTTCCTGCATCAGGCGGACGAACGGCTTGGCCCAGTGGGCGGAGTGGAGGGCAATAAGGTTCAGTTTGCCGGCCTGCACGCGGCGCACGACGGCTTCGACGCGGGCATCATCTTGTTCCTTGACCTTGCGGTGGCACCAGAAGACCAGCACGTCCGCCTGATCGAGTGCGGCATCGCTGAGGCCTTGCTCAGCATCAGCGAGCCGAGCGGTCTTCACGGCAAGGTCCTTGTTCTTCGCGAGTTCGCCCGCCAACGTCTCGCCAAGGAACTTATCCCCGTAGCCAACCGACTGTTGGGGCTGTTGCTCGTCCCAGACGAGCACGCGGATCGGCTTAGGCTCGGCCGCGATGGCAAAGAGCGGAAGGAGGGCGAGGAGAAGGCGCATGGGTGGGAAGATGATAGATGGCAGAGGGATAAAGGATGGGGGATGGACGATACTTTGAAAGAAAAGATAACTGAGGGGAGATGAGCGAATGGTTAAGGGATAGTTGTTCTTGGTTCCTTGTTCTTCGTTTATGCCAGCAGATCCCCGTCGCCTGCGGCGCCCTTACTTCTTGGCTGCGGGCGTGGAATGCCGTCAGCGGGTTTGGCGGATTTTATCGAGCAACACCGCACCGAGGATCACGAGACCGAGGACTACCTTCTGGGTGTAACTCTCGACGTTGGTGAGATTCATGCCGTTCTGGATCACGGCGATAGTGAAGGCGCCAGTGAGCGTTCCGAGCATCTTGCCTTCGCCGCCGCTGAGGCTGGTGCCACCCACGACGACGGCGGCGATGACGAAGAGTTCATACATGTTACCGTAGGTCGCCGAGCCACTCTTAAGTTGCGAGGCCATGATGACCCCGCCGAGTCCGGCGAGCAGGCCACTGGCGATGTAAGCAAACATGAGCACGCGCTTCACGGGGACGCCCGAAAGTCGGGCGGACTCGCTGTTGCCGCCGACCGCGTAAAGGTAGCGCCCTAGCTTGGTCCGCGACATAAGCACGTGGGCCAGAGCGTAGAGTACAATCATGAGGACGACCGCATTAGGTAGGCTGAATATGTCCGCGCCTCGACCAAGCCAGACGAAGGAGTCCGGGATTTGATAAATGGCTTCACCCTTGGCGAGGGTGTAGGCTAGGCCGCTCCCGACGAGCATCATGGCCAGGGTGACGATGAAGGGCGGGATGGTGAACCGGGTAATCATGGCGCCCGAAAACGCCCCCACGAGCCCGCAGGCGATGATGGCTGCGATACAGGCAGGCAGCATTCCTCCGAGGGAGGCTTCCAGCCCGCCCGCATAGTCTCGGATGAATCTCGTGGCGAGCACCGCCGACAGTGCCAGAAGACTGCCAACCGATAGGTCGATGCCGCCGGTGATGATGACCATCGTCATCCCGATGGCGACAATGGCGATCACGGCGATTTGGTTCGCGATGTTCATCAAGTTCTCGGACTTGAGGAAATTCGGCCAGCGATAGCTAGGCGGCAGGATGACACGCGGATTTCCCAGTGCCGGGAAGTCGGTCTTTAAATCGGCAAAGACGAGCCAAGTCCCTGTGACCTGCGTGCAAGCGATGGCGTCGACCTTGCCACCGTCGGTGGTCATTTTAACTAGGGCATCGCGGGCCTCCTTAGGTCCGCCTTTTACAGTGGCGACGATGCGGGCGCCGGCGGCGTTCAGGCCGTTCGTCATGCCTGCTACAAAAGCTTCGTCGTCGGGTTGTTCGCTGGCGACGATGAGCACGCGGGCTTGCGGACCTAATTGCTGAACGATGCTGTCAGCGACCTGTTTGGCAGCGGCCGCACCTTTAGGCGTCTGGTCGCTGTAGGTCGTTACGCTGAAAAAGGCGCACAGGAGACCGAGCACAATGAGCATGCCGTAGTCGGTGAGAAGGCGGGTGAGTTTCATAAGGTCAAAAAGCTTAGGCGTGGGCGAGGGACATGACTTGTTCCTGGGTGGCGTGGCGGGCGTCAGTGATTTCGCCCGTTACGCGGCCTTCGTGCATAACTAGGATGCGGTCGGCCATGCCGAGCACTTCGGGGAGTTCGGAGCTAATCATTACGATAGATTTACCCGCCGCCACGAGGGCGTTCATCAGCAAGTAGATTTCAAACTTCGCCCCGACATCGATGCCGCGCGTGGGTTCGTCGAAGATCAAGACTTCGGAGTTACGGGCCAGCCATTTGGCCAGCACGACCTTCTGCTGGTTTCCGCCGGAAAGATTCCCCGCACGTTGTTCCTGGTCCGATACCTTGATTGTGAGCTGTTCGACATAGCCGGCGAATTCCTTGCGCTCCTGCGTCAGTTGCACGAAGCCTCGGTGGGAGAGGCGTTCGAGGTTAGGTAGGCCAAAGTTCTCGCGGACGGAATGCCCCAGGACGAGTCCTTGTAATTTGCGGTCTTCGGTCAGTAATCCAAGGCCAGCTTGGATGGCGTCTCGAGGGGAATTAATCGCGAGCAGTTTGCCATCGAGGCGAATTTCACCCGATTCACGTCGATCAGCCCCAAAGATGAGCCGGACTGTTTCCGTGCGACCGGCGCCGACGAGGCCCGTGAGAGCCAGAATTTCACCGCGATGGACGGTGAAGGAGACGTCCTGCACGGCGCGACCACGTGTCAAGTGGGAGACTTCCAGTCGAGGTGGGCCGACGGCCGAGGCCCGGGAGGGGAATTCATCCTTCAGTTCGCGGCCGACCATCATCTCGATCATCTCGTTACGGGTAATCTGGTTGGTCGGGCGCTCGCCGACGTTGATGCCGTCGCGCAAGACGACCACGCGGTCGGTGATGGCGAAGATTTCGTCCAGTCGATGGCTGACGTAGATGATGCCGATACCTTGGCGCTTCAACTCGCGGATGATGACGAAGAGGCGTTCTACTTCATGGGAAGTGAGGGCGGCACTAGGCTCGTCCATCACAATGATACGGGCATCAAAGGCGAGAGCCTTGGCGATTTCGACCAGCTGTTGTTGAGCCGTGGTGAGTCGCCGGCAGGGGAGGTCGAGGTCGATCTCCACCCCCAGCCGTTGGAAGAGGGCGGTGGCACGTTCACGTTCTTGCGCCTGCGCGACGAAGCCCGCCCTGGTTACCTCTTGCCCGAGAAAGATATTTTCGGTAGCCGTGAGGCCCGGGACTAAGTTGAATTCCTGATAGATGACCGCCACGCCGGCGTGCCGCGAATCCTGAGGGGAGTGGAAGGGTGTCGCGCGCCCGTCGATCGCAATGAGACCTTCATCCGCCTGGTGCGCACCACCGAGTACTTTCATGAGCGTGCTTTTGCCTGCCCCATTTTCGCCCAGGAGTGCGACCACTTCACTCGTGCCCAAGGTGAGGTCCACCCCGCGTAATGCCTTCACGCCGGGGAACGACTTCACGATGCCCCGCATCGCGAGGAGTGGCACGGCTTCACTCATATCCCCATGACCGACTCGAGTGCCCGGCGCATCACCGCGGCGTCAGGGGTGAGGCCGGTCCAGTACTGCACGCCGACGATGCCTTGGTTGACCAGCATACCGAGGCCGTCGATGGCCCGACAGCCGCGAGCTTCAGCATCGTTCAGGAAACGCGTCCGCACGGGATTGAAGACCACATCGGCCACGACCATGTTTGGCTGGAGCGAATTCAAGTCGAGCTCCAGACGCGCGGCGGGGTCGTAGAGGCCGATGGAAGTACCGTTGATGACGATATCCGTTTCGGCGGGTACCGTGTAATCGCCTTTCCAGACGACAAGATGGGCGTCGATTTTAAGTTTCTCACGCAGGAGCGTGACCAGTTCGGCCCCGCGGGCCTCCGAGCGATTGACGATGGTAATCCGCTTGGTGCCGACGAGACCGAGTTCGACCGCAATGGCGCGGGAGGCGCCGCCCGCGCCGAAGAGGACAACGGACTTCCCTTTGGGGTTAACCGCGGTTTCCAGCGATTTCAGGAAGCCTTTCCCGTCGGTGTTTTCGCCGATGAGCTTATCGCCGCGGCGGACTACGCAATTAACCGCACCCATGACGGCAGCGGATTCGCCGAGGCCGTCGAGGTGGGGAATGACGGTGACCTTATGGGGAAGGCTGCAATTGAAGCCCCGGTAGCCCATCGCTTTGGCGCCACGTACGGCGGCACCCAGGTCGTCTGGTGTGACCTCCATGTTGACGTAGCGCCAGTGCAGGCCGTGATGGGCGAAGGCGGCCTCGACCATCGCGACCGTGGGATTGCCGGCGGCACCCTGCGACATGGAGCCGACGAGTTCGTGGAGAAAATTCTGTGAAGCCATAGGAAGGTTAAGTATTTTAAGTTTATGGATAAGCCGAAGGGGAGGGTAATCGTAACCCAGGTTACGCTGGCCCGGTTCGCGGCTCAGCAGGTTATTTCAGTTCGGAATCCTTCAAGCCGTCCGCCTTACGGTAAAGGCTGGTGGGGATGAGCATCTGCGCCGGGAGGGTTTCGCCTTTGGAGTGCCGGATGATCGCATCGACAATCTGGATGCCCATCTTGTCGGGGAACTGCACCGGGTCGGCGTAAATCTTTCCGTCCTTGATGGCCTGCTTGGCTTCAGGTTGTCCGTCGAACCCGATAATCACGACCTGCTGGGTCTTGCCCGCTTTTTCGAGTGCCCCACGGGCACCGAGCGCTGCGGGATCGCAATCCGCGAAGAAGCCGCGGAGGTCAGGGTTCGCTTGCAACGCATCTTCGGCCGCCTTGTAGCCAACGTCCTTGCCGGCGCCATTTTCCAGTTCAGCGACGACTTGGATCTTCGCCTTGCCGCTGGCGTTGTGAGCGTTGATCACCTCGTAGAAGCCTTTCACGCGCAGGCGGCACGATTCGGCCTGTTTGAAATGGAGGACGGCGACCTTACCGCCGGCCTGGCCGAGCGCTTCAATCATCGCCACGCCGGCTTCCTTGCCGCCCGCGAGATTATCCGTCGCAATCTGCGTCACAATCTTCACTCCGGGCTCATTGCACGGAATGTCTACGGTGAAGACCGGGATCCCCGCAGCGTTAGCTTCTTGGATGACGGGGACGATTGAACGAGATTCGCAAGGGCTGAGCACGATGGCGCTCACCTTCTTGACGATGAAGTCCTTGATTTGGTTGCCTTGTTTGGCCACGTCCTTGTCGGCGCTGACGACGATGACCTCATAGCCGCGGCGCTTGCCTTCGGCGATGATGTTATCGCCGATGACTTTGAAAAATGGGTTATCGAGCGTGAGCAGCGAGACGCCGATCGTGCCCTTGGATTTGGTCTCGGAGCTGGCGGGCTTGCCGCAGCCGGCAAGCAGCACGATGGCGCAGGTAAGCACCGTAAGGATGGAGCGAATCATGGGGGTAGGGGGGATTGTCGGGGTGGGGTCAGAGTTGTCCAGTCTTCAGGAATTCATGGCGGACGGGGCTCGTCACACGCTGGCCAGTGGTCGAAATGAACGTCACCTGTCCGGGGGCGAATTCAAGGGTCTTCACGTTTTCAAACCCGGCGGGAATCTTAATGACGCCCTGAATGTAGTTTACCGCGGTCGGTTTGGCGGCACTCAGCGCGACGGTGGTTGCGACGCCTTCTTTCGTGAGGGCGTTCTCTTTCATCGAGGGCAGGAGGCCATCGGCGAAAAAGGCGGTGACGTCTTCGAGGCCGAGGCAGTTATTACGTCCGTTCCACGGGTGGCCGTGGCGGCCGTGGAATTCCATCCAGAAGACTGCGCTGTTGAGCACGTCTTGATCTTTCAGAGAGAACCACACGTAGCCAGCCTCGGCGTAAGTGGCCGTCGTCCATGCAGGGGTGTGCGTCTTCGCCCATGGCTCGTGGACGACCTGAACGAGGTCGGCGTAGCCGTAGGTGCCGGGGAGGCGGGTGAGGTCGGCGTCCGGGGCGTCTTTCCAGGCGGAAGGTACTTTGGCGAGGTCGGTCCATTTGGCGCCGGGCTGCAAGGCTTGGTACTCGCGATGTTTCGGTTCGCTGAAGAGCCCGGGATTCGTCATGCCGAAGCTGAATGCACTGGTGGCAATACGGACGGCCCCCTCTTTCTCCGGCATCGCAAGGGTCGCGTGGTGGCCGAGCGGTGCTTGTCCCGCGAAGCCCTCGATGAGGTCTCGGGAGTAAATCGTATTCTGACCGTCGACGAGCGAGAGCTCTTTGGTCAGGCGTCCCTTCCGGACTTTGGTTTCAATGCCCAGCGTGAGTGTCGTGATATCGCCGGTCTTCTTGGTGCCCACGTGATGCCAGGCGTCACCGACAATCTCGCCGTGCGGCGGATGCTTTTCACCCGCGACCGCGTCGTCGTTTCCACCGAAAGGCACGCAGAAGAAATCCCCCCGCAAGGAGATCAGCACTGGGGCAGGCATGGCTGAAGGGGTTTCGTCCTGCCAAGGGCTGACGTAGTAGGGCTTCACGGGCTTTTCCGAATCGCGGAAAAACGTCACCGGCGCCATGTGCCCGCCGGTCCGCGTGATGGCCAGCTCGACTTCTTTGGTTGCGACCACGAAGCAGGGCTGAGC
>CALQLO010000061.1 GCA_943331445.1 Akkermansia muciniphila
CTTGGACTGCCTTCGCGGCAACCCATCTTATGCCGGCAACCTCGTCGGCACCACCACCGACAGCGTAGAAGGGAAGGCAGGTCAATTCACTATGAGAGGCGCGATTGCGATGACCGACGTCGTGAACAATGCGCGAAAAATAATGAAGGGATTTATGCCAGACGGGCACGTAGAACTCCAAATTAACCGATCCGGTTATCCTGTTCAAGAATGGGTCAATGCACCCCACGTAACAGAACTTTTAGCTATACAGTCATCATACGCTTTATTGATTGGGAAGTGCATGCTTGAGGCCGGCTGGGGCCATCGTCACAGGATTACTTCAGGCTCATTACCGCCCCCCCTCGGTTGTGTTAATAGAGTGTTCCACATGCGGAAAGGCCGCTTATAATCGGGGGGGTTTTAATTCAGAACACAAGTGGTCATCACTTTGCGGTGCGTGTTTTTCTTCTCACTTAGATAAAGTGCTCTTATCAAATTATGGCCTAAGTTCATAGTCTTAGAGGGACAGTCATTCAAAACGGGTCCCGTAGATTCAGGCCCTCCATGTGCTACGCGACAATCTACGCTGGCACGACGACAGCGGCTCCCTTGTAGGCACCTACGCGCATGGCGGATTATACCGGGTAGCCTAGGGCAGCACGCGGTGCTGCCCCTACCTCAATCCTTGCCCCCTCCCTCCCAATCCCTACCGTCAGGGCATGTTCGCGTGGCTTCGTTCCCTCTTCGCTCCGAAGACGCCCGCACCTGACTTCAGCCAGGCGCCGGATGAACCCGTGCCGACCGAACGCGTAGCCTCCACCCGTCCGGCTAATCAGCAGGGCTGGATCGGGGTCGACCTCGATGGCACGTTGGCCGAAGCGACCACCTGGCAGGGCATGAGCCATATCGGTCCACCGGTGCCGCTGATGATGCGCCGCGTCCAGCAGTGGCTGGAGAAGGGCCTCCGCGTGAAGATTATGACGGCCCGTGCCGGCGACCCCGAAGGCCTCGCGGCCACGCAGGCTTGGCTCAAAGCCAACGGGCTCCCGGAACTCGAGGTCACGGACAAGAAGGACTTCGGGATGATCGAGCTCTGGGATGACCGCGCGATTCAGGTCGTGCAGAACCAAGGTATCTGCTTTCTGGGCACTTCTTATTTCGCCCGCCCGAAGGCCCCCATCCTCCCAGATGAGGTTGCGGAGCGTACCTTCATCCTCGTAGGGTCGGAACCGAAAGCCCCTGACAACGGCCCTAAACACAGCGCATGAAAGCTTCCCTCAAACTCGAGTACTCCCTCCGCGTCCTCTCGCAGCTCGCCCGCCGCCACCGTGGCACGGCCGTCACGCGCATCGAGGAACTCGCCCGGCTCGAGGACATTCCGGCCAATTACCTCGTGCAGTTGCTCAACGAACTCCGCGAAGGCGGCCTGGTCGTCTCGAAGCGCGGCAAGACCGGCGGCTACCGCCTGGCGAAGGAAGCCGAGGATATCACTTTGAAGCAGGTGCTCGCGGTCGTGGAACCGGAGCTCGTCGAGACCAAGATCACGCTCAAAGGCGCTTCCGGACCTCAGGTCGCGGCGCTCTGGCGCGAAGTTTCAAAGCGTTTCGACAAATCGCTCACCGGCTTCACCGTCGCCCAGCTGGCGCTGTCGGAATCCGGTACGGATTTTGAAATCTGAGCGCGACGGCGAAGCCGTCGCGAGGGGACACGTGGGCAAGGTGACACGGTGACAAGGGGGGCATCACGAGGTAGGGGCGCGACTGCGTCGCGTCCGTTCGCCGAGATAGGGTCGACGAGCCGGGCATGCTGTCGGACCATAAGACCTCTGTCCGCCCACGGACGCCACGCAGTGGCGCCCCTACCTCGAGACCGACGGATGCGATGTCATCGCATCCCTACCTGGCCGACGCAGGGCGGCCTAGGGTAGGGGCGTGGCTACGCCGCGCCCTCCTGTCTCGGTGTGTTCCCAACCGCCAACCGCTAACCGCTATCACCTGGTGCGATTAGCACCACATCTGACCAATCTGACAGTCCACAAAACCGGTGGCTTTATCAGATTTAATGTGAATATTTCTGCTTATAAATCGACATGCTGAACGCAAAATTCGAGAAAAAGGCTGTCTTTGAGCTCCTTGCCGACGGCATCGAAGCCCAGATTCGTCAAGAGGGCTGGAATGGCCTCCTTCCGTCGGGAAGAGACTTGGCTAACCAGCATAAGGTCAGTCTGCCCACCGTCCAAAAGGCCATCGCCCTCCTGATTGAGCGCCAGGTCTTGGTCAGCCGGGGTGGCAAGCGACGCCTCGAGGTGGCGGCGGGCGTTTCCAGGTCCAGGCGAATCGCCGGACGACATGAGGTCCTGGTGCTTTCGACGCAGCCGCTGATCGCTTACGACTCCTCGATTGCGTTGGGCGTCCAGCGGTTGGGGGAGGCTCTCAAGGCCAAGGGAGATGGCTTCCGTTTCGTCGACTTGAGTCGCGTCGAGGGGGCGGAGCGTCGCAAGGCGGCGCACGCCGAAATGGCTAAGTCTCGGCCCACGCATTGCATCCTCATGACGCCGGACGCATCGCTCTTCGCCGGCGTCTCCCGCCATCAGGTGAAGATCGCCTCGATGTTCAGTTCCTTGCGCTCGAAGAGGATGACTCCCTTAGGCGTGAAGTACGGCTACCTGGTGGAAATCGCGCTAAAATGCCTGATTCCATTGGGTCATCGCCACTTCCTGATGCCGTTCCTCAATCGGAAGATCAAGATGAAGTCATCGATGGAGGCTATCGCGAAGATCGCGAAGGAGCAGGGCGTCCGTATCGATGTACTGCGTTCGCCCCAGCCGCTGACGACCGAGAACCTCGGACGATTCCTCGGGCCGGGCTTAGCGCGTGGCGCCACCGCGGTGCTCTTTCCGCAGTGGACGGATTTCTTGCCGGCGGTCGCCTTCTTCGCCAAGCGGGACCTCGAGTTCCCTCGCGATATCTCGGTCGTCGCTCTCGTCGGCGTCAGCCACGCCCGATTGTATTCTCCGGCCATTGCCTGCTGCGTCAGTTCCCCTGAAAGCATCGCCCGGCAGGCGGAAATCTGGATTCGTTCCGATAAGGTCGAGGACGACGCTTACCGGACGGTCTACGAGAATACCTGGCACCAGGGCGCCTCGATCGGCCCGGCAAAGGGGTAGGGCGGGACCGCGTCACGACATACCGGCATCTGGGTAGGGACATGATTGCCATCACGTCCGTGGGCGGACGGACGTTTGGATGGTCGGTAATCTTGCCCGGCTCAACGCACGCCCGTCCGCGAACGGCGGCCATGGCAATGGCCGCCCTACCCACGACAGGTGTCAGCGGCTGGCGGTTAGCGGTTGGGAACGGCAGAGAGACAGGCGGACGCCACGCAGTGGCGCCCCTGCCCAAGGCCAGCCAGACCCGATGCACCCTATGTCGTGACGCGGTCCCGACCCTACCCGTCACGATAAGACAACCCTCACTTCTGACCAATACTACAGGCCACAAGCGTTCTTCTGTTTTATAAGATAATAAGGAGCATTTCGGACGCTATGTTCCGCCCGGTTTTCTCCGCGGTCCGTCGTCCTTTCCTGGTCGCGGCCTCCACCCTGATTTTCGTCACCGGCCTGTCGCTTTTCGCGCAGGTCGCGCCGACGCTCGATCCGGCGCGCATCGACCAAAATCTGAAGCCCGCGCCGCAGCCGAAGTCGGTGCCGCGCAAGGAGCTTTCGCTGAACAATAAGCAGCTCGCCCCGAAGGATGCCGCCGCGCTCGCCTTCACGTTCAAGGAACTGAATTTCGAAGGTAACGCGGCGCTGACTTCTGAGCAGCTCGCCACGCTCTGGGCACATAAGGCCGGCGATACGGTAACGATCGAAGAGGTCTTCGCTTTGGCGAACGCGATCACGAAGCGTTATGCCGACGCCGGCTATGCGCTCTGCTTCGGCGTCGTGCCCGAGCAGGACATCAAAGACGGCAAGGTTAAGATCGTCGTCGTCGAAGGCTTCGTCAGCGACCACTCCTTTGGCGTGGCCCAGCCTCGCGCACGCGCGCTCAATGCTGTCGACGCACAGTTGAGCCAGATCAAGGGATCCAAGCCTTTGCGGGCCGACGTGCTCGAGCGCAATATCCTGCTCATGGACGACCTGCCGGGCTGGTCTGTCGGCTCGGTCCTTTCTGCTTCGCGTACCGTCGTCGGCGGCTCCGATCTGTCGCTGGAATTCACGCGCGATCCCGACAGCTTCGATGTTAGCTGGAATAACTTCCTCCCGAGCGCGCTCGACCGTCAGGTCGTCGGCGCCTCCTGGTCTGGCTACGGTCACCTCGATGGCGCGGACGAACTTTCGCTGGGCTACTACCACAGCCCCAACGGCAACGCGTATCAGAGCTTCAACGCCGCCGCGTCGACGATCATCGGTACCGATGGCGAACGACTCGGCGTCACGTTTTCGCAGTCGGACAGCCGTCCGACCGACCCGCTGCTCGTGCCCCTCGAATACAAGGGCCGTTCGCGCAATGTCCGCCTGACTTTCTCGAAGCCACTCATCCGTTCGCGCTCCTCCACGCTTCTGGCCGAAGCCTACCTCGGCGCCCAGGATTCGCAGAGCTCGATGACGACCGGCACGCCCACGCGTGACGCGATCCGCACCGTTGGCGCTTCGCTCACTTACGATTTCGCCCGCCCGGACCAGTCCTCCAATCTCGTGCGCCTCAATCTCGAGCAGGGCCTCGATTGGCTCGGTGCCCAAGGCAACTCGCGCGCCAACGGTTCCACGACGTTCACCGTCGCCTCTCTCGACTTCACGCGCACCGCCCCGCTCGCCTCGCTCGGTTCGGGGGCTCTCTCGTATTCGTTCGCGGCCCAGGGCCAGTATTCCCTCGGCGACCCGCTGCTCAGCGCCGTCGAGTCTTCCTTCGGCGGCCGTCAGTTCGGCCGCTTCTTCGATTCCGGCTCGATGAGCGGTGAGCAAGCGCTCTTCGGTTCGTTCGAGCTGCGCTACGCGCTGCCGCTCTCGCTTGGTTTCGCCGAACCCGTGCGCGCCCAGTTCTACGTCTTCACCGACGCCGGCCTCACTCGACAACAGGGCGTGCTTCAGCCGCAGGAAGCCCGCGAGCGTCACGCCGCCTCCGCCGGCGTGGGTGTCCGCCTCGGCTTGCCGCACGGCATGAACGCCCTCGTCGAGGTCGCCCGCCCCGTCTCCCTTCCGGCCGGTTCTACTGCCGACACCTCCAATCGCATCAACGCCTCCTTCGGCGTCCGCTTCTAAACTTTAAAACAAAACAATCATGGTACCCGCTTCTTCCGTCAAACGCCGCCTCCTTCCGCTCGCCACGCTCCTCGTGGCTGCGGTGCTGAACCCCGTCGGCTCCTTCGCCAATCCCACCGGTGCCAACGTCACCGGCGGCGCCGCCACGGTGTCTGGCCAAGGCACGTCCCGCGTCACGATCGACCAGTCGTCGGACCGTGCGTTCATCGAGTGGAACAGCTTCTCCGTCGCGAAGGGTGAGTCCGTCCGCTTTAATCAGCCGTCGGCGTCGTCCGTCACCGCCAACAAGGTGGTCGGCGTTGCTCCGTCCGACATCTTGGGCGCGGTCTCCGCGAATGGCCGGATCATCCTGATCAATCCGAACGGCATCTTCTTCGGCAAGGGCTCGAC
>CALQLO010000062.1 GCA_943331445.1 Akkermansia muciniphila
CCGGCGGGAGTTAAATGGTACCGTCAATGGCGAGACCGTCGGCTCTTCGCCGCCCAGCGCATGCGTCCGACCGAGCTGGGCTTTGACTTCATCGGGGTCGAGGGTATGCCCGAGTCGCGAACGGCATCAGGTGAGGTCGCCTTATTGAGAGAGCTACTCACGGGCAGGGATCTCTTTCTAGACGTCGGGGCTAATTGCGGCCTTTATTCTTTGATTGCCTGTCGAGCTGGCGTTCCGGTGATCGCGATCGAGCCCAATGCGCTTAATTTCCAGCGGCTGACGGAGAACCTCGCGCATAATAAATGTGAAAACGCCAAGGCATGGAATGTGGCCCTAGGGGACAAGCAGGGGAGGGCCCTGCTGTATGGTGGCGGGGAGGGTGCCAGCTTGCTGAAGAATTGGGGTGGCATGGCCAGCACCTATGCTCGCGAGGTGGAAGTGGAGACACTGGATCACTTGGCAGCGGGGTGCCCCCCGACGCATTCTTTGCTGATCAAGATCGACGTGGAAGGGCATGAGCACGCTGTCTTGAGCGGTGCCCGCGAATTGCTGAGACGCCCTTCGCCCACCGCTTGGATTATCGAGCATTCTTTCCGCGAAAATCAGGAGGGCGGCATTAACCCCGGCTTCCTCTCGCTTTTCGAAATCTTCTGGGATGCCGGGTATCTCTGCCAGACTTTTGACCCCGCCCGGCGCTTGGTGGAGCGGATGGACGTCGAGCGATGGCTTGCCTCTGGCGTGCGTGATTTCGGCGGGGTGAACTATTTGTTTATCCAGCGCTGACACTTGGCCCTAACCTCGCAGAAAGCCGCGCTCCATGCGCGGCTTTTTTGTGCCCCCATGGGTCGAGACAGGGACGGCGCCACGTGTTGTCCCCTTGCCCCCTGCGCGCTGATCCTTACGCTCACATCATGCCCCGTTTCCTTTCGGCCCTCTTTCTTTTAACGCTCGGACTTTCGGCCGCCGATGTCTTTGAGCAGCAACGGCAACTCGGCCGCGGCCTAAATATGGGCAATATGCTTGAGGCACCCACCGAAGGTGCCTGGGGTCTCCGCGTCGCCGACGAGGATTTTCCCCGCATCAAGGCGGCGGGTTTCGACTCGGTACGCATCCCGACCAAGTGGTCTGCCCATGCGGCCAAAGAGGCCCCCTACACGATCGATGCAGAATTCATGGACCGCGTTGAACATATCGTGAAAACAGCGCTGGCCGCCAAACTCACCGTGCTCCTCAACCTCCATCATTATGATGAGATGGACAAAGAGCCCGCGCAGCATCGCGAACGCTTCACGGCGTTTTGGAAACAAATCTCCACCCGCTTTGCCGCCTACCCGGACAGCCTCCAGTTTGAACTTTTCAATGAGCCGAACGGGAATCACTCAGCCGCGGAATGGAATCAAAGCCTACTCGCCGGGCTCCGTGAAGTACGGCGGGTGAATCCGGAGCGCGCCGTGCACATCGGGAGTGTTCGCTGGAATCAGATCTCGACGCTAAAAGATCTCAAGCTGCCAGCAGACGACCGGCACATCGTCGTGCATATTCATTATTATTCCCCGTATCACTTCACCCATGCCAACGCATTTTGGGTGAAGGGCTCCGATACCTGGAAAGACTCAAATTGGACTGGCACTGAGTCGGAGCTAGCCCTGATCCGTAAGGATTTCGATCAGGCGGCGGCGTGGGGCAAGCAGGAGCATCGCCCACTTTTTCTCGGTGAATTTGGGACCTGCGGAGGCGTGCCCGATATGGCGGCCCGAGCCAAGTGGACGCATACGGTCGTCTCGGAAGCGGAGACGCGCGGCATCAAGTGGGCCTACTGGGAGTATCAGGCAAATTTCGGCGTTTGGGATCCCAAGAAAAAGGAATGGCGCCAGGAACTCCTGAACGCCCTCGTCGGAAAGTGAGGCTTAGGCTTGATGAGGCCTCCACGTGGTGCTGTCCCTACCTTGCGATGTAGCTAGGTAGGGCGGGCTGTCCTCGGCCCGCCGTTGAACCGTGGGAGAATAGTAACTGGCACGAGGCGTGTAGCTCTATCTGCCCACGGACGGCTGAGGACAGCCGTCCCTGCCCTAGGTAGTAAGCTGCGACCACAGATGAGCAGAGACAATAAGCGAAGCGCGAGGTGCTGTCCTGCCTGAAGAGGGTCTGAAAGTCATTTGCACCTTTGCAGGGTGGCCATTGGTGGATAATTTCCGCGGGTGCCTCGCCTGCTTGCTACTCTGCTGCTTGCCTTTGCCGCCACACTCACGGCAGCTGACCGCCTCTTTGACGGCGGGCACTGGAATGCCCCCATTGTGCTGGCAGCGAATCCGGAGCCAGATGAATGGTATGGCGCGCAGACCTTAGCGGATTGGTGTGAGCGCGTGACGGGTCGGCGTCCAGAGGTAATCCAGGAGGGTGTCGGCTCCGTTCCCGCGACTGGGTTTTACATCGGACACACCACAAAATTATTAGAAGCCGGTATCGACGTGCCGAAAGCTGAGGGAGACATTGCCGTGCGCCGAACGATCCGTGGCGCGGTTTTTCTTATAGGTAATAGCCCTCTCGCGACGCGTATCGCTATCGGGCGTTTCTGCGAACAGCATCTAGGCGTCTTCTTCGCCATGCCAGGCGAGAAGGGTGCCGACTGGATGATTCTTAATTCGATCGGGCTGCCGGCCGACGATACTTTCCGTCCATCCTTCCATTGGCGCGAAGTCGGCGGGCTTAATGAAATCTCCATGGATTGGGCCAATTCCATTGGCCTTGGCCGCGTACCGGCTTTCTCCCACGGATTGCATGAAGCGTTCGGGAAAAAAGAGTGGCAAGAGAATCAGGAGTTATTCCCCAAGATTGGTGGAGTCCGGATTCAGCCCCTCAATGGCGCTTACGAACCGAACCCGAATCTCGCACATCCGCGCGCACCCGAGATGGGGGCCCGTTACGCCCGGGATTATTTCCATGCCCATCCCGGAGCCTTCTCGGTCCCCATGGGCGTGAATGACACCTTGAGTTTCGATGACGCGGTGCGTTCGGAAGGGTGGTATCGCGCTCGGCCGGTGCGAACGAACTACTTGATCAACTTTTTGAATAACGTCGCCGACTCCTTTTGGGAGCCTTCGGGTGACGTGCAAGGGAATCGCCATGCGATTGGCACGTTGGCGTATTTGCAGACGCTCCGGGCGCCGACGGTGCGCGTACACCCGGCGGTCTTCCCCTGGGTGTGTGCCGACCGTATGGGTTATGCGGATGCCGCTTTTGCCGCACAGGAGCGAGCCAACCTAGCGGCCTGGACGAAGTCCGGCGCTCGGCGGGTGGGACTCTATGATTATTGGCACGGCGCAGAGTATGCCGTCCCGAAGGTTCATTTCTCCGCCCTCGCTGCGTCCATCGAGGCTGCCCATTCGGCCGGAGTGGTGGGATGGTATTCTGAGGGGAGCCCTCTTTGGGCGTATGACGCGCCCAAATTCTGGTTGGCGGCAAAACTTCTCGAGAATCCCACGCAGGACCCCGAGGTGCTCTTACGCCAGTGGTTTGCGGCCGCTTATGGGCCGGCCGCGCCGGCGATGCGGGAAGCTTTCCGGGCGATTGAATCTGCCTGGCAGCGTGACGCCCGCCTTGGCGGCCCTGACCAATTCCTCCGGCACTTCAACGATGAGCGAGGAGCTATGGTTTTAAACGATAGCGATGTGGCCTTGATCTCGGCGCAGCTGGCGTCCGCCCAGACTGCTCTGGCTCAACAGGATAAGGTCACCCACCGGCAGCGAGCCCAGCTTTGGCGACTAGGTCAGTTTGCGGATACATGGAGCCTAACCTGTGTAAATCGAGAAGCTGTGCGCGCCCGGCAGATGAGCCCTCAGGATTCGTCGGCCGCAATGTCAGCCTTACGTCAGCTCACCGAAGCCGAAGCAAAAAGCGCGCGTGCGGAGGGTGCGTTCAATCGTCAGTGGGGCGCTTACGGCACCCGCGTGCGCTGGAATTCTTTTGTTCGGTTGAATCCGCGTTCGACTTGGGTACGCCAAGTGCGGCTGGCAGGCAGCCACGATTCCGAACTATTCGTTTGGGCCAAGTCAGATGGCGAGCAGGGGCGGCTAGCGTTGCTGACGAATGCCACACCGTCCTCGCCGCCGATGTATCTTCGGTTTAACGGGGCAGATGCGCCCACCAAAGACATTTCATTAGCCCCCGCCCAAGGTAACCAAATCAATTGGAATCCGCGCGGTCTCCGGGTCATTGCTCCGGCCGGCAAGGTCGGACCGTTCCTTGTACCAGGCTTATTGGAGCCAGGCCAAATTATCCTCCTCCGACTTCGCTTGTCTTTGGTCGCGGACCCAGCGGCTGAGGTGAGGCTTACATTAAGTTTCAAGGGTGGGGCTAAGCCGCTCATCGCTTCCGTCATCGGTGGCACCCGCGAAGCCGTGATCGTGGTCGAAGTGCCCTTGGGCACTACGGGTGCCGACTACGAAATTGCCTTCAAGCGTGAAATCTTCATCGAGGAAGCCAGCGTGAGCGTTTTGACTGACGCCCAGCTTCCCACCCCCCGATGATCAAACGCCTTTTCGATATCGGCTTCTCCTTGTGCTGGTTAGTCGGTTTTTCGCCTTTGTTACTGGTCGTGGCCATCCTTGTGCGTCTCAAGCTCGGCGCCCCCGTGCTCTTCATTCAAGAGCGGCCTGGTCTGCGCGGCCGGCCCTTCCGGATGGTCAAATTCCGCACCATGACCGATGACCTCGGAGCGGATGGTGAGCTATTACCCGATGCGCAGAGGCTGACCCCTTTCGGGAAATTTCTCCGCTCCACTACCCTTGATGAATTCCCCGAGATGTGGAATGTGTTGGTCGGCGACATGAGCGTCGTCGGGCCGCGCCCTCTGTTGATGCGGTACCTCCCTAGGTATAGCCCTTTTCAGGCCCGCCGCATGGAAGTGAAGCCCGGTGTCACCGGCTGGGCACAGGTCAACGGGCGCAACTCGCTGACCTGGGAGGAGAAGTTCGCCCTCGATGTATGGTATGTCGACCACCGCACCTTCTGGCTCGACCTGAAAATCGTGGTGCGGACTTTTTTTAAAGTCTTCGCGCGGAGTGGTATCAACTCGGGAACGGCGGCAACTATGGATGAGTTTAAGGGCTAAAGTCGCATGTGGATTCATCAATTTATCAACAAACTTTTCCCTGCCCGGATTCGCTCCCGCGAGTTGCGGGAATGGAAGGTGCGGGATTTTGCTGGGCCCAGCCCGTCATACATTAAGCGCCGCGTGCTACTTCGCCTCGGGATCCTGGAGGGCACGTGGGTTGAGACCGGTACCTATCTTGGGGAGACCACGGCGATATTGGCTGAAAAGGCTCAGCAGGTTTATAGCATCGAGCCAGAGCCAGCACTGTGCGCACGCGCGCAAGCGTTGTTCGCGGGTCGCGGAAATATCGAGATCATCCGTGGTACGAGTGAGCAGATCTTTCCGGGGCTCATGCTGCGACTATCCGGCGATGTGAGCTTCTGGCTGGATGGACATTACTCCGCCGGCATGACTTTTAAGGCCGACAAGGACACGCCGATTAAGGAAGAGTTGGCCG
>CALQLO010000063.1 GCA_943331445.1 Akkermansia muciniphila
ACCACGATCGACACGCCGAAGCGATCACCCAGTACGAAGAAGCCCTCCGCGTCTGCGCCCTCAGTAAACGCTACCCAAGCTTCCAGGGCGCCCGCATCACGGCCCACCTCGCGGACGCATTCTTTTCCGTCGACCGCAAGCTGGAGGCCATCGCACTCCTCGAACAAGCCATCCCCCTCGTCTGCCATCGCTCGCAGCGCCCCTCCAATACGATCGCGAAGCTCCTCTACTTCCTCGCCAATCATTACCAGAACGAGCAACGCCTCGCCGAAGCCGATCGCACTTACGGTCGCGCGGTCTTGCAAACCACCTCAAGTTCCAAGCCCAGCTACCGGAATTTCGCCTACATCCTCCAAGCCCAGGCCAGCAACGACCTCAAACTCCAGAAGCCGGCCCGCGCCGAACGCCACCTCCAGCAAGCCCTCCGCCATGTCCACCGGATTTGCGACGAACATCACCCGGATGCCCTCTCGATCCAACAGGACTTGATTAATATTTATATTCCCGCCGGCCGCTACGCCGAAGCCGAGCCCATCCTCCAGGCCATGGTCAAAGCTTCCGAGCACGCCGACTTCTCCGATGAGCGCGCCCAAGAGCGCTACCTTAATAATCTCGGCTTCGTGCAGGTCCACCTCGAGGAATTCCCGAAAGCCGAACTCAACCTCCGCCGGGCTCTCGAGATCGTGGGCAAAGACCAAGGTTGCTACATTATCAAAAACCTCGGGCTGATGTACCAGAAGATGGGCTATGTGACCGAAGCCATTCGCGAATACGAGAAAGCCCTCCCGCTCTTCGAAACGCATTACGAAGCGAATCATTCGGTCGCCGCGTTCATCCGCACCGCCCTCGCCGAACTCAAAGCTACGCCCTGATTCCCCGACCGCCCTCCGACCAACCCATCCTCCTTCAAACCATGGCCACGACCCTCGACGAAATCTCCAAATTCATGGACGCGGCTAAGCTGCGCTACGGCAAGGAGGACGATCGCATCCGCACCGGCTTCGCGACCGACCTCTACGAAGACCATGAAGGCGACAACTGCCTGCACCTGACGGTTCGACTCGAAGAAGACGGCGAATTACTCCGCATCCAGGCTCCCCGCGCGTACCAGCTCCCGCCCAAAGCCGGCGCACGCAAGCTCGCCGCCGTCCAACGCACGATCAATCAACTCAACTGGGAGACGAAGGTCGGTCTCTACGAGATGGACACCGAAGACGGTGAAATCCGCCTCTGCATCGACTTGCCCCTCGAGGACGCCCAACTCACCGAGCTTCAGCTGACCCGGCTCATCCGGCTCATGCCCATGATTATCGACCAAGGCCACCTCGCGCTCCGCCAAGCCATCGATGACGGCATCCCCGTGCCCAACGAAGCCGAACTCGCCCACAGCTTCGAAACCTTCATCCGCAACCGCGTCCCCGGTTCCTCGAGGTAGGGGCAGCACCGCGTGCTGCCCTAGTTGCCTCCCTGTGTTCCCAACCGCCAACCGCTAACCGCTTCCACCTCGCGACCCCGTCGCGCTGGTAGGGGCAGCACCGCGTGGTGCCCTAGTTGCCTCTCTGTGTTCCCAACCGCCAACCGCTAACCGCTTCCACCTCGCGACCCCGTCGCGCTGCGTAGCTCGCCGCCTATACTCGATACTCTCGCACTTTCTCTCTCATGCTCAACGGCGGGTATAGGCCGCGTCGCGCCTTACTTCTTCGCGACCTTGCCCGACTCCTGAGCCTTCGACTTCTCGTCTTTTTTCTGAGGCGTCTCTTTCGCAGCCGAAAGGGTATGCGCATCCCGCAATTTACGTTTCGCCAAGATTAAGATCTTCGCTCGGGCCAATTCCTTACCTGCCTCCTGTAAACGCGGCCTCGCTACCGCGACCTGATTGGCTGCGGTTAACCTCATCGCATCACCCACCAACAACTCCGCACGCTTGAGGCATGCCGTCAACTCGGCCTGATGGCTACGCGCCGCTGCCGGCAAAGGACGAACTGAATGGCCTGCCGTTAAACGCATGCTCGCGTCCAGTGCGTGTGCTTCTATCGCCCCAATAACATGCACCTTGTTAACGAGTGCATTAAGCTCTAAAACACTCGGCGGAGCCGCCATCTCTGCGAACACCTTGCCGACCTCCATAAGCGTGGCGTCCTCTGCTTGATCAGCCTTCTTCACAACATCGACCGGATCACTCGCAACCTTTGGATCGACGACGCCCTTCTTATCCGTGGCACACGTCTTCTCCACAGCCTGCATCGAGATAGCCCCCAAAATGTAGGCCATGCATAGAAATACCTTAAATGATTGCATGCGGTCGATATTAGGATGCCCCACGAGCCTTCAACTGGGGAAACCCCCTAGAAAAACCTAGGAGTATTCCCTCATCCCAAAGTCAGGGGCAGCACCGCGTGCTGCCCTAATTGCCTCTCTGTGTTCCCAACCGCCAACCGCTAACCGCTTCCACCTCGCGGCTCCGCCGTCCCTACCTTGAGGCCGCTACACAAAAACAAGGAACCAAGAACGAATAACACGCCAAGCGCTGCCTCTCTCCTGTCCTCGTGTCCTCGTGTCCTCCGGCCCTCGTTTACGCCCCTTGCCCCCGTGTCACCATGCCCACGTGTCCCCTCGAAGGCTCCGCCTTCGCTGCTATCCTTTCGCGATCATTTCGCGCAACTCCGCTTCCATCGCCGCACTCCCACCATCCACCGCCATCCCGCTGGCGTCCTTGACGTCGCTGTGCTGCGCATAGTCTTCGAAAAGTTTAGCTTTGGTGACGATGAGTTTCACGAGCATCTCATCAATGGTGCCCTGGGCGATTAAGCGGTGGGCGTTGACCTTCCGGGTTTGCCCCATGCGCCGCACGCGCGCAATCGCTTGGCGCTCCGTCGAGGGCTTAAATTGGGGCTCCATCAGGATCACGACCTGCGCGCACTGCAAATTGATCCCCACGCCACCGGCTTCGATCTGCAGGGCGAGCACGCCGTAGCCCTCCTTGGCCGCAAAGCGGTCCAAGACGGCCTGCCGCTCCTCAGAGCTCACGGCACCATGGATCTGCGGGCAACCGCCCACGATTATGCTGACGTCATCCAAGACCTGACGGAAAAACGAGAAGACCGCGACCTTACGCCCATCCGCTTCGTAATTCTCCAGGATCTCACGTAAGCGATCATACTTGGCTGACTGCTGCCCGCCCGCACCAATGGTCGCGGCGAGCCGCTTGTTCATGAGGTTATCCGGACAGGCCTGATACGCTGCGGTATCAGCCGGCTCGAGCGGGATGAGCTCATCGGTCTCGGTCAGATCAGGCAATTCGCTAAGCACATCAGCCTGCGTGCGCCGGAGATATACGGGGGCGAGTTTCAAGCGCACTTCGGCCGGTGCCGGACGGACCTGCAAGAGGAGCATGCTAATTTCACCCTTCAACCCAGGCTGCACGGTGGTGATGAGCGTATTGAGTTCACTGAGTCGATTCTCCAAGGCCGTGCCCGACATGAACGCCACATATTCCGCCGCGGCCGTCAGCTGCATCACGGCCTGCGTGCGCTGCGTCCCGGGATTCTTGACGGAATGAGCCTCGTCGACCGCCAGCAAATCCAGCGCCCCGATCTTCTCCACCAAGCGCGTCAAGGTCGTGAAGGTGGTAATCCCCACCCCACCCTCCCGCCGCCATTGCTCAAGCTCATCGTCGCGATCAAAGCCGTGGATGACAATCGGGCTGAGCTTGGTGTGCTTCTTAACCTCCCGCTCCCAGTTGATGAGCACGCTATTGGGTGCGACCACGAAGAAATGTGTTTTCCCTTGCGCCGCGAGGTGGCACATCGCCGCCAAGACCTGCACGGTTTTCCCCAGCCCCATGTCATCCCCGAGCAGCACCCGCTTCTGGCAGATGATGTATTGAGCCCCGAACTGCTGATAACGCCGCAAGGTCGCCAGCAGGAGCGTGGCATCGAGTTTCGTGGCCTCGACTGCATCAGCGATTTCTGCCGGCAAACCACCACGCATGTCTGGCCCCGCCAACGCCCCCGGGGCCATCGCCCGAGCCGGGAGCACGCTCTCCAAGAGCGCAATAAAGGTCGCCGCGTTTTCCGCATAACGCTTCCAGACGTCTGCTGGGTCTAAAACTAAGGTCCGGGCGTATTGATTGAGAATCCGCGCCTCGCTCGTGATCCAGGTGAATTCCCCCGAAAGCTTTTGGGTATCGCGCTCCAACTGCTCCTGCGCCCCCACCGAGAAAAGATGCGAGCTCAACTGGGTCTGTCGCTTCAGCAACGCCAACTCAGCCTGCGCGTAAGCTTGACGCGTAGTGACCTCATCGATGCGCGTCGCCGCTTGCCGCAGGAGGGTCTCATACCGCGCAATCGCCACCAGTAAGCGAGTGTCCGCCCCGCGTCGACTATCCGGATCCGGCAGCAACCGCACATGCGCCCGGGCCGAATCCTGAAAAGTGTTGAAGGCCTTGATGGCCGCTTCGGCCGTGACCTCACCCACGCCACGATAATTCTGCAGCGACGCTTCCGTATGCCCCGCGAGATCAGCGATGGTCTGAAAGCCCGCCGTTTGGAGCGGACCAATCGTCGCCCCGAAATCTTTTAAGTCGGCCAGCGGGGTCGCCTTGAGCGTGACCATCACGCCCTCCTGCGTGATCGCCAATGCCGCGGCGATGATCTCAGCCTTCGCTCCTAGTATCACTTGCCCCAAACGCTGGATTTCACCCGCCGCCACCGCCCCCTCCGCATGGATTCCACCGGCGCCCGACTTAACCGTCAAAGCCCGCTGGACCCCCGAGAAGTAACGTGTGAACAGGTTGGCCATCAGTCTATCCAGCCACTTTGCCCAAACCCCGCCCCACCGCCAGCCACCAATTCACCATCCCCATGTCCCCTCAAAGACTCCGCCTTCGCCGGTAGGGACGGCTGTCCCCAGCCGTCCGTTCGCCGACAGATATACGTAGCTCCTTCGACTTCCTATTCTCTCTGGTCAACAGGTAGGGACAGCACCGCGTGCTGCCCTAGTTGCCTCTCTGTGTTCCCAACCGCCAACCGCTTCCACCTGTTACGGGTAGGGGCGTGCGGCCCTTGCTTACGCCCCTTGTCCCCGTGTCACCATGCCCACGCGTCCCCTCGAAGGCTCCACCTTCGCCGGTAGGGACGGCTGTCCCCAGCCGTCCGTTCGCGGACAGACATGCGTAGCTCCTTCGACTTCCTATCCTCTACCGCTGCCTCGTCTGTATTCCCAACCGCTAACCGCCAACCGCTTCCACCTCGCGAC
>CALQLO010000064.1 GCA_943331445.1 Akkermansia muciniphila
CCTCCAAGGCGAAAAAGGATGCCATCCCAGAGAACGTCCTCAACGGTACGCTCTGTCGCATCTCCGCCGATGGTAAGACCGTGACCAACGTCGGCAAGGCCGTGGGCGTCGAAGCCCCCAACGGCGTCGTCGGCACTTCCGCCGGCAAGCAGATCTGGTGGACCGATGGCACCGTCTGCAAGACCGCGAAGGTCAACGCCGACGGCACCCTTTCCGACGCCAAGATCGCCACCAAGAGCGGCAGCGACGGCCTTGCCGTCGACGAACGCGGTAATCTTTACACCGTCACCAAGGAAGGCATCGCCATCCATAATCCTGACGCCGAGCAGATCGGCGCCATCGCCGTCCCGGAAGCTCCCTCAAACCTCAAGTTCGGCGGCGTCGACGGCAAGACCCTCTTCATCACCGCACGCACCGGTGCCTATATCGTGGAAATGAAAGTCCGCGGGGATGGATTCGGGAAATAAGGTAGGGCTGACCACCCTTGGTCAGCCTCAAGCAGCACGCACCTCTGCGACGTAACTTCGGTCTAGGAGGTTTTTCGGTTTGCATTCCAATCACTCTGCATGAACATCAAGTCAGGTGTGTAGGCTGACTCGTTCAGCTGAGATATCTCCATCAGGAGGGCGCGAAAGCGCCCTCTTTTCGTTTACCCTTCTCCTGCCGACAGGAAGATGCGCTCGCAACGCTCCAAGAGGAGGATTTCCGCACCGGAGACGAACAAGCCTGAAGGTGCCACCACCTGTTTCGAAAGATACGCCAAGAGATCAGCCAGCTGCAGCATCTGACTATCATGAGAGGCTAGCCCAAACGGCAAATCGACAAGCAATCCTTCAAGCCGAGACAACGGATCGACGTGCTTCATTATCTTTAGCCGAGGAGCCGTACGATGGTCGTCGCAGACGATGACTAGGCCCGGAGAAGAACAATGGTCATGCCGTAATGTTTCAATTTCAGCAACGACCTTAGAAAGCAGGCCCGTCCATGCCTTCAAGTAGCAATCATCGCCTGTCTTATCCTTATCAATGACCGTGCGAAATCGCCGAATGGCAGGTCTTACCTCAATGAAGCCGAGAACATGGGCGGCACACCGGAGCCGCATGCGTCTGCTGAGGCTGAAATGCCTGTCCGTCCGGCTCAACAGTTCCGACGCATGGATTTCGGCGGCTTCGGGGAAGCCGAAGTTACTGCATAAACGCGTGCGCATCTGCCTGGCTTCATTTCGCACCCGATGCCAATCCGCGTGATGCACCAATATGCCACAAAGAATAAAGTGGCTGCTAGACCCCGACTTAGACCCCACGTCCCCGCTCTCATCGACGTATAGGAAATGCATACCCGAATTGCAGAGGGCCTCACACAGGCTTCAAGTTATCAGACCTGAGGGCCAAGCCTCAGCGACATCCCCTAGGGTGGGCTGCCCAGCCTTGGTCAGCCGCGATTGAGTAAGGGCGCTCAACCCCACCCGTGACTGGTATTAGCGGTTAGGAAATATAGGACTCAATGGGAGACCGGAAACAGGAAAAAATGCTGAGGTAAATAACCCCAGCTCATCATCCGGTCTCCGGCTTCCCCTTGAGCGCCCATCAATCCAGCCACCTGCCACCCGCGGCTGCCACCCGCCACCTGAAGCGGGAAGGTGTAACGATGTCCTGACGCGACCCCGACCCTACCCAGCTCTCACCGTCACCATACTCCATACTCGATACTCTATACTCTCACAAAAACCACCTTTGCACTTAAAAACCACCTTTGCACTTTTGCACCTTTGCACCTAGTATATTCCTACCCCGACCCCTACCCCTTAGCGATATGCTCCTCCGCCTCCTCCCCCTCCTCGCAGCAATCTCCCTTTCCGCTGCGTCTGTCTCGACCTTCGCCGGCAACGGCAAGAAGGGTTACTCGGGTGAGGGTGACAACGAACCTGCTACCGAAGCGAAGATGGACAATCCCTTCGGCGTGACGCGCGGCCCGGACGGCGCGATCTGGTTTTGCGAATACACTGGCCAGCGCATCCGCAAGGTGACGCCTGACGGCAAGATTCACCTGGTCGCCGGCACGGGCAAGTCGGGTTACTCAGGCGACGGCGGTCCCGCTATCGAAGCGACCTTTAACCTGCCCCACGAACTCCGTTTCGGTCCGAAACGCGGCAACCTTTTCATCGTCGACATGATGAACAACGTCATCCGCAAAATCGATGTGAAGACGGGCATCATCACGACCGTCGTCGGCACAGGTAAGCCCGGCTACTCCGGTGACGGCGGACCCGCTGACCAAGCACAGCTGCGCAATCCACATAGCCTACAATTCGATGCGAACGGCGACCTCTTCATCTGCGACATCGGCAATAACGTCATTCGTAAGGTCGATATGAAGTCGCATATCATCACGACCATCGCCGGTACCGGGAAATCCGGCGCCACGCCCGACGGCGCCGCCGTCAAAGGTACGCCCCTCAAAGGCCCGCGCTCCATTGACTTCGACGCGGCGGGCAACCTCTGGGTCTGCACCCGCGAAGGCAATCAGGTCCTGAAGCTCGACCTCAAAGCCGACAAGATCTCCATCATCGCTGGCAATGGCAAAGCTGGCTTCACCGGCAACGGTGGCCCAGCCAAGGAAGCCACCCTCAGCGGCCCCAAGGGCGTGGCGTTTGACGCTGCTGGCAATGCTTGGATCGCCGACACGGAATCCCACTCGATCCGCATGGTGAATATGAAAACCGGCAACCTCGAATTGATGATTGGGACGGGCAAGAAAGGCGACGGACCCGACGGCGATCCGCTGAAGTGTCAACTCGCCCGCCCGCACGGCGTCTTTGTCGACCAAGATGGCACGGTCTTCGTCGGCGATTCCGAGAACCATCGCCTCCGCGTCTGGAAGAAGTAAGCCCATGACCATCAGCCGACGGTCGCTCCTAAAGCACGCCCTTCCCCTCCTCATCGCGGGGATGCTTGCGCCGCTGACGCTCCGGGCAGCCGATGCCGCGATCCCCGTACGCATCGTCGTCACCCCTTCGCAGACCCTGGGGCCCGTCATCCCAATCTGGAATTGGTTTGGTTACGATGAAATCAATTATACTTACCTCCCCAACGGTCAGGCCCTTCTGACGTCGCTGTCAAAAATGGGACCCACCGCGGTGCATGTTCGGACGCATAATATGTTCACGTCCGGCGACGGCTCCCCTGCGCTGAAGTGGGGCTCCACCGGCATCTATCGCGAAGACGCTCAGGGCCGACCCATCTATGACTTCACCATCGCTGATCGCATCGTGGACACTTGGGTTAAACTCGGGATTAAGCCGCTGATGGAATTGGGCTTCATGCCCGAAGCCCTGAGCTCGAAACCGGACAAATACCCGCGCAACCCGAAGCCATCCGATATGATTTGGTTCGGGGGCGCGTTCAGTTATCCCCCCAAGGACTACCAGAAGTGGGGAGACCTTTGTCATGCTTGGGCGAAGCACTGCGTGGAGCGCTACGGACGCGCGGAAGTCGCCACCTGGCACTGGCAACCCTGGAACGAGCCTAACTACGGCTTCTGGGTGGGCACGACTGACGAGTTCCTCAAGCTCTATGACTTCGCCGCGGATGGCATCCGCCGCGCCCTCCCTGAGGCGATGATCGGCGGACCGCACACCTCGGGGGGCCTGCCCGATGGTTTCGCTCAGAAGTTTTTTGACCACTGCCTCAAGGGAACCAACTACGCAACTGGGCGCATCGGCTCGCCGCTGGATTTCATCGGCTTCCACGCCAAGGGCAAACCGCAGATCGTGGATGGCCGGGCACTTCTTGGCCTCCAGGCCCAGCTACGCGACATCGATCAATCCTTCGCGATGATTGCCCGTCACCCGGGCCTCAAGGACAAGCCGATTATCATCGGCGAAAGCGACCCCGACGGGGGTGCCGCCCTCATCAAGCCAGAACTGGTTTACCGTAATCACCCGCAGTACGCCAGCTACACCGCGGCCAGCTTCCTCCGTAAATCCGACCTCGCGACCCGCCGACAGGTCAACCTGAGCGGTGCCGTCACGTGGTCTTTTCAATTCGAGCACGCCCCGTGGTTCTCGGGGCAACGTCAACTCGTCACCCGAGGCATAGACCTGCCGGTGCGCCATGCGTTCCGCATGTTCGATCAACTCCGCGGTGAGCGCATCGCGGCCCAGTCGGACCGACAGCTTTCGCTCGATGAGATTATCGCCAAGGGCGTACGTGGTCAGCCAGACATTGGCGCTTTCGCCTCACGAGATGGGGAAAAGGTCATTGTGCTACTCTGGCATTACCACGATGACAACATCCCGGGACCCGAAGCGGATATTACCCTGACGCTCGGTCAATTGAACGGCAAGACGGCTAAACTCTGCCGACAGCACCGCGTTGACGGAGAGCACGGCAACCCCTTCAAGACGTGGCTGGCCATGGGCTCACCGAAGGCGCCTTCCGCCGAAGAAATCAAACAACTCCAGATCGCCGCGGCCACTACTGAAGCGGACTCGCCACAGCTGACCACCGAACCCGATTCGGTGAAGATGAATATCAAACTCCCCCGCCAGTCGGTCGTCTTACTCGAATTTACCCCATGATCACCCGCCGCGCCCTCCTGAAGAACGCCCTGCTCGCCGGGGCATGGTATGGCGCGATCGGACGATCCTTTGCGCAGGCTTCGTCGCCTGAAGTCATCGGCCAAGGCGATTTCAAGTATCGCGTCGTTCCCGGCTGGGGCGTGCTCGACGAAAAGACGCCGGTCAATGATTGCCACGGCCTCGCCCGAACGGCCGATGGACACATCGTACTCCTGACCAACCACGTCGCCAACAACGTCATCTTCTACGACGACGCCGGCAAACTGGTGCACAAGTGGATGGGGCCGAAATTTCCCGGTGCCCACGGGCTCTCGCTCGCCCTGCATCGTAATAAATCCGCGCTCTTCATCACCGACCTCAATCTGCATACGGTATGCAAATTCACGACCTTCGGCGAACAGCTCGGCGAATGGCACCTCCCTGCGAATACGGGCAAGTACGCGAAGGAGACCGACTATCGTCCCTCTTGGACGCTTCACCGCGCCGACGGCGAGTTCTACGTCCTAGATGGCTACGGCAAGGACTATATCCTGCACTACGCCGCGGACGGGACCTTCAAGCG
>CALQLO010000065.1 GCA_943331445.1 Akkermansia muciniphila
GGCAGCACGCGGTGCTGCCCCTACCAGCGCGACGGTGTCGCGAGGTGGAAGCGGTTAGCGGTTGGCGGTTGGGAACACGGAGAGGCAACTAGGGCCGCACGCGATGCTGCCCCTACCAGATGCGGGGTTGAAAGGGGTGGGGAGGGTGGCAGGCTGGCGGGAACTACCCCTGTCGCTATGCGTGCCCATATTTATCTTTTACTGATGACGGTGCTGGCGATGCCGGCGTTGCCCGCGGCGCCAATCAAGGCCGGGGCGGCCGTGGCGGATATTACGCCGAAGGATTTCCCGATGAATATGCCCGGGGGATTCAGCGCCAATGCCGCGACGAGTGCGCACGACCCATTGACGGTGCGGGCATTGGTCTTGGACGATGGTCAGACAAAGATTGCGCTCGTCGTGATCGATCACTTGAGCGTGCCACGCAAGGTGTCGGCCGAAGCCAAGGAGCTCGCCTCGAAGCAGACGGGTATTCCGGTGGATCACATCATGGTCTCGGCCACGCACACGCACACCGGCGTGAGTGCAGCGGATGAGCTGGTCGTCGAAAAGGAGGGTGGCCCGAAATTGAATGACCGTCAGATCAAGGCGAATGCCTATCGCCAGATCATGTTCGATGGCATCTCGCAGGCGATCATTCAGGCGAACGCCAAACTCCGGCCCGCCGCGGTGGGGGTGGGCGTAGGTCAGCTCCCCCACGAAGTGTTTAATCGTCGCTGGTATCTCAAGGCTGGGAAGATGGAGCCCAATCCCTTTGGCGATTTGGACCGGGTGAAGATGAATCCTAATAATTCACCCGATGTCTTGGACCGTCCGGCGGGACCGACGGATCCCGCCCTCACGATTTTATCGGTCCAGGATGATCGTCGGAAGGCCTTGGCCTTGTATGCCAACTACTCTTTGCATTACGTCGGGGGGATTCCTGCCCGTCAGGTCTCGGCGGATTACTATGGGGAGTTCGCCCGAGTCGCTCCGGCTCGGTTCGGTGGGGGCGAGGATTTTGTGGCCATGATGTCGAACGGCACTTCCGGAGATATTAATAATATTCCCTTTGGTTCCAGTCGGCCGCCGCGGGCCCCCTTTGAGCAAGTGCGTATCGTGGCGAGCGAGGCGGCGGATGCCGCTTGGTCGGCCTGGCGAACGATTCCGAAGCACGAGAAGATCGTGCCACTCGGCATGGTGCAGCGGGTGATCTCGTTGAAGTATCGACGCCCATCGGCGGAGGATGTCGCCAAGGCCAAGGCCGTCATTGCCCTTAAGGATAAGACTGCCAAGGATAAGCTGCCGAGGCTCGCGGATAATTATGCGCGCTCGGTCATTGGGGCGGCGGAGCGGCCAGAGGAGTCGATTGACATCATCTTGCAGGCCGTCCGCGTGGGGGATTTCGCCATCTGCGGCGTGCCCTTTGAGACCTTTGCGGAAACCGGACTGGAGTTAAAGAAGAAGAGTCCCTTTGCCCAGACCATGGTCGTGGGGCTGGCGAATGGTCGCCATGGTTACCTCCCGACGCCGGAGCAGCATGAGCTCGGCGGTTATGAGACCTGGATCGGTACCAACGTCGTGCAGAAAGACGCCTCCGTCATTATCGTGAAGAATCTCGTCGAGATGATGGCAGGGTTGAAGTGAGCGCGGGCCGATGGCCCGCGTGGGGGCATGGGGACACGGGGGCAAAGGGGCGTAAGCGAGGGCCGGAGGGAGGTAACTAGGGCAGCACGCGGTGCTGCCCCTACCAGCGCGACGGTGTCGCGAGGTGGAAGCGGTTGGCGGTTAGCGGTTGGGAATACAGACGAGGCAGCGGTAGAGGATAGGAAGTCGATCGAGGTGCGTGCGTTGGTCGGCGAACGGACGGCTGGGGACAGCCGTCCCTACCTGCGCGACGGGGTCGCGAGGTGGAAGCGGTTAGCGGTTGGCGGTCGGGAACACAGAGAGGCAACTAGGGCAGCACGCGGTGCTGTCCATGCCTTGGGGCAGGGGGTGAACCTTAAGGGGGGATGAAGAAGATTTTTCGAGATTTTTGAAACCGCGGGATGGGGGCAGGGGTTTCATCTATGAATCTCACACACTCCTATGAATATGAACATCGCTTCACTCATTCCCACCATCATCGCCGTCTTGATGATGATCACCACCCTCGTGCAGGCTGCCCCGAAAGGTGGCGAGAAAGGCGGGGCTCGGCGCGAGGCGGCCGCCAAGGGTGGCGATCGGGACGGCGACGAGAACCTCGATAAGCTTCGCGAGAAGATTAAGGCCATGACGCCTGAAGAGCGGAAGGAGTTCATCAAGAATCACCCGGAAGCCGTCGAGCGACTTAAGGAACGCGCGAAGGATAGCACCCCCGCCCAACGCGAGGAGTTCCTCAAGGCCCACCCAGAGCTCAAGGAAAAGTTGGAGAAGTTGAAGAATGCCACCCCAGAAGAGCGTCAGGCCTTTCTGAAGGAACATCCCGAGATTGCCGAGCGGCTCAAGGAGCGCGGTGAAAACCTTTCGCCTGAACAGAAGGAAAAGTTGAAGGCCAAGATGAAGGAACGCCTTGAGAAGATGACCCCGGAAGAGCGCGCCGAGTTTTTCAAGAAGCACCCCGAGGCCAAAGAGAAGCTCGAAGAAGCGAAGAAGTAACTTCTCCTCGGGTTGTTGGATGAAAGAGGGGCGACCGGCGGGTCGCTCCTCTTTATTTTAGTTAATCTAGAGTTTGGATATCAGGTTTGACCGACAAGTGTCGGATGGGTGGCGGTAGCATTAAGAAAAAGTGAAGGGATAATTTATTGCCGAGGCTACGTCGTTTGGGATAATCATGGCATGTTCAAACTACCCCGTGCTTTGATCGCTGTTTTATTGGCGGCGATTTCTCTTCAGGCGGCAGATAATAATCCACCGCGTCGTCAGGCACGTAATGCCTCTGACGCTGAACTTAATCAGGCGGCGACGCAGGCGAATACCGATCCAGCTGCGTTTCGAAAATTTGCGCGGCTTAGTCCGCATGTACATCTCGATGCGGCGAATCGCGCCCATGTGATTTGTCAGGCGTTGCCGGCAGGAGCCCAGATTGGCCCGGACACCACGCCGTTTACCGGCACGGCTCCGTTCCCGCTTACCCAGACGTTCCTGCTGCATTCGCGGCCTGGGGCCGCCAAGGTCATCTATCTAGACTTCAAGGGACACACCACCACCGGTACCCCTTGGAATAACTCAACCAGTGCGGGGGCATCTTTCACGACCCCACCGTTTGACCTCGATGGTAATCCGACGGCGTTCTCTGATGTCGAGCAGGCAGCGATTCAAGAGATCTGGAAGCGGGTCGCGGAGGATTACGCCCCCTGGGAAGTCGACGTCACCACGCAGGATCCGGGCGTGGAGGCCTTGCGGCGGACTGCTTCCAGTGATACTCAGTATGGCGTCCGTTGTGTCATTGGTGGCTCCAGCACCCAGTGGCTTGGTTCTGCGGCCGGCGGCGTAGCTTACATCGGAACGTTTGGTGGCCTGGTCGCGACAGGTGCGGCCAATGACATTCCCGCTTTCGTCTTTCCCGCACAGTTGGGTAATTCCACTAAGGCAATCGCCGAGGCGGCGGCGCACGAGTGTGGCCACACCTTGGGTCTTTATCATGACGGCACCACGGCGGGCGTAGAGTATTTTGGTGGGCAGGGGAATTGGGCGCCCATCATGGGGGTGAGTTATTACAAGGCGGTGACGCAGTGGTCTAAGGGGGAGTACCCGTTGGCCAACAACACCCAGGACCAGATGGCGATTATCGGATCGCGGATTCCGTTGGTGGCGGCGGATCATGGCGTGAATTCGACGACCGCTACGCCTGTCGCAGGCAATTCTTTGACCGCGGGCGGAATCATCCGTTCTTCGACGGATGGTGCTTGGTATGCGATTCAAGCGGGGGTGGGTCCGTTGTCGGTGGCCGCTTTGGCTGCGAGCAGCTCGCCGGATCTCAAGATTGGCCTCACGTTGGTAGACGCCTCAGGTGGCACCGTTGCCACGGGGACAGCGACTGGCCTTAATGGCATGAATGCATCCCTCTCGGCGAACCTCACCGTACCTGGTGCCTACTTTATTGTGCTGAAGGGGTTGGCGGATGGCACCGGCGCGACGCAGTACAGTAACTACGCCTCGGCGGGACGGTTCTCTCTGGCCGGTAGCTGGACTTCGTTGACGACTCCGCCGCCGCCGCCGGTCTTCCCTCCGGTAGCTTCGACGCTGGGGACGGCTCCGACGAGTGGCCCTGCACCGTTAACTGTGAATTTTTCCTCCGCACGGTCGACTCAGACCAACGGGACCACTTTACGTTACCTCTGGAACTTTGGCGACAACACCGTCACCTCCGACCTGGCTAATCCCGCGCACACTTATGGGCGGGTGGGTAGTTATTCGGCTACCCTGACCGTGATCGATGGCATCAATCTCATCAACACCACCAGCGTCGTCATTAATGTCACCACGGCTCCGGTGACGCCGCCGCCACCCGTGACGCCGCCGCCTGTGGCTACGAACATCATCGACGTCGGTGCGATGAAGGCGGATTGGTATGATATCGTGAACGGTCGGCCCGTGCGCCGCGAATCGGATCATGATGGCGATGACGATGATAAGCCTGTAAACCGGTATCACCCTTTGGCGCCGCAGGGTTATTTCTACTGTTTCATTACCATCGTGGATGTGGCCGGGAAGCCTGTATCAGGTGCGACCGTCTCGCTGACTGCCTCCGGTCTGGCTAGCGGTAAGGTCCAGGGGAGGACCGACCGACTTGGTCAAATCGAAGTCGCCACGCCTCGGATGTCGGCGACCCAGAAGGGTAGCATTACTTTCACCGTAACCGGAGTCCAGTTGAGCGGAAAGGTGTACGACCCGACTCGCAACGCCGTGACCACCGTGACGGTCACGAGGTGAGGTGAAGGGTTGGGGTGGGGCGTTCTCGTGGGATGCCTTAGACCCCCATCGTGAGCCTATGGTTGGATTGTGCTTTTCTGTTCGGCTATTGTCCTGCGAAGTTCGTACCAAAGATCATCGTTAATGGTGGAGTCCCCATTTAGGTTAAGATTTCCCATCAGACACTTATCAGACTCCTGTGACGGTACGGATATGGGGTGTGCCCAGAAGTAGTGTTCAGTTGCGGAGA
>CALQLO010000066.1 GCA_943331445.1 Akkermansia muciniphila
AAGAAGGCTCCCCGTGGTTGAGGTCCGTTGGTCAGCAGGGGCGCTCGAGGATCGGGCGCACTGGCAGCATGAGGAGCCGCGCACCTATGAAAGGATCGAGCGCCTGCTGGCCGATATCGCCAAGACGCCGTTCAAAGGTGTCGGTAAGCCCGAGCCCTTGAAGGGTGATCTCTCTGGCTGGTGGTCACGGCGCATCACGCTCGAGCATCGTCTGGTCTATCGGGTTGAGAAGGGCGTCATCTTCGTTCTCCAAGCCCGTTATCACTACTGAGGCGGCCTCAGGCCTTCCGATTCCGCAGGCGCAGGGCGTTGGCGATGAGCGAGACGCAGCTGAGGCTCATGGCGGCGGCGGCGATCATGGGCGAAAGCGTCCAGCCGGTCAGGGGATAGAATACGCCAGCGGCCAAGGGGATCCCGAGGGCGTTGTAGCCGAGGGCGAAGCCGAGGTTCTGGCGCATGTTGGCGACGGTTTCCCGGGAGAGGGTGACGGCGTGTGCGATCCCGCGGAGGTCACCTTTGACTAAGGTTACCTGCGCGTTGCGGATGGCGACGTCGGTGCCATCGCCCATCGCGATGCCCACGTGGGCTTGCGCAAGCGCCGGGGCATCGTTGATGCCATCGCCAGCCATGGCGACGATGCGGCCTTCACTGCGGAGCCGTTCGACGAGGCGCAACTTGTCAGCTGGGGTGGCGTCGCCATGGATCTCGTCGAGTCCGAGTTCACGACCGATGGCTTGGGCGGTTGCTTCGGCGTCGCCCGTCGCCATGATAATCCGTAGCCCGGCGGCGCGGATTTCTCGCAGGGCCTGCACGGTCGTGGGCTTGAGGTTGTCGGCGGCGACCAAGGCGCCGGCGGCATGTCCGTCGACAGCGAGGAAGAGGACGCTGGCGCCGGAACGACGATGGGATTCCGCCATGGCAACCATGGCGTCAGGGTTTGCGCCAACGGAACGGAGCAGGGTGGCGTTCCCGAGAACTAACTCGTGTCCATCGAGCCGACCACGGATGCCTTGACCGGTGATGGCCCGGAAGTCGGTGCTCTCCTGCAGCAGGAGGCTTCGATCTTTGGCTGCCTTGACTATCGCCGAGGCCAGTGGGTGTTCGCTGCCCTGTTCGAGCGAGGCTGCGAGCCGCAGGACTTCGTCGGACGTGAAGCCTTCGCAGGGGAGGATCAGCGTGAGCCGTGGTTTCCCCTCGGTCAGCGTGCCGGTCTTGTCGATGACCAGCGTGTCGACTTTCTCAAGCGTCTCGATCGCCGTCGCGTCGCGGAAGAGGATGCCTTGCGTCGCGCCCCGGCCAGTCGCAATCAGGATGGACATCGGAGTGGCCAGACCGAGGACGCAAGGGCAGGCAATGATGAGCACCGAGACGGAGCTGATTAAGCCGAAGACCCAGCCCCGTTCGGCTCCCGAGAAGCCCCAGGCAAAAAATGTCAGGAGCGCGATGGCCACGACCACCATCACGAAATAGCCCGCGACAATATCGGCCATCTTTTGCATCGGGGCCTTCGAGCGGCGGGCTTCGACGACCATCTGGACGATTTGCGATAACATCGTATCGGCGCCGACTTTTTCGGCTCGCAGGACGAAACTGCCGTCGATGTTGAGCGTGGCCCCCGTGACTTTATCGCCCGCATGTTTAGCCACCGAGAAAGGTTCTCCGGTGAGCATCGATTCATCGACCGCACTACCGCCGATGCTAATCACGCCATCGACGGGCACCTTCTCTCCTGGTCTTACCCGCAGGTGGTCGCCGACCCGAATGTGGCCGAGGGGGATGGTTTCCTCCAGTCCGCCAGCGGCAATGCGTCGGGCGGTCTTAGGGGCCAAGCCCAGCAGGGCGGCGAGCGCGCCGGAGGTGCTGGCGCGGGCGCGGAGTTCCAGTATCTGTCCGAGCAGGGTTAGGCTGACGATCTCGGCGGCGGCTTCGTAGTAGACCGAGAGTCGGCCCATGTCGCGGAACGAGGTCGGGAACCAGTCAGGCAAGAAGGTGGCTGCTAGGCTGTAGCCGAAGGCCGCGCCAGCGCCGAGGCCGATGAGTGTCCACATGTTGAAGTTGCGGTGCGCAAGTGAGGCAGCGTAGCGGCGAAACAGTGTGCTCCCTCCCCAGACCACGACGGGCAACGCGAGTGATAGTTCAATCCAAGGCCAAGCGTTGTGTGGGATGGCGTGGAGGGAGTGACCGAACATCTCAGCCACCGCGAGGATGAGCGTGAACGGGAGCGTGAACCAGAAACGGCGACGGAAGTCTGCGAGCTCCGGGTCAGGTCGGGTGGCGTCGGGGATGATCGCCTCGAGGGCCATGCCGCATTTCGGGCAGGTGCCCGGACCAGCCTGCGTCACCTCCGGGTGCATCGGGCAGGAATAGGTCAGCCCATCTGTCGGTTCGACCGTACAGCACGTGTTGCCGCAATCGGTGGCGGGAGATGTGACCAGGTATTTCCGTGGCTCAGCCTGGAATTTCTGCAGGCAACTTGGATTGCAGAAGTAATAGGTCGTGCCCTCGTGGGTGAAGTGCAGTTTCGCAGTGTCGTTGACGATCATGCCGCAGACTGGATCCCGATGGTCTCTGGCTGGCGTGGACTTCATGATGATAGGATGCTCGAAGGGAGCGGCTTGGCGAGGCGTCGACTATCTTTTGCCCAAGCAGAAGCCCCGCTTCTGCGGGGCTTCGGAAACTTATTTACCCTCGAGTTTCTTCAGGTATTTCGCCGGGTTCTTCTCGAACTTGGCGATGCACGGCTTGCAGCAAACCTTAATCGTCTGGCCTTGATAGACGAACGAGGCCTGTTCGCCCATCGAATCCAGGTCGTTGTCGGAGACGATGCAGGTCTTCAGCGGGTACGGCTTCGGTGCGGTGGGTTTGGCGACTTCGGCGTTGGCCTTGGGCAGCTTGGCGAGGAACTTGGCTGGGTTGGCATCGAATTCTTTGCGACAATCGGCACAGCAGAGTTTAATCTCTTGGCCTTCGTAGACGAAGACGGTGGGCTTACCTTCGACGCCGAGTTTTTCGTCCGACACGATGCACTTATCGAGCGGGTAGGGTTTGACGGATTTTTCGGCACCAAATGTCGGAACGGTGGCGAGAAAAGCCATCAGGCCAGTGAGTAAGAAAGATTTCATAGGTTTTAAAAACGCGTGAGTAGACCAATCCCTGCACCGAAGTCTGAGCTATATCCCGCGGTAAGCGAGAATTGCTTGGTGAGTAGGAAGCGGAAATCGGCGGAGGTAGAGGTACCAGTCTGGCGGCCATAGCGATAGCCAAGATCAAGGGAAAGACGGTCGGTGAGTTGGAGGCTCTTGGCCAGCATTGCTCGGCTTTCACCTGCGGATTGTTGGGTGAGGCCGAGGTCGATAAAGTACGGGAGACGGAAAGAGGCACCGGCGAAGAGCCCGTCTCGCCCGCCGTCCATCGTATTGAAGCGGTAGCCGGCGATGAGGGAGAGGCGCGTGTCGACGTAGCGGGCGTAACTGAGTTCGCGTTCGTGGCCATCAAGGCGGTGCATGCCTTCTTCCCAGCGTAGGTTAAGGTTGTCGCGCCCATCTTGCAGTGTCACGAAACCGGCGGCCTTGGCGGTAGTGAAACTGGCTTCGCCCCAGGTATAAGCCGTCGCCATTGAATGGGTGGCGGCAGGGTGGGGCGGTTCACCGCCGTCGGCTGCCGTCACGCGGATGGTGCGCACCATGCCGGTGATATGGTGATAGAGGAGGTGGCAATGGATGAGCCAGTCGCCTTGGCCTTCCTTGGCCGTGAACTCGATCGTTCGCACGCTCATCGGCGGCACATCGACCGTGTGCTTCAGCGGAGAAGTCGCTGGGTCTTTGTCGTTCGGCTCGACGAGTCGGAAGAAATGCCCGTGGAAGTGGATGGGATGGTGCATCATGGTGTTGTTCACCAAGCGCAGGCGGAGCGTCTCGCCCTCCTTGACCTTAATCGCCTCGGCCTCATGCGGATCGAGCCCGTCGAAGCTCCATTCGTAACGAATCATATCGCCCGTCAGCTTGAGCGTCAGCTCGCGGTGCGAGGATGCGACTGCATGCGGAGTGGCCGAGCGGAGCTTAGCGTAGGGCGAGAGCGGACGGTCGGATTCCTTGGCGCCTGGTTCGGGGTCGAGCTGATCGAGAATCGAAGTTAGGTAAGCGTTCATCCCGTAGCGTTCCGGCGCGGGCGGCGGGGTGGCGGGGTGCGCTTCGCCTTCTCCCATCCAGGCGGAGACGAAGCCACTGCCGTCTTGGGCGGTGGCACGCAGTTCCCAGGAGCCAGAGGCGGGGACGGTCGCCATTAGGTCGTAGGTTTCGGCGGGGCCCATGAGCAGGCGTTTCTGGTCAAACGGGACGATGTCTTGTCCGTCGGCCGACACAATGCGCACGCTGCCGGCAGCTGCATCGATATAAAAATAACTGGCCGCCCCGGCGTTGATGAGGCGCAGGCGAAGGGTATCCCTAGGTTTGCCGGGAAGTTTTAAGCGGCGCTGCCCGTTCATCAGGAACGCATCGTAGGCCACATCGGAAAGATCCATTGGCGGCACGAGTGCTTTCTCGCGGCCAAGGTATTCGCCGAGTTTGCCAGCTTGGTAGGCCCCGAAGAGAGACTGGGATGTGCCCTTGCGGAAAGAGTACCAATCGCTGCCACGTAGGAGCGTGCGCTGGACTTCGGCGGGGTGTTCATTGGTCCAGTCGCCGAGCACGATGACTTGGTCATGCGTGGTCACCGTGGTCTTTGCTTTCGGTTCGATGACGATGGCCCCTTGGATGCCACGTTGTTCCTGGTGCCCCGTGTGGCTGTGATACCAATAGGTGCCGTGTTGGCGGACGAGGAATTCGAAGGTGCGCGATTTTCCGGGAGCGATGATCGGGGTGGTCACGACGGGTACGCCGTCTTCGAGGTTCGGCACGAGCACGCCGTGCCAGTGCAACGAAGTGGTGTCGTCGGTGAGCCCGTTCGTGACCGTGATGCGGGCGACGTCCCCTTCGCGGAAGTGAAGCACCGGCCCGGGTGAAGTGCCATTGATGGTCAGCACCTGAACGGGCTTGCCGGCGGGGCTGAGCGTTTGCTCCGCAATGGTGAGCTTATATTCAACGACG
>CALQLO010000067.1 GCA_943331445.1 Akkermansia muciniphila
GCCCCTACCAGCGCGACGGTGTCGCGAGGTGGAAGCGGTTAGCGGTTGGCGGTTGGGAACACGGAGGCGCAACTAGGACAGCACGCGGTGCTGCCCCTACCTGCGAAGGCGGAGCCTTCGAGGGGACACGTGGGCACGGTGACACGGGGACACGGGGCCGTTCCCGCGAATTAGCCGGGTAACGGGTCAGCCTGGGGGTAGGGGTGTTACAAAGTAATTCTTTAATTATAGTCGTATATTATCGCTTTGGGTGGGAGGGAGGGTGACATTGGCGGCCATGGAAACCACTACGTTGATCATCGTCTGGCTAGTTATTGCTGGCATCATTTTCTTCCTGGCCACGCGCTGGGTCGTCAATGTGGGTGCAACGGAGATCGCGCTGACCGAACGCCGTTACCTCGGGGGTGAACTTGAAGAGGGACGCGCCTTTGCCATGAACGGCCAAGTGGGGATCCAGGCCGCCTACCTCGCGCCGGGTTTGAAATTTATCGCTTACCCGTTTGTGCGCGTTCTTGAGACGACGGACTTCACGGTGATCGGACCCAACCAGCTCGGTATCGTGACGGCCACCGACGGCGCGCAGATGCCCGCGGGACGTATTTTTGCCGAAGATATCGCCGGCGAGAACCACGGTCAGTTCCAGAACCCGGAAGCCTTCCTTAACCATGGCGGCGTCCGCGGTGAGCAGTTGCGCTTCCTGACGAACGGCCAGTTCAAACTCCATTCTCGTCTGTTTAAAGTCCAACTGATTCAGAAGACCAGCATCCCGCAGGGTAAGATCGGGATCATCGAGGCACGCGACGGTGCGACGCTCGGGCCCGGACAGCTCGTCGGCCGCGCGGTCTTGGGTCATGATAATTTCCAGAAAGCAGAACTCTTCCTGAAGAACGGCGGCCAGAAGGGCCCGCAGGTCGATATCCTGCGCCCAGGTACCTATAATATCCATACGGGCATGTTTAAGATCGAAGTCCGCGATGCGGTCTCGGTCGGCGACGGCCAAATTGGCGTGGTCGAATCCCTCGGTGGCGGGCCCATGACCCCCGGCGAAGTCGTCGCAGATAGCCCGGATAGCGCCAATAATTTCCAGGATGGCGAAGCCTTCCTCAAGGACGGCGGCCAGCGCGGTCCGCAGACGGCCATCCTCGCTCCCGGCACCTATTACATCAACACGGCCCTGTTCTCGGTCTCGAGCAAGCCGCAGACCCAAGTTAAGCAGGGTGAGGTGGCGGTGTTGATTTCGAATCACGGTAAAGACCCTTCAGCGGTGGTGGCGAGCCCTGGTCCAAAGACTGGCCTCGATACCAGTGCCAAGGATACCGAGGAAATGCGTCTCAATGCCGAAACCATGCAGCGACACGTCGTGCCTGCCGGCTTCCGCGGGATCCAGCGTGAAGTCGCTGGACCGGGTCGATATAACATCAATCCTTTGGTTTATCAGATCGTGATTGTACCCACGACCATGCGTTCAGTTGAGTGGGCCGATGACGCTGGCGGAGCGAATGACATGAAGAGCACGTTTGATCCTTTTGAAGTCGTTTCCAATGACGGCTTCCCGATGAAGGTCGAAGTCCGCTGCCAGTACCGCGTGCTCCCTGAGAATGCCCCTTACGTGATCGCGAAACTGGGCTCGATTGAAGCCTTGGAGCGCAATGTCATCCACCCGCAGATTGACGGTATCTTCCGCGGCGAAGTCTCGAAATCGCCGGCGATCTCTTACCAGCAGAATCGCTCCGACGAACAGCGTAAGGCAGAATCCGAAGTCCGTGCCGATTTGGCCAAGTACCGCGTCGAGGTTGTCTCGATCATGATCACAAACATTCACCTCCCCCCGCAGCTGATGGAGGCCACCCAACAGAAGAACCTCGCCGAAGTGCGCCGTTCGATGTTCGACGAGCAGCAAAAGACCGAAGTGCGCCGCATCGAGCTCGAGAAGACGAAAGCGGAAGCCGAGAATCAGCCGCGCATCATCGCGGAGCAGGCCGGTATCGTGGTCGCTGAGCATAAAGCCGCCCAGGTCGTTAAGCAGGCGAGCGGTGAAGCCCTCCGCATTCAGATGGTCGCCGAAGCCGAAGCGAAGCGCATCAAGCAGGTGGGCGACGCCGAAGCTGGCGTCATCGAATCTAAGGGTAAGGCCACGGCCGAAGCTTATCGCCTCGGTGGCGAAGCGCTGACGCCGGCGGGACTCACCGCCGTCGAAATGGTGAAAGCCATCACGGCCGCTGGTCTGAAGATCACCCCCGACGTCCAAGTCACTGGCAGCGGCGACAATGGCGGCGGTGGGCTCGTGCAGCTTCTCTTAGCCGATCTCGTGAAGCGCAGCCAGAGCGCGGCGCCCGCGGGTGGTCAGAAGTAAGGGGGTGCGGCACGGCGTCGTGGGCTGTCTTGGGTAGGGCCGGAGGACACGAGGGCCGGAGGACCTGAGGACACGAGGGCTGGAGAGGCAGCGCTTGGCGTGTTCTTCGTTCTTGGTTCCTTGTTTTTGTGTATGGCCTCAAGGTAGGGACGGCGGAGCCGCGAGGTGGAAGCGGTTAGCGGTTGGCGGTTGGGAGCGCAGAGGGGCAACTAGGGCAGCACGCGGTGCTGCCCCTACCTCGAGCACGTGGTGCTGTCCCTACCTGGCCCGACGGGGTCGCGAGGTGGAAGCGGTTAGCGGTTGGCGGTTGGGAACACAGAGAGGCAACTAGGACAGCACGTGGTGCTGTCCCTACCCTCGAGCACGTGGTGCTGTCCCACCCTTGGAGTCATTACCCCACCCAATGTTTCCAGATCATGATCATGGCGGCGGTGTCGAGTTCGCAGTAGCGCATGAGTTGTCGGCGGATGGCTTTACGTTCGGCGGGCTGACCAGCGGCGAGGCCATAGCGGACATGCTCATAGGCACGAATGGCGCCGGTGCCGTTCTTGACGATGTCCATGGCCTCGAGCTGGGTGAGGTCGATGGGGCTGCCTTTGGCGGAATCCTCTAAGGTGAGCGCGGGCAGGGCCTCGTACGGGTTCTTGACGGCCTTACCGTGCTGGTCGACGGCGTACTTGGGGAAGAGTTTCTGGATGGTTGGATTCTTCCAGATCACAGGCAGGACGGCTTTGATGGAGTGGCTGCCCTTCATGGCTGGGTCATAGAAATGGCCGCGCGAGATCTCGAGGAGATCAAGGGTGCGCTCACTCTTCACCGCGGTCTTCTTGCTGCCGGGCGTTCCCCAATTGCGATCCACCCACGAGACGAGGTCGGCCTTGGAGGCGTCGCCCCGAATTTCATCGGCGAGTTCCTGGGTGATAGTGATCTCGTAACTGGACCAGTGGTAGATGGTGCCTTGTTCGCCGAGGACGCGGCGGAGGGATTCGAGGAAGCCGACGTTGGGGTTCTCGGATTCAGTGTCGAGCCACTCGACGTGCCGAGGTGAGGCGCCCGGGTTATCGATGACATGGCAGCTCCATTGGAAGGCGACTTGCCCATAGGGGCGGCAACCTGGGGCGGAGGGTAGGGCCCAGCGCGTGCCTTCGTAATCGAGGAAGTATAATGGGTAGTGCTCGGGCAGGCAGCGCATCAGGCCGGCGGGGTTCTTGGCAAGTTCGGGCGAGAGGAACGGACGTCCCGTGCGCACGGCCATGATCTGACGTTTCCAGGTGCGCTGCAGTTTGCCGTCGCCGACGATGTCTTCGTCTTGCAGGTCGGTAATCTGCGGTGCGCGCGGAGCGGCCTGCGCAATGATGCGCTGGATTGTGCCGGGATTGCCGCGCTCTAGATTACCGAGGAAGCCGAGGGTGAAGAGGTGGTGCTCGGCGCGGGCTTGGGTGCCCCAGCAGAGGTCGTAGCCAGAGGTCTGGCCAGGGACGTTGAATTCGCACGACTTGCATTTCAGCCCGAGTTCGGGGCTCGGCCAGCGGTGGCCTTCGGCAAAGCCACTGAGGGTAGCGGTAGCCTCGGCGATCGAGTGTTCCTGCGGGTGGGCGCTCGCGACGGCTTCCGTGGCGTCGACGATCGCAATCAGGGAGGAGGCATCGCCGGCCTGGGCGTTGCCTTTGTACACGACCTCGGGCCGGCCACCGGAATTTTGTTCGGTGATGGAGAAGAGCCCGCGGCATTCTTCGGCGTTGGCGATGCCGTTCTTATTCGGCAGGTAGAAACAGGCGCGAATCGTCTTATCGATGCCGGCGGCCTTGAGGGCGAGTCCGGCGACATGGACTTGGAAGGCGAGGTCGATGACGTACGGCTGCCAGGCTTTCGTGTTGAGGGTGGTCGCCTCTGTCTCGAGCTGGGCATCGGCTTCGGCGGAGGCGGATTTGATTTCGATCAGGTCGATGAACGAGCCGTGGACGCGGATCATATCCGTCCGGGCCATCAGGTCGCCGTGGGTGAAGGTCGTTTCGTGCAGGGTGCAGTCGCCCGCTTTGATTTTGGCCAGCGTCCGCGCCGAGGCGGCCGCATGGCTTTCCTTGGGCACATACATATCTTCGCCGGGGTGGTAGATGCGGACCAGCTTCTCGAACATGTAGCCACCGCGGGCGAGCATCTGCATGTACTCATCCTCATCGGACTTACGGGGCAGGGCCGGACGCGTGAGGGCGTGTTTGAGGCGGAGTGGGCATTCCAGTCCGAGTTTGAAGAGTGATTTAGAGAGCACGGGCAAAGGCATATGCGGGAGAGGTATGGGTGGGTGAGACATAAGCGCAAGGGGATGCGTGGCGAACACGGGGACACGGGGCGTAAACGAGGACAGGAGGATCTGAGGACACGAGGGCCGGAGAGAGGCAGCGCTAGGCGTGTTCTTCGTTCTTGGTTCCTTGTTTTTGTGTATGGCCTCAAGGTAGGGACGGCGGAGCCGCGAGGTGGAAGCGGTTGGCGGTTAGCGGTTGGGAATACAGACGAGGCAGCGGTAGAGGATAGGAAGTCGATCGAGGTACGTGCGTCTGCCCGCGAACGGACGGCTGGGGACAGCCGTCCCTACCGGCGCGACGGGGTCGCGAGGTGGAA
>CALQLO010000068.1 GCA_943331445.1 Akkermansia muciniphila
CCCAGCAAATCGTAGACGGTGTTCTGATACTCCTGACGGCTCAAACGATAATGCGACACCACTGGCCGGGCCGCCTGACGCGAGGCGCGGCCTTCCTTGAGGGCTCCGTCTAGGCTCGTCACGAAGGCGGCGATCTCCGCCTGCGTCGGCTTGGGTTCCTTGTCCTTCTTCGGTGGCATCTCGCCGCTATTCACGTTCTCCATGGCCTCGGCCCAATGATGGGTGTCGATGCCGAGTTTGAAATCGCGCGAGAGCTTATCGAAACGGAGGTCCCCCTTTTCCTTCTCGGGTCCGTGACAACGGACGCAGTGCTTCTGGATGAAGGCTTCGTAAGGCTCCGCTGCCCAGACCGTACCCGTCAGGCTCAGGCTAAGAGTGAAGAGCGCAAAGGCGCGGGAGAGATATCCCTGGGAGGGCATGGTGCGGTACGGAAAAGGGGATAAGGCGTTCGGGGCGAACGCTGTGGGTACTTATGGGACAGACGGAAGTAGGGTCAAGTTCCCTGCCTTGAGCTACGGGGAGCGGCTCAAGTTTTTGGTTACTTGTTCTTGGGGTTTTGTTCCGAGGTATCACCGAAAGGTGGCGAGGTTCATCGATCAGCCTTGGTAGAGCGAGGTCGCTCAGCCCTGCCTTAGGTGCAACTATGTCGTGACGCGGTCCCGACCCTACCCAGGGCATGAGGAAAGCGCCATCATTGGACGGTCACGGGCTTCCCTCGCGACCAAACCAAGAACAACGAACCAAGAACGAAGTGCTTCTTTAAGCTAATATCTCCTTGATCACGTGGCCATGCACATCCGTGAGGCGGCGGTTGGCGCCGTTGTGACGGAAGGTGAGTTTCTCGTGGTCGAGGCCGAGGAGATGGAGTACGGTAGCGTGGATGTCGTAGCCCTGGGTGAAGTGCGAACGGTCGGCGGGCTTGTAGCCCCATTCGTCGCTCGGGCCATGCGAGACGCCGCCCTTGATGCCGCCGCCGGCGAGCCAGTTGGTGAAGACGAAGGGGTTATGGTCGCGCCCTTTGCCGCCCTGGGCGCACGGCATGCGGCCGAACTCGGTGGTCCAGAGGATCAGGGTATCCTCGAACATGCCGCGGTCCTTGAGATCCTGGATGAGCGCCGCGGTGCCCTTGGCCATGCCGAGGGAGAGCGGAGCATGATCGCGGGCGATATCCTCGTGGGAGTCCCAATTGCGACGCGGGAAGCCGTTGTCGTTGCCGGACCAGATCTGCACGAAGCGCACGCCGCGTTCGAGGAGACGTCGGGCGGTCAGGCACTTGCGGCCGAAGGCATCCTGCTCCTCGGCGACATTGATCTCTTTCGGCCAAACCTTCGTGGAGTTGTCGATGCCGTAACGGGCCTGCGTTTTCTCCGATTCCTTGGAAAGGTCGAGGGCTTCGGGCGCCGCTAACTGCATCTTGGCGGCGAGTTCGTAGCTGCGGATACGGGCTTCGAGGCGCGGGTCGCCCGGATGCGCCTCGGCATGAGTGCGGTTCAGCTTGTCCAGAAGTTGGAGGCCTTGGGTCTCGCCGGAGGGCGTGATGTAGTCGGCCGGAGGCGGCGAGAGGTCGGCGATGGGCTTCGGGGCGTTAACGCGCACCTGGGTGGCCTGGTTCTGGCCAGGCAGGAAGGCGGAGTCCCAGTTCTTCTGGCCGTTGGACGGCAGGCCGCGGATATCGGGCAAGACGACGAAGGTCGGGAGGTTGTCGTTGAGCGAGCCGAGGCCGTAGCTCACCCAAGCGCCGATGCTCGGGTAGCCAGGGATCAGGAAGCCGGTGGATTGCAGGAGGGTGGCCTGGCTGTGCACGCCGGAGCGGCCGACGACATTATGCACGAAGGCGATATCATCCGCGACCTCGCCGATGGGCGCGACGATGTCACTGAGCATCTTACCGGACTTACCGTAGGGCTTGAATTTCCAGGGCGACGCAAAGGTCGACCCCGGGCTGCTCTGGAAGAGTTCGACGGCTTCGCCAGGATCCCACTTCTCGCCATGCTTCTTCTCGAGGAGGGGCTTGTAGTCCCACATGTCGACGTGGCTAGCGGCGCCTGCCATGAAGAGCTGGACGACGCGCTTCGCTTTGGCCGGGGCGTGAAGTACGCCGCTGGTGGGCGTGGCGGCGAGGAGTGATTCCTGTCCGAGCAGGCTGGCGAGGGCGATGCCGCCGAGGCCGCCACCGGAGCAGAAGAGGAAGTCACGGCGGTTCATCGCGGTGACGCCGGACTGACGATGGTATGGAGAGTCGTTCATGGTCAGTCGACGAAGTTGAATTCGTTCAGGTTGAAGATCAGTCGGCAGAGGTTCGTTAGCCCATGCTCACGCACGTAGACCGACATCGCTTCGGCTTCGTTGGTGGAAGGCGGCCGTCCCAGCGCCAGGCGGAAGGCCAGGTCAATCTGGGCGGGCGGGGTGGAGGCGTCCTTGGAGACGCGGGTCGCGAAGTGCTTGGCCATTGCGACCGTCAGGCGGTTATTGCGCATCGCAAGGGCCTGCAGGGCGTTGACGGTCTCGTTGCGGGTGGCGACGGTCATTGATGGATCGGCGCAATCCAGGACGGTCAGGAAGGGCTGCGGCTGGGAGCGGACGATGAAGCGGTACACCGAGCGGCGATGGGACTTCGGGTCCTCGACGTCGTGCTGGTCGTATTCGTAGTGCGGCGAATGGGCCGGCTTATCGATGACGAAGTCCTGGAAGCCAGGACCGCCCATCTTGAGGTCGAGTTTGCCGGCAACCGTCAGCACCGAGTCATTGACCGCTTCGGCCTCGAGTTTGCGTCGGTTCATGCGCCAGAGGAAGGCGTTGCTTGTGTCGATCTTCTCGTTGGCGGGATTGCCGAGGGAGGATTGACGATAGGTCGCGCTCGTGACGATGAGACGGTGGAGCTTCTTGAGCGACTGACCGCTGTCGCGGAAATCGACGGCCAGCCAGTCAAGCAGCTCGGGGTGCGTGGGCAGGCTACCCATGCGCCCGAAGTCGTTTGGTGTATCGCTCAAGCCGCGGCCGAAGTGGTAATGCCAGACCCGGTTCACGATGACGCGCCAGGTGAGTGGGTTGCGATTGTCAGTAATCCAGTGGGCGAGGGCTACGCGGCGGGCGCCTTCCGGGGCATCGGCGGGTAAGATGAATTGCGACGCCAGCTCCTTAGCGAAGGGCAGGGTGCCTGGGCCGACTTCTTTATCGGGGCTGCCGACATCCCCGCGCTTGAGAATAAAGATCGGGCGGGGCTTGCCACCGTTGGCACCCGTGCCAGCGAAAGCGCCAGAACCTTTGTGGATTGTGCCGATGAAGGCCGTCTGGGCGGGCGGAAGTTTCGCGATCTCCGTCGCCAGTTTGGCGCGGGACGTCGTCAGGGTCGCAAGTTCCTTCGTGATGGCGGCATCAACCTTGCCCGACCCTTGGCGTAGTGTGGCTCGTTCCGCATCCAGGGTGGCAATGCGGACATCATCGCGCACGGATTTGGGGCCATAGTAGTAGCCATCGGTCAGGTTGAGGCGTCCCCAGCGCGGCCCGGCTTCGATGCTATCCGGTGAAGTTACCTGGGCCCCGAGGGCGACATTCTGACCTTGGCTGTCGAAGGCCTGAAGCTCGGCGAGGGCGAGAATGTAGTCGTTCTGGCGAGGAGCCAGTTTGGTGGCCGTGAAGCGCAGGTAACGTCCTTTCAGTTTGGCCAGGGCGACCCGCTGGGGCTTCACTCCGGGATTAGGATGATCCGCCGCGGTGCGGTCCGTTACGATGGTGACACCTTCGGCGAAATTTGGGTCGTTGCTGACTTCGATTTTATAACGAACGGGGAAGCCAAAGCCGGCGCCGATGTTGTTGAAAGTGTCATGGCAGCCGACGACGATAATTTCCGTGAGATCGCGGGCGGTGCCGAGGTCGACTTGCACCCATTTCGTGGCGGTCTGTACGGTGGAGATGGCGCTGTGGTAGCCGTATTCGGGGCGTTCGACGGCGGTGGTGCCTTGCTTAAGCTCGTCGATCATCTTGCCGATGAGCGTCGCGCGACGCGAATCACCTGAAGCGGCTTTATCGTTCAAGGCCTTAATCTCCGCATCAAGGCGGGTGCGTTCGTCGGTGAGCTTGCTGCGGTTGGCGGCGACGGCGGGGTCGGTATCAAACGTCTTATCGGCCTTATCGAGGGCCGCGAAGACGGCCTGTAGGCGGTAGTAATCCTCCTGTTTAATCGGGTCGAATTTATGTTGGTGGCAGCGAGCACACTGGGCGGTCGTCGCACAGAACGTATTCATCGTGTTCGAGACCATGTCGTCGCGGTCAAGCGCTCGGGCGATTTTGCCGTCGAGTTTGGTCTCGGGGAGTTCGGCGTGGCCGATGAAATCCCAGGGTCCAGCGGAGATGAAGCCTTGGGCGAGGAAGCCATCCGTGGTCGTGGGGTAAAGGGTGTCACCGGCTAGCTGCTCTTCCACGAAGCGGGCGTAGGGCTTGTCGTCGTTGAGGGAGCGGATGACGTAATCGCGGTAGGGCCACGCGTTGGGGCGGAGCTTATCCTTATCGTAGCCGTGGGTGTCGCCGTAGTGAACCACGTCGAGCCAGTGGCGGCCCCAACGTTCGCCGTAGCGAGGCGAGGCGAGCAGGCGATCGGCGGTGCGGCCGATGGCGGCAGGCAGGTCTTGGGCGGCTTCCTGTTCGAAGGCAGCGAGCTCTTCCGCCGTGGGCGGCAGGCCGATGAGGTCGAAGTTCAGGCGGCGAAGGATGGTGCGGGCGTCGGCCGTAGCGGAAGGCTGCAGGTGCTTTTCCTGAAGCTTCGCGAGGATGAAGCGGTCGATCGGATGGGCGGCGTCACCGGAGGGCAGGGCGGGCTTGGTAAGGGGCTTCAGCGACCACCAATCGAGCGGGTCGGTCTTCTTCAGGGAGGCGGACTCCGGCCAGACGGCGCCTTCGGCGATCCAGCGCTTCAGCGTATCGACCTCGGCCGCGGTCAGACGCTCGCC
>CALQLO010000069.1 GCA_943331445.1 Akkermansia muciniphila
CACTGATGAAAATATCGTCGGCCTTCCGGAGGACTTCCAGTCGCTCCTTGGTGATGTCACCACAGACACGAACCGCGAGACCGGGGCCCGGGAAGGGGTGGCGCCAGACCATGTCATGGGGCAAGCCGAGGGCTTCCCCGAGGGCCCGCACCTCATCCTTGAAGAGCTCGCGCAGGGGCTCGAGCAGCTTGAGTTTCATATGCTTCGGCAGGCCGCCCACATTATGGTGGCTCTTGATTGTCGCAGCTGGGCCACCGTTGGGCGAAAGCGATTCGATGACATCAGGATACAGCGTACCTTGGGCGAGGAACTCGACCTTACCCTTCTTCTTGCCCTGGACCTCCTTGATGGAGCGTTCGAAAACCTTGATGAACTCGTGGCCGATAATCTTGCGCTTACGCTCAGGGTCGGTGACGCCCTTGAGTTTACGAAGGAACACCGCGGAGGCGTCCACGACGCGGAGGTCGACCTTGAACTTGCCGCGGAACATCTTCTCGACCTGGGCACGCTCGTTGAGCCGCAGCAAGCCGTTATCAACAAAGACGCAGGTCAGCTGTTTGCCGATGGCGCGCTGAATGAGGGCCGCCGCGACGGATGAATCCACGCCGCCGGAAAGACCCAGAATCACCTGAGACTTGCCAACTTTCTCGCGAATTTCGCGGACCGCCGTGTCGACGTAATCATCCATCTTCCAGGTCGCCTTACAGTGGCAGATGCGGAAGAGGAAGTTGCGGAGAATATCAATGCCGCGCTCGGAGTGGGCGACTTCCGGGTGGAACTGGATTCCGTAAAAGCGGCGCTTGGGATCCTCGATCACGGCGCATTCGGAATTCTCCGTGGCCGCGACAGCCTTGAAGCCGCGAGGTAGGCGGGTAATTTTGTCGCCGTGTGAATTCCAGACCCGCAGGGGTGACTTGAGCCCCTGCAGAAGCTGGGATCCCTTGCGGAAGGATAGCACGCCATGACCGTATTCGCGGTGGGAGCTGCTGGCGACATTGCCGCCCAACATCTGACCCATCAGCTGAACGCCGTAACAAATACCGAGCACGGGTAAACCCATCTCGAAAACACCCGAGTGAGGGTGAGGCGAGCCCTTGGCTTTAACGCTATCGGGGCCACCTGAAAGGATGACGCCGACGACGCCGTCCGCACGGAGAGTCTCCGGGGTGACGCTGAAAGGGTAGATGCGGGAGTGTACGTTACACTCGCGCACGCGGCGGGCGATGACCTTGGTCAGCTGCGAGCCGAAATCGAGAATTGCGATGGACTGGGGAGCCATGGGTGGGAAGTTAGGGGGATTCAGAACTTGAGGCGAACATTGTTCCATCCGCAGCGCGGGCAGGCTGCCTCCTCGCGACGGCGGGGGCGCACATAGAGCACATTGCAACGGACACAGGAAAAGGCTGAGTTGATGCGGCGGTGGTCAGAAAGGATCACGTCGCGACGATCGTACCACGCTTGCAACCCCAGCAACACGAGCGCGGCTAAACCGGCCAGGAAGGCCAGAAAGATGCCGAGGTCGACGGACTGTAACATGAAGGCTGGGGGAGGTTCTAAAAAGGCGAGACGCGCCGCCGGGGGGCGGACGCGTCTCGGGTTCAAGCCTGCGAAAGAGGCTTAGGCCTGAGCGCTAGCCGCGGCGGCTTCTTTCTTCTGCTTCGGCTTACGAGCGACCTTGGCCTTCGGCGTCATGGCAGGGGACTTGTCGTCCTTGGCCACGAGTTCGATGAGCGCGGTCTCAGCAGCATCACCCTTACGGGCGCCGAGCTTATAGATACGAGTGTAGCCACCCGTGCGGGAGAGGAACTGCTGAACGCGCTCTTTGAAGAGCAGGTGACAGGCGTCTTCGTTACGCATCTTGGCCAGGGCCAAGCGATAGTAGTGAAGCTTGACCGACTTATCGGCGGACTGTTCAGCCTTCTTAGCGAAGGTGATCAGATGCTCGGCGTAAGGACGGAGCGCCTTGGCCTTCGACAAAGTCGTCGTGATGCGCGCATTGGTGAACAACGCGGCAGCGAGATTGGCGATGAGCGAACGGCGGTGAGCCGTCTTAACGCCGAGAACGTGATTATGGGTGCGGTGACGCATGAGGGTGTTGGGGAGTCCGGATTATGCGTTGACGCCCTTGTCGAGCAGGCCTTCGTTAATTTTCTGTCCGAGGGACAGGCCGAGCTGTTCAAGCTTGGCCTTGATCTCGTTGAGGGACTTCTTGCCGAAGTTACGGTACTTGAGCATCTCCTGCTCAGTCTTCATGGCCAGTTCACCAACCGTGTTGATGTTGGCGTTATTGAGGCAGTTCGCAGCGCGGACGGAGAGTTCGATTTCGTTAACGGACATGTTGAGCAGCTTGCGGAGGCGGTTGCTCTCTTCGCTAACTTCCTTCTGGCCGGTTTCGAATTCGACAGAGTCGGCGGCGACCGTGTCAAAGACTTCGAGGTGATGACGCAGGATGGCGGAAGCTTCCTTCAAAGCTTCGTCCGGAGTGATGCGACCATCGGTCGAGATTTCGAGCACGAGCTTATCGTAGTCGGTCTTGTCGCCCGAGCGGGTGCTCTCAACGGAGTACTTCGCGAGGGTGACTGGGGAGAAGAGGGAATCGACGGGGATGGAACCGATGGCCTGGTCGGCCTTCTTGTTTTCCTCGGCGGAAGCCCAGCTACGTCCCACGGTGACTTCAAGGTCAGCGTAGAAACGACGCTTACGGTCGAGCGTGCAGATCACCTGGTCGGGATTGACGAGGGTGACCGTGGCGCCCTTGGTTTCGAACTTGATGTCCGAAGCCTTCACGGCGCCGGTCTTATTGACGTCGATGGTTCCCTTGAAAGCTTCGCGCTTATTGGCTTCGGTGCGAATGCGGACCTTCTTGAGGTTCAGGACGATTTCGGTGACGTCTTCGACGACGCCTTCAATCGGCTGGAATTCGTGCTGCACGCCTTCGATGGTGACGGCCGAGATGGCGGCACCTTCGATGGAGCTGAGCAGGATGCGGCGGAGAGAGTTGCCGATCGTATGACCGAAACCCGTTTCGAAGGGGTCGGCGAAATACTTGGCGTAGGTGGGGGTGGCCGAAGATTCCTCTTTCTTGAGGTTCTTGGGGCGTTGAAATTGTCCGAGTCGCTTGGTCATGGCTGTAGTTCCTGGTTTGGTTTTGTGGGTTCGATCAGCGGCTGTAGAATTCGACGATAATCTGGACGTTAACGTCCGAAGGGAGTTCTTCCTTAGCGGGCTCGCGGACGATCTGCCCGTTGAGCTGCTCAGGGGAGACCACGAGCCAAGCCGGAGCCGAGCGGCCCTGGCCTTCTTCGACAGCGCGCGTGGCGAGCTGCTTGGAAGAGGTGCGGTCGCGGACTTCGATCTTTTCGCCGGGTGAGGTGGCGTAGCTGGCGATGTCGACCTTGTGGCCGTCAATGCGGATATGGCCGTGAGCCACGAGCTGGCGAGCAGCCGAGCGCGAGTTGGCGAAACCAAGACGGAAGACGACATTGTCGAGACGCGTCTCGAGGATGCGGAGGAAGTTGTCACCGGCGACGCCGCCCATGCGCTTAGCGCGAGCGAAGGCCAAGCGGAACTGCTTCTCGGTCAAGCCGTACATCATGCGAAGCTTCTGCTTTTCATTGAGGCCGACGCCGTATTCGGAGACCTTGCGGCGGGTCGTCTTGCCGTGGATACCCGGAGGGTACGGACGACGCTCTTCACCCTTGGAGGTGGGGAAAATGTTCTGACCGAAGCGACGATTGAGCTTCGTGGTGGGACCAGTGTAACGAGACATATTTGTGTTTTATTTGTGAGAGGTGGCGGATGGATAGGACCCGCCCGGTTTGCCATAGCCGGACGGTAATGCGAAAGATAGAACGATCAGACGCGGCGACGCTTGGGCGGGCGGCAGCCGTTATGCGGGATCGGAGTGGTATCGAGAATCGAGGTGACGTTCAGGCCGAGCACCTGGAGGGCGCGGATGGCACTGTCGCGACCCATGCCCGGTCCCTTGACGCGGACGGAAACATCCTTGAGGCCGTGAGCCATGGCGAGCTTGGCGGCTTCCGAGCAGACAACCTGCGCCGCGTAAGCCGTGGACTTGCGTGAGCCGCGGAACTGGTGGCGACCAGCGCTACCCCAGGAGATCACGTTACCGCTAGGGTCGGTGATCGTAACCTTGGTGTTATTAAAGGTGGCCAGGATGTGGCAGATGCCGGTCGTGATGTTCTTCGAGCCTTTAGCACGACGAACTTTCACTTCACCCAGCTCTTCGCCGAGGAGTTCCTTGGCGGTAATTTCTTTGCGCTCAGGGGCGGCGCTTTCAACCGGAGCAGCCGCAGGAGCGGTGGCCTCGGGGGCAGCGGCACCGGCTTCAGCAGCAGGGGCCTTCGGCTTCTTGGCCTTAGGGGTCTTGGGGGCTTCTTCGCTCATCGTAAAATAATGTTAGGAGATAGGATTGGCTTACTTCGACGGCGCGGCGGCGACGCCGACGGTCTTGCGCTTGCCCTTACGGGTACGAGCGTTGGTGCGCGTACGCTGACCGCGAACTGGGAGGCCGCGGAAGTGGCGGAGGCCGCGGTAGCACTTGATCGCTTGGAGGCGCTTCAAGTTCTGGGCGATGTCACGACGGAGATCGCCTTCGCACTTGTAGCCCATGCGGACGATGTACTCGACGATCTTGTTCAACTGCTCCTCGGACAGGTTCGAAGCACGCATAGCGGGATCGAAGCCGAGAGCATCGCAAATCTCAGTGGCGCGGCAGGGGCCGATACCATAGATATAGCGGAGAGAGATCTCTACTTTCTTGTTGTTGGGAATGTCTACGCCGAGGATTCGTGGCATGGTGTCCGTGCTGTTTGGAAGGTGGGAAAGAGGTCGGAACTTGGAGGTTCTGGTGGGATTTGA
>CALQLO010000070.1 GCA_943331445.1 Akkermansia muciniphila
GGAACGCTAGCGATGGTAAATTGAGCCGCGAATGGCTCAGCGCCCAGACCTTCGCCAATGCCGGGTATGCCATCGACCCTAAGCACCCCGATCAGCTTTACCTTCAAGGACACGGCGGCTGGCTCCTTCGCTTCCGCGTGAATTACCAATCCGGCGAATGGCGAGCGGAGGCCGTGTGGCCCGATGTCTGCACGGGGCGGTTTGCGAATGAGCATTTTGGCTTCCCACGCATCCTCTATCACGGCGACACGCGATACCTTGCATGGTCGCGGGGGAATTTCATCTATCGCGAGTCCGGCGACCGCTGGTTGGCTTCGGCGGCGATTCTCACGGAAGGCCGCGGGAAGGACCTGAAACGCATCCTCTGGCACGACGACAACGGCGATGGTCAGGTCCAGGACAGTGAGTGTAAAACCCCGCGAGCCGGCACCGGCCCTAATCCACGGTACTGGGGCGACTCGTGGCTCGATGACTTCTCCCTGGTCGCCATCCAAGAAGGCTCCCCTGACGTTTGGCGCCTGGCTCCAGCATCCTTCGATCTGCACGGCAATCCGGTCTTCGCACCCGACAGCTGGCAGAAACTCCTCACCGACCCGATACTCGAAGCCCGCAAGCTGGGCACGGCGACGGGGACCTTCGGTGGCAACGAAATCGGTGACCGTTTTTCGTCCGCGTGGGCGATGGTCGCTGGCTCCATTAAGGATGGCTTCTATGTGAACGCACGTGGGCCGGACCTCAGTGCCAACTTCGGTGCCCAACAGAAACTCTCGCGCTACGCACCCGATGGCAAAGGCGGCTACGCCCTCACCTGGCGCGTCGGGCGGACGGCCCTCAATGGTACCGCCAACGAAGGGGAAGTCTACGGTTCCATTCATGTGATGGCACCCATGGGTGGGCTGATCACCCAAATCGATCAGTCTCGCATGGGGATCGTGCTCTACACCGAAGACGGCCTTTACGTCGACACCCTCTTCCCGGATGAACGCAAGACCGGCGGCAAGACCATGGGACCGTACAATCTCCCCGGAGAGTTCTTCACGGGCTATTCCTACGTGAATCAGGATGACGGCAAAATCTACCTAGCGCTCGGTAAAACTTCCCCGATGATTTTCGAGGCCACGGGCTGGACTGCGAAGGGTAACCCCGCCCGCCGACTGGATAAAATCACCTCCACGGTGAGTATCACTGCTGCCCAAATCGCCGCCGCTCCGGAATTTGCCTTGGCCGTGCGCAAACAACGCAGCGGCAGCACCACCGCCCGCGTGGCCCTCTTCGCACCGATGCCCGGCGGTGGCCCGGCTTTAGACGGCTCCATGAGCGGCTGGGAAATATGCGAACCCGTGGCCTTCGCCGCCGACGCCAAGCAAACGGCCGAGGTGCGCTGTGGCTTCGATCGGGAGAACCTGTACCTCCGCTGGCATGTGCGTCTAGGACGCAAGTTTGCGCCAAAGCCGCTCGAGCCCGCTGAGCGCATCTTCACGCACGACCGTGAAGCCGATACTTTTAGTTTTTATATCCAAGGTGACCCCCAGGCCGCACCCGCGAAGAATGCCAATGGTCGAGCCGGCGACACTCGCATCGTCTTCGGGCTCTTTCAGGATAAAGCAACCGTCCGCCCGGTTGCCTTGGCGATGCTCCCAAAATGGCTCGGCACCAGTAAACCCAGCCCGCTCACCTATCGGACGCCCGCCGGCGGAGCCGCGGTGTTTGAGCACGTCGGGCTGCTCTCCGCGGCGAAACTCGGGCATGTAATGGATGCCGACGGAGCGGGCTATGTCATCGCTGCCGCCATCCCGCTGAGCAGCGTACCGATGCTGCCTAAGCTGGTCGGGGAGTTCCGCACCCAGGTTAATTTCGATGCCACCTTCGGCGGCCACAACCGCATCTGGTGGGCCAACGCCGATGGTTCCGCCACGCGGGAAACTTACGACGAGCCCACGGAAGCGCGACTCTACCCTGGCTCTTGGTCACAGGCTAAGTTTGCCCCGATGAGCGGCCTGCCCATTCGGGCTTGGAGTGCCATCGGCCCCTTCGGCTTCGCCAAACTCACACAGTTGCGCCACCGCGAAGATCGCCTGGAAATCACCCGTACACTCGGCGCCACGGTTTTTCCGCCCGAGCAAGGCATCGATCTCGGCGCCACCTTCGCCGGAGAAATCACGCAGACTCGCAAAGGTTCGCATAAACTCGTGTGGAAATCTGCGAGCATCAGCGGCGACATCGTCAGCTTCGAAACGGTGCTCGGCTGGAAAGGCTATGAAGAAGAAGGTGCCGCCTATCTCGTCACCTGGGTGCAGTCCCCGCAGCCCACGACCATCAAACTCAACGTACTCGATGCCCACGGTCACCACGCCGTGCGCGCCTGGGTTAATGACCAAGCCCTACCGGCCGTTCACCCCAAAGGCCAAGGACCTAGGGACCTGCATCACACGCTCGACGCCACCCAGCCCGTAGCCCTTAAGGCTGGCTGGAATAAACTCCTCGTCCGCTTCGATCAAATCTGGGGAGGCAACCAAGTCGGCCTCACCGTCGATGCCACCCCCGACGTACTTTGGTCCTTGAAATTCTCCCCCACCCCGCCAGCGAAATAAGCTATGGTCGGCGGTTGCCCGCTGACGTATTTATCCGATGCTAATGAGGCCGCCCTCCGGGCGGTCTCTTGCGTATGGGAGACTCCCCCACCCCCTCCGACCACACCCTTCAGGTGCAGCGACTCTTCGTCCAGCACCAGCAGGTGGTGCTGTATTACGTCCTGACAATCGAGCCGAACCTAGGCGACGCTCAAGACATCGTCCAAGAAGCCTTCCTGACCGTGAGTCGCAAGGCGGCGACTTATACCCTCGGCACTAACTTCCCGGCATGGGCCTGCGTGGTTGCTCGCTACCAAGCCCTGCAATTCCAACGTGCGCGCGCCAGGGCTGCCGCGCGTCTCGATGACGATGTCATAGAAATGCTCTACGGGGAAGACGGACCGATGCCTGAAATCCTCGGCCCACGCACCGATGCCCTCAAAGGCTGCCTCGGCAAACTCGCGCCCATGGCGGCTGACCTCATCCGCCGCCGCTACCACCTCGGGCAGATGCCGGAAGACATCGCGGCCGCTGTCGGCTGGACGCCTAACTCCGTGCGCGTCGCCCTCACCCGCGCCCGCCACACCCTCCGAACCTGCGTTGATCGCTCGCTCGGTACTTCCGGAATTTCATGAATCAAGAACGCCTTAACGCCCTCTTCGACGCCTGGTCGGAGTCACGCCTGACTCCGGCCGAAGCGACCGAGCTCAGCGCCCTCCTCCGCACCGATCCCGAGACCCGTGCCCGCTTCCGCGAAGCCGCATCCTTCCACGGACAGCTGCACGCCGCGCTCGATGCCTTGAACCTCGATCAAGCCTCCGCTCCCAAGAAAACCATCGTCTTCCCCTTACGCGGACGGGCCATGGGCCTCGCTGCCATACTCCTAGCCTTCGGAATGGTCGTAACCTCGCTCGGATGGTTATTCTCCGCCAAGGCCAATACTTCGGAAATCCACGCCGTTGAAATCGCGGATGGCAGCTTTGAACTGTCGCGGGGCGCCATCCCTCACGGCTTCCCGAAGAATGTCTTCTCCTGGGGCGGAGATCGCAGTGAGGTCCTGACCCACGATAGCCAGCACCGACAATCGCTCCGTTTCATCGAAGCCGAAGGCGAACCCAATATTCCAAACAGCCCGCGCCAGTCGTGCGATGTCTTCCAAATCATCGACCTCAAGTCCGTGCGGACGGAACTCCTGACCTCCAGCGAAGCCTACGTGGAACTGCAGGCCAGCCTGCTCGACGCCCGCCCGACGAAAGCCGAGCCCGTCCGCTTCATCGCCAAGGTCTACGTCTTCGAAGGCAGCCCTGAGTCGATCGTCGGCAACTGGCCGCCGTCTACCGACCAAGTCCTCGCCAGTGGCTCGCAGTTCCACATCAGCCCCGGAGGCAAGCCAGGCGAATGGAAAACACTTATGATACGTTGCGTCCTGCCGCCCACCGCCGGCTTCCTCGTCGTCCACATCGGCGCAGGCAGCGCCGGCCAACCGGGTCAGGCTTCGCCGAAACTCGGGGAGCAGTTCGCGGACGACATCCGCCTATCCCTCCACACGCGCCCAAATAAGGCCGAAATGGCCGCACGCTGAACAACGATTCCGAGATAATGAACATCCCCGCCGCCGAGAATCCTTACATACCGTTCATCAAGAAGATGGTTTGGATCTATATCGTGCTCGCCAGCATCGCAGTGACCATCGCGAGCGTACTGGTCTGGGTACTTGATCAAAAACCCACCTATCTCGGTGCGCTCATCTTCTGCGGCGGGCAATTAGGTGTCTTCCGGGAACTCCTTTCGGAGCAACCAAAGTATCGGCTTCTCCGTCTGGCTATCCCCGCATTCCTCATGGTCGGCGGCATCACCCTGCAGTACTTTGAATTCCTGTCCTCACGTCGATGATTACTCTACGCCCCACCCTCGCCGCCCTACTGCTATGTTCAGCCCTACCCGCCCTCGAGTACGCCCACAAGCCGGCGGATCCTCAGCCGACGGGCTGGCCGCTCACGGCCGAAGAACGTATCTTCATCGCTAAGCCGGAATACGAACGCCGGCCAGGTGGCGAGATGAACAAGCACCTGCCGCAACTCTGGCCTGCCGTCCCGGCCGCAGGAAGTTGGGGAGGCACTTCCTGGGTCGATACGCACGCGAAGCTCGTCTCGTACGTTCAGAAGAATGCCGGACCCTGCGACATCCTCCTCGTCGGTGATTCAATCACTCAGCAATGGGGCAGCCCGCTCGACAA
>CALQLO010000071.1 GCA_943331445.1 Akkermansia muciniphila
CTTTGCTCTCCCGCCTTGGGCATGTTTTCCTCGTTCCATGCGTCGCGGTCTCACCCTCCTTTTCCTCGGTCTCGCCCCCCTCTGTGCCCAGAATAACCAACTTGCCGGAGTGCAGCAGGATTTGGCTGAATTACGCACGGAGGTTGAAAAACTGAAACTGGAGAACGCTGACCTCCGTGACGCACTCTCGAAGCAAAAAGCCAATCAAGGTCAGTCCGCCACTTCGGCGGATGCGATTGCAAAGTCCCGCGCCGAAATCCTCGCGGAATTAGATCGTCGTCTGAAGCAACAGACCGCCGAAGTGAACGCCGCCTTAACCGAGCTCACGCGCCAGGTGAATGCCGCACTCGGCAAGAGTTCGGCTCCGACGACGACGCCGACGCCGAAGGCTTCCTCCGCCCTCACGACGAAAGGTCCGGCTCCTAAAGCCGACGCGCCTACCGCCGCTGATGATGGCTTCCCCGCGGAGATGCCCCGCACGGGTATCACTTATCGCGTAAAGCTAGGCGATACCGTCAGCGGGATTGCCCGCCGGAATAACTCCAAGTCCTCTTGGATTATCATCGCCAATAAGATGACCGCCGCCTCTGCCCTCCGTGCCGACGTCGATATCTTCGTGCCGCAGGCCGAAGCCCCCGCTCGCTAATTTTCAAACATGGCTACTCCTCCTAAGAAATCTCTCGGCCGCGGTCTCGGCTCCCTGATCGGCGGCGGTGTCGCCAAGCCTGCTGCTCCGGTGGCGACCGTGGTGCCTCCCGTCGCGGCCGCTCCCGTCGCCCCCGGCCTGTTGCTTCAGGAATTAGCGCTGGGCCTGATTGTTCCTAATCCTCGTCAGCCGCGGCGCGAGTTCGACGAAGCGCTCGTCAAGGAACTCGCCGAATCGATTCGCTCGGAAGGCCTCATGCAGCCGGTCGTGGTCCGTAAGGTGAAGGACGGCTTTGAACTCATCGCCGGCGAACGCCGTTTTCGTGCGTTCAAGCTCCTCGGCCAGCCGACGATCACCGCGCGCATCGTCGAAGCCAGCGACACCTCCAGTGCCGTGCTGGCCCTCGTCGAAAATCTCCAGCGCGCCGACCTTAATGCGATCGACGAAGCGGTGGGTGTCGCCTCGCTGATGCGCGACTTCAATCTCACGCAGGAAGCCGTCGCGGAACGCCTCGGCAAGCCCCGCGCAACCATCGCCAATATCGTCCGCCTCCTTTCGCTGGATAGCGAAATTCAAGGGTACCTGCGCAAGGGCCAGCTTTCCGTCGGTCATGCGAAGGCCTTACTCGGACTGGAGAATCAGGCCCACCGCGTGCAGATCGCTCGCCTGATTATCGAGAAAGGGCTTTCCGTCCGCGCCACCGAAGTCGAAGTCAAGAAACTCGCCACGGGTAAGAAGAACGACCGAAAGCGCACGGAGCATACGGTCGTCGCCGACGTTCAGAAGCGCCTGGCTTCACACTTCGCCACGCCCGTGACCGTTGTGCGTAAGGGCACCAAGGGTGCGATTTCGATTCCCTTCAGCAGCGACGACGACCTCGCCCGCCTGCTGGAAAAGATTGGGGTCAAACTCTGATAAGAATAAGCTGAGAGCGGTTGGCGGTTAGCGGTTGGCGGATAGGTAAATACAAAGAAACAAAAAGCCCGGGGTCAGGTGACTCCGGGCTTTGTTTTGGCTCTGCTCTGGTTTTCCCAACCGCTAGCCGCCAACCGCTATCACCTCGGCGGCCTCCGGCCGCTCAGTGCTTAAAGTGGCGCATGCCGGTGAACACCATGGCCATGCCACGGGCGTCAGCGGCGGCGATCACTTCAGGGTCCTTGACGGAGCCTCCTGGCTGGATGGCACAGGTGGCACCGGCGTCGGCCGCGGCGAGTAATCCGTCGGGGAAGGGGAAGAAGGCATCCGAGGCGATGGCCGATCCGGTTAGGGAGAGTTTGGCTTCGCCTGCCTTCCAGACGGCGATGCGCGAGGAGTCGATGCGCGACATCTGGCCAGCACCGACGCTGAGCGTGCGCTCCTTGCCAGCGTAGACGATGGCGTTGGATTTCACATGGCGGACGACGCGCCAGCCGAAGAGCAAGGCGGTCATCTCGTCGGCGGTGGGCTGGCGCTTGGTGACGACTTTGAATTCGCGCGGATTAACGGGCTTCTGGTCGCGGTCCTGGATGAGCACGCCGCCGATGACGGCCCGGACTTCGCGGAGGGTGTCGGCCCGCAGGCCGACCTTGGCGCGCATGAGACGCAGGTTCTTTTTCTTGCCGAAAATGGCGAGCGCATCGGCGTCGAACTCTGGCGCAATAATGACTTCGGAGAAGATCTCGGCGATGGCTTCAGCCAGACCTTTATCGACCGTTCGATTCGCGACAATGATGCCACCAAATGGGGCCTGCTTGTCGGTCTCGAAGGCCTTATGCCAGGCCTCGAGGAGGGTGTCAGCCGAAGCCACGCCGCAGGGGTTGGTATGCTTCAGGATGCAGATTGTCGGCCGCTCGAACTCGCCGATGAGGTAAGTCGCGGCGGTGATATCGAGGATGTTGTTGTAGCTGAGTTCTTTGCCCTGGAGTTGCTCGAAGGCCTCATGGAAAGAACCGTAGAGCGCAGCCTGCTGGTGCGGGTTTTCGCCATAGCGGAGGCGCTGGGCGATGGGCAGGGTGGAGGTGTAGCGCGAAGGCAGTCCGAGGACGTTGCCGGCACCAGGCTGGGTCTGGGATTCGAGGTAATTAGCAATCGCGGCATCGTAGGCCGAGGTGCGCTGGAAGACCTTCAAGGCGAGTTCGCGGCGGAGTTCGCTGAGTGCCGCGGAATCTTTCATCGCGGCGAGCACGCGCTCGTAGTCGGCGGGATCGGTAACGACCGAGACAGAAGCATGATTCTTGGCTGCGCTGCGCAGCATCGACGGGCCGCCGATGTCGATATTCTCGATGGCGTCTTCAAACGAGCAGTTGGGTTTCGCGACGGTCGCTTCAAACGGGTACAGATTCACGACGACGAGGTCGATGAGCTCGATGCCATGCTTCTTGGCCTCGTCGAGGTGCTCGTGTGAATCGCGTCGGCAGAGCAGGCCGCCGTGGACTTTTGGGTGCAGGGTCTTCACGCGGCCTTCCATGATTTCGGGGAAGCCCGTGTGTTCGCTGACATCGGTCACCGGCAGGCCGGCGTCGCGCAACATCTTGGAGGTGCCGCCCGTGGAGAGGAGCTTGTAGCCGTGCTCTTTGACGAGGGCTTGGGCGAAGGGCAGGAGGCCGGTTTTGTCGCTGACGGAAAGGAGGGCGAGTGGCATGGCGAAAGGAAAGGTAGGGGTAGGGGGTGGGGTGGGGGTGGTCAAGGAAGCAGGAGGTGCTGATAGCGGTTAGCGGTTGGCGGTTAGCGGTTAGGGTGGGGTACGGGGGAGGGCGGTCTGAGCCCTGGTTTCTCTGGTTCTTCTGCTTTTTGCGTTTTCCAACCGCCAACCGCTTGGGCGTTCCGCCTCTCCATCATTGACCCTCCCGTCCTTTTTCCCTCCCTCCTACCAATGTCCACCGCACTCCTGTTCTCTGGTCAAGGCGCTCAAGTCGTTGGCATGGGTAAGTCCCTTTATGAAGGGTCGACCCTCGCCAAGGGTCTCTACGACCGGGCGGCCCAGGTTCTCCCCTTTGACCTTCGACAGGTCTGCTTCGAAGGGCCGGCCGAAGTCCTGACGGAGACCCGGGTCTGCCAGCCCGCCCTCTACGTCCAGGGCTACGCCATCGCTCAGGTCCTCAAGGAGCGCGGTAAACTCAACGACCTCAAGGCCTGCTTGGGGCTCTCTCTTGGGGAGTTGACCGCTTACGCTGTCGCGGGTGTCTGGGATTTTGAGACGGGCCTCAAGGTCGTCGCCGAACGTGGTCGCCTGATGCAGCTCGCCTGTGATCAGACCAAGGGCGGCATGGCCGCCGTCATCGGCGGGACCCGCGATGACATCGCTAAACTCTGCGCTGCATTCGATATCGATGCCGCGAACTTTAATTGCCCTGGGCAGGTAGTGATTTCTGGCGACTCCGAGAAGGTCGCCCAAGCCGTCGCCCGCGCCAAGGAGTTCGGCGCCTTCAAACTCGTAAAACCCCTCGTGGTCGCTGGTGCCTACCATAGCCGTCTCATGGAGCCCGCCCGCCTGGCTTTCGAAGCCTTCCTGCAGGGCGTCGAGTTCAAGCGCCCTCAGGTCACGGTCTATTCCAACACCACGGGTGGCACCCTCGCCGAGCCAGCCGATCTTCGTGCCGCGCTGGTCAAGCAGGTCGTCTCCTCGGTCCTCTGGGAGGATGATTGTAAGGCCGCTGCTTCTACGGGTATTGCCCAGTTCTATGAATGTGGCCCCGGTGGCGTGCTGGCGGGTATGATGAAGCGCTCGGCCCCCGAGGCTCCCGTGGCCTCCCTGCACGAGTTCGCCGATATTCCGGCCTAATCCCCGCCTAGCGGGGGCTAACGCTGGACAAGCGTCCCGTCCGCAGTCCTATTAAGCCTTTCACCTCTTTACCGTGTCCTTAGATCACATCCGCAATTTCTGCATCATCGCGCACGTCGACCACGGCAAGACGACGCTTTCCGACCGTTTGCTCGAGCACACGAAGACCATCGAGAAGCGCCAGATGAAGGAGCAGCTCCTCGACGCGATGGACCTCGAGCGCGAGAAGGGCATCACGATCAAGTGCCACCCGGTGACGATGAACTTCACCGCACCGGACGGTAAGCAGTATATTC
>CALQLO010000072.1 GCA_943331445.1 Akkermansia muciniphila
AACGGACGGCTGGGGACAGCCGTCCCTACCTGTGAAGGCGGAGCCTTCGAGGGGACACGGGGACATGGTGACACGGGGCGTAAACGAGGACCGCACGCCCCTACCCGTAATAGGGGGAAGCGGTTGGCGGGAGTGGTAGGGAATGCAGAGCAGGTAGCGCACTCGTGAGGAGCCTCGGGGATTGATTTTAAAAAGATATCTGAATAATTCTTCCCCATGACCCCAGCTTATCGCTTCGCCCGCGCCGGTACCGTGTACAAAGAACTGGCTGCCGAGGATGGACACTTGATTGCCCGGATGGTGCGCTCAGGTGAAATCGCCGCCAATGACGACTACTGGACGCCAGGCCTGAGCGAATGGAAGAAAGTCTATTCCCGTTCATGGGATATTCCGAATCCGGCGGCCACCCCTGCCCCGACGCCGACTCCCGCCGCCGCGACCGCTGCCAAATCCAATCCAGCCGTGACTTCGCCGGCGCCCGCCCGGGCTGTCGCCCCCGCGACTACCTGCGAATGCGTGGCCTGTAAAAAGTCTTTCACTGAACCTGCCAAGGCCCCGAGCGGCTACTCTGTCATCGGAAAAGCCGTGAAATTCTTCCTGTATGCGGTGGGTGTGCTCATCCTCATCCTCATCATCTCTGGGTTTTTGTACGCCTTCAGTAATCCGCTATCGGGCTCACCGAATTGGGTGGTGATGATCATCACCGGCTTGATCAATACAGCGCTGTTCATCCTAGCGATTGGCCTGTTCCTGATGTCAATTTTTGAACTCAGCTCCGCAGCCGTGACCCATGGGCTCTATCGCTTTACTCCGGAGCGCTGTCCGCACTGCAATGCGGCAACGTTCTTAAGGAAGTAGGCGCGACCGGGGGTCGCGTGGGGAACTGCTGGCAGGCTGGCATGCTGCGGAGCGGGCGGCCGAAGGGTGGGCGTAGCTTTGCCGCGCCCTCGGCATTAGGAGTGCACGGTAAATCGTACCCCTGCCTGGGTTCGCCCTGCGGCGAACGCGAGACAGAGAGGCAGCCAAGATAGCACGTGGTGCTGTCCCTACCAACTGAGCATTGAGAGAGTAGGAAGTCGATCGAGGTCCATGCGCCTGTCTGCGAACGGACGGCTGGGGACAGCCGTCCCTACCCAGCGCGACGGAGTCGCGAGGGGGCACGTGGGCATGGTGACATGGGGACATGGGGACATGGGGCGGACACGAGGACGGGAGGACCAGAGGACACGAGGGCCGGGGAGATACAGCGCTAGGCGTGTTCTTCGTTCTTGGTTCATTGTTTTTGCGGCGGTCTCAAGGGTGGGCGTGGCTAAGCCGCGAGGTGGAAGCGGTTGGCGGTTAGCGGTTGGGAATACAGAGAGGCAGCGGCAGAGAATAGGAACTCGATCGAGGTGCATGCATCTGTCGGCGAACGGACGGCTGGGGACAGCCGTCCCTACCAGCGCGGCGGAATCGCGTGGGGACAGGGGTATTGGTGATCTGCCGCAAACAGAGTCAACGAGGGCAGCACGCGGTGTTGCCCCTACCGGAGGACTTCGTGGCCTTTGGAGCGATCGAAGTCGCCGTTCCAGCGGGCGATGACGAGTGTGGCCACCGCGTTACCGATGAAGTTGGTAATGGCGCGGGCCTCGGACATGAAACGATCGACGCCCAGAATGAGTGCGATGCCAGCGACGGGAACGTGGCCCGTGGTGGCGAGCGTGGCCGCCAGAGTAATGAAGCCGCTCCCGGTGACTCCGGCCGCACCCTTGGAGGTAAGCAGCAAGACGCCAATGAGCCCGAGCTGCTGACCGAGCGACATCGGCGTATCGGTGGCTTGGGCAATGAAGAGCGCCGCCATCGTGAGATAGATGCAGGTACCGTCGAGGTTGAAGGAATAGCCCGCCGGCACGATGATGCCGACGGAGGTACGATCGCAACCGGCACGCTCCATCTTTTCCATCAGACCAGGCAGGGCTGACTCCGAAGAAGAAGTGCCGAGGACGATGGCGAGTTCCTCGCGAATGAGTTTGAGGATCTTCCAGAGGCTAAACCCAGCGAAATGGGCAACCGCCCCGAGGACTACGAAGACGAAGAGGAATGACGTGAGATAGACACAGACCATCAGTTTACCCAGCTGTTGAAGCGTCCCGACCCCATACTTGCCAATGGTGAAGGCCATGGCGCCGGCCGCTGCCAGCGGGGCGACCTTGGTCACGATGTTCACGATGCCGAAGAAGACCTGTGAAGTCTCCTTGAGGATAGTGAACAGTGGACGACCCTTCTCACCGAGGTGGGCGAGGGCCATCCCGAAGAGCACCGAGATCAGGAGGAGTTGAAGCGTGTCACCCTCGACGAACGCACTCACGAAAGTCTTCGGAATAATATGAATCAGCGTGTCGACCACGCCAACCGAGCGGGCCGCATCCGTATAAACCGCGACCGACTTGGCGTCGAGCGACTCCGGCGTAGCATGAAAGCCCGCACCAGGCGTGAACGTGTTGGCCACCACCAGGCCGATGACCAGGGCAAGGGTCGTGATGACTTCGAAATAAAGAAAGGCCTTCAAGCCAATGCGACCAGCCTTCTTCAGGTCGCCCATGCCCGCCATCCCCACGACCACTGTCGTGAAGATCACCGGCCCGATGAGCATCTTCACCAGCGCGACAAACATGTCACCCAAGGGCTTCAGCTGGGTGCCGAACCCGGGCCAGAGGAGACCGATGAGGCCGCCGAGCAGGACGCCAATGAGAACCTGAACGTAAAGAAGGCGAAGAAAACGCATGGGGTGCGGCGGTGGGGTGAAACGAAGATACAGTGCAAAGGTGCCAAAGTGCAAAGGTGAACGACTGCGAAGCGGTGCGACGAAAGTCGCAGGGGGGCACGTGGGCACGGGGGCACGGGGACATGGGGCGGACACGAGGACCGGAGGACCTGAGGACACGAGGGCCGGAGAGAGAATAGGTTGTCGAACGGGTTACGCAGTTCCGTCCGCGAACGGACGGCTGGGGACAGCCGTCCCTACCTGGTGCGGCGGGGTCGCGGCGGTTGGCGGCTGGGAACGTCAGAGAAACAGAGTCAATGAGGGCAGCACGCGGTGCGGTCCCTACCTTGGTGGTTTTTACTTGGGGGCGAGCAAGCAGGGGTTATCAAGGGCGGATGCGCCGCTTGAGCTTCGTTCTTGGATTCGCCCTTCTGACCGCCTGCAAGCCGGAGCAACCGGTAGCCGTCGAGGATCAGAACGCCGTGACGGCTTTCGCCCTGCAGCACTTCATCGACGAGAATCAGCTCACTGGAGCCGTCACATTGGTGACCAGTCCTGATCACATTCTCGGCTTCGAGGCCTTCGGGGTGGCGGACGCCGAGGCCAAGACGCCGATGCGCAAGAACGCCGTCTTCTGGATTGCCTCGATGACCAAGCCTATCACCTCGATGGGCATCATGATGCTCGTCGAGCAAGGCAAGGTGAAGCTCGATGACCCCGTCGCCAAATTCATCCCAGCATTTAAAGATCAGCAACTCGCTGGACCCAACGGCCTCGCCGCGCCCAAGCGCGCGGTCACCGTCAAGGATCTGTTGACCCACACCTGCGGGCTCACCGGTAAATCCGTCACTCCCGCCAACCAGCCGAGCGACACCGTCTCCCTCCAGGAGCATTGTAATTTCTACGGCACGCAGCCGCTCCAGTTCGAACCCGGCTCCAAGTGGGCATACAGTAATGCTGGCATGAACACCCTCGGGCGCATCATCGAAGTCGTGAGCGGCAAAAGCTACGGCGACTACATTCAGGAGAACTTCTTCACTCCGCTCGGCATGGGGGAGACCAGTTTCTGGCCGAACAAGGACCTGCAGGCACGCATTGCCGTGGCCTACCGGAAAGATAAGCAGAGCGGCGCCCTCATCGCTGCGCCGAACAGCCGCTTCAGCGAGCCACTGGACAACCCCAAGCGTTCGCCCATGCCGGCTGGCGGCCTGTATTCTTGTGCCGAGGACCTCGCCAAACTCTACCAGATGGTCCTCAACGATGGCACCGTGGGGGGGCGCACTTACCTCAAGAAAGCGACGCTTAAACAGATGACGACGAATCAGCTCGGCGACATGCCCAAGGTCAGTTTCGCCGAAGGCATGCACATGGGCCTCGGTTTTCATATTGTTCATGAACCCAAAGATGTCACCGAAAGCCTGAGCACCGGCACGTTCGGCCATGGCGGGGCTTACGGCACCCAAGCCTGGATCGACCCCGTCAAGAAGCGCGCCTACGTCCTCCTCATCCAGCGGGTCGACCTTCCTAATTCAGATCGCAGCGATATTCGCCGAGAGTTCCAAAAGACCGCGGTGGAAGCGTACGCGCGCTGAGCGGAGCTGAAGCGCGGGGGGAACTGCTGGCATGGTGAACGGCTGCGAAGCAAAGCGACGGAGTCGCAGGGGGCACGTGGGCAAGGTGACACGGGGACAAGCGCTTGCGCGAGGGGACATGCTGGCAAGTTGACATGGGGACACGGGGGGCAGCATAGGGAGACCGGAGTGTTGTCTGGGGTGAATACAGGCCGCCGCAGGGCGGCCGGAGGTAGGGGCGTGGCTTCGCCGCGCCCTCATGTCTCGACGTGTTCCCAACCGCCAACCGCTAACCGCCAACACCGGTTACGGAGTGCACGATGAATCGTGCCCCTACCT
>CALQLO010000073.1 GCA_943331445.1 Akkermansia muciniphila
GAACGTCCCGACGATCTATGTCGCCCAGCCCTTCGGCGGCAGGGAGGCCGGCCAGATGGAAGGCTTCCTGACGTATTATTACGAATACCACTTCCTCTACATCACCGGTCTCGAGCACGTCGAATCCAAGAACATCCAGGGCGCGGCGGTGATGAAGCTCCAGTTCCATCCGGGTACGGACATGTCGCAGGCCATGAGCGAGACCGTCGGCTACGTGAACCGCGCCCGCGCCATGATGCCGCCCGGCACCGTGCCGCCGTTCGTGATGCGTTTCGACGCTGGTAGCGTGCCGATCGGTCAGCTCGTCTTCGCGAGCGAGACCCGCACCGTCGCCCAGCTGCAGGACGCCGCGCTCAACACCGTCCGTCCGCTGTTCGCCACCTTGCCGGGAGTATCCGCTCCCCCGCCCTTCGGCGGCAGCGCCCGCAGCATCCTCGTGAACCTCATCCCGGATCGCCTCCGCAGCACTGGGGTCACGCCGGAGGAAGTCGCCGCCGCGCTCGCCGGAGCGAACGTCATCACCCCCGCCGGCAACCTCACGCTCGGCGACCAAAACCTGCTCGTCCCCGTCAACTCCACCATCAAGAACATCAAGGACCTCGAGAACGTCCCGATCCGTCCCGGCCAGAACCCCGCGATCTTGATTCGCGACGTCGCCCAAGTCATCGACGGCGCCGACGCCGTGACCAGCTACGCCTTGGTCGACGGTCGCCGCACCGTCTACATCCCGGTCACCAAGCGTTCCGACGCCTCCACGCTTTCCGTGGTCGGCCTCGTGAAGGAGAACCTCGGCGTCTTCCAGGCCGCCGTGCCCGCTGACATCAAGGTCAGCTACGAGATGGACCAGAGCCCCATCGTCAGCCGTGCCATTAACGACCTCTTCCTCGAAGCCCTGCTCGGTGCCGTGCTCACCGGCCTCATGGTCTTCGTCTTCCTGCGCGATGCACGCAGCACTCTCGTCGTCGTCATCAACATCCCGCTCGCCTTGCTCATCGCCGTGCTCGGTCTGTGGACCTGCGGACAGACCATCAACCTCATGACCTTGGGCGGACTCGCCTTGGCTGTCGGCATCCTCGTCGACGAGGCCACCGTGGCCATCGAAGCCATCCAACAGGAACGCGAGAAAGGCCGTCCGGTCGCCCTCGCCGTCCGCGACGCCATCCGTGCGACTGCCGGACCGCGTTTCCTCGCCATGGCGTGCGTCGTCGCTGTCTTCATACCCTCGCTCTTCATGGAAGGCTCGGCCCGCGCGCTCTTCCTCCCGCTCTCGCTGGCCGTCGGTTTCAGCATGATCGCCTCGTACGTTCTCTCGTCGACGCTATTGCCCGTGCTCGCCATCTGGCTCCTCAAGGACAGCTCCACGCATCAGGTTGGCTTCTTCGATGGCCTCAAGGCCCGCTATGTGGGACTGATCGACGGCGTACTGGCGCGCAAGAAGACCGTCGTCCTCGCCGGACTCATCGGCGGACTCGTGCTCGTCGCTTTGCTCGGCCCCAAGCTGGGCCGTGAAATCTTCCCCAGTGCGAATAACGGCCAGCTGCAGGTGCGCCTACGTGCGCCCGCCGGCACCAAACTCGACAAGACCGAGCAGATCGCCCTGCAGGCCCTCGGCATCATCAAGGCCGAACTCGGCGCCGAAAACGTCGGTACCACCCTCGGGCTCGTCGGCGTCCATGCGCCCAACTACCCCGTCAACCTAATCCACGCCTGGAACAGCGGCACCGACGAAGCCACCTTGCAGGTCCAGCTCAAGGCTGGCGCCAAGGTCGACCTCGACGCCGCCAAGGAAAACCTCCGTCGTAAGATTGGCACCGCCCTGCCTGACGTCCGTCTTTCATTCGAACCTGCCGACATCGTGAGCCGCGTCATGAGCTTCGGCGCCCCGACCCCGATCGAGATCGCCGTCAGCGGTCCCGCCATGGCGGACAATCGCGCCCACGCCGAAGCCATCCGCGCCGAGCTGGCCAAGATCCCCGAACTTCGCGACATCCAGTTCGCCCAGACCCTCGATGCGCCGGCGCTTGAGGTGAATATCAACCGCGAGAAGGCCGGACTCATGGGCATCAAGCTCAACGACGCCGCCCGTTCGGTCGTCGAAGCCACTGGTTCCAGCCGATTCATCCTCGCGAACTACTGGGCCGACCCCAAGACCGGCGTCGCCTTCCAGGTCCAAGTGCAGATTCCAGGCGCCGCGACCAAGAGCATCGAAGACCTGCGAAACCTGCCCGTCGGCAACTCTGGCCAGCAGCCGGTTCTCCTCCGCTCCATCGCGACGCTCAAGGAAGGCGTCACCGTCGCGCAGTATGACCGCTACAACATGCAGCGCCTCGCGACCCTGACCGCGAATTACGCCGGTACCGACCTTGGGCACCTCTCGACGCGGATCGATGAAGCCATCGCCGCCGCCGGCAAACCACCCGCCAAGGTCAAGGTCGACCAGCGCGGCCAGGTCACGCCTCTGCGTGAGCTCTTCGCCGGCCTCGGACGTGGGCTCCTCATCGCGTTCGTCATCATCGCCCTCCTCCTTGCCGCGAACTTCCAGAGCGTCCGCCTCGCCGGCACCGTCATCGCTGCCCTCCCGATCGTCCTCACCGGCGTCATCCTCGGACTCTTGGCCACCTTCTCGACGCTCAACATCGAGAGTTATATCGGCGCCATCATGGCCGTTGGCGTCGCCGTCGCTAACGCAATTCTGCTCATCACCGCCGCCGAACAGGCCCGCCTCGCCGGGGCCGATGCCGCGACCGCCGCTCGGCAGGCCGGCCAGACGCGCCTGCGCGCGATCCTCATGACCTCGTTCGCCATGCTTGCCGGTATGGTGCCCATGGCGCTTGGATGGTCCGAGGCCGGCAGCCAGACCGCGCCGTTGGCCCGCGCGGTCATGGGCGGACTCCTCTTCGGCACCGTCGCCACGCTGACCTTCATCCCTGCGCTTTATGCGTGGATCATGGCCGATGTCGGCCGCGCCTCCCATTCCGTCGACCCCGACGATACCCAAAGCACCCATTACCACAAAGACCATGCCGTCTCCTAAGCTCCTCGCGCTCTTCCTGAGCGCACTCACCCTGCAGGCTGCCGACTTCCCCGTCGTGCGCCTCAAGACCGGCGACATCACGCGCAGCGTCCAGCTGCTCGGCGAAGTCCGCCCCAACCAGCAGGTCGCGCTGTACGCCAAGGTCGGCGGTTACGTGAAGGCCTTGCATGCCGACATCGGCGACCGCATCGAAGCCGGCGCCGTGCTGGCCGAGCTCGAAGTCCCTGAGATCGTCGCCGACGAAGCGCGTACGCGCGCCGAGCTCGTACTCGCCGAACTCGAATTCAAACGCACCCAAGATGCCTTCAAACAGGCGCCGGATCTCATGCCGCGCCAGAACGTCGACAGCGCCCAGGCCAAGCTCGCGGTCGCCAAGGCCCAGCAGGAGCGCAACGCCACCCTGCTCGGCTTCGCCAAGATCAAGGCGCCCTTCGCCGGGACCGTCAGCCGCCGCTCCGTGGACAAAGGCGCATTCGTGCCCGCCGCAACCGGCGGAGGCTCCGGTCAGGCTGCGCTGTTCGTGCTGACTGATGCCGCCACCGTGCGCATCCAGGCCGCGCTGCCTGAGTCCGAAGCTGGCCTCGTCGCCGTCGGCCAGTCCGTGGCCGTGCTCGCCGAAGCCGCAGGTGCGAAGCCCTTCGAAGCCAAGCTCACGCGCGTGGCCGGTGTCCTGGACAATCCCAGCAAGACCATGCTGATCGAAGCCGAGCTCGCCAACGTGGGCGGCGTGCTCAAGCCCGGCATGTACGCCAACGTCAAACTCGGCATCGAAACGCACAAGGCGACCTCCCTGCTGCCCTTGACCGCCATCATCATGGAGAAGGCCGTCGCCACCGCTTACGTCAACGAAGGCGGCAAGGCTCGCCGGCGCGTGCTCAAGGCCGGCTTCAACGACGGCGTGAACCTCGAGGTCCTCGACGGCGTGAAGCCGAACGAAGACATCCTCGTCGTCGGCACCGCCACCCTCACCGACGGACAGGCCGTCACCCTCGCCAAGTGATGCGCTCCCGCAGCCTACTGTTCGCCTTGGTGGCGACGACACTTGGCGCCGTGGCGCAGGAAGCCATGCGCGGCGAACCCATCGATCTCCCCACCGTGCTCAAGCTCGCCGGGGCGCAGGGCATCGACGTCGAGATCGCCGAAGCGAAGTTGCGCGAAGCCCGCGCCGCGGCCGACAGCAGCACCTGGGCCCTCTTCCCGACGATCTCGCCCGGCGTCGGCTATCGCAACCACACCGGCCAGGCGCAGAGCTTCGCCGGCCCCGTCACGGAGGTCGGCAAAGAATCCGTGACCGCCGGAGCGACCTTGTTCCTGTCCCTTGACCTCGGTGAAGCCGTGTATCGCCGACTCGCCGCCAAGCAGACCGCCCAAGCAGCCGAACATGGACTCGCCGCGCAGCGTCAGCAGACCGTCCTGCAGGCCACCCTCGCCTACTTCGATCTCACCAAGTCCCACCACGCCGTCTCCCTCCTCGAGGATTCCGTGAAGGCTTCGAAGGATTACCATGCGCAGATCGGCAAAGCCGTGCAGCTCGGACTCGCCTTCAAGGGCGACGAGATCCGCGCGTTCGCTCAGGTCAGCCGACTCGA
>CALQLO010000074.1 GCA_943331445.1 Akkermansia muciniphila
CCACTGCGTGGCGTCCGTGAGTGAAGGGAGGTCGTGGGGTCCGATGACTTGCCCGGCTTTCGATGATCGCTCTGCGAACGGACGCGACGCAGTGGCGCCCCTACCCAGCGGCCGAGCAGGGATGCTCGGCCCTACCCAAGGCAGCTAGGTCGTGACGCGGTCCCGACCCTACCCATTACTCGAAACTGAATTCGCCGTCGGTGGATTCGGGCGGAGGGGCGTCGCCGGCGAGGATGGTGCGGACGAAGAGGTCGCGGTGCTCGGGGCAGGAGCCATGTTTGCGCAGGGCTTCGACGTGCTCGGGGGTGCCGTAGCCTTTATGCGTCGCGAAACCGTATTGCGGATGGCGGGCGTGCATCTCGACGAGCATCCGGTCGCGTTCGACCTTGGCGATGATTGAGGCCAGTGCGATGGCGAGGCTCTTACCATCGCCCCCTTTGATGGATTCGTGGGCCCAGGCGAAGGGGCGTAACGGTAAGCCATCGACGAGTACGAGGAACGTACGGGCGTCGGAGCGGCCGAATAATTCACCCTCCGTGCCCGCGGCGGCGAAGAGCGGGGCCATGTGGCCCACGGCTAGCTTGGCGATGCAGCGGGCCATCGCGAGGCGGGTAGCACCGAGAATATTATGGGCGGAGATTTCCATCACCGAGCCCGCGGCCCACGTGGTCTTGAGTTTACCTTCGGCCTCCATCTCGGCGATGCGGGCGCGCAGTTCGGCCCGCTTCTCGGGAGTGAGTTTCTTGGAATCGTTGGCGCCCGAAAGCTTCCGCAACCAGGCGGGTTCGCCGTAGAAGCCGGCGTCGAGGAGCACCGCCGCGGCGATGACGGGGCCGCAGAGTGAGCCACGACCAGCTTCATCCACTCCCGCGATACCCGGACGATCGGCACCTTTTTTGCGGTCGAATGATGCCAGCGAGGCCACGGGTTACTCCGCCTTCTTGCGGCGGACGAAGGGTTTGGTGGCCGGCGGCTCAAGCCCGCGGACCTCGTAGGCGGTCTTAAAATGCAGCTTGGCGAAATTCACCAGGATCGCCGGGCCCAAGCGGCCGACGAGTTCGATGCCCGCATTTTTGGCTTCGGAGCCGGACCCCTTGGGCAGTTCCACGCCGCCATCTTGCGAGAGACGGTCCAGTTCACGAACAAAGGCTGCGCGGGCGACGATGGAGGCGGCTGCCACGACCGGGTCGGATTCCGCCTTGGTGCGCATACGTAGGTCGAACTCGACGCCTTTGCGGGCGAGTTCCTTCTGCACGAGGGGTTCTTCGGAGAATTGGTCGAGCAGGCCCCACTGCGGGCGGCGCTGGTGTTGAAGTTCGAAATCCTTGAGGGCCTCTTCGCACGACGTCGCGTGCATCCAACCCAGCAGGCGGTTGAGGTTCTTGCCGAAGCGCGAGTGCAGCTCGTTGTACTTCGCCATGCGCATGAATGTCGTCTTCACCGCCACGCCGGGGGTGGAGCGGATGACGCGGTCCAGTTCGGCGATCTTCGTGTCGGTGAGTTTCTTGGAATCCTTGATGCCCAGTTCGATCCACTCGCGCGTCATCTCGCCCGTTGCGATGACGCAGGCGGAGACCACGGGGCCAAAGAGGTCGCCCTTACCGGACTCGTCGAGGCCGGCGTGTTCTTCGAACCACTCGGGATTATTCTCGGCCTCATAGCCGAGGACCGCTTCGCCGGTGATATCGGGCTCGAGGGTGAATTTCACGAAATCTTCGGTGCCCTTGCCCGAGATGACGCACTTGCCGGATTTATAATGAACGATGTTCAGGTTGTCGCCCTTGAAGGCGAAGGCTGCGTGGTCGACGACGAAGGAGGCCCAGCCCTTGGCGACGAGGATGGTGCGGAGCTTCGCGGCCTGGGCAGCGTCGAGCTTCAGCGTATGCATCGCTACTTTCTTCGGCTCGTCGTCGGAGTCCTGCTTTGCCTTTCGTGCCATGAGTCCCAAGGTCTACCCGAGTTGGCGTCCAAATCCAGCCCCATCCCATGCCTGTTCGCAAACCCGCCCTGCGCAGTGTCGCTCCCGTGATAAGACGGGCGCTTTTGGCTTGGTTTGCGGCGCACCGCCGGCCCATGCCTTGGCGGGAGGAGGTTTCGGCTTACCGGACCGTGGTGTCGGAGCTCATGTGTCAGCAGACCCAGATTGCGACGGCGATCCCGTACTTTGAACGCTGGGTGGCCCGTTGGCCGGACTTCAAATCGCTCGCGAAAGCGGATGAGGCTGCCGTGCTCAAACTCTGGGCCGGGCTCGGTTATTATTCGCGGGCTCGGAATCTCCTCACCCTCGCGAAGCAGGTCGCCGCGCTCAAGGTGCCACCGCGGACGGCGGCGGAGTGGCAGAAGTTTAAAGGCGTCGGGCCGTATACCGCCGCCGCCATCGCCAGCATTGCTTTTGCGGAGCCCGTCGCCGTCGTCGACGGCAACGTTGTGCGGGTCTTGTCGCGGCTCGATGGGTATCGCGAGAAACTTAAGGATGCCTCTGCAGCCGCGAAGCAATTCACCGAGCTTGCTGATGCGTTGGTCGACCCGAAGCAACCTGGAGATTTTAATCAGGCCATGATGGAACTCGGTGCCACCGTGTGTCGCAAGGCGGCGCCGGAGTGCGGGAAGTGTCCATTGGCTAAGTGGTGTGATGCGCGGCAGCAGGGGGATGCGGCGGATCTGCCCAGCTTTGTGAGTAAGGTGCGTAAGACAGCGGTCGTGCAGCGTGCCTTGGTTGTGAGGGCGGGGAAGTTATTGCTGCGGCGTTACGGCGCTCGCTCACGCCGGCTTGTCGGCATGGCCGAGATTCCGGAAGTCGCCACGCTGGGCGTCGAACTGGCGGGTGAGCCCGCGCTGATCCGACGGCGCACGATCGGGACCATCACTTACGAGGAGCGCTTGCACGTCGTGTCGGCAGCGGCGAGCGAAGTGCGGCGCTGGACGCGCGACGTTGAACTTGAATGGGTCGCCACCGAGTCGCTGGAGCAGGCTGCGCTGACGGGGCCGCACCTGCGTTGGTTGCGCGAGTGGCTTAGTCCAAGCGGTCCGAAAGCGCGCGGCAGACAGCCTTGAGGGCGGCCACGCGGGCGAAGCGCTTATCATTGCCCGAGATCACGTGCCAAGGGGCGTGCGGCGTATCGGTGCGGGCGATCATGTCCTCGGCCGCACGGATATTATCATCCCACTTCCGGCGGTTACGGTAATCTTCCAGCGTCATCTTATGGCGCTTATGCGGGGAACCCTCGCGCGCCTTGAAGCGGTTGAGCTGTTCTTCCTTCGAGATATTAATCCAGAGTTTGAGCACGACGGCGCCGGACTCCGCCAGGCGGGCCTCAAAGTCGTTGATCTCGGCGTAGGCGCGGGCCCATTCGGAATCTTTGGCGAAGCCCTCGACCCGTTCGACCATCACGCGGCCATACCAGGAGCGATCGAAGATGGCGAGGTGTCCGGCCGGAGGGGTCTTATTCCAGAAACGCCAGAGGTAGTGGCGGGCCTTTTCTTCCGGCGTCGGCGCGGGCGTCGGGTGAACCTGATAGTGAGCAGCGTCGAGCAGGCCACAGAGACGGCGGATGGCGCCGCCCTTGCCGGCGGCATCGGGGCCTTCGAGGGCGAGCACCGTCGCGATGCCTTTCTGGGAGGCGAGGCGGCTCAGTCGACCGAGGCGGGCCTGCAGTTTCGCGATCTGTTGACTGTAGCCTTTCTTATCAAGTGTCGGGTGTGGGGTGGCGCTTTCGAGCAGGCCGCGCGGGCGGCTGCTGGGTTTCTTGACGGAGTTGGCGGCGCGTCGGCGGGAGGCCTGGGCGAGTTGCGCGGCGATGACCTGGCCTGCGTGGAGGTCGCGCTGTTTCGTCTCGGCGGCCGACACGATGACTTTCCAGGGGAGATTCTTGCCGCTGCCCTGGAGGCGGAGCTCGCGGGTTTTCTTATGCACCGAAGATTTCGTGAGCAGTAGGTCGTGGTCAGTGACTACCCAGCCCTCTGCGTCGGTGTCCTCGGCTTCGCGGAGGCGTTTGCGCAGAAGTTTTTCCGGTGACTCGATCCAGACTTTGACCACCGAAGTACCATCGGCGGCGAGCAGTTCCTCAAACTGCCGGAGCGATTTCAGGCGAAGGCGCAGGGCTTCACCGGAGAGTTGGTCGGTAGCCGCCGAGACGGCCGTGTGGGTGAGCCAATCACCGACGACAATCGTGATATGGCCCTTGGCTGGCATGTGTTGCCAGTAGGGCCAGAGGAAGGGGTGGCCGACGTTCTCCTTGGCGTGAGGCAACGGGGCGCAGATGCGCACCGAGCGGGAGTCGAACCATTCCGTCAGCTGGTTGGCGAGTTCGGAGGCGGCGAGCCGATCGTTGCCGCCGATGACGATGACGGCGGATTGTTGCTTCGTGGCCAGTCGGCGCTGGGCGGCCAGGAGTCGAAGGTGGAGGGCGGAGCGGGATCGCTCGAGTGCGCTGCGGGTGGCCATCGGCGACACTATGCAGGGCGCCTTCGCGGATGGGAAGCGCGATTGAGTGACAGAACCGTGTCGGCTCAGCCCAGCAGCCCGGCGATGTCGGCCACGTAGACTTGACGCCCGCCGGCGTGGGCGGAGTCGAAGCAGAACTGACGGCCGCTGCGG
>CALQLO010000075.1 GCA_943331445.1 Akkermansia muciniphila
AGGAAGGAAGGCGAGCACAAGATGAGTTTGACGGCATCGAGCGCCGCCTGTCGTGGGCTGGCTTTTTCGGCGAGCCGTTGCTCAACCATTTTGCGAATCGGCGTGCGGTCGGTGTCCTGCAGCGGGCGTCGATAGGCTTTCGCCGCAAACGTGAAAAGCTGCTCGAGCGCGCGGTCGGGCTGGAAGCCGTCGCTGCCGAAGACGGCGACCTCTTCGGCGCCGCCCGTCGGCTCGATGACGGGGCCCTGGACGACGATCTCGCTGATGCGGATGTGCGGCAGTTTGCCTTCCTTGAGGATGTGTGTGCGGCCGACGCCCGAAGGGTCGATCGTCGATTTGAACTCATCCTTGTAGCGTCGATTGATCGTGAGCACCGAGGCGCGCGATTCGTAGGGGCCGTTTGGGAAGATAAAGCGCGGCGTCTGGCCGGCCTCAAGCCACACGCGGAACTTCAGCCGGGTCGGCGTGTTGTCGGGCACCACGCTGCTGGCGAGGAGCGGCTCGATGGCCTGCGGATAATGGATGTGGCCCTTCGTGACGTCGCCCGGCACGACGCCGAGGATGAATGGCTCCGACAGATCGATGCCGAAGATGGTGGGGTCGTAATGGGTGTCACGGTGCATCGCCGTCGCCTCGACCTCGAGGTCGTAGAGGCCAGAGATCGGCACGCCTTGCTTAAAGTCCTCGATATGGCCGTAGCCACCCTGACGCGTGTCGGTGTTCGGCTGCTCGTAGAGGTTCAGGTAGCGGAAGTTGAAGGTGCTTTTGTGCGAACCGTAAAGCTCCTCGTACTGGACGAAGTTCTTGTTGAAACGCCAGGTCTTCGGCGCGGTGGCCGGCTTGCCGAGGCGGGTTTCGACGAGTCGGTTGGCGGACAGGAAATACTGATCGACCAGGAAGCCAGAGGTCACCAGCGACTGACCGATCGTATCTAGGTGGCGGGCGGTCTTTTCCTTAGGGAAATCGGCGGTCAGCCCGAGGGTGTCGACACGGCGACCGAACAAGCTGGCGAGGGTCGCCTCATATTCGCGGTTGGAGAGCCGGCGCAGGACCGTGCGTGAACCGGAGCTCTGCAGCGAGGTCTCGGCCGCCGCGGTGCCGTCACGCAGGGCACGGATTGCCATGAGACGCTCATCGTCGGTCGGCTGGTCGGCCTTCTTCGGCGGCATGTCGCGCAGTGTCAGCTGGTCGATGATCTCGCGGGCCTCAATCACCTTGGGCAGCGTCTTCAACGGCAGCGCGAATTTGTCGAAAACACGGTCGCCCTTATGGGCGTCGGCGTCGTGGCACTCCGAGCAGTAGCGGCCCAGGAATTTCTCGACGGACTTCGCCGGGGCCTCGGCGGCGGACGTGGAACCGGCCGTCAAGACTGCGGACAGGACCACCAAGGTGCGGAATGCCGACATCGACGTCACGACAGAGGTCCGATGTCCAGGTCAGGCGAACCGACCCGTGCTGCTGCCGAAGGCGTGCGTCTCGACGCCCATCTTCTGGGCGATGTCGACGAAGAGATTGCAAAGCGGTACCTTGTGGCTGACTTCGCGCGCGACTTCGCGGAATTGTCCGTGCTTGTAGCCGCCGCCGGCGAGCAAGATCGGCAGGTCGGTGTTGCGATGGGAGTTGGCGTCGCCCATGCCGCTTCCGAACAGAACGGTGGTGGAGTCGAGCATCGTGCCTTCGCCGTCTTTCATCTGCGCGAGGCGACCGATGAACTTACCGTACTGTGCGATCTGATAACGCTCGAGGGTGATCAGGGCGGCGATGGACTCGGGGTCGTTGCCGTGGTGGGAGATGCCGTGGTAATCCTTCTTGATACCTAGGTGCTGGGGGAGGAAGTCGCCGCCGATCTCCAGGGTGGCGATGCGGGTGCTGTCTGTCTGCAGCGCGAGCGCGATCAGCTCATACATCAGCGGCAGGTCGTCGACGGCGTTGCGGTTGGCCGGCTTGGCGAAGGGTGCTACCGGCTTGGGCAGATGGGTCCAGCGCTGACGCAGCTCGAGGCGCTTTTCGACGTCGCGCACGGACGTGAAGTATTCCTCGAGTTTTGCCTTATCCTCTTGGTTGACCTGACCAGAGAGGCGCTTGGCCTCCTCGCGCACAGAATCGAGGATCGAGGCCTGCACGAGGTTCTCCTGCTCGCGACGCGACCGTCGGTCGGCGGAGTCGCTGGCGAAAAGCTTGTCGAAGAGTTCAGCCGGGTTGGTGGTCGGCGGCACGCGTACGCCGGACTTCGTCCAGGCGAGCTGGCAACCGCCGTGGATGCCGCCTTCGGAACCGACGGTGAGGGAGGGGAAGCGGGTCTGGTGGCCGATCTCTTCGGCGAGGAACTGGTCGATCGAGACGTTGCTGGTCGGGCGATTCTGCGCTTCCGAATTGAGCACGCCGGAGAGGAAGGAATGCACCGCAAAGTGGCCGCCTTTGACGCCGTGGTCGAGGCCGCGAAAAACGGTCATCAACTTGCGCTGCTCCCAGAGAGGTTCCAGTAGGGCCGTCTTTTCGTAATCACTCCCGGTGGTCTTCGGGAACAGCTGCTTGGTCTGGTAGCCGAGCAGGTTGCCGATCGCCACGAAGCGACGGGCGCCGATGCCGGCTCCTTTGGCCACCTGGACGGTGGGGTTGCCGGCGAGCGCCTTCGCGCTGAGTGAGCACAGGCCGGGGAGGGCCAGGGTGGCTCCCATGGAGCGGAGGATAAAACGTCGACGATTCATGTCAGGGGCGGACTAAGCGGGGTGTTGATATTTTGCGTTATGCCGGCTTCCCGAAGCGAGCCTTTCCTTGGCTGGCAGGGTGTTACGGATGAGGGGTGGGGCATGGGTCCTGACCTCTTTGACAGACCGCTATGCACCAAGTTCCACTTTTTGGTGCGGTCGTGTCACTTACGAGAGCAGCTCGCGGACCACCCGGGCGGGCTGGTTGTTCGTGAGGGCCAAGGCGGCGCCGTTGCGCTTATAGACGAGTTTGTCGTGCTCGAAGCCAAAGCAGTCGAGCATGGTGGCGTGCCAGTCGTAGTGGTTCACGACGTCCTTCACCGCGTGGTGGCCCCATTCGTCGGTCTCGCCGTAGGTGAGCCCGCCCTTGAAGCCCCCGCCGGCGACCCACTGGCTAAAGCCATGGGTATTATGGTCGCGACCCCACTTGGCTTCGCCGGCGTCGTTCTGGAGGACCGGCAGGCGCCCCATCTCACCGCCCCAGTGGACGATGGTGCTGTCGAGTAGCCCGCGTTGTTTAAGGTCGGCGACGAGCGCGGCGCTGGGACGGTCGGTCGCGGCGCAAAGGGTAGGGAGGGCGGTCTTGATGACGCTGTGGCTGTCCCAGCTCTGGCCTTGGTTGAGGACCTGCACGTAGCGGACGCCACGCTCGACGAGGCGGCGGGCAATCAGGCAGCGGCGGGCGTAGTCGTCGCACTCCTTGCGGCCGATGCCATAGAGTTCGAGTACGTGCTTCGGCTCGGATGAGATATCGAAGGCTTCCTTGGCGGCGAGCTGCATGCGGCCGGCGAGTTCGTAGCTCTGGATGCGGGCCTGGAGGTCGGTCTCGCCGGGGTGATTGGCCGCGTGTTCGGCGTTCATCGCACGGAGGAGCTCCATCTGGCGTTCCTGCGGCTTGCCCTGCAGGGAGGCAGGCGGGTCGAGGTTGAGGATGTGCGGCGCGGTGGCGCGGACGAATGTGCCTTGGTAGATTGAAGGCAGCCAGCCGTTCGACCAATGCTGGTTCGCGAAGGTGGGCAGGCCGCCCGGATGGCCCATGACGACGTACGCCGGCAGGTCCTTGGTCTCGCTGCCGAGGGCGTAGGTCACCCAGGCGCCCATGGTCGGATTGCCGGCGGTGATGCGTCCGGTCTGCATGGCGAGCATACCCTGGAGGTGGTTATTCACGCCCGACTTCATCGAGCGGATCAGGCAGATGTCGTCGGCGACCGTGCCGAGCTGCGGGAGGAGTTCGCTGAGTTCGAGGCCGCACTTGCCGTGGCGCGAGAACTTCCAGAACGAACCGAGGACCTTAGGCGAAGCTTGGGCGACGTTATCGTACTTGAGATTATCTCCAGGGAATTTCTGGCCGTGCCACTTCGTGAGCATCGGCTTGTGGTCGAAGAGATCCATCTGCGACGGACCACCCATCATGAAGAGCGAAATCATCGCCTTGGCCTTGGCGGGGCGGGGCGGCTGCTTGGGGAGGAGGTCGAAGACTTCGTTGCCGAGGAGCGGCTTGATCGGCGCGGCGAGCAGGCCGTCCTGGCGAAGCAACGTGGAGAGGCCGAGCATGCCGAGGCCGAAGCCGCCGGCTTCGAGGAAGTGGCGGCGGGAGCAGAGCCCGTTGGGAAGCTTAGTCGACATGGAGGAAACGGTTGGTGGCG
>CALQLO010000076.1 GCA_943331445.1 Akkermansia muciniphila
TATGACAACTTTCACCTGCGCACCGAACAGCGCTGGGGCGAACAACGCTGGGAACCCCGGACCAAAGCGGTGCGCGATAACGGCATCCTGATCTTCTGCGTTGGCAAACATGGTGCCCAGGGCGACTTCTGGATGCGCAGCCAAGAACTCCAAGTCCAAGAAGGCGACATTGGGGACTGGTGGCCGCTCGATGGCGCTATCTGCGAGATTCCCATTCGCGCCGATGATCCGATCAAGAAGCGAATCTACGACCCCAAGGGCACTCTTACCTCCGTGAACGCCCGCGTCTGGCATGGACCGGATTACCACGAGAAACCCTTCGGCGAATGGAATTTCATCGAGTGCTTTGCCCTAAATGGCGACGCGGTCTTCCGACTCAACGGCAAGACGGTGAATGTCATCCTTAACTCCCGCTACCGGGAAAAAGGATCAACGGTCGACGTCCCGCTCAAGTCCGGACAGATTCAAATCCAATCCGAAGCCGCCGAATGTGAGTATCGCCGCCTGGAAATCCGGCCGATTACCGCTTGGCCGGCGGATGTGACCAAAGACCTCCCCTCTCGATGAAACTCTCCCCGATTCCGCTCACCCTACAGCAATTAGTAGAGGCACTGAATAAGGCGGATGGCCGGATTGTGCGTTTCGAACTCCCGACCACGACGCTGCTGAGCCCTCACGTCCACGTGACGGAGGTTGCCCGTATTGATAAAAAGTTTGTCGACTGCGGCGGCACCCTCCGGACCGATTCAAGCTGCCGTCTCCAGATTTACCAAGCGGACGATACCGAGCACCGCATCACGGCGGCTAAGTTCGCCCAGATTCTAGCCAAAGGTGCGGGCGTACTCAGCTCGGCGACCCTTCCTGTCGAAGTCGAAGTCGAAGCCCCCTACCTCTCCGTCTTCCCGATCAACGCCCAGCGAATCGAAGAAAAACAGATCATACTCTCACTGGGCATGCGCCACACGGCCTGCCTGGCCGAAGACGTATGCTTCCCCGCCAGCCTACAAGCCAAGACGGGTGCGACCTGCGCACCTGGCTCGGGCTGCTGCTAAAGGCAACCGATGCTCCGAGCCCTCGAACTACGTAAGGACTTCGGAGGGCTCACCGTTTTGCACCCGACGTCGGTTGAATTTCGACTAGGCGAGGTGCATGCTTTGATGGGCGAGAATGGCGCGGGTAAGTCGACCCTGATGAAGGTGCTCGCAGGTCTTTATCGGCCTGACGGAGGTCACGTCGAATGGCGCGGCGTCCAGGCCGACTTCGCTTCGCCGCACGACGCCTTGGTCGCAGGTATCGCGATGATTCATCAGGAGCTGATGCCAATTCCTGACCTCACCGTCGCGGAAAATATCACCCTCGGCGCTGAGCCGTGCGGACGTTTCTGGCAGATCAATCGCCCGGCGCAGCGCCAACGTGCCTTGGAGCTGCTGAAAGAACTCGAAGCCAACATCGAGCCAGACCGTTTGATGCGAACCCTGACGGTCGCACAGACGCAAGTGGTGGAGATTGCCAAGGCCCTCGGCCGTCGAGCCGACGTGATTCTGATGGACGAACCGACCGCGGCACTTTCAGAACAGGAAGTCGCCGCCCTCTTTCGTAGTATCGCCCGCCTGAAAGCCCGCGGCGTGACCATCGTTTATACGACCCATAAGATGGACGAGGTCTTTAAGCTGGCCGACCGCATCTCCGTTCTGCGCGACGGACGCTTGGTCGGAACATCTCCGGCGTCCGAGCTGAATCCCGCAAAGCTCATCCAGTTGATGGTGGGGCGCGAACTCGCGGACATCTTCCCCGTGCGTCTGCCGCCGACGGATGAAGTCCTCCTCGAAGTCTCCAATCTCACCCGCGAACCAGCCTATCGTGATATCAGCTTTCGCCTGCATCGCGGCGAAGTCGTCGCCTTAGCCGGATTGATGGGGGCCGGCCGGACGGAAGTAGTCAGCGCAATCTATGGATTACAGCCTGCGACCAGCGGCGAGATCCGCTTCAAGGGCCGCCCGCTCTCCCTTCGAGATCCACAGGACGCCTTGGCGGCCGGTATCGGCATGGTCACTGAGGACCGCAAAGGTCTCGGCCTGATTCCCGCGCTCGGCCTCGGTCAGAACGTCACCCTCACGGCCTTACGCGAGTTTTGCCGGGGGCAGATGATTGACCACAAGGCAGAGGCCGTCGCGATCCGTTCCCGCGTGGCTGAGTTCACAATCAAGGCCACCAGTCCGTCCCAACCCATCGCCCAACTGAGCGGCGGCAACCAACAGAAGGCCCTGCTCGCCCGTTGTCTGCTCGGCGACCCTGATCTCATCATCCTCGACGAGCCTACCCGTGGCATTGATATCGGCGCTAAAGCGGAGATTTATTCCGCAATCCAGGGTCTAGCCCGCTCGGGTAAGGCCGTGCTACTGGTGTCGTCCGAACTCCCTGAAGCCCTCTCCCTCGCCCATCGTATCGTGGTGCTCCGCCGCGGCTCCGTGGCCGCCACGCTCGATGCCGCCACGGCTGACCAAGAGACCGTGCTCCGTCACGCCATGCCTTTATAACGCCATGCCAGCCCTCGACCGTCATCTACTCCACCGCTTCGGCCTCCTCCTCGTCATCTTGGCTGTCGGGCTGGGGCTCTCCTTCGTGACCGATACCTTTCTGAGCGTCGCGAACCTGACCAACGTCGCCCGGCAAGTCTCCATTAACGGCATCCTCGCCGTGGGCGTGACGTTCGTCTTGCTCACGGCGGGGGTGGATCTCTCCCTTGGCTCGGTCGTCGCCCTCAGCGGCGTCGCCTGCGCGACGTTCGCCCATCCCGGAGACCATACGGTCTTTATCCCGATCGCCGTCGGCCTGCTCACGGGAGCAGCCTGCGGACTCGTCAACGGTGTGCTCGTCACGCGTGGCGGGGTGGCCCCGTTCATCGTGACCTTAGGTATGATGACTATCGCGCGTGGCTTGGCCCTTATTTTTAGTGGCGGGCGTCCCGTGGCGAATATGTCGAGTGAGCTAACTTCGCTCGCTGGCGATTTCCTCGGGGTGCCGATCCCAGTCTTATGTTTCGCGAGCGTGGCGACGGGCGCCTGGTTCTTCCTCCGCAACTTCCGCCTCGGGCGCCATATCTACGCGGTGGGCGGAAACGAGAACGCCGCCCGCGCGGCCGGAGTACCAGTGGAACGCGTGAAGCTCTTCGCTTATGGCTTGTGTGGACTACTCACTGGTCTCGCAGGCGTGGTGCTGGCGGCACGCATTACGACCGGTCAGCCCAATGCTGGTCAGGCTTATGAACTCGATGCCATCGCGGCCGTGGTCATCGGAGGCACGAGCCTCGCCGGCGGCGTCGGCACCATCACGGGCACACTGCTTGGCGTGCTGCTCATTGGAGAAATCAACAACGGCTTGGATTTACAGGGTGTTTCTTCGTATTACCAGGCGGTCATCAAAGGCGTGATCATCGTGGGTGCGGTTTGGCTCGACCGACGTCAGGCCCGTTCGTAAAAGTCCGGGATGCGTATTACCCCTCGCACCGCCGTCTCGGCCTTTCTGGCCTTCTGCGCCCTCTCGTTCGGCGCCTCCCTTCTTTCCGGCTGCAAGAAAGCCGAAAGCCGCAAGGAAGGCGAAGTGCTCATCGGCTTCTCCTCCCGTGACCTCTCGGCCGAATATACCGCCAAGCTCTCCGAGGCCGTGGTCGAATATGCTAAGACAAAGCCCGGCGTGAAACTGGTGATGGTCGACGCGCAGTCCGACGTCCAGAAGCAGTTCGGCCAGGTCGAGAACTTCATCGCGCAGAAGGTCGATGCGATCATCCTCAATCCCTGCGAACTCGAGGCCAGCACCCCGGCGGTCGACCGAGCCAAGGCGGCGGGCATCCCGATTGTGCTGGTGAATCAGGTCACCAAATCCGCCGGCAACGCCTACATCGGCTCGAACGACGTGGACGCCGGCCATATCGCCATGGAAGCGGTGGCCAAGAAACTCGGCGGCAAAGGCGGCGTTCTCATGATTCACGGCATCATGGGCACCTCCGCTCAACTCCAGCGCGA
>CALQLO010000077.1 GCA_943331445.1 Akkermansia muciniphila
GGCGCCGCATCAAAAGTAACCTCCTTGCGAAAACCTACTGCAGCCGGGTTGTTTGCGGGCAGCCAAATCCATTGCGCGTCCCAGCTTTGAGGCTTGGGCACGCTCCGAGGATCAAATTCAAAACCCGGAGCCTCGACTCCCGCCTCGGTGATCCGGGTGGAAATTCCCGGATAACTGATTGGCCCGTATGGATTGGGAGCAAGAGGCGCGGCCTGCGCGGTTGCTCCGAGCAAGCATACCACCAGAATCTTTATTTTAGATATCATTCAATTCAAACGTATCGGCCCGTACTTGGGCATGGTGTCCGGAGACGGGAAGCGTTCGTCCAGATGGCCTTCGGTGTATTCCTCTCGTGGCACGGCATCATCGGGCCAGCTCATCGGTCTTATCCGGATGATTCTCCCGGGACGCACCCCCTCCATGATCTGGGTCACCTTAATTTGGATTTGAATCCCGCTGCTACCTAGCGGGACATCTTTCTCCTGTTTGATCACGTCCAGGATGGGGCCTGAGTTGGCCACCAAGGTTTCCGCAACCGTCCCATACGCATGCTTCAAATTTACTTCGGACACCGCGAGCTGCCCGTTGATGCCCTTCTGGAAGTCGGCATAGAGGGAAGGGTCCATGCCGCCGAACAAGGTCGCGGTCACGGTCGCGCTGCCGAACTTGCCGTACTCGACCGCATCCACGTACGCGGGCATCCAGCGGCACCTGATCAGCTCCCGATGCACCTCGATCTGATGCTGGGAGGCGCGCTGCATCGCCTTCGCATCCAGCCAGATGTCGGAGATGTGCAGGCGATTGCCCGTACGTCGACCCCAATTCCCATCGGGTTTCCAGGTGATGCCCAGATAGGCCTCCTGACCCTCGAGGGTTTTTTTGCCGTCGGCAGGCCAGGTGCCCTCGGCAATCAAGTCCTCGAGCCCGAGCTGCTCGCGACCGCGCCAGAAGCGGGTGGCCGCATCGATGGACATCTGTTGTTCGACTTCCTTTGCCTCTCCGCCTGCCTTGGGTTCACGATGGGCAACGATCATCCCTTGTTTGTTTCCCTTGAGAGTCACCTCTTTGAGCTTCCAGACCTTGCCCTCACGAAGGCAGAAGCTGGGCTCGTCCTCCAGTAAGATAGCGTGGTTCTCGGCGGGTTGGGTCACGCTGCCTTTGGCGACCACCGGCACGGAGGAGAGTTTGGGATCCGGTGGCAGATAAAAGAGACCGTGCATCATGGTGCCGAGCGGGACATCCCTGAGGTCAGCGGGTGCACCGTGATAGCGGACTATGCCATACGGGAGCAGGGCAAAGGGTTGCGGGGCGGTGGAGTGCATCAGCTCTCCTCCGGTCATACGGATGCTGCCGCGGCGATTGGCATGATCCACGAAGATGAGTTGGCCGTCGTAGGCTCTGGCCTTTTCCGCAGGTGGGAATTTTCCGGCCTCGGGACGGAAGGGTTCTTCTGCGGAAGCGTTGTCAGCGAGCAGGGTAAGCCCGAGGCAGAGGTAGGCGAAGCTACGAATCATGTTCATTTTCTGAAAAGGAGGCAGGGTTCAGCGTTTGCGCATTAGTTCGGATATCGCGACGGCTTTCACGATATCTTTGGTGCGGTAGTCTTGCTTCTTGGCTTCGGCGACGATCGCGTTGATGTCGTCTTTATCGTCGAACGTGAGTACACGGCGGAGCGCATAGGTGCACAGGTGTTCGATGAAGGCCTTCGCGACAGCATCCCGGTCAGCGAGGAGCAGTTGTTTGAAGCCGAGGGAGTCTTTGAAGATCCGACCATCGGGCATCGTTCCCGCCGGGTTGATGGTCGGATCAGCGCCGAGGCCAGCCGGAACTTTCTCGACGCTGCGCCACTGACCGATGGCATCGTAGTTATCCCAAGCGAAGCCGAGGGGATCGATCTTGGCGTGGCAGGCGGCGCAATTGGGGTTCTTGGAGTGGGCGGCCAGTTTGTCGCGTAGAGAGGCCTTGGGGCTTTGAGGCGTAGGGGGTTCAATCGCCGGCACGTTGGCGGGCGGGGGAGGGGGCGTCTTGCCGAAGATCGTCTCGCTAAGCCAGACGCCGCGGTGGATCGGCCGATGGCGGGTGCCGTCGGAGGTCAGGCCAAGGACTGCGCCCATCGTGAGCAGGCCGCCGCGATGATCCTCCGGCTTGAGTGAGACGCGATGAAATCCGTCCGTCTTCGGCTCGGGTAGCCCGTAGAATTCGCAGAGCCGGGCGTTGGCCATGGTCCAGTCGGAGTCGATGAAGGCGTCTACGGTTAGGTTCTTGCCAAACACTTCGCGGAAGAACTCCACCGGCTCGGCCTTCAGGCTGGTCTCCAGCCAGTGCTCGTAACTCGGATAGAGCTTCTTGTCGGGCGGGAACATGCCGACGCGGTGCAGTTGCAGCCATTGGCGCGCGAAGTCATCGACAAAGCGACTGGCTTTGCCGTCTGCGAGCAACCGCTCCACTTCTTGGGGGAGACCGTCGCCGCTGAGTTTGCCTGCTTTGGCCGCAGTGGAGAGGCCGTCGTCCGGCATCGAACTCCAGAGGAAATAGGAGAGGCGTGAAGCGAGTTCCGGCTGGGTGAGTCGCTCGCGGGCCGCCTTATCACCTTCGACGAGGTAGATGAAGTGCCGGGAAGTCAGCACGCCCTGCAAGGCGACCCGATAGGCGTCGGCCAGCTTCTCGCCCGCCTTTCGTTCGGCGCGGTAGGATTGCAGATATAGCTCCAACTCTTCGTTCTTCACCGGGCGTCGCCAGGCGCGTTCGGCAAAGCGTTGCAGTTGCTCCGCCACAGCCTCGGGCGTCGCGTTCTCGGGTGGCAGCAGTCCCTTGCGTCGGGCTTTCTCGGCCTCCGATATCAGCGGCCCCTCCCACTCGATCCAGTCGATGAGCGCCAGCGAGTAAAGGCCGTTGCCTTTGTCGTCGAATAACTGCGGGAAAGCCGGAGCGGTCAGCATGGTCTCGCTGCTATGGGTGAAGATCGTGCTCGGGTAGAGCCGGTGAGAGTGTACCCCGCTCAGCTGATGGCTGGCTTCTAGGTTGAAACGTAGGCCGACGGGCAACTCGAGTGACACCTCTGATTCATAGACCTCAGGGTGGTCTTCCGGGGCGGTGATATCGATGCCAAGGAGTCGGGCGGCCATGGGATTTTCACTTTCTCCAGGGATGCCGATGGTCAGGTGTGCCGGCTGGCCGCCGAGAGGGCGGATACCGCTGGCCTTGATACGGACTTTATAGAGCCCACTATATTCTGGGCCGATGCCTTTTCCTAGCCACCACGGAGCGAACGCCTCAGGTCCGTTGCCCGGATAAGCACCAGGGTAGATGAAGCTGCGCAGGGGGCGCTTGATGCCGAAGCGGTCTAGCGCCGCCTGCTGCGCCTTCCCGCCACCGGGAAGTAATTCCATAGCGGTCTTGCGGACTTTACGCGTCTCGACGCTCGCCGTGGTGAGGGCGCGGTCCAGGACGATGCCGGCCGCTCGGTAATACCGATCCACATGCGACGGCGAAAGTGAAAGCTCCGACCCGATGCGTTCAAATCCATGCCAGCGGGTGTCTTCGTTCAGCTCACCTTGCTTGGTGGGGTCATAGCGGACGCCCAGCAAATCGTAGACGGTGTTCTGATACTCCTGACGGCTCAAACGATAATGCGA
>CALQLO010000078.1 GCA_943331445.1 Akkermansia muciniphila
GATTGGTTGACCGTGCTGCCTGCCGGGCACCTCGGGCGTGATATGGCTGTAAAGTTATTGGGCGAAACGACAGCGCAGGAAATCTCAAGTCAGGGCAAGCCCCGCGAGCCAATGCCAGTGGCGATTGATGTGACTCGACAGGAACGGCAAGTCCGAGAGTTGGGGGCTTATTCGCAGAAGCTAATTGGGATGACGGAAACTGAGCGTGACCGGAATTTCTGGAAAAAGCTACCGGTGGCGAATGTCGCGGAATTTGCGAAATACACCGCGACTTATCGAAGTCATTTGGCCGAGTCGGTCATCGGGAAATTGCCCGACCCGAATGTGCCCATGAATGCCCGCAGTCGTTTTCTCTGGGAGAACGATAAGGTCCGGGCATATGAGGTCACACTCGACGTCTGGGATGGCGTCATGGCCTGGGGTTGGCTGTGTGTGCCCAAGGATATCGGGTCTGATGAACGACGACCAGTGGTAGTTTGTCAGCATGGCCTGGAAGGACTGCCGTCCGACGTCTTTACGGCCGACCCTAAGGCCAAAGCCTTCGGCTATTATCAGGCTTTCGCACTTCGTTTAGCCGAGCAGGGCTATGTGACCTTCGCCCCGCATAACCCTTACCGCGGTTTCGACGCTTTTCGTACCTTGCAACGTAAGCTGAACCCTTTGGGCCTAACGCTTTACAGCGTGATCAATGGCCAGCACCAACGCATCCTTGAGTGGCTGGGCTCACAGCCCTTCGTGCATCGCGAGAAGATTGCGTTCTACGGATTGAGTTATGGGGGCAAGAGTGCGATGCGGACGCCCGCATTACTGCCTGAGTATTGCCTGAGCATCTGTAGTGGAGATTTTAATGAATGGATTCGCAAGTGCGTTAGCGATGAGATGCCGATGAGTTATCTCTTCGCCCCGGAGTACGAAATCTGGGAATGGAATCTCGCTCGCCAGGCGAACTATGCCGAGATGGCGGCCCTGATTGCACCGCGACCTTTCATGGTAGAGCGTGGGCATCGCGACGGCGTAGGGACGGACGAATGGGTCAGTTATGAGTATGCCAAGGTGCGTCGACTCTACGATGTGCTAGGCATTCCTGCCCGGACACGGATCGAATATTTCAATGCTGGTCACATGATTCACGGCGTGGGTACGTTTGAGTTCCTGCACGAACACTTACCCGTCCGCTAAGTCGCTTGCCTATTGGGAAAGGCGATCGATGACGTTGCGCGAGATTGGGCGATGGCAGCCTCTACGGCTGGGGATTTCATGGCGGGTCAGTGTGGTGGGGAAAGGAAAGCCAACAGGTCGCGCAGTTCCGCATCGGTCAGCGTCAAAGCCAGGCCAGGCGGCATCAGGGAAGTCTTCAGTTCTTCATGGGTGAGGATGTCCTTCTTGCGGAACGTCTTTTCCTTGCCCGTGATCTCGCGGTAGGTTTCGACTTCGGAGGATCGCAGCAGAATCCCGACGAAGCTCGACCCGTCGGCGAGACCCAGCTGAGTCGGGAAGTATTGCGGGGCGACCTCGCGGCTCGGTTCAAGGATCGATTGGAGGATCCCGGCGCGATCGGTCTGGCGGCTGATCAACGTCAGGTCGGGGCCGACGACGTTACCGCGGCCATCATGGCGATGACAGGTCGCGCAGAGCGCGAGCTTCGGGTGGGTAAACAGACGGCGGGCGACGTCGAGGTCGGGTTGGCCAGGGATGGCGTCCAGGCGACGGAGCCATGCCTGCGTGTCGGTGAAGGCTGGGCGACCGATGGCGAGTTTGGAGGCATCGAGCAGCGCCTCGATCAGGTCGGAGGAGTCAGGGTGCTTCCGACGGACGTCTTCGAGCAGGCGCCGATCGGCGTCATCGAGAGTGGAATAGCGCAAGGCACGGAGGGCTTCATGACGGACCGTCTGGTCGGTGTGGGCGGCCAGTTTTCGGAGGAGCACCAGATGTTCCGGGCGGTCGGAGATGGACATCCCGGCGATGGCGTCGCCGCGCAGGCTGGGGGCGGCTTTCTCGTCTGCCGCCACATGCGCCAGGAGTGCTCGTGATTCGGGGGAGCGGCGTGAGATGGCGTTGCGGACGGTCTCGCGCGACAGGTCGGCATCGCCCAGCTCGATCAGTTCACGCATCAGCCGGACCGTCAGGAATTTCGAAGTCTCCGGCATGAGACGGAGTGCGTAGCTGCGAAGGCGCGGGGCAATCGTCGTATCGCTCACGTAGGCCGCGAGCATCTCGGCGTCGGTCACGCCCGCTTCCGGTTTGCCCAGGAGCGTGTTGCGTGCGGCGAGGGCGGCTTCGAAGACACGGAAGTCGACATCCTTGCGACGAAGCGTGGCCTCGACGTACGACATATGCTGCTTGAGGACGCCATCGGCGATCCAGCGGAGGCACTCGAAGCGGAGTTCGTCATCTTCGTCTTCGAGGCAGGCCTTGAGCCAGCGGTCATCGGTGAGATCGAGGCGGCGGAGGGCGACCAGCGTCCAGAGGCGATCGGCTGTCGGGAGCGCGTGGAGTTCGGCTGGAGTGCGTTTGCTCCAATCGCGGGCGAGTGCGGCGAGGGCAGAATCGGCCAGCACGTGATCGGCGCCGCGGGCAAGGGAGAGCAGTTCGGCGGCGGGCAGTGATTTCCCGCCGGAGCGAAGGGCGTCCGCGAGGAGCGACGACGAGTTAGGGGCATCGGCCGAGGGCTTAAGCCAGATGGCCTTGCTCCGGTCGATCTCCATCTTCCAGAGGCGGCCTTTGCCGTGGATCGGGTAGGAGCTCCAGACCCAGTCGTTGAAGTAGAACGCGCCATCAGGGCCGGCGGCGAGACAGGTCGGGCGGAGGTATTCGCCACCGCGGACGAGTGTTATCTGCTTCGCCGTGTAATCGGCGCCAGCGCGCGTGAGGGGGTAGTATTCCACGCAGTGATTGCTCCAGGACGGGATGAGTACGCCGCCGCCGAGTTCGACGATGGAGCAGGGGCCTTCGCCGGAAGGGTGGATCATGCCGAGCGTACCACGTAGTTCGCCGTTCCAGACTACGAAGGGGTGAATCGGCCCGGAGCCGTAGACCCACTGGAAGCCATAGTCGGCGCCCTCGTGGACCCGCAGGAGGCGGCAAGGCGGGCGGCTGCCCGGATCGTTGTCGACCGCGAAGATCTCGCCATTGGAACGCATCATGATTCCGAACGGATTCCAGAAGCCCTTGGCGATGCGGCGGAGCTTGGTTCCATCGGGCTGACAGGTGAAGACGCCGCCTTCTCCGCGACCGTTCAGTTTGGCCCCGTCGGGACCCGCGAGTACCCAATCCTTACCGAAGTTCTCGCCGAGAGAGAAGACCAGGTCACCCGAAGGTGCCCAAGTCAGACCCGATAGTCCGTTGTGGGGGTAATCCGTAACCGTTGTCAGCGTAACGACATTTTCCTCCTTGTCTGCGACGCCGTCGCCATCCGTGTCCTTGATACGCAGGATGCGGTTGCGTTGCGAAAGATAGACCCATCCGTCTTTACCTAACTTTAGGTTCATCGTCTGGTCCGTCTTCGCGTAGAAGACACGGCGGTTCTTGCCGTGCTTATCGAAGACCAGGATCTCGTCGTGGACAGGGCCAGCATATCCAGCAGGACGGAAGTGGGTGTGGGAAGAGATCGTCCACAGGTTGCCTTGTGC
>CALQLO010000079.1 GCA_943331445.1 Akkermansia muciniphila
CTCGAGCCGATCATGAAGGTCGAAGTCGTCACCCCGGAAGAATACCAGGGCGACATCATGGGCGACCTTAACCGCCGCCGCGGCCAGATTCAGGGCATGGAAACCAAAATGGGCCTTTGCAACATCGAGGCCCGCGTCCCGCTGGCTGAAATGTTCGGTTACTCCACGGACGTCCGTTCCCTGTCCAAGGGTCGCGCCTCCTACTCCATGGAGCCCGCCAACTACGAGCAGGTGCCCGCCCAGATTCTCAAGCAGGTCGTTGAGACCTCCTCGCGCGCCCCGGCCCGCACCTAATTACCCCCAACACACCCGTTTCCCGATGGCCCGCACCAAAATCCGCATCAAGCTCAAAGGCTTCGACTATCGCATGGTCGACCAGTCCGCCAATGAGATCGTCGACACCGCCAAGCGTACTGGCGCCCGCGTCTCCGGCCCAGTGCCGCTGCCGACCGACATTTCCCGCCTGACCGTCAACCGCTCCCCCCACGTCGACAAGAAGTCGATGGACCAGTTCGAGATCCGCACGCACAAGCGCCTAATCGAGATTATGGAGCCCAATGCCCAGACCGTGGATGAGCTAAAGAAGCTCAATCTGCCTTCTGGGGTTGACATCAACATCGTAGTCTAACTCCTCAACCCTTCCACATTAACCTCTAACCCAACGCAGGCCGCCAACGCCCCTCTATCAGGACCAAGATTCCGCAAGGAAATCCCAAGCCTAATGCAGGTCAGCAATGACCAAACGGCCTCAACAGCCACCTGCCTCTTAGAAAATGAAACACCAGCTACTCGGTAAAAAAATCGGAATGACCCAGGTCTATGACGCGGACAATAACCTCGTCCCTGTCACGGTCGTCCAAGCGGGCCCCTGTCCCGTCACCCAGGTGAAGACCGTCGATAAGGATGGCTATGATGCCGTCCAAATCGGTTTCGGTCCGCAGAAGGAGAGCCGCATGTCGGCCGGCGAAGTCGGCCACCTTCGCAAGTCGGGCATCGCGCCCCACACCCATCTTCACGAAATCCGCCAGGCCGGTGCCACTGAGGCTAAGGTCGGCGACGTCATTACGGTCGAGAAGTTCACCGCCGGCCAGATGGTCGACGTGATCGGCACGGTCAAGGGCCGTGGTTTCCAGGGCGTCATGAAGCGCCACAACATGGATGGCCAGCCTGACTCCCACGGTCACATGATGCACCGCCGAATCGGCTCCATCGGCATGCGCCAGACTCCTGGTCACGTCTTTAAGGGTAAGCGTATGCCGGGCCACATGGGCCAGGTGCAGCGTACTGTCCAGAACCTCCGCGTCGTCCAAGTCCTCGCGGAAAAAAACCTTCTGCTCATCAAGGGCAGTTTCCCCGGTGCCAACGGCGAGGTTGTCCTCGTTCGTCCGGCCAAGAAGGCCATCGCCGCCAAGTAACCCACTCAGCATCTCAGCGCTATGAAGCTCAAAGTTTATAAGTCCGACGGATCCGCCTTCACCGAGAAGGAATTCGACATTCCTTCTTTCGAAGGCACCAAGGGCGTTGCTCTGCTCAAGCAGGTCATCGTTTCCTACCAGGCCAATAAGCGCCAGGGTACTTCCAAGACCAAGGATTACGGCGAAGTCTCCGGTTCTGGTAAGAAGATGCTCCCGCAGAAGGGTTCCGGCGGTTCTCGCCACGGCGACAAGCGCGCTCCCCAGCTGTACAAGGGTGGTATCGTCTTCGGTCCTCGTCCTCGCGATTGGTCCAAGACCATCACCGCTCAGGCCAAGAAAATCGCCCTCCAGCGTGCGCTCTTCGAGCTCGCCGCTGACGGCGGCATCTCGGTGATCGAAAAATTCGAAGTCGCTCAGCCTAAGACCAAGTGTTTCGCCAAGGTCCTCACCAACGTGAGCCCTGCCGGCAAGCGCCTGCTCGTCGTCGACAGCTCTTGGTCTGAGCCGGTGCTCCGCGCCAGCCGCAACCTCAGCCGCGCGATTTTCTCCAATTCCTCCAATCTCAACGCTCTGGATCTCGTGCGCACCCCGCGTATCCTGATCTCGGAAGATGGCCTGAAGAAGGTCCTCGAGCGCGCCAAAAACTAAGACCGTCATCCCATGAAGCCCGCTTCTGAAATCATCAGCCGCCCGATCCTAACGGAAAAGGCCTCCGGCCTCGCCGAAGCCAACAAGTACGTCTTTGAGGTCCTTCCTGGACCCGACCGCGCCCAAATCAAGAAGGCCATCGAGGCTTCCTTTAAGGTGACCGTCGAGAAGATCAATATCCTCATCCGTAAGGGCAAGCTGCGTCGGAGCCGCCTTTCGGGTGGCTCGATTTTCACCGAGACCAACTCTCGTCGTGCCATCGTCACCCTGAAGAAGGGCGACGTCATCTCCCTCGCCTAATCTTTCGGAGCCGCAAAGTCATGCCCATCGTAACCCATCGTCCTATCACCCCCGGCACGCGCTTCCTAGTGCGCGTGAAGACCGAGGGGCTGCACGCCGGTCGCCCCGTGCCTGCCCTCACGGAAAGTAATCACCGTGCTATGGGCCGTAATTGCTACGGCCGCATCACCTCCCGTCGTCGTGGCGGAGGCCATAAGAAGCTTTACCGCACCATCGACTTCCGTCGCGACCGCCTCGACCAGCCTGCCACTGTCATTCGCATCGAATACGATCCGAACCGCACTTCGCACCTGGCCTTGATCGAGTACGCCGACAAGACCCTGAATTACATTCTCGCTCCGGATGGCCTGAAGGTTGGCGACAAGGTTGTCAGCACCAACACCGCTCAGGAGCAGCTCACCCCGGGCCTCTCCCTTCCGTTGCGCTTGATCCCTCCGGCCACTTTCAGTCACTGCATCGAAATCGGCCCAGGTAAGGGTGGCCAGCTCGCCCGTTCTGCTGGCGGCTTCGCCCAGCTCCTCGGCATCGAAGACGGCCGCGCAATTCTGCGCATGCCTTCCGGTGAGCAGCGCTACCTTAACGCCGATTGCCGCGCCACGGTCGGTATCGTCGGCAACGTCGATCACCATAACGCCAGCCTCGGTAAGGCCGGTCGTAGCCGCTGGAAGGGCATCCGCCCTCGCCAGCGTGGTATGTCCATGAATCCTGTCGATCACCCGAACGGTGGTGGCGGTGGTAAGAAAAAGGGTGGTGGCGGTCGCCAGCACCTCAAGTCCCCCTGGGGACAGCTTGCGAAGGGTTTCCCGACGCGCACCAAGGCGAAGGCCTCCAACAACCAAATCATCCTCCGCCGCAACGGCCGGAAGGTGAAGCAGGTCTAACCCCTCCTAGCACTCTCCTAAAATGGCACGCTCTCGCAAAAAGGGTTTCTATGTCGACGCTCATCTCGTCGACAAGGTCACCGTCGCCCAGAAGGCCAACAGCCGTAAGCCGATCAAGACCTGGTCTCGTCGCTCGACGGTTACTCCTGATTTCATCGGCCTCAATCTTGAGGTTCACAACGGCAAAGCCTTCGTACCCGTCTATGTGACGGAAAACATGGTTGGCCATAAGCTCGGAGAGTTCGCTCCTACGCGCACCTTCCGCCAGCACA
>CALQLO010000080.1 GCA_943331445.1 Akkermansia muciniphila
GACGGAGCCCTTTTCGGGGGCGAAATTAACGACGGCGGGGGAGGACATGAGAGAGTATGGAGTATAGAGTATGGAGTATAGGGGGAAAGTTAGCGGCCGACTTTGACGTCGCCGTAGGCGTGGACCTTTTGGCAGATGAGGCGCAGGGAAGACTCTAAGTCACCCGAGGCGGTCTTGAAGGCATCGGCATCGATCGTCAGCGGAGCGCCGAGGACGACGAGCGGGGCGCCGTATTCCGGGCAACGCACCGCCTGTTCGAGGGTGAGGCCACCGACGGCTTGGACGGGCACGTTGACCGCTTGGACGACTTCGCGGAGCTGGTCCATCGGGCTAGGCATGCGGAGTCCGCGTGCAGCGATACCGCGGCGTTCGTCGTAGCCGATGTGGTGGATGACGAAATCACAGTCCAAGTCTTCACAGAGCTTAGCGCCCGCGACCATGTCGGGGCAGCCGAGGTTATCACCCATGACCTTGGCGCCGTGGTCGCGTCCGGCTTTCACAATCACCTTTAAGGTCTCCTCGTGGGCGCGGGCCATCACCACCACATGGGTGGCGCCGGCCTTGGCCATCATCTCTGCTTCAAGGTAGCCGCCATCCATGGTCTTCAAATCTGCCACAATCGGGGTGTTCGGGAAGGCTTTACGCAGGGCGCGGACGCCGTGGAGGCCCTCGGCTAGGATGAGGGGGGTGCCCGCTTCCAGCCAATCTACCCCAGCTCGCATGGCCATGGCTGCGGTTTCGAGGGCTTCATCGATGTTCGTGAGGTCTAGGGAGATTTGGACAACGGGCTTCATGTGGGGGTATTTTTATCACCCGAGGGAACCTGCGGGGCAAACCGCTTTTAGATAATAACAACAAGTGTTTCACCTATTAGGCTTCCCCTTGAGGGGCTTTTTAACTCCATAGACCAAGTTTATGCCAAAAGCGACACCATCCCAAGCTGAGCTTCTGCAAAAGCAGAAGGACTATCTCCGTGAGGTCGTCGTCGATGTTGAGACGATGTCGATCTTCGATTCCCTTCCGGGCTTTCTATGTTTTCTTAAGAATCGTGCGGGCGAGCATCTCTATGCGAGCGGGCTTTGGACCACCCGTCATGGTTTTCGCGAAGCGTGGGAGATGCTCTTCAAGACCGACGTTCAGCTGACTCCAGGTGTTCTTGCGGAATCATATACCTCGGATGACGAGCAGGTTTACCGCACGGGCAAGCCGCTCTTGGATAAGATCGAGATCTGTCTCGATGCCGTCGGCCTGCCGGATTGGCATGTGACGAGCAAATATCCCGTACGTAATCGTAAAGGGGAAATTATCGGTATTCTCGGAGTCTCCCGGGTGTGTATGGGGCAGGCGCCCGTGGCTTCGATGAATGTGAAGATTGGGCCGGCCACGCGCATGCTCCAGCAAGATGTCGCCGAATACCCTTCGGCCCAGAAACTCGCGGATGCCTGCGGTCTGTCGGTTCGTCAGCTTCAGCGCCGTTTCACGGATGCGCTCGGCCTTTCGCCGCGCGACTATTGGATGAAGTGTCGCATCCGTGCCGCCTGTGAAGGGATTCGCAAGGGCGAGGAGAAACTCGGCGTGCTTTCCCGCCGCCTCGGTTTCTGCGATCAGAGCAGCTTTACGGCGCAGTTCCGTAAGCACACTGGCGTGACGCCGAGTGCTTTTGCGCGTGGCAAGAAGGCCATCGACTAGCCCTAGAGCGGACGGAGCAAGCAGCGGCAAGGGGCGCCGTCACCCTTCGCGATCCGGATCGGTAGACAGATCATCTCGTAGCGGCCAGGCTTGGCCTTCGCGAGGTTGAGCCCTTCGATGATCCACACCTTCTTGCCGAGCAAGATATGGTGGGTCGGGATGGAGTCTTTGTAGAAGCCGCCGACACTGAAGTAATCGATGCCCACCGTGCGTACGCCTTGGTCGACCAGGTATTGGGCGGCTTCCTTGGAGACGTAGACGAAATCCTTATCAAAGGACTTCTTTTTCCAGCTCACCCTTGAGTTGCGGGTGCGGAAGAGGATGCGCTCGCCTTTCTTGAGCTTCAGCTTCGCGAGTTCGGCCGGCTTGATGGATTCCTGGTCCTTGATTTCGACGACGCGGCAGGGGCCGATGACGGCCTCAAAGGGTAGGTCATCCATCGTGCCAAGGCCTTTGAGGAAGTGCCAGGGCGAGTCCATGTGCGTGCCCGCATGGGTGTTCAGATTGAAGACCGAGACATTGCAGACGTCACCCTTGGCCAGTGAAGCGTGCGGCTTGATCACGGTGGGCGGATTCCCCGGCCAGGTGTGCATACCGTTTTCAAAGGGGATTGTGACATCAATCCAGGGCGCAGTACGACGGGTAGCCATGGGCACACTTTTGATGCCAACGGTGAAATGGCGAGTCAGACTTAGACGCTGGGGCTGGGTTTTTCATCGCAGAATCTTATGGAGGTCGGCATAAGCACCTTATGAGGTCGAGCCCTTTACGCCCTGTTTACCGCCTGCTGACGTCCATCGAACGTCGCGTGTCGTGGTTGTGCGGCAAGGGCTACGGCACGGCCACTATCGACCAAGAGGTGAAGATGATCATGAAAATGCTCGATCGACTTCCGTCTCTGTCCGTGGATATCGGCGGCAATGTCGGTGAATATACCGCGGAACTCATCCGCTGTGCCCCCGGATCAGAGGTGCATGTATTCGAGCCATCGACCCGTAATCTCAATCTATTGCGGACACGTTTTAACGGCCAACCCAAGGTGCACCTGCAGCAGGCGGCCTTATCCGATGTGGCCGGCCGCATGCCGCTCTTCGCTGACAAAGATGGTTCCGGTATGGCCAGTTTAGCCCAGCGTTCGCTCGGGCATTTGAATATCCAGTTCGACGTCATTGAGACGGTCGAGGTCCGGCGTTTCGAGGACTACTGGAAAACGTGCTTGGGTTCGCGTGTGCTCGATGTGGTCAAGATCGACGTCGAAGGTTATGAATTAAAAGTCCTGCAGGGATTTGGAGAAGCCATCACCCGTACGCAGGTTCTCCAATTCGAATTCGGCGGCACGAATATCGACACGCACGTATTCTTCCGCGACCTTTGGCGTTTCTTTGAGCAGGCTGAATTCGACCTGTATCGTATCACGCCGCTTGGGGTCATGCGGATTGAGCGCTATAACGAACGGGATGAGCATTTCCTGATTGCGAACTTCATCGCTGTGAATCGCCGGACCCTGGGTTGACGCGTCGGGCAGGGACGGCCTAGTCGCGCCGCTGTCCGCGGGTGGCCCGCGGCGGCCGGTTATTCCCAACCGCCAACCGCTGTTATCTGTCGTGGGTTGGGTCGGCACTGCGTGCCGACATAGGGGCATTTAGGGCAGCACGCGGTGCTGCCCCTACC
>CALQLO010000081.1 GCA_943331445.1 Akkermansia muciniphila
CCCCCCTTTATCCTCCGCCGACGTCCATGTCGGAATCCCCCCGCGATCACATCCTCCGCCTCCGCAAGGAAATCTCCGAGCACGAGGAGCTGTATCGCAAGAAGCACGCCCCGAAGATTTCCGACTTCGATTTCGATAAGCTGGTCGACCAGTTGGCCGACCTAGAACGCGCCCATCCGATGTTCGCCGGACCCGACCTAGGTATCGGCGACGACAAGTCGGAAGGCTTCCAACAGGCCGACCACAAGGCCCCAATGCTGTCGCTGGATAACACGTACGACGAAGCTGAGTTCCGCGCCTTCGGCGACCGTCTTTACAAGACCCTAGGCGGCACGGGGCTGGAATTTGTCGTCGAACCTAAAATCGATGGCGTGGCGGTTTCGCTCACCTTCGAGAAAGGCAAGTTCGTGCGCGCAGTCACCCGCGGCAATGGCGCCCGGGGCGACGACGTGACGGCCAACGTGAGCCTCATCCGCGAGATACCACGCACACTTAAAAGTGCGCCCGATTTCCTCGAGGTCCGTGGCGAGATTTACATGGAGCTCACGGAGTTCCAGCGCCTTAACCAACTCCGCGAAGCAGAGGGCGAGGCCCTCTACGCCAATCCCCGCAACCTCGCGGCCGGCACCCTTAAGCTCCTCGACAGCGCGGAAGCCCAGCGCCGCCGCCTTAGTATCGTCTGTTATGGCCTCGGTGCGTGTGAACCGTCTTCCGCTTTCGCGTCCCTAAAAGAATTCAAACAACAGCTTGAGCAATGGGGCTTCCCCATCCGCGATGACATCGACGTCCAGCAAGGGGTCGATGCCGCCTGGAAAGCCATTCAGCAGCTCGACATCCTGCGTCGCGACCTTCCGTTCCCCACCGACGGCGCCGTGGTGAAGGTCAATCGCCTCGAGGACCAGCGCCGCGCTGGCACGACGAGCAAGTTCCCGCACTGGGCCGTGGCGTTTAAGTTCCCGCCCGACCAGGCTTCGACCATCCTCCGCAAAATCAGCATGCAGGTCGGCCGCACCGGTGCCATCACGCCCGTCGCCGAACTCGACCCGGTCCTCCTCGCCGGCTCCACCGTCGCCCGCGCGACCTTGCACAACGCCGATGAGATTGCCCGCAAGGACATCCGCGAAGGCGACACCGTGCGCATCCAGAAGGCCGGCGAGATCATCCCGCAGGTCCTCAGCGTGGTGCTCGCGAAACGTCCCGCCGACGCCCAGCCGTTCAACTTCGAAGCGCGCCTCAAGGAACTCGGCCTCGATGCCACCCGCGACGGCGAAGAAGCCGCCTACAAACTCCGTGCCCCCTCGCGTGACATGAAGATTCGGCGCCTCGTCCATTTCGCCAGCAAGCAGTGCCTTGATATCGATGGTCTCGGGGATGCCGTCGCCGAACAACTTGTGGACCTCGGGTTGGTCGATGCACCGGTCGAATCACTCGCCATCACCCCCGAGCAATGGCGCATGCTCGAAGGCTTCAAGGAGAAGTCTGTCGACAACATGATGGCCGGCCTAGCTCAGGCCAAGCAGCGTGAGCTCTGGCGCGCGATCCATGCGCTCGGCATCCCGAACGTCGGCATGCAGACCGCCAAGGACCTCTCTCGTCACTTCAAGTCCATGGATAAGCTCGAAGTCGCCCAGCCCGGCGACCTCCTCGTCACCAAGGTCGGCAAGAAAGGTGGCGTCTCGTATGAGTCCGTCATCTCCGGCGTCGGCGTCGAGGTCTCCGAATCCATCCTCTCCTTCTTCAGCGACCCTAATCACCGCGATTGGGTGAAGGCCATGCGCCAAGCCGGATTAAACCTCATCGAAGCCGCCGCGGCGGGCTCGGTCGAAGGCGTCGCCGGCAAGACCTTCGTGCTCACCGGCACCCTGCCCACGCTCGGTCGTGACGAAGCCCGTGACCTGATCGAAAAAGCCGGCGGCAAAGTTTCGGGCAGCGTCAGCAAGAACACGCATTACGTCGTGGCTGGCGAAGAAGCTGGCTCCAAGCTCACCAAGGCCCAGGAACTCGGCGTCGCTGTCCTCGACGAAGCCGGCCTGCGTAAGCTGCTTGGTTCAGCATGAACTCCGACCTCCTCTCCGACGCGGCCGCGGACTTGGCCCGCAATGGCGATGCCGAAGGCCTTGGCGCCCTGCTGAAGGGCGGCCTGGCGGTCGATGCGCGCGACGCGAAGGGCAACACGCTGCTAATGCTGGCCAGCTACCATGGCCGAACCGAGGCCGTGAAGTTGCTGCTGAAGTCGGGCGCCACTGTCGACCTGCGTAACGACAAGGGCCAGACGCCCCTCGGCGGTGTGGCCTTCAAGGGCTACACGGAAATCGCCACCCTACTCCTCGACGCCGGCGCGGATCCGCTGGCCGACCAAGGCGGCTCGACGCCCGTCGACTACGCGACGATGTTTGGCCGCCAGGAAATCCTCGCCCTCCTCCGCGAACGACGCGGCGCCGCCGCGAAACCCACCCGCTGGTTCAGTAAGCTGATCGGGTGGATACGGGGGTAGGGCGGGCTCTCCGAGCACGCCGACTGATTGGTCCTAACGGACGGCTCGGAGAGCCGTCCCTACCCTAGGCCGCCATGTCGTGACGCGGTCCCGACCCTACCTGTCGAACAAGGACAGCACGTGGTGCTGTCCCTACCCTGATGCACTGACAACGGCGGTGATGATTGGTTTTGTCATTCGACAGAGCCCAGCGACTGCTCAGCGTAGGCTGACCCCGATGAGATTCCTCCTGCTTTGCCTACTGGCCCTGCTGACGCACCTAAGCGCAGAGACCTTACCTCCATTGAAAGACGGCAAGGTGCCGCAGAACCTCGATGAGCTCTGGGGCGATTTTGACCCGCGCAAGGAACCCCTTGAGGTCGAGGTCACCAAAGAGTGGGAGCAGGATGGCATTGTCTGTCGCGTCATCCGCTATCGCATCGGCACCTTCAACGGAAAGCCCGCGACCATGGCGGCTTTTTACGCCTTCCCGAAAGGCGCCAAGAACCTACCAGCCATCCTGCAAATCCACGGCGGTGGCCAGTCGGCCAGCCTCGCCTCGGTTACGACCAACGCCAAACTTGGCTACGCGGGCATCTCGCTCAATTGGGGCGGCAACAAGATGACGTTCGCCGATGGTAAAATCTACGACGGCCTCAATACTGACTGGGGCACGCTCGATGCCACCCACCCACCGCAGCGCAACAAGGTCAACCACTTTGCCGGCGGCACCAAGCCCGACGCCTTCACGCTCGATCCGGTCGATTCGCCCCGTAACGACAACTGGTTCCTCGTCGCCCTGGGTGCCCGCCGTGCCCTCACCTTCCTGGAGCAACA
>CALQLO010000082.1 GCA_943331445.1 Akkermansia muciniphila
CTCGCACCGCTCATCGGACACAACCAAGGCCCGCGCCTCGCCGAACTGCGAAATCGCTTTCTGATGGAACACGCCGGCATCGCCAATCCCGCAGGCAAGGCCAGTCCCGCCGCCAACCTGGGCGCTCCGATTGAAAAGAAATAAAAGCCCTTAAACCAGCCCTGGCAGGCGAGTCTGCTTAAGATTCGCCTCAACAAACGGAACAAAAAGGGGTATGGCTAGGTCGGGCCTTAGAGGATACCTAAGCACCCAGGAGTTACCCCCTTTCGACTCTACCCTCAAATAACCCATACCCCGAACCATGAAGACTCAATCCACCACCTTGGCCCTATTCGCCATGGCCCTCGCCGCCCTCACCCGCCCCGCGACGGCCGCGGAGTTCCCCATCCATGACGGCGACCGCGTGGTCTTACTGGGCGACAGCATTACTGAGCAGCGCCTCTACACCACGGTCATCGAAGCCTATACGCTCAGCCGCTTCCCGCAGTGGAAACTCAGCTTCCGTAATATCGGTTGGGGTGGCGACACCGCCCGGGGTGGTCTTGGTCGGGCTGCACGCGACATGCTCCCACTCAAACCCACGTTCGTCACCATCGACTTCGGCATGAACGACCACGGTTATCGCGCACACGATGAAGGTATTTACAAAGGCTACATCGACAAGCAAACCCAGCTCGTGGCCCTACTCAAAGCCAACCATGCGCGCGTCGCCCTACTGACGCCTCAGCCCATCGAAGAAAAGCGCCCAGACCCGGATAAGGATGCAAAGAACGGCTCGCTCCGGAAAATGTCGGATGGCCTGCGTGAAATCGCCGCCAAGGAAAACGTCCTCTTCGCCGATCAATTTGACCCGTACATGGCCGTCATGCTCAGCGCCCGCCAAGCCAACCCCACAGCCTTTATCGGCGGTGGCGACGCCGTCCACCCCGGGCCCGTCGGTCACACGGTCATGGGCTGGGCAATCTTGAAAGCACTGGGCGCCCCCGCCGCCGTCTCCGGCGTCGAATTGACGGCTGCCGGCAAGCTCGTGGCCTCATCTGGCTGCCAGGTTACCGAAGTCAAAGCGGAGGCTGGAAGCCTCAGTTTCATCCGCAAGGACGAGACCTTGCCGATGCCCTTCAGCCCGCAGAACGAAGCGGCGACCAAACTCATCCCTGTGCTCGCTGACCTCAGCCGCTATGAACTGAAAATCACCGGACTGACCGCCGCCAAATATCAGCTGCTCATCGATGACAAGCCCGCCGCGGTGTTCTCGGCCCAGGAACTGGCCGCAGGTTGCAACCTGACGCTCACCGCCGGGCCCATCACCGAGCAAGCTCGCCAGCTGTGGGTAACGGTCGTGGCTAAAAATAATGCCTTCTACAAACGCTGGCGCGACGTGCAGCTATACGTGCCTGCCGATTGGTCCAAGTGGCCCGGATTTGAAGACGCCCGCAATAAGGAACTAGCTAAGCTCGACGGCCAGGTCGCGGAACTTGAAGCCAAGATCGACACCCTGCGCCAGACGACGGCGCACAAGTTCGTCCTAAAGCCCTCCCACCAGTAATCCAAAGGCCAAGCTTTGGTCACTTAAATCCTCCAGGACCCGCCGGCCAAACAAGCCTTAGCCGGAAGAAGGTTGCGTGCGGGTCGTCCGCAAAATGACATCGGCTCATCCCCATGCGCCCCCTGCTGTTAACTCTCTTTGGCCTGCTCGCCGCCCTCGCCTCAGCTCAAGTCATCCCGCCCGGCGTGCCCGTCAGCTATGAACTCCCCAGCACAGGACCGCTTCCGCAAACCTACCGCGTCACCCTAGCCATCGTCGACGCGAAGAACCCCGCCTGGGTTATCAGTCAATTCACCGCTGGGGCCGTCCGGACCGTGACCGCGGAGAATGGCGGAAAGTTCACCGAGACATGGAACGGCTTAGACGACAACTTCATGCCGGTCCCTCCAGGCACCTATGCACTCAAGGGTATCTACATGCCCGCCGCGAAATGGGCGGTGGACGGCGAATACCATTCCATCACGCCTCGCTATATCACGAGTGCAGACGCCTGGCGGGCGAAACCCGGTGAAGCGAAACCTCCCATTGTGGTCGGCGATCCGGTGAACAGCCCCCTTGGCGACGTGGATGTCGGCGCGAATGGCGTGGGCGTGTTCTGCTATCAATACCTCGAGAATGCGCGGAATTTCTACCATGCGGATTTCAATCAACCAATCTCTTACGACCAAGCTTCTCCGGGTTTTAATTCCGGGGGCGCCGCCGGCGGTAAATCCGTGGCCACCGACGGCTTCAGCGCATGGTGTAGCGAGAATGAAGGCTTTGTCTTCCGCACGGATGGCAAGAAATTCGGCGACAAGAACGCCCGCTACCGCAACAACGTGCACCTGCAGGAAGGCCATGTCACCGCAATGGCGGCCTGGCGAAATGCGACCTCAGGGAAGTCTTTCGTGTACCTAGCGGAACGCGGCCGACTGATTCGCGATGAGAAGAAATGGTATCAGCCCGTAGAAAGCCCAACGGACAGGGTGAATCAAATCATCATCCTCGACGGTGAATCCGCCCGGCCACTCGCGACGGTATCCGTAAAGGAACCCTTGGGCGTGGTAGCACGCTGGGGCGACCGCCTCTGGGTCCTCCATAAAGCCGGTGACGGCTTTGCGATCAGTGCCGCCAGCCTGAAGGACGGCATTCCCGAGTCAGAGTTGAAAATCGCCTTCAAACTACCCGACCACACCGCCCCCAGCGACCTGGAAGTGGACTCACACGGACGCGTCTACATCGCCTACGCCCAGACCAATCGTGTTTTGCAGTTCTCCGCGTCAGGAGAGCTTCTACGCACCTTCGGTAAACTCGCCGTGCAGCGCTCCGGCAGCTACGACCCGGAATCTTTCATGTCACCGGAAAAGCTCGCCTGCTGGCGGGATGCGCAGGGTCAAGATCACCTCGTCGTGGTCGAACGCCACGGCTTCGACCGCGTCAGCGAGTGGAACGCTAGCGATGGTAAATTGAGCCGCGAATGGCTCAGCGCCCAGACCTTCGCCAATGCCGGGTATGCCATCGACCCTAAGCACCCCGATCAGCTTTACCTTCAAGGACACGGCGGCTGGCTCCTTCGCTTCCGCGTGAATTACCAA
>CALQLO010000083.1 GCA_943331445.1 Akkermansia muciniphila
CGCCTCACGTCCCTCGTCGCCCTCGTGGCGTCCCTCGTCGCCGCTTCGGCTGACACGAACTACGCCATCCAGCCGGTGCTCCACCCTGGCACGGAAAAGCGCCATGAATCCTTCAACGTGATCTCGAAGCAGGGCGAAGCGCAGCTCGTCTTCCTCGGCGACTCGATCACCCACGGCTGGGATGGCCGCGGCAAGGCAATCTGGGAAAAGAACTGGGCCCCGTTGAAGGCCGCTAACTTCGGCATCGGCGGCGACCGCACCGAGCACGTCCTCTGGCGCCTCGACCATGGTAACTTTGACGGTCTGAAGCCGAAGGAAATCGTGCTCATGATCGGTACCAACAACACCGGCCACCAGGGCCGCGCCCAGAAGGAGCTCAACGGCGCCGTCTACCAGTGCACCGCTGAACAGACCGCTGAAGGCATCAAGGCGATCATCGCCAGCCTCCAGAAGAAGTGCCCCGACGCCAAGATTCTCATCCTCGCCATCTTCCCGCGCGGTGCGAACAAGGAGGACAAGTTCCGCCAACAGAACGAAGCCACCAACGCCATCGTGAAGGGCTTCGCTGACGACAAGAAGGTCTTCTTCCTCGATGTCGGCGCCAAGTTCCTCGAAGCCGACGGCACTCTCCCCAAGAGCATCATGCCCGACCTCCTGCATCCTAACGAAAAGGGTTACCAGATCTGGACCGACGCGATGGAAGCCAAGGTCAAGGAACTGCTCAAGTAAGCCTGCTTATTAGCATATAAAAAGGGCCGCCCATCCGGGCGGCCGGTTTGTTTTTAAGGTAGGGACAGCACCACGTGCTGTCCTAATTACCTCTCCTCGGTCAACGGCGGGTTGGGGACAACCCGCGCCACCCAAGGCAGCTCGATTCATCTATTGTCTAGGCCGGCTCTGCGTTTGCTTCGAAACTTGGGGTGGTCATTCGGGAGGATTGGCCTAGTTTGAGCCTACCCCCATGAAACGCTCGCTTCGCCATGCCCTGATGTTTTTGGGCTTCGGTCTCGGGGTTTTGATTGCGGCAGAACCGATCCCCGCCAGCCAGCAGCTCGCCGACCTGAAGGGCCGGTTCAAGGCCCAGTATGATCTCGAGATCCGGTCAGCTCAATCGGACGACAAGGCATTATCGGCGTCCTACGCTGTCACCCCGGTCGCCGATGCGAATCTCGCCGGCACGGTGAAGGTGCTCGGATGGGTGGAAGAGGAGCTCAAGCGTTATCCAGCGGGTTTCCTGAAGCACCATGGACCGCGCCAGCTTGTGCTGGCCGAATCTTTCTTGTCCAAGCGTTCCGCGTCGGGCGTTACGCCTGTCTCCCTGTCGTCATTTGAATTCAAGTCGGCTGATGCCATCGCGCTAACGGTTCCGGCTAAGCTCACCGCGGTGCAGGAGTTTTCCAAGGCGCGCCATATCCATCAGACCCTGATCGGCTTCCTGCTCCAGGATCATAAGGCTCCCGCCGATCCGATCTCGTTCGACGCCTGGAAGAAACTACCCAAGCCGGCCACCGCGTCCACCACGCCCATTGGAAAGCGCTTAGCCGGTGCCGACTCGCGGGCCGCCTTGTTCGGTCTTTTGTGGGACCCATTCGAACACCTTGATCTGCTCGCTGAAGCCAAGGCGGACGCATCGGTCGCCCAGAAACTCGCCGTCATGAAGGATTTCTTGGCCACGCAGGACAAGGGTTTTGATCAGGCGTTCTTCGAGCAGCTCGCGATTATCCCGGAGTCTCAGCGGATTGTCTGCACGAACGACCTCAGTGACCTGACAAGCGTCGACCAGATCAAGAAAGACCCCGAGATCCAGGCCGACTTGCGTCGCATCGAGCAGAAGTGGGGGATCACGGTGCTCTGGGCTCCCGGCTCGCCGGCCCCGCCGATGCCCGCGAAGGTGCGCTTAGTCTATTCCTATTTCACCGACAAGAAAATCGCCCAATTTAAGGCCTTCGTGCGCATGCTGCGCGAGGAGCTCGACATCTATCCGGAAGCGATCGTCACCCGCTTGGGCTTCGGTAATATCTACATCTTGGACGAGTTTGTCTTCCGCGACGTGAAGCTGGCCGGGCAGAGCTTCAGCTGGTTGCCCAAGCCCGCCGTCGCCTACGGCTTGAATTCGTTCAAGCCCGAGGATGCCAACTCCCGGGCCTTCTTCAGCCGCACCACGCACCATGAGGTGTTTCACGCGATGGAACGCCAGTTCACGACCGCGGGTGGCCCGCTGTTCGGCGCGAGTTGGGATACGCTGAACGAACCCGGTTTCAAATATCGGATTGGTCCGAACTCCGTCGGTGCCGAAGGGCAACCTACTTATTCCAAGGACAATGCGAGCCGGAAGGGCTTCGCCGAAGCCTATGGTATGAACATCGCCACCGATGACCGCGCGACGTTGTATGCGCGGATGATGGTCGAGGATAAGGCTTTCTTGGCCCGTCTCGCGACGGACCCGATCCTCCTAGCCAAGACCAATCGGCTTCAGGAGTTCTTCCGCAATATCCGCCAAGAGCTCACTATTCCAGCATCCAGCCCGCTTTACCAAATGTTGGCGAGGACTCCTGCGGATGCCGCATCGGCCGCATCCAAGACTGAAGCGAAGTAACTCGCTCAGGCCGTCTTCAGCGACGCCATGTCGATCACGAAGCGATAACGCACGTCCTGCTTGATCATGCGGTCCCAGGCTTCGTTGATCTTCTGAATCGGGATCAGCTCGATGTCCGAGACGATGCCGTGCTTGGCGCAGAACTCCAGCATCTCCTGGGTCTCGGCGATGCCGCCGATACAGGAGCCGCTGAAGTTGCGACGTGGCATGATCACGCTGAAGGCATGGACGGCGAGTGGCTGCTCAGGGACGCCGACGATGCAGAGGGTGCCGTCGACACGCAGGAGCGAGAGGTAGGCGTTGAGATCGTGCTTGGCCGACACGCAGTCCAGGATGAAGTCGAGCGAGGAGGCGTGCTTGGCCATCGCGGCAGCATCGGTGGACACGACGACTTCATGGGCACCGAGGCGAAGGCCATCCGCAACCTTGGAGGGAGAGGTCGTGAAGAGCACGACATGGGCACCGAAGGCGCGGGCGAGCTTCACGCCCATGTGGCCGAGGCCGCCGAGGCCGACA